>JBBQVH010000165.1:0-14783 GCA_038211695.1 Blastocatellia bacterium | reverse complement strand
GTTGACGCCTATGCTAGCTTTCATTTTCGGTCCTCCTGATGCTCTCGACAAGCTACAAACGAGGTAGTCTCTCGTTTTATGGAGGGCCGATTTTATTGCAGATATTACATTTATCGCTACATCAGGACGAAATTACACCCGTTTCTGCGCTACACTCACAATAGAAATGATATTCCGGTGACGGCAAAAGGTCGCTCATCAACTTGCCAATCTCTTCAAAAGTGGAGTGACTACGAGGATTTATAGCCCCCATTTCCTGGAATAAACGTTCGTAGACTAAGATGTCTTCATTGATCCAGCGTTCAATTACGAATGGCTCGTTCCGTTCGTACTTAGATAAGATCTGAGACGTTTTAGTTACCAGGAATGCGACCTGCGTCTCAAACGCCCAGCGCCTCTGGTTATTTGCTAAGTCCTGGAGATATGCACGACCAGTTGGGTGGGATCCAATTCTTTCGACTCCGAATGTACGGGCAATTACTTCAGCAAGCGTAGTCTTGCCAGATCCACTTATTCCTGAAACGCACATAATCCGAAATGGAACGAACGACACCGGCTCAGGGGCAACTTTGTTCCGCCGACTCTGAAGGGCAGGTGACATGAATGGAGCCACAAAGTTCTCGGGAATGCCCAGATATTGACTTACAGTTTGGAGGGCGTCTGAATTCAGGAGCCGACGCCCCTGCTCCATTAAAGCGATCGCAGAGCGACTCGAGGCAACCGCTTGTGCTAATTCCTCTTGAGTGAGGCCCCGTTCCTTCCGAAAGGAACGGATTAAGTTTCCGAGTTCAATAACGCTGCGGTTCATAATAAATGAAATTCAGTTGAGAATGTAGCCTATATCTATCAGGACGTTGGTCAAGCCTATCTCGGCTTAGTTACTGATGTTACGCGGTCGAGATTTTGGGTTTACGCTTGACACTGAGAAAACAGCCGATTGACAAGGGTTTCCGGCTGAGCCTTTTTGCCGCAAGAATTTATGGCTAAAAGGCTTACCGATCGGTCAGCGTGCGCCCCCCTTTATTTTCAAGGGAATCGCCAGTGTCAAGTTAAAACACGAATTTTCCGCCGCGTAACATCAGTTAGTTATAGAACCTGAAAATTAAGTGGCAAATGAGAAGGTCATTATCAGCGAAACCAAGTAATTTCACCAAGCGAGTCTGGCAACTTCGCCTGCTGCAAACCAATCTGCGCGAGATGACTTCCACGCTCAAGGCCAAACGGCCGATAAAAGCAAGTGATGGGTTTCCCGCACACTAGCCTTTACTCAATCTGGAACGAATCGTGGCTGATCTGACTCCGATCCTTACGGTTTGGGCCGCCAGAACGGGTCGCCGCCCGGCAGATATTGAATCGGCACTTCGGTGATAAAGGTCTTGAGCCATTTGGCGCATTCTTCCATGCCGCGTTCTTCCGAAGGGACGTGGCCGAGCACGATGAGGCCTTTGCCTGTGCTCTTGACCTACCAAAAAGTCATTGCTCAAATCGGGCACGCCGTTAGCTCTCTTTTCCCAGCGGTTCAGCACCTGCCTGTAACAATTGCAAGTAGCGGTCATACACATACAGCCGGTCGCGTCGTTTGCCGGTGATCTCGCGGACGATTTGCAGTTTCGCCAGATGGTCGAGCGCCATTCTGACTGTCGGCGTCGTCAAGCCTAAGCCCGATGCGGCGCTCTGCACAGACGTGATCGGTTTCTTTTGCAAGTGCTGATGCACGCGCAGTACTGAGCCGGCGGCGCGACCGATGCCCTCGATGCGCTGGCGGTCGGCAGCGAACAATTCAAACATCGCGGTTGCGGAGGCTATGCCGAAGTCCGCAGTTTCCAGCACGCCTGTCAGGAAAAAGGCCAGCCATTGCTCCCACGCGCCATCTTCGCGCACGCGCTGCAAATGGTCGTAGTAATGCTCTCGATGCTGTTTGAAATAGAGGCTCAGATAAAGCGTCGGGTCGGTCATCGCTCCTTCCGCCCGAGTGCAACAGCGTGATCAAGCAGGTGGATCGAACGCCCGTTGCCGTCGAGAAACGTCGCGGTACGAATCCGTTTTGTGGTCTGTTTTCGCCTCATCAACGCTGCGTTGTCTTGAGAAAGTTATTTTCTTAGCGGGAAGTGCTAAGAAAAGATCAGGCCATATCTTTTCTTTGAAGGTCTCGATGGCATAGGCAAGCGAAACATCCGGGAACGGAACAATCCGAGATGAATCTGCGAGAAGAGCAAGGTACAATGCGCCATATCCCATTCAGGAAGGAGAAGACAGATGGCAACCAGCAAATATCAATTAGTCGCGCAGCAGGCGTTGACGCTTTCATCGCAGGAGCAGTTGCGGCTGATTCGGCAATTGGCCGAAAAACTATCCCGGTCGCAGAGGCAAGATCAATCGCGTTATTTGGTCTACGGGGAGTTCCGCGATACGCCCGGGCGTGAGTTCGCCACGGAGGAAGATTTCAAACTCGCCGAATGGCATCCGACCGAGGAAGAACTGAATGGCGAGTAAATATATCGTGGATACGCACGCTCTGATCTGGTACTTGGAAAGTAGCCCTCGGCTGGGCGCAGCGGCGAAAGCTATTCTCGATGACCCAGCGAGCGAATTGGTCTTTCCTTTGATCGCGCTGGCTGAAGCCGTTGACATTGTGGACAAGAGACGGACGAAAATCGCGAGTGTGCCGATCCTGCTCAATCGGGTGCTGAACGATCCACGATTTGAATTTAAGCCGTTCGATCTGGACACGCTGCAAACGAGTTTGCAGGCGCGCGCCGTACCCGAAATGCACGACCGGTTGATCGTCGCTGCTGGGCTGCTTCTGCAACAACAAGGCGAAAGCGTAGCAATCCTGACCAGAGATGTGAGCATTACGAATTCCGCGCTTCTTCCGGTGATCTGGGATTGAGCTTCCTTTCTCAAGAGACCTACAGCGAAGTTTGTCGCCAACACACTCTTGCTCAACCCGAAATAAATTGTGGCTGATCTGACTCAACTTTTACGGCTTGGGCCGCCAGAACGGGTCGCCACCCGGCAGGTATTGAATCGGCACTTCGGTGATAAAAGTCTTCAGCCACTCGGCGCACTCCTCCATGCCGCGTTCTTCCGAAGGGACGTGGCCGAGCACGATCAAGCCCTTCCGCTTGCCTGCTGTGTTCACATCGCGGGCGTATTCAATCCCTTCCCATTCACGCGTCTCGCCAATTACCAGGACATCTACGTCGGGGCTGTTCAATGTCCGCATGATGCCGGGGAAGTTGTTGAAGCCGGGCATCAAGACTACGCGGCGCACTGTCATCTGCGGGTCGCCGATGACGCGCAGGGCGCGCGCGTTGAGACGGCTCTGCATGCTCTGGGCGAGCGCTTCCAGCGTCGTGCTGGGCAGCGAAAACTGCCGTGCTTGTTCGGACGCGCGATACTTTTCCCACCCCAGGGCTGCGGTCATTCCGGCCAGGATTCCATCCGGTTTGCGCGCGTGCCAATGGTCGTGAAAGCGCCAGATAACCAGGCCATTTTTTTCGATAAAGTTGCGTTTGGTCTCGTAAATTTCGCCGCTTAAAGAAGCCGTCTCGTCGTTGTGGTTGTAGAAGGTCGGCTCGTGCACGATCAGCAGGTTCTTTCCGGCAGCATGCGCCCGCTGGCAAACGTCGAGTGTGGCGCTGAAAGAGGTGGCGATGCCTTTGACGACGGTGTCGGGATTGCCGATCTTGAAGGTGTCCACGGTATCTTTGCGCCACTCGACATCGACATGCTTCTGGATGCGTTCGATCACTTGTCGCGCCGTGATTCCTTCAATCGAGTTTGCCGCGTGTCCAACGGTATAAAGTCTTGCTCCGGCGAGAACGAAAAAGCCCCGACGCGAATACTTCAACTGTGTTGTCTTGTTCTGTGTGTACATAATGATCTCACGTTTGCCGTTCATGACTTCAGATCCCCCGCCTTTTGAGCCGAAGATGGACAGCAGGTCGCTTGGCTTCAGATCGCCAGCCAGAAATTACAACTGAATCGTCGCTCGCCATCAAACCAGGTTTTAGCTGGCTTGAATCCAGTCTCTTCCGCCAATGATGCAAGCTGCGGCAGATCGTATTTGTAGGAGTTTTCGGTGTGGATGGTTTCGCCCGGTTGGAATTCAATCTGCAATTCAAGCGCGCGAATGTTGATGGTTTGCGCCGAAAGGCTGACCAGATGGGCTTCGACACGGCCAAGGTCTTCATTGTAAAGCGCGCGATGCTGGAATTGCGACAAGTCGAAATCAGCATCAAGCTCGCGGTTGATGCGCGCCAGCAGATTCAGATTGAAGGCCGCCGTCACGCCCAGCGCATCGGAATATGCCGGAATCAAAACCTCAACGGACTTTTTCAAATCCGCGCCGAGCAGTAAGCCATCGCCCGGTTGCAACGCCCGCCTGATGGTTCGCAGCAGATCGCGGGCTTCGGCGATGGTGTAATTGCCAATGTTCGAACCTAAAAACAGCGCCAGCAGCCGCTCGCCCGTTTGCCGCTCAATCTCACTGAAGCCCTGGGTGTAATCGCCAACGTGGCCGGTAATTCGCAACCGGTCGAAATTGCCCAACAGCGCTTCGGCGCTCAATTCCAGAATGGAAGCCGAAATGTCCATTGGCTGGTAGTGCAGTTCGTCCTGCCGGGCAAGGATGGCTTCGATCAGCAATCGCGTTTTGATCGAACTGCCGCTGCCCAGTTCGATGACGCCAATCGGCGATGGCAGTTGCCGAACGATTTTGGCGGCGTACCTATCAAATATCTCAGCTTCGGCGCGCGTCGGGTAATATTCCGGCAACAGACAGATGGCTTCAAAAAGCTGTGAACCCAACGCATCGTAAAAATATTTCGGCGGCAGCGTCTTCTGTAGCGCAGTCAAACCGGCGCGCACATCTTCAGCAAAGAGACTTGAGGCAGAAGAACTCTGATTGCACTGCGAAAGGGATTGATGGATAACTAATCGGGAAGGGCGGGCGGCATTCGAGGATTCGGTCATCATTTCATCCTTCATTTTGGCTCGGGTGTTTGGTCAGCATCGAAACTACGGCACGACAGTCGGCAGCTTCCCACATCTTGCCCGTCTTCGGCAAAACGAATTGCACTCGTGATGAAATCAAAAAGCAAAGCCCGCATTCGGCAAAACGAATTGCACTCGTGATGAAATCAAAAAGCAAAGAACGACTGGACAAACTGTTGGTGATGCGCGGGCTGGCGGACACGCGCACTAAAGCGCAGGCATTGATTCTGGCCGGGCAAGTGTTCAGCGAGCAGCAGCGATTGGACAAAGCCGGGAATCTGGTCGCGTTTGATGCGCCGCTGACCGTCAAAGAAACGATGCCATTTGTCGGACGCGGCGGGCTGAAACTGACTCGCGCGCTGGATCATTTTCAGATCGAAGCTGCGGGCAAAGTCTGTCTGGATATCGGCGCGTCAACGGGCGGATTCACCGACTGCCTGCTGCAACGCGGTGCGATGCGCGTGGTGGCCGTGGATGTTGGGCACGGGCAGATTGACTGGAAGCTGCGGCAGGATGGGCGCGTCGAAGTTCGCGAAAACATCAATGCGCGTTATTTGACTCCCGAAGATTTTCAGGAACGGTTTGATCTGGTGGTGATGGACGTTTCGTTCATTTCATTAACGAAGATTTTGCCGGTCGTGCCGCCGCTGCTTACTTCCACGGCTTTCATCATTACGCTGATCAAGCCGCAATTTGAAGTGGGCCGCGCCGAGGTAGGCAAAGGCGGAATCGTGCGTGATGAAACCGCACAGCAACGCGTTGCGGATGAGATTGTGCAATTTGCCGCTTCGATTGGATTGCGCGCGCGGGGCGTGATTGATTCGCCGATTCTGGGGGCGGATGGCAACCGCGAATTTCTGGCCTGCTTTGAATTTCAGCCTGCCGTCATTCCACCGCAATCGTCAACCGATTCGCTGGCTTCCCGCCAAAGCTGACGATGACTTCCACGCTGGCGCCGCTGGGCGCATCGTTCGGCACCTGCACATTCAATTGCCACAACCCGACAAAGCCCGGCGACAGACCGCTGAAATAAACCGTCGCCGCTTTGCCGCCAATCGTCACCGTCGGCAGCGCGCTGGTCACCGCCAGTGGATCGCTGGTGGCAGCTTCGCCGTCTTTGATCGTCAGCGGCTGATTGTTGTTGGCATTGACGAATTGCGCGCCCGCGCCTGATCCGTAAAAGACAATGTAATCGCCTTTGCGTGCGCGCCGGGCTTGGGCGCTGATGGCAGGGTCGCCGTTGGGCGAAAAGTCTGAGTTCTGCGCAGCGGCCTGACCTCTGCCGGAGGCATCGGCGGCAAACAAAGCGGGCGCTGCCGGCGCGACCGTGACTGAACCATAAGACGCGATGCCGTCATCACGCAGCACGACAATTGAGACTGTGCCCGCCGCCGTTGAATAAGGCACTTGATAGTTGATCTGATTGGGCGCAACGAAATAGAGCGGCGCGGCCACACCGTTCACATAAACCACCACGTTTTGCAGCGAACGCGGCAGCGGCAGGGAATTCGCAATTCCAATCCCATTGGCAACCAGCGCCGTGCCGAACAGCGCAACGATCTGACCCGGCGCAACGGTCGCTGCGTATGCTGCCGCATCCACCGTCGCCGCTGTTTGCGGCGCAGCAGCCGATGTCAGCGACAGCGCACGCGCATTGGTCAGCATGACATTGCCGAGGCCATTGCCAAGCCTGACGCGTACGACGAATGCGCCCGCCTCGCCCAGTTCGCTGGCAGGAATCATCGCGGTTAAACCGTTCGTCACAGCCTGCGTCGTCATCGGCAAGCCATTAAATAAGATCACAGCGCCTGTGCCGAATGATCCCTGAGCGCTGAGTTCGATTGTTGTCGCTTGTTTGAAGTCCAGGTACGCAGACGGCCCGCTGGGCTTTGCGAACGCCACCAAAGCCTGCGACGTTTCGCTCGCGATTTGGAACTTGACCGTCTGCTGCGTCTGCAACTGGCCGTCGCTGGCGGTGAAGGTGATCTGCTGATTGCCAATCTGATTGGCGGCGGGCGCGAAGGTGAAAAGCCGAGTCGCAGTGTTGAAGCTGGCTCCTGCAAGCGCACCCGCAGTGATGGTCACTGGATTGTTATCCGGATCACTGGCGGTGACGGGGAAGCTGATTCGATCGCTGACGCCCAGCACGCGATCCGGCATCGCGGCAAATGTGGGCGCGCGATTGATCACAGCAGGCGACAAGACTTTGACCGAGGTGGTGTAGATGTAATCGTCTTCGGGCGAGATTTGATTATTGGCGGCATTGCCGACGGCATAAAACGTAATGTCTCCGACCGAAGCTGCCGGAGCAGTCCAACTGAATGACCAACTGTTCGATCCGGGCTTGCCCTGCGCAACGCCGGTTTCGCCGTTGTGCGACAGATACGTGCGCAGCTTCCCTGAATCGCCGGAATCGCGTTTGAGCACGGTGGCAGGGCTGGTGACAGTCAGCGCGCCGACTGTTGACGACGTGCCGCCCGCGTCCAGCACCGTCAGTTCAAAGCCCCACGCCCGCGCCGTCGGATGCGAAACGCTAATGGTCACGGTGTAGCTCTGGCCCGGCGTATAGGTCGCAGGCAGTCCAATAATTTCGACTTTGCCGCCTGTATTCGGCGGGTTGGGCTGGCCGAAGGTGTAATGACAACCAACGCAAGTGCCTTCGCCGGGCGCGCCTGTGAATCCGAGCGGCGGGCCGGGGCTGATCTTGGCATGAACTGAATTGCCTGCGCGGTCGCTCAGGGCGTAAAAACAAAAAGCGCCGAGCGTGAACGAAACGACGATCATTTTTTTGAGAACTTGCATATTCGATCCCCTGACACCGCTGATGATACCGCTGAACTGCGGCAAACGACGTTATGACATATTCAACGATTCGCCAGTCTGATTTTTTGTCCGCCCCCAAGTGCCCGGCGATTGAGAGATTGTAATTGATGAACTATGCTCCGGCGCGATCCATCAACAGAATCCTTTTCGTCGAGTCGTCTTTGCCATGAACGCAACTATTTTCAGAAACCTGCCTTCGATTGACCAACTGCTGCGGCGCGCTGGGCTGCAATCGCTGGTTGAATCAGCGGGGCGCGATGCCGTTCGGGACCGTCTGCGCGAAGTGCTGGATGAATTGCGGCACGACATCGCCAGCGCCAATGGCCGGGCCGAGACATTGGGCGACGCGGCAAAGCTGACGGATGAGATCGAACGGCGATTGCATACGCGCTTCGTTCACCGCCAGCAGATGCAAACGCAGCGCGTCATCAACGCGACGGGCGTTGTCTTGCACACCAATCTGGGCCGTGCACCACTTAGCCAGGCCGCGCTTGATGCCATCAACGAAGTCGCGGGCGATTACTGCAACCTGGAATACGATCTGGCAACAGGGAAGCGTGGCAAACGCGGCGTGGGTCTTGAATCGGCGTTGCGCGAATTGTTGGCTTGCGAAGCCGCCGCAGTCGTCAACAACTGCGCGGCGGCGGTGCTGCTGGTGCTGAACACGCTGGCCGAAGGCGGCGAGGTGATCGTTTCGCGCGGGGAACTGATTGAAATCGGCGGCTCTTTCCGCATCCCTGATGTCATCGCCAAATCGGGCGCGCGCCTGCGCGAAGTCGGCACAACCAACCGCACTCGGTTGAGCGATTACGAAAGCGCGATCAACGAACACACCAAAGTCATCCTGCGTGCGCATCCGTCGAACTATCGCATCATCGGATTCACTGAAAAGCCTGAGCTGGAAGCGTTGGCCCAATTGGCGCGCGAACGCGGCCTGCCGTTGTTTGAAGATTTGGGCAGCGGCTGTCTAACGGATTTGAATCCCCTGGGCATTCACGACGAACCGACCGTCGCGCAGGCTCTCAACGCGGGCGCGTCCGTCGTTGCTTTCAGCGGCGACAAACTGCTGGGCGGGCCACAGTCGGGGATCATTCTGGGCGACGCGGAATTGATTCGGCGGATCAAAAGCAACCCGCTGATGCGTGCTTTACGTGTGGATAAGTTGACCTACGCCGCGCTGGAAGCGACTGTTGCCGCGTACCGAAGCGGTCGCGCCATCGAAGAGATTCCCGTTCAAGCCGCGCTGCATGCGTCGAAGGAAACCATCAACCGCCGCGCCCACGCTTTTTTGCAACGCGCGCAAAATTTGGGCGATGGTTTACGCCTTTCACTGATTGACGGTAACTCTGTCATCGGTGGCGGCTCTGCGCCTGAAACGAAGCTTCCAACAACGCTCATCAGCGTGACCAGCCAGAGCCAAAGCGCGAATGAATTGGAAGGAATCCTACGCCGTCATTCGCCGCCCATCATCGCTCGCATCGTGGATGATCAACTGGTCATTGATCTGCGCACGGTAACGCCAGCGGGCGAGGAAGAGATTCTTGCTGCGTTGAGCAAACTTGCCACAGCTTCTCAGCCTTAAACGCCACCTTCTCTGAAATGCGGCGGCATCCGGCTCGGCGATTTACCGCTCGGCCTACAAAAACACGTAGAACTACGTATAGCCTGCCGCCGGAAAATACATAAAGTATGCATCGTCGAAGGGAATTGCGTGAGATTGCAAATCGGCAAGCCTGAGCGATTTTGCAGGCAATGATTTTGCCCTTTGGCCTCCCCCAATAGATTGCGCACAATTGCAATTCGGGCGGCCAAACCGAGGGAGAGGTTGTGGGGCCTCTCCCTCGTCTGTTTTTGTGGCGGCAGATTGATGTTGAATCGCTGATTCCATCCGCCGCGCGCTTCATTTCTTCAATCAATCAATCACTGAATAGACAAGTTCCGGGGCCGCTCGCGGCGCGAGGTGGCACTTAGGTCGCGAGATACCCCACCCCGCCGGAACGCGGACGGCAGCACCCAAGAGCGGGACTGGGCACAGTACCTCTCTCTTGCTGCCGTTCGCGTTCTGCTTCGGGATTATTCGACTGGGTTTTTCGCCGGATTGTTCGGCCGGATTGTTCGTATGACGGGCGGGCTTTCCTAGTTGTGGTAAATCTTCAGCCGCTGCTGTTCCACTTGATCTTGTAATTCTTCCATCGTGTACAGGCCAGGGTCGGCTCCTTCCATCCCCATCGTTTCCACAATGTTGAGCAGCGTCGCATTGTAAGGCGTGGGCACGCCGTGCTTTTCTCCCAACAAAATAATCTCGCCGTTGAAATACCCTGCTTCCGTATCGCCGCGTTTCTGCTTCAAGTCCATCCAGGTTGATGGATAGGTGCGCAGTTCCATTGGTATCTGTTCGGCGTCGTGCCTCTTTTCCGCGTCTTCCGTAACACCGCGCAGATCGGCCAGTCGTTGATTGAAATCAATTGGATTGTCCGCGTCTTCCAGTGAAATTCCGGCAACGCTGAGCACGTGCAACCCTTCCTCTTCCACGTCGGCCATAAAGCGGCTGATGGCGGGCGTGACCATCCCAAGTTGCAGATGCTTATCAATAATCGCGTAGGTCGCGTTGTTCAGATTCAGAATCAGCTTGCTCCATTTGACGGCCATGATTGATTCATGCGTCGTCGCGCGGAAGCCAGCGTTCCCCAGCCGTTCCGCAACTTGCAGGCATAGTTCCTGGCGGCCCAGCGGGTAGTTGCCAACGGAAAGTGTGTTGCCAAAAGTGTGAGCGACAACGCCCGGCGCAAGGAACGTCACGCACATCGCTGCCATCGCGCCATACACATTCAGGAAGCGTCGCGCCGCCATCTCTTCATTGCGCACCCCATTTTGCAGGCAGAATATCGGCGTCTCTTCCGGGAAGACTTCGCGCAGGGATTGAACCGAGTGAGAGGTTTCGATGGTTTTGACGGTGAGCAGGATGACATCGCCCGGCTGTGGCGTGATGTCGTGCGGCGAGGTCACAGCGTGCAGATTCTTGACCACGCGGTCGCCTTTCGATGATCTGATTTTCAAGCCTTGCCGGTTAACGGTTTCAGCATGAGCAGTTCTGCCAATCAGCACGACTTCACAGCCGCTCTCTGCCAACTTACCGCCGACCAGACTGCCTACCGCCCCTGCCCCGTGGATGATGAATCGCATCTAGCGCCTTCCGAAGAGGTGAGTTGAGAATTGGAATATTGATCTGCTTGAGAGAAATGATGAGCCAGAGAAAGGAGAACGGGCATCTGTGTCCGCTTGTGAGAAGATGCCCGTGACCGCTTCTCTTTGTGATGCCCCCGGCTGGACTCGAACCAGCGGCCCTCTGCTTAGAAGGCAGATGCTCTATCCACTGAGCTACGGGAGCAACGCGGCGTAATGTACGCGATCGCCCGCAGGCAAGGCAAGCGCGCGGTTCGCCTTTCATTGTTCGAGATGAGTTGCCGGTCAAATCTAAATCAATTGCGTTTTTATCCATATTCGTGAACTCAAAACGAGTACGAAAACGAGTATGGCAAAAGAGCGAAAAGGAAGCATTGTTGAGCGCAACGGCAAACTCTACGTCAGAGTAGGTTACACAGATTCAAACGGCAAGAGTCGCGGGCTAATGCGGCGGGCAAAGGATCAAGCCGACGCAAAGCGGATTGCCAAACAGCTTGTGGCAGAGCTTGAACAGCTCAATCGAGAGCAAGTCATGGAGGGTAGCCGGATGGCATTCGCTGATCTGGCTTCGACTTTCGCCGAATGCCGACTGACCGCGCCGGAGTATCAAGGGGATAGAAAGATTGCCGGGATGCGCTCTTGGAAACGTCAGCGTAGTTTTCTCAAGACACTGGTTGAACACTTCGGCAAACGCCGTATCCGGGAAATTACCCCAAAAGAACTTGAAGCCTACAAGCTGATGCGCCTTCGCACTCCGACAAATCGCAGCGGTAGTGTAAGGGACGTTACCGGCGTTCATCGTGAACTTAGCTTGCTGCGAACCATGCTCAACTATGCCAAGCGGCAAGGCTGGATTCCACACAACCCATTTGAGAGGGCAGAGCGAATCATCACGCCAGCCGATGAGGTAATGCGTAATCGTGTGTTGAGCAAGTTTGAGGAGCAGCGATTACTGGCGGTCTGTGTGGATAAGCGTGAGCATCTTCGACCGTTCATCATTGCCGCTCTTGATACCGGCATGCGCCGGGGCGAACTGCTTAGCCTGACGTGGTTAGATGTTGGGCTGCCTACCCGCACTATCCGTCTTCGTGCGTTCAATACCAAAACAGCCAAAGCGCGTGAGGTTCCCATCTCTGACCGGCTGGCAGTGGAGCTTGAAAGGCTCAAGCTGGCTTCTTCGGAAAGCGGGCTTGTCTTTGCCTGTGGCGATGTCAAACGATCATTCACGACGGCTTGCCGCTTGGCGGGAATTGATGATCTACACTTCCATGACCTACGACATACGTTTGCCACTCGAATGATTCAAGCCGGGATGCCTATTGCTGAAGTGGCGCGGCTGTTGGGGCACTCTTCTGTGCAGATGACGTACCGCTACAGCAATGCAACAGCAGAGACCATCAGCCGGGCAGCAACGCTACTAAATCAGATAAACGAGATTCACAGCCGGGATGGGCAGGGAGACGGCTACATCAATTGATATGGGTAGAGGCTCTTGTGTAACGGGTGTCAAACTTTGAGGTCTGTTGTTGCCAACTGGCAAACTGTTGTTGCCAACTGGCTTACTTGATTTTTGCCTTGCTCTGACTTAGCGTTTTCTGTATCTTGCTTACGAAATCGCTAGCAGCAATCTACCCGGACAGATTCTTAAGCCGGGGATGCGAAATAACGTAGCGATCAATCTCCACCAACTTTTTACACTCAAAAACTAATAGCCAATTCAGCAGAAAAATGCTGATTGCTGAATTGGTTGTGCTGTCGAAATGCTTCATCGTAATTGATGAAGTTTCGAGAAGGCGGAGCTATGTCTAAAGAACGACAAAGCCGACACGACCAATAAAGACGGCATTGATAAGGTCATCAGGTCAGCCTGTAGGGCATGACCTGATGACCTCATCAAACTCACAAGAAAGGGAAATTGAACAATGCAAAAGGCGAAACTATCACTCCAAAACATAACCTTTCGTTCGGCTGCGTGCCGACCTTTCAGTGAGGATGATAGAAATGGACAAATCGAACTACGCGCCAGACAGCGCAGCAGACGAGAGTTCCACACAGCAGATGAGGGAGAAAAACGACCTGAGCGCAAATCTTCTGAAGCGTCTGGAATCCTCTATTCGCAGGCTTGAAAAGCTTGTGGGTGGTCAAGACGGGATGAAAATCAAGACGACGCGGAAACACGGACGTGGCGGCTATATCTTTAAGGACAAACAAACCGGCAAGTGGTATGCGCGAGTAACTTATACGGATGCCACTGGTAGACGAAGGAATGTTAAGAGGTCTGCCAATGATGAAGACGAGGCAAACAGGGTTTTGAAAGAAATCAATAACTCCCTTCAGAAAAAGGTAGATGAGGCTACACAAGATAAGCCTAGACAAGATGAGCCTAGACAAACGGATTCTATCTTATTCAATAGATCTTGCGAAAAAATATTCTGCCTTCAAAGTCAAGCCAGCAGAGTACAGAGGTAATCGAAAAATTGCCGGTCTTCGATCCGTGCGAGGAGTAAAGTTGCGTATAAATCATCTTATTGAATACTTCAGCAAGATGAAATTGGAAGCCATCACTGTTGGGGAAATTGAACGCTACAAACAGAAGCGCCTAAACGCTCCAACCAAAGACGGCAAAGAGCGAGCCATTGCTACAGTCCATAGGGAGCTTGAGGTTTTGCGATCCATCCTTCGCTATGCTCGTAATGAGGGATGGATTGAGCATACGCCTTTCGAGAGAACTTCTACACCGCTCATTAGTAAGGCTGATGAGAACAGGCGTGACCGCGTAATGAGTCGGGATGAGGAAGTCAGCCTTTTGGATGCTTGCTCCGATACTTCACCACGTGGGCATATACGGGGACTGTTCATCGCAGCCGTTGATACTGGCATGAGAAAGGGCGAGCTTCTGAAACTCGTTTGGAGTGATGTGGACTTGGCGGGTAGGATTATCAATATCAAAGCTTTGAACACCAAAACCCTTCGCAGCCGAACAGCGCCAGTAAGCGCAAGACTTGCGAAGGAACTTGAGCGGCTGCCAAGCTTCAAGCTCAATGATCCTGAAGCCAGCGTTTTCAATCTCACGAAAATCCAACGGAGTTGGGGCAGTGCATGCAGAGTCGCTGGGATTTCTGATCTTCGCTTTCACGATCTGCGTCACACGTTCGCAACCCGACTGGTTCAAGCCGGTCTGCCGATGGCGGAGCTTGCCAGATTACTTGGACACACTTCTATAGAGACGACCTATCGGTACACAAACGCGACGCCAGAGACGACTAGCAGGGCAGCGGAAATGCTCAACAAACTAATGGCGGAATTTGAAGAGAGCCAGCCGCAGCAGACTGAGGCAGATCACAGATTTGGCGCAACGGAGCGCGATTGATAAAGAACGCGAAATGACGACGCTGATCGTGTTATCGGCTCAACCGCTTTTGGCTATGACCCCATGACCCGATCAAAGCCAGCAAATAAATATAATCGAATGCCTGCATTCACGGTGCAATAAAATTCTCTTATCGAACATCAGACGGCGGCTTACACAACCATGAAATAAGTGTAGTTGATTAGCGGTCGGCTCTTGCCTAAATCGCTGGTTGATTTTAGATTACCCGTCGCCATGAATTTCAATCTCGATCCCGCACAATTAAGCTTTGAGCAGTTGCTCGAACTGGTTCGGCAACTGCTTGCCGACAATGCCCGGTTGCGGGCCGAGATTGAAGAACTCAAGCGCAAGAATGCTCGTTCGGCCGCGCCCTTCTCGAAGAACAAGCGGACAAACAATCCGCAGCGTC
>JBBQVH010000164.1:0-15046 GCA_038211695.1 Blastocatellia bacterium | reverse complement strand
TCAGGCGTTGAGCACTTCACGTTCTGACAATCTTTCAACCGTTTCACAATGTGATTGTTCCTTTGATGCCGTCAGGCGTTGAGCACTTTCGCGTCAGATGGCTGGCAATAAACAATCGGCAGCGGGTGATTGTTCCTTTGATGCCGTCAGGCGTTGAGCACATCGCCCGCGCTTAACGAGATGGCATAAAAGCTCGAATTGTGATTGTTCCTTTGATGCCGTCAGGCGTTGAGCACTTGCGCTGCTGCTTTGCTTCCGTAGCGTAACGTGGTGATTGTTCCTTTGATGCCGTCAGGCGTTGAGCACTTAACTCTGCTTATCCGTTCGCGCTTACCAGTTTACGTGATTGTTCCTTTGATGCCGTCAGGCGTTGAGCACTTAAACGGCGCAAGGTTCGCCAGCGTTCCGCCTGGTGATTGTTCCTTTGATGCCGTCAGGCGTTGAGCACGCTCTCGCTTGTCACTTTGCGGCAACACACCAGCAAGTGATTGTTCCTTTGATGCCGTCAGGCGTTGAGCACATTAAGCAAAACGAACAACAGTTCGTAGGCTTCATTGGTGATTGTTCCTTTGATGCCGTCAGGCGTTGAGCACCAATTCGAAACGAAACCTTACCGCCTGCCTCTGCAAGTGATTGTTCCTTTGATGCCGTCAGGCGTTGAGCACATCACCAGCAGTGCGCCGCCCGCCAGCGCAAAGGGTGATTGTTCCTTTGATGCCGTCAGGCGTTGAGCACCCGGTGCCACTTGTCAGCGTGAGAGAAGCGCCATCGTGATTGTTCCTTTGATGCCGTCAGGCGTTGAGCACTTGCCGTTGTCAGACAGTGCCACGCTGCGTTTGTGTGATTGTTCCTTTGATGCCGTCAGGCGTTGAGCACGTTATTCATCATTCGCAAGCAAGCCTCACACACGCGTGATTGTTCCTTTGATGCCGTCAGGCGTTGAGCACTTTGTGAACCCAATCCGCCGCCGCCCGATAAACCAGTGATTGTTCCTTTGATGCCGTCAGGCGTTGAGCACGGCGAAAAAAGACTTGGCCACTTACACCCATGCCGACGGTGATTGTTCCTTTGATGCCGTCAGGCGTTGAGCACGGTGAACCCATCCGACATCATTTCAGTAGCCAGCGCGTGATTGTTCCTTGCTCTCGTTTTGCGCGAAGCTTGAGATACCGGCCAGACACAATATGGTGAAGAATGTGCAGACAAATGCCACTGCAATTTTCGCCAGCGAAGTAAGACTCCTTTTTGCGCATAATCAGCCTCCTTCATTCATACCGCAGCGCAATCATCGGATCCACTTTCGTTGCTCGCCGTGCGGGAACATAACAGGCCAGCAGCGCGATCAGCGTCAGCAACGCAGCGATCATCAGGAACGTCAGCGGGTCAGTTGCGCTGACGCCGAATAGCAGGCTGTCCATTAACCGCGTCAGCCCAACTGCGGCCACTACGCCGATTGCCACACCTGCCAGCGCCAAGCCCATTCCCTTTTTCAGCACCAGACCGAGAATGTCCAGCCGGCGCGCGCCCAAGGCGACGCGGACGCCGATTTCGTGTGTCTGCTGGCTGACGGCATAAGAGATGACGCCGTAAATGCCTATGCCCGCCAGCAGCAGCGCGACAACGGCGAATACGCCGATCAGCAAGGCCGGGTAACGGCGCATAAAGGTTGCCGGGGAAGACGCCGCGATCTGTTCCATCGTCCTGACGAAAAAGATAGACGCGCCCGGTTCGACCGCCAGACATTCGCTGCGAATTGCGTTGCTCATGCTCAAGGGGTCGCCGTTGGTGCGGATGATCACGCTTGGGGCAAGGCTCGGCCCATTGTCTTGCAGATAGGGGTAATAGACGACGGAGGTCGTGCGGGAATCCAGACCGGTGATCTTTTCATCCTTCACAACACCGACAATCAAGGAAGGCGTCGCATTGTTGCCGGTAAAGATCATGCCCTGGCCGACGGCGTCTCCATTGGGGAAAAACTGTTTGGCCAGCGATTGATTGATGATAATGACTGGTTGCGATCTGACTGTGTCCGGATCGTTGAAATATCGGCCCGCGATCAGCGGCACTTCCATCACGTTGAAATAATTCGCGCTGATGTCGCGCAGGTTCGCTTCGGTTTCGCTGCCGGGCGCGGGCTTCGGCTGACTGGCGGGATAAAAGCTGGTTGTGTTGCCACCCAACAGCGGCAGTGTGCCAATGGTAGCCGCGCCTTTGACGCCTGGCAGGGCGGACAAGCGGGAGAGCAGTTGCTGATGCAAGGCATACAACTTTTCATTCGTGTCGTATTTTTGACGCGGCAGATTGTAGGTCAGCGTCAGCAGGTTTTGCGGATTGTAGCCAGGATCAACGTGCGTCAACCGCAGCAGGCTTTTCATCATCAATCCAGCGCCGACCAACAGCACCAGCGCCAGGGCGACTTCGGCCACGACCAGTGCATTGCGCAAGCCATTTCGTGTTGCTGCCGAAGAGGTCTTGCCGCCTTCTTTCAACGCCGATTGCAAATCCGGCTTTGATATTTGCAGCGCGGGCGCAAGTCCGAACAACACGCTGACCAATAACGCCAGCGCCGCCGTGAACGCCAGCGCGCCGCGATCTATCGTCAGACCGCGCAGGTAAGGCATCGCATTCAGCAGCGCGTCCGGGATGGCAGCGATCAGCGCCTCGACACCCCACTGCGCCAACAGCACACCTGCAACGCCGCCAATCAAAGCCAGCAGCAAGCTTTCCGTCAGCCATTGGCGAATCAACCGCCACGCCGTAGCGCCCAGCGCCGTGCGAATCGCGACTTCTTTTTGCCTGGCCGCCGCGCGCACCAGCATCAGGTTGGCGACGTTGGCACAGGCGATCAACAACACAAACCCAACCGCAGCCAGTAGCACCAGCAACACTGGTTTGATGTTGCCGACAAACTGTTCGTGCAGTGGAACCAGCGTGATGGCGGTGCCCGCATGGGATTCGTTATGTTCTTGGGCAATGCGCTGCGCAATGATTTGCATGCCCGCCAGCGCCTGTTCGCGCGTCACGCCGGGCTTCAGCCGCGCAATCACATTCACCCAATGCATAAAGCGCCGAGCCGCCAGATTGGGAGCGGGAATAAATGGCGTCCAGACATCGGCTGCCCCGCGCGGCGCGAACTGGAAGTTCGGCGGCAGAACGCCAATCACCGTGTAGCTGTTATCGCTGAGCACAATTGACTGGCCGATGACCTTTGCATCACTGTTGAAACGTCGCTGCCAGAAATTATGGCTGAGCAAAACAACGCGGCCCGCTCCCTGTTTATCTTCATCGTCCTGAAAAGCTCGTCCCAGTTGCGGTGCAACGCCGAGCACGGAAAAGAAGTTCGCTGTAACGATGCCAGCGTCAATGCGTTCGGAGCCTTCAGGCGAATTCAGCATCATGCCGCCGCCGCCGCGATACGCCGCCATTCCGTCAAAGACCTGGTTTTGCCGCCAGTCCTGAAGGTCTGGGTAGGAGGCTTCGCGCTGGGCATAATTTTTCTGCGGCGTAGTCTCAAATAAATGAACCAACCGATCAGGCTGCGCGTAGGGAAGCGGGCGCAGCAGCGCCGCGTTGACGACGGTGAAGATCGCCGTGTTCGCTCCAATGCCCAGCGCCAGCGTGATGATGGCGATCAATGTGAAGCCGGGCTTCTTCGCGAGCATTCGCGCGCCGTAACGCAAGTCTTGCCAGAGAGTGTTCATAATGAATCGTCCTTTGCCAGTTGTTCGTTGTTGGCCTTGCCAGACGGCCAATCTTCATTCGCACCGAAGCGCAATCATCGGATCAACTTTCGTCGCCCGTCGCGCCGGTAGATAACAAGCGAGCAGGGCGACCGAAATCAGCAGCAAAGAGATGGCTACGAAGGTTAGTGGGTCAGTGGCGCTGACGCCGAATAACAAGCCTTCCATCAACCGCGTCAGCGCCAAAGCCCCGGCCAAACCGATCAGCAAGCCGACCGCCACCAGAACCATTCCTTGATTGATGACCAGTTTCAAGACATCACTGGTTTGCGCGCCCAACGCGATGCGGATGCCGAGTTCCTGTTTGCGCTGCGTGACGGCGTAAGACATCACTCCGTAAATTCCTATCGCCGACATCAACAGAGCGATGACGGCGAACGCAGCAATCAGCATCAATGTGAAACGGCGCTCGGCGACTGAGCTTGAAATCAACTGTCGCATCGTGGCGATCTGATAAACCGGCGTACCCGAATCAACCGCGCGGATTTCATTTCTAACAGCGGCGGTCAATGAAGCCGGATCAACCGAGGTACGAACGACAAGCTGCATGAGTGAATCGGTGAATTGCGTTTGCGGCGTGTAGACCTGAATGTCCGGCGGGTCGTCCAATCCCTGATGATCTACGTCGCCAACGATGCCGACGATGGTTCGCAATGGGCCTGTCGTATCGCCAAGCTGCACGCGCTTGCCCAAAGGGTCTTCATTTGGCCAGTAGCGTTTGGCCAATGTTGCGCCGATCAATATGACTAATGGCTTGTCCGCCGTATCTTGATCCCTGAAGCCGCGCCCGCGCAAAACCGGAATGCCCATCGCTCGCAGGTAATCCGGGCTGATGCCGTATCGTTCGGGACTCGGCGCTTCCGCCGGATTGGCCAACGGTTTCTCTTCGATGTGAAGGCTGTACCTGTCGCCATTGCCACTGAAAGGCAGATTGCTGACGATGCCTGTGGCTTCGACGCCCGGCAACCCTTTCACTCGATCCACTACGTTTTGATAAAAAGCGATCACTTGCTCGTTCTGTTGGTACTTTGCGCCCACTGCCGGAACCATCATCGTCAACAGGTTCCGCTGCTCGAATCCGGGCGCGACGTTCAGAATCCGAATGAAGCTTCTGACCAGCAACCCAGCGCCGGCCAACAACACCATCGCCAACGCTATCTCAGCAACGACCAGCAAACCGCGCAAACGATTCTGCCGCCCGCTCTGCGTCCTGTCGCCACCCTCTTTCAATGCAGTCTGCACGTCCGACCGCGCAGACTGAAGCGCGGGGAAGAGTCCGAACAGAACCCCTGTCACCAGCGACACCAACAACGTAAAGCCCAGCACTCGCGAATCGGTCTTGACGTCCTGCAGAGTCAGCATCGTCGCCGGGCTAAGCTTAACCAGTAGTTCCGTCCCCCACATCGCCAGCAACAGTCCACAGCCTGCGCCTACCAGCGACAGCAATAAACTTTCGGTCAGCAACTGCCGGATGATCCGCCAGCGGCTTGCACCCAGCGCCAGCCGAATGGCAATCTCCCTTGACCGATGCGCGGCGCGCGCCAACAGCAGGTTCGCCACGTTCGCGCAAGCAATCAGCAACACGAATCCGACAGCAACCAACAATAAATACAACGCCGGGCGAATCGGGCCGACGAACTGATCCTGCAATCGTTTGATGGCCACGCCCGGATAGGCATAGGTCTTCGGATTTTCGAGCCGTATCGCTTCGTGAATCGCGGTCATCTCCGTCGTGGCTTGCTCCGGCGTAACGCCTGTTTTAAGACGCCCCATGACTCTCAGATGGTGGCAAGTGCGACAAGCAAACGGTTGCGTCACGTCGTATCCGAGCGGCCCCCACACATCGGCGGGCTTGTAAAAATTGGCGGCCAGATAATCTTCAAAGCCCTGCGGCATCACGCCGGCGATGGTGAAGGTTTGCCCGCTCAGCGTCATCGGTTTGCCAATCACATTCGGATCGGAGTTGAAGCGTCGCTGCCAGAAAGCGTGGCTGAGCATAATGACAAAACGCGCGGCGGGGCGATCTTCTTCAACTTTGAAACCACGGCCCAGCGCAGGGCTGACGCCGAGCATTTGGAAATAACCGTTCGACACGCGCAATCCATTGATCATTTCCGGCTCGCCCTGCCCGGTCACCGTTCCTCCCCACGACCGGATGATTGCCAATTGCTCAAATAATTTACTGCGGTCGCGCCAATCCACAAACGTGGCATAACCGGTGTTGCCATCCGGGCCTTTTTCGCCGTAGCCGCTCATCGTCACCAGCCGGTTGGAATCGGGATATGGCAGCGAACGCAGCAATAGTGCATTCACCACGCTGAAGATTGCCGTGTTTGCGCCGATGCCCAAAGCAATTGTGACGATGGCGATCAAAGTGAAGCCAGGCCGCTTCAACAGCGCCCGCATCCCATAACGCAAGTCTTGAAGGAGGATCTGCATCTTGTTTGCTCCAGTTGAAAAGAAGAGTTCCCGATTCATATCCAAACGCCGTGCCGCTTGGGCGAGCAAAATTAACTACTTTCAGAATTGGGCTTACCGGAAAATGCGAGTTGAGAATGAAGGCTTGGCTGTTCGTCTATGGGATTGACGGTTTCCAAAATCGGGCAGAACTAAGGAATGTAAGCAGCCTGTTTGAATCGTCTGGCCAACCAGATCGTTTCCAGTTGAAGCATGACGACGCCTCCTAAAACTGCGACACCGCCGAAAATCTGTAATGGCCACAGCGCCTGCCCCAGCCACAGCCAAGCGACCGAAGACGCCACGACCGGTTCCAGGATCGAAGTCAGGCTGGTGCGGCTGGCTTCCAGATAGCGCAGGCTGGCCAGATACAATCCGAACGGCAGCACCGTGGCCACCGCGCCCAGATACAAAAAGAACGCCCACGTTGAAAGGTCGTAACTGGCCCAGGCGATCCGCCACGGCGGACGGATGAACAGCCAGATGAGAGCCGCGCTCAGAAAGGCATAGCTCATCATTGTTCGCGGATCGTACCGCCGCAGACCGTGTTTGCCATATACCGTGTAAAACGCAAAGCCCACGCCCGAACCCAGCGCACAAAAGGTTCCCACCCACGACACGCGCCCAAGCCCGCTTGGTTGCCCCAGCATCATCAACGCGCAACCGCCCAATGCCATCAGAGCTGCCAGTGTTTTGCCCACCGTCATACGCTCGGTCTTTGAGATAACGCCGTACGCCATTAAGAAAACGGGAGCCTGATATTGGAGCATCAGCGCGTAACCGACACTGACCGTCGTCAAGGCGAAATAATAGAAGCCCTGATTGGCCACCAGCCCCACTGCTCCCAGCACTGCAAAATAAGGAAGGTCGGAAAGGCGGACTTTCAATAGGTGTCTCGCCGTGACGGCGAGACACGCAAACAGAATCATCGCCGCAAAGCCCGTGCGGAAGATCAACAGTTCATCGGGACGCATCTGGCGCTGGCGCAGCAGGTAGCTGGTGATGACGCCGGAACATCCCCACAGCGTGGCGGCTGCAGCGGATAGCAAATAGCCCCTGCGCGCGTGGCCAAATGGGGGCGGTAACGCGGGCGCAGAGGCGGCGTCTACTGTTGGTGATTGAGGGAGTGCGGGAGTGCTCACTGCGTTTGAGAACTGCCCTCAAACAGGATTTTGGCGATGCGGATTTTGATTTGCGGCGCGCTGTAATGATCGCAATTGACCAGCACGGCAATGCTCAGGCCTTGTTCCGGGTATTTCGTCAGCATTGAGGTCGCGCCGACCGAACCGCCGGAATGTTCTACCCGGCGCTTGCCTTGATCTGTGACGATGGCCCAGCCGAAGCCATAAGCCGTCGGTTTACCGTCATGTGTTTTTTGCGAGGTGAACATCTGCGCGATGGTCTCGCGTTTGGCCAGCTTCTCGCCGTCGTAGGCCGCCGCATACTTGATCAAATCTTCGACGGTCGAAAGCAGGCCGCCGCCGCCCCATTTGTTGCTTTGATCCACCTGCGGCACGTTGATCACGGGACTGGTGTTGTTGGCGCGAGTGTAAAAGTGCGCCCGCCGAGGGATGATCTTGATCCGGTCATCGAAGTAGGTCTGCTTCATTGCCAGCGGGTCAATGATGTGGCCCTGAACATAGTCAGTGAAGCTTTCGCCGGAGGCCGCTTCGACCACGCGGCTGAGCAGGTTATATCCGTAAGTTGAATAGCTGTATTTCTCGCCGGGATCGTTGACGAGCGGATCGTCTTTGAAGATGGCCAGTGCGGATTCGACGCTGGCGTAGTGCACGTTGCTGAGCATCTCGTTGCCTTTGTAATGGCGGATGCCGCCCTGATGGCCGAGCAGTTGGCGGATGGTAATCTGCGCTTGTTTCTTCGGGAACGTGGGGACGTAGGTCTGGATTTCGGCGTCAAGGTTGATCTTGCCTTGTTCGACCAGTTGCATCACGGCAAGCGCGGTGAAGGACTTCGAGACGGAGCCGATGCGCGAAACGGTTTGCGGGGTGAAGGGGATTTGGTTTTCCAGATCGGCAAATCCGAAGCCTTTGGCATAAACAATCTTTCCGTCCAGTGCGATGGCCACTGCCACGCCGGGCACGGAACCTTTCTGCATCTCTTCGGCAATGGCTTTTTCAATCAGCGCGACGCGGCCACGAACGTCAATCTGCTGCGCAAAAGAAAGCGCGGGCAAGACAAACAGCAGGCAGAGCGCAAGCAGCGCTTGGCGATTCGATTTCATGGAGCCTCCAATACTAAATTTGAAATAGTCAGGTCACGGTTCACGGCAATCGCGACTGAAGTACCATTGCGGCGCGAAAAACTCAATCTGCTGTGCTACCATCGGCCCGCTCGCACCACTGAATCACAAACCAAAGAAGGCAAACCAAAGAAGGAGATTTATGATGAGAAAGACGCATCTGTTTGTTCATTCGCTGGCCCATTCATTGATTATGCTGCTGGCATTGGCGCTGACGGTTTCGACGATTGGCGCGCCTGCACCCTCTGCTGTTGGTGACTGGCCGCAATGGCGCGGGGCGAATCGCGATGGCATCTCGAAAGAGACGGGCTTTGCCAAACAATGGCCTTCTGCTGGCCCGGCTACTGTGTGGACGATCTCGAATATTGGCGAAGGCTACGGATCGCTGGCGCTTCGTGGTGATCGCATTTATGTGCAGGGAACGCGCGGCGAAGCCAGCGTGGTGTATTGCCTGAACCGCGCGGATGGAAAGCAGGTCTGGTCCACTGCCTTGGGGCCGAAAGTGGATGAGGGCCGAGGCAATGGGCCGCGTTCGACGCCGACGCTGGATGGCGATCAGATGTATGTGCTGACCGAAAACGGCGATCTGGCCTGCCTGCGCTTGCGCGATGGATCGGCCGTTTGGAAAAAGAATTTGTTGAAAGACTTTGGCGGTCACAATCCCAACTGGCTGATCAGCGAATCTCCGCTGGTGGATGGCGATCGCGTGGTAGTTTCGCCGGGCGGCAAAGGCGGCGCGATTGTGGCGCTGGATAAAATGACCGGCAACACGATCTGGAAAGCGACGGAAGTCACCGATGGCGCGGCCTATTCATCGGCCATTGCGGCGGATATTGGCGGCGTGCGGACGTACATGAATTTCACAGCGCATTCGGCGGTCAGCGTGCGCGCCAGCGACGGCAAGCTGATGTGGACTTATGGTCGCGCCGCAAATGGCACGGCCAACTGTACGACGCCTGTCTTTGCCGATAACAAAGTCTTCTTTTCTTCGGCATATGGCACAGGGGCGGCGCTGCTGAATTTGAATGCACAGGGCGGTGAGGTCAAATCGCAGGAAGCCTACTTCAGCAAGGAAATGATGAACCATCACGGCGGCCTTGTGTTGGTCAATGGCTATCTGTACGGCTTCTCGAATTCAATTCTGACCTGTATGGAATTTGCCACCGGCAAGAAGATGTGGGCCAACCGCAGCGTCGGCAAAGGCGCGCTGACGTATGCAGACGGGATGCTTTATCTGATGGGCGAAGATCAAGTCGTGGGATTGGCTGAAGCGTCACCGAACGCTTACAACGAGAAAGGACGCTTTGCCATCACTGATCTGGGCAAGCCAAGCTGGGCGCATCCGGTCGTCGCAGGCGGCAAGTTGTACATCCGCAACCAAAACACACTGACCTGTTACGACGTGAAAGCGAAGTGAATTGCCGATTATGGTTGCTGGTTGCCAAGATTGAATTTGATGGTTGGCGCGAAAGGCAAACAACTCACCACGTGCATCCGGGCAATCCGGGTTCGCGATTCGTCCGTATGCCACAGCCGAACCCAGAAGACGCGGGTTTCGCCTTCGACGATGAACAGGGAATCGCTTTGGACGATTGGCGCGGGATCCACGATCCCACCTTCTTCCAAAGTGTTGAGCAGGTCTGGCAGGTATTGGCGAAACTCTTCGCGTTCCAGTGTCAGACCGGCTTCGTCAATCTCTTCGGCGGGCGGTAAGACCACTGGTTCAGATGATTCCAGCAACAGGCGCGTCGCGACACGCCCGGATTCTTCGCGTTTTCTGTGCAGGGTCATAATTGAGTCCTCTTGGGTTCTGTTTATTTAATGCTGACGGTCACAGTATTTGATGTTTTTCCGTCAACGGTCAAAAAGACATTGACCACGCCGCGCCCAATCAGATTGCGTGACAGCGGAACGTTGATTTGATCCAGGCCGACGAAATCGTTTTGTGATCCGGCGTATCCCGGCGTGCCGGTGATGCCCCCGACATTGTAGCCAACCGCGCCCAGCGCGCTGCGGAAACGAATGCCTGTTCCGTACAAAATCAGGAATACCTGGTCAGTCGCCACCCCCAGATCAATCGGCACGGCGACGATCTGGCCGGAACCTGCGTCGAAGCGCGTGACAGCTTCGTAGCTTTGTGCGTTGTTTGCCTTGATTCGCAGCGCAACCGCCGCCGCCAATCCCTGTCCCGTGCCGCTGGCAGCGAACAAACCCGGCGCGACAGATTCAACCAGCATTGAACCTGTGGAGACAAACCCATCGCCATTGCCCACATTCACCAGCACTGCGCCCGGCTGTAGTCCCGGAGCGATCTGAAAATTGATCTGCCCCGGAGACACAAAGAAAAGCGGAGCAAATTTTTCCTGCCCTGACGCGTCGCGCAATCTAACCGATGTGCCCGCCAGACTGGTTGGCAGCGGCGTGATCGTTGCTGCCAAGGTTGTGGTTGCCAGGCTTTGCCCGAACACCGAAGCCAGCGATTCCGACGCGACCTTTGCGGCGAAATTGGCCGATGAGACAACCGTGGCGGCAGCCGGAACGATTTCAAGCGCGCCGGTCATCACTGCCCGCTGATTGCCTTGCGTGATGATGATGTTGCGCGAACCGGGAACTGCCGTGGGGCTGACAGTGATTTCAGCCAGCACGGCGGGCAGCCCATCCACTGTGGTGAAAAAGGTGCGATTGATGGTGATGCCGGGACCGCTGACTGACAGTGGCGTGCCTGATTGCGGCAATCCCGCGCCAGCAACGCCGATGGTTACGTTGGTGGCGCCTTGAATCGCCTGTCCTCCCAGATTCAGAAACGCAGTGCTTTCAGGCCCACGAACGATAAAGCCATCCAGCGCGGGCGTGCCGCCAGTGACCGCGATATTCTGCGTTGCCATTCCACCAGCCGCGACCCCGACGGCGAAATCCTGACTGGTCGAAAAGCTGATGTTGGCGTTGGCATAGAAGCTGGGCAGGTCTGCACGGCTGAAGAATGCGCTGGTGCTGGAATCCAAGGGTTCGGCATAAATATTGTAGGTCGCAGGCGGCAGTCCTTGAATTGCATACGTACCATCGGCTTGCGATAGCGCGCTGGCCGTGACGTTGCCGTTCGCATCCACGGCGACAACATTTGCGCCAAACACATTCGCACTATTGCTGGTCACTTGTCCGCGAATCGTCCCCGTTAAAGTCAGAAACCCCGCCGCCGGATAAACGACCGATGCTGCAATGGCGTCGTCCGGAGCCAGCGTGCGGCTTTGTGTGCGCCCGGCGATGGTGCGCGGATACATCGTCGCGCCACCAATCATCGTGTGATTCAGGCCGATCAAATGGCCGATCTCGTGCGTCGCCACTTCCTGCACGTCCACGGCATCGGCGCGGCCATCCACCGCCCAATGATAACGAAAGCCATTGAAGACCGTTGCCGCGTCGGTGATTTCGCCGGTGGCCGTATTGGCTTGAAACCGTGACAACGCCAGCACCCCCGTCAGATTCAACCCGTCACCCGTCATCTCAGTATTTTCCAGCCAGAACATCTCCAGTTGGCCGTCACCGGCTGACGCGGTGGAGGTCGTATTCGGGCCGTGCGTGAAGGCAATGGCGCTGGTCGGGATGTCTTCCCAAGCTTGGAAAGAAGCCACCAGCGCACGTTCGGCCTGCGCGAACGGCAGATCATCGCTTCCTGCCTGGTTGAGCCTGTAAGTGATCCGGCCCCCCGCAACAATCGGAGTACCGGGATTGGTCAGATTCCACGCGACAAGCGTCCCATTCGTGCCGCTTAGCGGCGTGCGCACGTACGAGGCCTTTGGTCGCGTGGCCAGAAAGAAGATTGAGCAGAAGATCAGTAAATGGAGCACGTATTTCATGGTTCAATAATCGTTGGAGAAAAGTTAAAGGAATGGTTTATTTCACGTGGGCGATGCGTTGGCGCAATTCATTTATTGTTAGCTGTACCAGCGCAGTTTTTACTGGTCGCAGTTCTTTCCCGTTAAGCAGCGTTAAGCCTGAAAAGTCTCGGGTGACGGTTTGCCCTTCAACGCGCATCTTCCCTTGTTTCAAGGCAACGACGGTCAGTTCGTTGTTGCGGTTCCGCGTGGTGAAGAGCACAACCGATTCGCCCACCGCGAATTCAGGCCGTCCCGCGTAATCCATCCTGACGCCGTCTTTTTCGCCGCCAAGCTGGACGATTTTGACCATCTCGCCGTGTTTGGCTGCGCCCCTGAAGCTTTCGTTGATGCGCAGGAACGCGCCGGTATAAATGCGTGTATGGCCTGCATTCCAGTAGGTTTCGGTTGAGACAATTTGTCCGTGAAAAACATCGGATGAATTGCGTGCCAACTCTTCAATTTCCAGGCGCTGCATAATTGTCGCCTGCGAAGAGAGGGCTATAAATAAAGCCGCCACAGCCAGCAGCAATAGTAAAAGCAGTCGTATGGGCGTGAGGGATGTTCTTTGAGAAAGCATAGTTCCGGGTACTCCTAAAGGTTGCTTGTCTTAAGCTTGCCTTAAGCCTGCGAGAAAGAGTTGATAGAAATGATCTCAGGGGAAGACGGCGTGTGTGTGCGTGTGTTTAACCCTGCCCCTTACCTTGAGTTTCAGAAAATTGATCTTTGTGAAACTGATCCTTGGCTGAGAGAGTGTGGGCAAGGGGCGAACGTTTTCAAATCGCGGCACCAGAGCAATTTGCTCCAGCCTTCAGTTCGACGGGCAAACTACCCGATTCGGGCAGGCTCCGTCAATCAGGGGTTTGTTAAATGTTTTGTTCAGTGGCGGTCGTCAGACTCTTCAGGGTGTGACGGTCAAGCCTTCAAAACATCGGCTTTGACCAGGGCTTCCAGGTTCCAGCCGGCAACGATCTGTTCCGCATTCATCTCCACCATGGTTGCGCCTGCCTGCTGGCAGGCGTGATGCCAGTGCTGTTGATGGCGCGCCAGCGCATTGCAGTAACGATTGATCGCGGCATCGTCAATGAATATCTCCTGCTGCCGGTCAGTTTCGGAATCAATCAAACGCAAACGCCCACGTTCCGGTGGGGCCGCATCGGTTTTGGCAAGCAGTTGAATGACAACGGCTGCTGCCCCGCCTTGCGTAATCTGCTGCAAGAGCTGAAGCGGTTCGCCCAGCCAGAGCAGGTCGCTGAGGAAGATGCGCAACCCCTGTCGCCTGAGCTTCGGCGGCACGCGGGTGAATGATTCCGCCGGATGGCCGCGATGGTCAAAGCTGATCTCGCCCCACGTGGAAGGGCGGTTCGTACTGTTCGCGATTGGCACGCAGCCTTCACGGGCCACCCAGGCCGAATGCGAATACCCGGCATTTTCTGCCGCCACGGCCAGCACAGCGGCCAGCGCCACGGCGGCTTCGGCCTTTGCGCCCTGCTCTATCGCCATCGAACGCGAACCGTCAATGACGATGTCCAGATGCGGGCTGATTTCTTCGTGAAACAGTTTGACGATCAATTTGTCCGAACGCGCAAATGCATTCCAATCAATCCGCCGCAGATCATCGCCGGGCTGGTAATCGCGATGATCTTTGAACTCCAGCGAACTGCCCGCGCGTTGCCCCATCTGCAACCCGGCCAGCGCCGCCGCCGTTGTGCGTGGCACAGACAGCGAATAGCGCATCCCGATGCGTTCGCCTTCCAGCAAAATCTCATGGTAGCTAGTTTTCATATCGGTATTTTGGGGTAGGTTGCTTTATTGTAACTACACACGAGATTTTCGAAATCATGTTGTCTTCTGACATCGAGTCACAAAGATGCTTTTGACCCCTCAACAAGTTGATCTTTTGCCGAGCGAGGAGCTTCGCCCCTTGCTCAAGGCGCTGCTGGCGGAGTTCGAGTTGCTGCGCCAACGGGTCGCCGGCCCGCGAATGGGTAAAGAAACAGGTGATGGCCTTCGCGCGTGGTCAGCCGTTCGATGACCAGTTCGCTTTCGGTGGGAACCTTCGACCAGCGGTCTTGAATATCCGGGATCGACGCGAGCGCGCGAAGTTCCGGCTCTTCGACAATTCCGCCCTGACTATTGTGATATTCGGTCAAGACTTCCAGCATCGCTTCGGCCAGCTCCGACGACAAGGGAATGCGCCCGCCCATCGCGGCATTGCGGCTTCTGAATCTTTTGCGCGCCGCACCAGCATGGTCATATCGCGTAACCGGATGAACTCCAGCGTTCGCCCGGCGAAGGTGAACGTATCGCCTTTCTGCAATCGCGCGGCGAAGCTCTCTTCAACGGTGCCCAAAGTTTCGCCGTTTAGATATTTGACGATCAATGAAGCATCGCTATAAAAATCGCCCGCCGCACAATACAGACCGCTGCCAGTTAGTTCTGCTATAGACTTTAAGAAAAAGAAACCAACTACGAATAATCACGAATGTCCGCGAATAAAAGCAGAGGGTCAGGCAAAACTCTGACTGACCGGTTCCCAATTCCCCATTCGTGGCGATTCGTAGTGAAAAACATTTTGGTAGTGGCTCAGTGAAGAGAGAGAGCACGATGCAACCACGTGTCAGTAGCCCGCGCGTGAGCAAGGGCTGGCGTGGCGTCCGGCGGCCCTCCCTCACGGTCGGGCTACTGACACATCTCCCCCACATGAACCACTACCA
>JBBQVH010000163.1:0-15168 GCA_038211695.1 Blastocatellia bacterium | reverse complement strand
TTGGTAGTGGTTCAGGTGGGGGAGATGTGTCAGTAGCCCGACCGTGAGGGAGGGCCGCCGGACGCCACGCCAGCCCTTGCTCACGCGCGGGCTACTGACACGTGGTTGCATCGTGCTCTCTCTCTTCACTGAGCCACTACCCTTTGTTTATCTGCCATTCAACGCCGTCCACGCGCCGCTCGAAGCGATTGAGAAATACCGTGCGCGCTTTGCCGCCATCAGCGAGCCGAAGCGGCGCTGCTTAATGTGGGCGCGCAGAATGCCAACACCGTCAAAGTCAGCATCAAGTGACGGCTGTTTCCATTTACATGCTCTTCACGCTGCACCACGTAGGGGATAAATTCTGATTCGCTGTTCGGGAAGAAAGGCTGAGACAAGGTATTGTCTCTTGGTTGACCCAACTGGCATCTTTGCCGCTTTGAGACAAACCGAACCTGAAAATTGAAGAATGCCGAAGGGGGGACTCGAACCCCCACGGGTTACCCCATACGCCCCTCAAACGTACGTGTCTACCAATTCCACCACTTCGGCAAAGGGAGGCTTGTCTGTTTTCAAGCTTGCCGCTTATTTATTTGCGGGCGAAGCAGAGGGAGATGGTGAAGCCGTCGCTTTCCCATCTTTATTACTATCGTTCGGCGATGAAGCCGGGCTGGCAGCCGGAGACGCGCCAGGGCTTGCACTTGATGCAGCAGGTGAAGCAACCGGGCTGGCAGCAGTGATCGGTTGAGCCGCTGCACCGCCTTCGCGGATGACCGAACTGACGCCGAAGCCGGGCACGGAGAAAAGCAATGCGAAGACCATAAAGATGGCCGCCAGGATGGCTGTCGCTTTTTCCAGCGGCTTCTGCGGGCCACGCGGGCCGAAGGCAGATTGGCTGCCGCCGCCGCCGAACGCTCCGGATGCGTCTCCGCCTTTGCCTGACTGCAAGAGCACGGCCAGGATCAAAAAGATGCAAGCCAGAACATAAATGCCTTTGAGTAAATATGCGAAAATCAAAATGAGCTACCTGCCAAACGGTTATAAATTCAGTCTACCGGTCGAAGTTTACGATGCGAGAAAAGCTTTCCGCTTCCAGACTCGCTCCGCCTACCAGCGCGCCGTCAATATCGGCTTCGCGCATCAGTTCGGAGATGTTCTCCGGCTTGACGCTGCCACCGTATAAAATCCGCAGACTATCGGCGGCGTTTGAATCAAACGTCTCAAAAATCCACTGACGAATGAATGCGTGCATTTGTTGGGCTTGGGTGGGAGTCGCGGTGCGTCCAGTGCCAATCGCCCATACCGGTTCGTAGGCGAGCACTATACGGACGGCCTCCAAAGCTGTCAACTCAGCTAAGCTCTGCGCAAGTTGTGTGGCAACGACCGCTTCCGCATTGCCCGCATCACGCTCTTCCAGCGTTTCTCCGACACAAACAATAGGCGTCAAACCGAAGTGAAATGACGCGCGAATCTTGCGATTCACCACCGCGTCCGTGTCGCCATACATCGCGCGCCGCTCTGAGTGGCCGATGATCGTATGCGAACAACCCGTGTCTTTCAGCATATCGCCGCAGATTTCGCCCGTATGCGCGCCGTGCTTGAGTTCGGCTGAAACATTCTGCGCTGAAACCTTAATGTTCGATCCTTCCAGACGATCCGCAACGGCTTTAATCGCCGTGTAAGGCGGCGCAATGATGACTTCGCAATGATTGGCATTGACGACCAGCGGTTTCAGCGCAGTGGCCGTCGCCACCGCGTCGCTGATCAACTTAAACATCTTCCAGTTTCCGGCAATAATTGGTTTTCGCATTCTTCTTTTCTCCTCCACGAAGAGCACGAAGAGACACGAAGATTGTTTTTGCCTTCGTGATGCTTCGTGCTCTTCGTGGATAAACTCTGATGTCAGGATTCTTTTGCCCCGCCCAAACGATTGGGGTCTTCGCCGCGTTAGCGGCGGCTGACTTTAGCCCGGCAGTTTCAACGCCGGGTAGCAACACCCAAATGGTTCCCGTCGCGTAGCGACGGTTGAATAGGGGCCATTGCCGTAAAGGTTTCAAGCGTCACTCACGTGACGCGAATCTTCTTTGCTCGCTCACCCAGCACTAAAGTACTGGGCTAAATTCAACCGCCGCAATGCGGCGAAGAATCGTTTTTTCGCAAAAAAACAAAAGTGCCTGACTTCGTGGGTAACTATTTTTCGGTCAACGCTGCCACACCCGGCAAGGTATCGCCTGCCAGCAATTCCAATGTCGCTCCACCACCCGTAGAAATATGAGTAATCTTGTCGGCCAAGCCTGATTCGTGAATGGCCGCCACACTATCGCCGCCGCCGATAATTGAAGTCGCGTCATTCTTTTCAGAAGCTTCAGCCACGGCCTTTGCCACGGCGCGCGTACCTTGATCGAAAGGCACTTTTTCAAACATTCCCATCGGGCCATTCCAGATAATGGTCTGCGCCGAAGCAATGATCTTTGCATAGGCTGCCTGCGTCACAGCGCCAATATCCAGCCCCATCATTTCAGCAGGCGTTGCCTCCACGCTGACGGTCTTTGCGCTGGCGGCATCGTTCGGGCTGTTGGCGATGACGTGATCTGTCGGCAGTTCCAGTTTGACGCCACGTTCTTTGGCTTTGGCCACCAGTTGGCTGGCCAATTCCGTCTTGTCGTCTTCAACCAAAGACTTTCCAATTTCCAGTCCACGCGCCTTCAGAAAGGTGTATGCCATCGCGCCGCCAATCAATACAGCGTCGGCAGAGTTGAGCAGGTTTTCGATAACTTGAATCTTGTCCGAAACTTTTGCTCCACCCAGAATCACAACAAAGGGACGGCGCGGGCTTTTCAATGCTTCGATCAGATAACGAAGCTCTTTTTCCATCAGGAATCCGGCAGCCGCCTGACTGACAAATTTGGTGATGCCTTCCGTCGAAGCATGCGCTCGGTGCGCAGTGCCAAAAGCATCATTAACGTAGACATCGCACAGCGAAGCCAGTTGTTCAGCGAACTTTGGATCGTTGGCTTCTTCATCGGCATAAAAACGCAGGTTTTCCAGCAGCGCAATCTCGCCATCTTTTAAGTTATTGACGACCTTCGCAGCCTCTTCGCCAATGCAGTCATTGGCAAAGGCGACAGGCACCCCGAAAACTTTGGCCAGATGTTCCGCGACGGGCTTCAGCGAATACTTCGCGTTGCGCGCACCCTTAGGACGGCCCAGATGCGAAGCCAGAATGATGCGCGCGCCTTTGTCCACGGCATATTGAATGGTTGGAATGGCCGACGTAATGCGCGTGTCATCGGCGACTTTGCCGTCTTCCAACGGCACATTGAAATCCACGCGGATGAAAACTCGTTTCCCAGCAAGATCAAGATCACGGATTGAAAGTTTAGGCATAGCTCTTCCCCAAGATTCTCTCTCGATTTCTTTTGATTGAGATTGATTGTGTTGTCAGTTGATTTGTGACGTTCTGAGGTAAGCCGGAAGTTACCACAACTTTTTCCGATGGGCAAAACCGATCAGCAATCCGGCTCGCCTTTCAAGACACCTTCCTGTGGATAACACCTTACTCGATAATGACCGGGTAATGCGCGATTTGAAAAACTACCTGGAGCGTGAAGCCGGACCGGAGCGTAATGCGCATTACTGGCAGATATTCGAACAACTGCGAACTGAATTGGGCAACGCGGACTACCTTGGCGCGTTGCAGCGCTATCGCATCGCCTACCCGCACGACACTGTTTCGACGTATCTGGTCAACTACCCGTTCGCCAATCGGCTGTATCCGAATTCGCTGGATGTGCTGGAATATTGCAAACAATGGGGCCCCGTCGTTATCCTCTCGGACGGCGACGTCCTCTTCCAGCCGCGCAAGATCGAACGCTCCGGCTTGTTCGAAGCCGTGGACAAGAACGTCCTGATCTACACTCACAAAGAGTTGGAGTTGGACGACGTGGGACGCCGCTACCCGGCGGATCATTACGTGATGGTGGATGACAAGCTGAGAATTCTGGCGGCGATGAAAGAAGCTTGGGGCCAGCGGCTGACCACAGTATTCCCGCAGCAGGGACATTACGCCTTCGATCCCGAGGTACTGGCCAAGTACCCTGCGGCGGATGTGAAGCTCGAACGCATCGGTGATTTACTCGGCCACGATTTGCCTATGCTGCTTAAGGCTAGAGCGGGAAATCCAGAATGCCTGCACATCGCCATCACTTAGGTAAATACCTATACAGGCTCAAGTACCTGCCCAAGCAAATGCGCGTTGATTTAATCGCCGTATATATCCGTCGCTCACAGTAACTAATATACACAGTTTGATTCCTAAAATTGCGTATCCTCGATTTTAGGTAAAGCAAACTGTGAGATATCTATGCTATCCTCATCTGATAAATGCTTTTTGAAGAAAGGCTCAAGCTCTTTGTTTATTGCACCATCCTGGCTGAAAGATTTAATAACATTGCGAAACTTGGGGTTAACCAGGACAATCCAACCAGGCCCGGTGTCCGATTTTTTCTTCTTCAGAAGAATTTTATGTGAAACCAAAAATTCAACAAATTGTTTGGCGAATTTCCGGTGCCTTAGGCTAGTTCCCTTTGCTAGCGACGTATCCTGATGACTCCCAGCTATTCGGTGCTCTAATGTCCGGGTAACTTCACGAGCAGCCTCATACCATGGGCGCCCCAAAAGAGGATTGAGGTCTTCAGATGGATGTACCAATGCCCCTCTTGAGTATAACCACTGTCTTGCATCTTTACCGGTCAGCATGGCCGTTGTCCGAGCGCTATAATCATCGTAAACATAGATTGATGTAATTTCTGCTTCTCTAAAATCTGATTGCTCCAATTGTGCACCATCTAATTGCACCTGCTCCATAATAGATCCTTTAAAGTTTACCAGGCGGAGATCACTCTTTCTAAAGTCAGTTTCCATGATTATACAGCCTGTCATTTCAGCATTTTTTAGAGACATTCCCGAGAAATCCAAGCCGGTCAAATCAATACTTAATATAGATGGAGGCTGGCCGAGCATTGGCAAATGCTTCTGCGGGTCAGAATGAATAAATTTATATATAATCCTAAATAATAATTCTCGAAGCCTAGATTCTGTACAGGAAAGATATTTTGAAATTAAAACAGAAATAATCGTATTATCATATTCTGTCTTAAGAACTACAAAATCTCCGACAAGGTCAGTGGCTATAATAGTTGAGAGCCGGGGATAATCTGTGTCGTTAAGAACATAATCCACTACTGCATCAGCAACTAGATATTCTCTTAAGCTATTATGCGAAAAGCCTATATTAGAGTCAGTATCTAATTCATCAACCGGAAAATCTATGCTTCCGCTACTATCAAGAAACTGCCCCTCAGTCGTCAGGCCAGAATGTCGCCGACAAGTGCGGTAGTAGTTCTCTAGCATTTGTTCCGGCGTGTCGGTACGTCTTAATTCATTCTCAAAAATTTCCCGCACCAATTCTCGAACTTCTTCTGGAGAGGCAAAAGGACTATGCCCTTGCCGCTGAAGAAATATAGCTAAGTGACGCAAAAAAGCTAATCGCTGAAACGCACTTAGAGACCCAATGATTTGGTCTCTGTGCAATAAATTATAGGTTACAATCTCAAATACCTTTGCTTGATTTAAATGTTCTAGCTCCGTAGGAATTAATGGATATCCCTCAACTGTCATGACTTCAGTTGAAAATGCCAACGTCTCAGCCACTGTCGTAAGAAGACGCGCGATTACTGCTCGCTGAGAGATAGTCTCAAGCTCCTGGAATTTATTAAATAGATCAATTAGCCTTTTGTAAGCAGGGGTATCTGTCCCCAATACAATCCTAAATAACTCTTTTCGCTGATCAATTGAAAGGTCGTGAATTCGGGCGAATTGTGACCTTTCAAGCTTTTCACTGATTATTCGGGAGGTTGTGTTTTGATGAATAAAGTAGCTTTTGTCCAGAGCATGCAATTGTGCATAGCCCTCCTTCTCAATGACCAGTAATCGTTCCGCCCTACCCTCGAAGTAGTTTGGGCGAGAGGTCATAATAGCTCTCGACTCTTTAGAGGTTCCGAGCAATATCTCTTTGAGATTTTCCCTGATTGTTTCCCGGCTTAGATGCTGTGCCATTTCATCGAAGGAATCTAAAAGAAAAAGTATTCTTCCTTGATTCATAAGATACTCAAAGGCTGATAAGTGAATCCCGGATAGCCCATAAATCTGGAATGTGCGCAGAATGAGATTATTGAAGTCGAACGCCTTCGTAAAACGCTGTAAGGGAATAAAGAAAGGTAGCAATGAGTCTTCCGGGTTATCTTTGTACTTCTGGGTAAGAGCATAAAGAAAACGCCTGAGTGTCCATGATTTCCCCACTCCATAATCTCCTAAAAGTGTCAGCCATCTTTCATCAGAATCGAGCCAGGTTTGCAAAAATTTTAGAGAAGACTGAGCGCTCCGGGGACTTCTTTCATACTGAATTTTGTTAGGCTGGTATTCACGTAAAATTGTCTCACGAAGTTGTTCGCTCTCAACAGCCTGAATGTATGAATCAAAATTGACCAGTTGATTTTCAAGATCTCTAATAGAAAAAATCGATATCCCAGCCTTTAGGGCATAACCACTAGCATCTTGCGTATAGCCGTGCTTAGATACATGCATGACAATCGCATTGTCCTTCAACTGCTCTTTTGCCGATCGAAGCTTGAAAATATCTTCTTGCAACTTACGGACTCCAACCGGTGTCGCATAATCTGCACACTCTATTAATATAACTTTCCTGACAAGGCCTTGAGTTTCTTCTGCACGAACGTCTATCTCTCTGTAATTGATATTAACGCTAATATCAACCTTATAGCCGCTTATCCTAAAAAGGTGCGATACTTTTTCAACCAAATTGGTTTTATCCATTTTAGATTACCCCACTTTGTCATTAACCTTACTACTACAGTAGTAGGTTACAGTTTAAAGAATCTTATACTTCTGCAGAAATGAAGTTTTCCTGCAATCTTAATTCACGTACGGCTCCCGTGAGTAAAACACGTAAGAAGCTGCTTGGCTGGTTTTGCCGAAACAGTTCCGCCGCGACAGCAGGCTTGAAGCCGTTGGAGGCGATAAAGGCCCAAAGTTCGTCGTCGCCGTTTTCGCCTCGGTGGGCGGTTTCGGCGATCCATAGGGCGAGCAAGCTGCCCAGGGCGGCGCGCAAACTGACTTGGGATTCGCCGGCTTCGAATTGGCGTTCGGTTTCGGCGATGTGGGCGATGGTTTCGGGTTCCAGGCGGGTGGCCCAAACGCGCAGCCAGGCGTAATCGTAATCGCTTATCTGCAAATCAGTCGGTGACCAAGGTTGAATGCGAAGGCCACGTTTGTCGGCGCGTTCAAGCAAAGCGCTGGTGGCGCGGATGATGGTTTTGGCTCCGCCGTAGGGCATAAACGCGCCGAAGACGTCTTCGGGTTCGTGCACGAGCGGAGTTAGCGAGCCAGTGCCGGGACGGACGGGCGCGGGTTCGGATGTGGATTGCGGATTGCGATTGGTTTGAAGCGTTTTGACGATCGAGTCAATCCAACGCGGCAAAATCCAGACGCTGGTTTCCAAGGTGTCGCGCAGTTCAGGTTCTTCCCTGTAGCCCTGCAAAAATTCACAGCAGGTTTGCCACAGATGCAGGAAGCTATCGCTGCCGTTGATCGGGTCAAGCAGCACACAGATATGTTCCGGAACGTCTTCGCCTTTCAGCCAGAGCGGGAATCGTTCGGGCAGATCGGTTTCAAGCAAACCAATTTGCAGAGCGAGGTTTTCGGCTTGTGATTCAGGCGTTCCCCAATCTCCGTTCAGGCGCAGGCGTAATCGCTGAGAAGCTTCGCGCAGTGAACCGACCAGCGGGCTGCTTAATCCTCCATCTTTAAACAGCATGACGCGCGTGCGTTCGTTGAACGAGGCTGCGAAATTAACCAGCCAATTCCATTCCCCAGTCTCTGTGGGTCCTGAGTAACGGCGAATCTGTTCCGCCGCCAGCAACATCATCAGAATGCCAATGCCGACGCGGCGCGTTTGCGGATTTCCCCAAAAGGCGGCGGTGTGGCCAGGCGAAATCCAGCGGTTGGTTGTGTCTTCGTCCAATGCGTGCGCCCAAGTGTGCAACCATTCGACGTCGCCATCGTCCAGGCGAAGTTCCGCCAGCGACCAGCCTTCGGTGGTCAGGTGGTTTTCGTTGGCGCGGTTGATGATTTCTTTTTGCGCGGCGCGAATGGTGTCGCCGCAACGATCTGTCGGGATGGCTTGAAAGATGCCCATCTGAGGGAGAACTCCTTTAAGGAATAGACGGTCAAGATTGTAAGGAATCGAGCGCCCCTCGCGGTCAGGGGCTAGCCCAGTAATGCAAAAGCGTCAGTAATCGTGGGGCAAAAATGATTGGGGATCAGGAACGAAACAGACTGCATGCTTCGTTTGTTTCGAGGCGGCGCAAGTCTAATCTGAGATGGGATGGCGGGCAATCAAAATTTCACCGTGACCTTGGGTTAATGTCAGTCGTCTTATGACCGCAAAGAGAAATCCAAATGTAACTGCTCGCCTCTCCTGCCGCATCGCGGCACTCGAATTTAGCCGTGGGTGAAGCCCACGGAACAAGAGGAAAAGGCATTCACGTCGCGTCAGCGACTTTTGAATTCAGGCGTCGCTGACGCGACGCCTGAGAACTTTACCTACCTACTGTGGGTTTCACCCACGGCTAAGGTCAGCCGCCGCGATGCGGCGAAGATAAAGGAAGCTTCGCGCTTCAATAGCTTCAAGAACTGCGGGCAGGATGCCTCGCGCTCCCAGGGGGAAGGATGATTCGATTTCAGCGCTTCGTCGTATTTCAGCGCTTCGTCGTATTTACGCTTGTCGCCGTGTTGTTGATCGTTGGCGCGCCTGTTTCCAGATTCGCGCAGCAACCGGTGAAGCCAAATCCAACAGAGCAATCTAGTCCAACAGGTCAAACCAATCGGGCCAATCCGGCCAATCCGGCCACTGCCGGCAAATCACCAGAGCAACAACAAAATTCACCGCAAAACCCGCCGGGGCAAACGCCAGCGTCAACGCCGCCGACGCAAGACCCTGTGCGCATCAACACGCAGCTTGTGCAGGTAGACGCCGTTGTGACGGACAAGAAAGGCAAGCACGTTGAGGATTTGACGCAAGCCGATTTTGAATTGACGGTGGACGGCAAAAAGCAGCCATTGACGCACTTCAAGCACATCAACCTGCCGACGCTGGTCAAACGGGATTACGCGCCAAAGAAGAAGACTGACGCCAAACCCGCGCCCGAAACCATGCCGACGCGGCAAATTGATCCGTCGGAAATTCATCGGACGATGGCTTTCATTGTGGACGACCTGGGGTTGTCGTTTAAGAGCACGGAGTTTGTTCGCGAAACCATGCGCAAATTCGTCGCCGAACAGATGCAAGAAGGCGATATGGTCGCCATCATTCGCACGGGCAACGGGATGGGAATGCTGGAACAGTTCACCAGCGACAAACGCATCCTGTTTTCGGCAATCGAAAAGCTGTCGTGGAATCCGTTGAGCCGCGATATGAACCCTACGTTTTCTGACGCCGGAGGCGACGCGCCGACCAACGACCAAACCGACAAGCAAGCCGTACTGGATCAATTCGATGAATTCCGCGATACGTCGTTTACCACCGGCACGCTGGGCGCAATCGCGTTTGTTGTGCAGGCGTTGCGCGCCCTGCCCGGACGCAAAAGCGTGGTGCTGCTTTCGGACGGGTTTCGCATCAACAGCAAAACCAACGATGACAACACCAGCGAATTGATCTTGCAGCAATTGCAGGGCGTGGCCGAAGTCGCACGGCGCGCCAGCGTGGTTATTTACTCGATTGACGCCAAGGGGCTGGCGCCTTACACGCCGGGCGGCGATGTCGGCGGCAAACCCAGCGCCAATCAGTATTCCGACGCGATTGATTCGGCGCAGGCCGCGCTGGAAGGACCGGTCTTCTTGTCGAATCTGACCGGCGGGTTCACCGTGACCAACACCAACGATCTGAACATCGGCATTCAAGAAGCGCTTTACGACCAGCAAAGTTATTACAGCCTCGGCTTCGATCCCGAAGATGAAAAGTTCGACCGGAAGTTTCATAAGATCAAAATCAAAGCGTTGCGGCCTGGCCTGAGCGTGCGAACGAACGGCGGGTTCTTTGGCGAAAAAGAAGTTGTCGAGCCGGAACAACCCAGGACGCGCGGGCAGCAGATTCTGGCGGCCTTGCTGTCGCCATTGGGCAAACGCGATTTGTCGCTGCGAATGACGCCTTACTTTTTCAATGCGTCAAAAGAAGGGCCGCTGGTGCGCGCGCTCTTTCACATTGATTGTTCAAAGTTGACGTTCAAGGACATGCCAAATGGAAAGAAGGCGCTCAATCTGGACCTCGCCGCTTTTGCATTCGATGAAAAGGGCGCAACCGTGGATATGACGGCGAACCGCATCAACATTGAATTCAACGAACAGCAATACCAACAGGTGATGGCCAACGGCCTGGCATATCGCAAAGACTTTCCGCTGAAAAGGTCGGGCGCGTATCAGCTTCGCGCCGTGCTGCGCGACGATGCCACGGGACAGGCGGGAACCGCCAGCCAGTTCATTCAAGTGCCCGATTTGAGCAAGGGAAAACTGGGAATGTCCGGCTTGATCTTAACTGCGCCCAAGTTACCAGCGGCAACAGCGGACAAAACAATCGCAAACAAAGATGCCGCCGCTGCCAGCAACACCGTCACCACGGCGGTGGACAAACCCGCAGGCGAAAGCCCGCAAAATAGCGCGCTGCCAACTTCGCCCTACGTCAGAAAATTCGCCCGCACCAGTTGGATTCAATTTGGCGCGGCGATCTATAACGCAACCACCGACAAGAAAAATCCGCAACCGCAGATCACCGTGCGAGCTGAGATTTACCATGACGGCAAACCCGTTTATCAAATGCCCGCGCGATTGCTGGAAGTCACGCCGGGCACCAATCCGAAGCGCTTCGATTATGTCAGCCAGTTGCGGCTGAACAACTTTCCCGAAGGCGATTATCTGCTGCATTTGATCGTGACTGATGGATTGGCAAAGAAGAAGGTTGCGCACACGGAACAGTGGATGGATTTCAGTGTGCGATGAAATGCCGGGAGCGCCGAGATGGTGCTCGGCGCTCCCAGTTACCAAACTAAAAAGTGAGCGATTTTGTCGCTCGGATGAAATTAGCGATTGACTTCCCGCGCAATGATTGTGTTTAATCAACTCGATCCTTGTTTTAGTAGTTTTTCCCGTCCGTGCCCCACCCCAAAGATATTCAACGAAAACGTTGCCGCATTCTTTCCCCCAACCGAAGCTGTCATCCCCGGACAGTGGTTCTTCACACCAACTAGCTTAGTGCGTTCTTTTGGTGCTGGGCACTAAGCCTCTCGCTCTGTCTCATTACATTTACAGCTTACTGTTCGTAGGTCTACGCAGGCACTAGCGACTAGGGCTATTGGTGCGCCTACCTGCCATTCAACAGTATAGATAACCGGTAGAAGAGATCATTTCCCCCCTCTCAACAGGAGGTATAGAACCCATGCTCACGGATAAGGCGAAAAATTTCGACGCTGAGACGACAAGTTTTCCTTCAAGCGATTCTTTTAACGCAAAGAAGCAAGCGAATGCTGAAAAGAAGTCAGGCAACGTGCTGCCGCTGGAGCGCCCAAAACAAAACACTGGAAAATTGAAGCTGGCCGAAAGCGCTCGTGTCGCCGATCACGAACCCGAAGACAGGAAAAGGCCGAACGGGAATGCACCAAATGGAAATGAAACGGAGACGGTGGAAATCAAATCCCGGATGGAGGCAATTCTTGCACGTATGAAATCCAGAGCAGCAACTGCCGAAGCGCCCGAAGCCTTGAGCGCGGAGATGGCGAACAAACCCTATGGTGAAGAACTTGAGCGGCGGCGCGCGGCAATCACCACCATCGCACGCGAAGCCGAAGTCCGTTCCCGCGAAGCCGCTGAGACATTTCGCCAGGCCGAAACCAAACTGATGCAGGCGGAAGCCCGGCTCAAGGAAGAGGCTGAGTTGCGACTGTTGGCGGAACAACGCGTTGTTCAGATCGAAGAGAAATCCCGGCGGATCGAAGAAAAGTCCCGGCAGCTTGAAGAGAGATTCAGACAGACCGAAGAAGAGTCTCGCCAATGGCTGGACACCGCGCAGGCCGAAGAAGCCCGGCGCGTCGAAGCCGAAAAAGCGAAGGCCGAATTGGAAATCCAGTTGAAGCAGGAAGTCGAAGCGCGTCTGCTGGCCGAAGATTTGCGCGCTGAAGCCGAAGGGAAAGTGGAAGCTGCCGGGCAGGCATTCGGCGACGCCAACCATGCGGCCAAAGAAGCCGAAGCCAAAGTGCAAATTGCCGAAGAGGCCGCCCGCGCTGCTGAATCGCTCCTGTACGAAGCCGATGCCATCGCGCGCCAGATGGAAGAAAAGTACCGCGCCGCCGAAGCGAGCTTACAGCGCGAGGTCGAATTGAGAACCTTAACGGAACAAATGCTCAAAGAACTGGCGAGTGTCAGCCCGCATTTGGAACTCAATTGGGAGAACCCGGAAGCGGGCTCGCTGTCTGTTGGGAACCCGGCGGCGGTTTCGGTTTCCGCGGAAGACGGCGACGCGTTGCGACAACTTCGCCTGCAGATGGAAGCCGAACAGAAAGCCAGAGTCGCCGCCGAACAATCGCGCGCCAGCGCTGATGCCAAGGCGCAGGAGCTTGAAACCAAACTGCGCAAGGCCGAAGACAAATATCGCACGACCGAAAACGGCTATAAAAAAGTGCTGCGCAAACAGGAAGAAGAGTTGCGCACGATGTCCGAACAGGTGGTGCGCAACAACGATTCCGGCGCGGTTGCGGCGGCGATTAGCGTTGAAGCGGATGAGATGTTTTCCGGTCTGAGCAAACCGAACCTGACAGGCGCCAAACTGAAGCTGGTCAGTTACGGTGTATTTATCACGTTGCTGGTGTTGGCGCTGGTTTGGTTGGGGCTTGCAGCATTTCACCAACTATAAGCTGAGCCTCCCCCCTCGGCTTCACTTCCCACAGTGAAGGCAAATGAAACCAATAAGAAATTTGTTGACGCTCTCCATGCTCCTGCTTTTCGGCGCGGCAACCATCGTTGCCGCGTTCCCGCACCAACAAGCGGGAACTGTTCCCGCCGAAAAGAAGCGAGCGATGAATAAATTCGATCCCACAGACCTCTTTCCCGAAGCCAGAGAACACGGCAGGAAAGAGCGAACCAAACGGGAGAAAACTTCATCCCCACCTTCCCGGCCAACTGGCATCCTGGTCGGCAGCACGTCAGCAGGGCCTACTGAATCTACTTCAACGTCGCGAAAGAATTCGCGCCACAGACGGTCAGAAACAAAACAACCGGCCACGGCAGAAACACGACTGGCTGCCAATGCCGTGCCCGCGCCGACGCCTGTGCTAATTGCGCCAGCAACGTCACCATCGCTGGCCGCCATTCAAACGCAGCCAACACCAGTCGCAACAGTAGAGCAATCCCCATCCCCCAGCGCAGTGATGGGAGGTTCCGCCGCAATGACGACGCCTCCAACACAAACCTTGATCGCGTCTGGCAATTCGACAGCGGCAGCGGCAGACACATCAGCACGCAAACAACCGTCTCAAGATTCATGGTTGTCGCTGCCGGTCATCCTGACGTTGCTTTCGCTGGTTGGGCTGGCGCTGATTTTCGCGCTGGTCAAATTGACGAAGCAGTTTCGCGGATCGGTCAACTAACAGGCTAAAGCCTGTTCCACTTCTTCGGAGGAGCACGCAATGTATATCCGTTCCTATTTTTCAAACTCTGTTCAAGCACTTCTCCTCATCGTCCTGTCTCTGACATTCCTGGCCCTGCCTGCGCGCGCGCAAACCGCTGCTCAGAAGGAATCGGGAATGCTGTATGGCGGGATCGAGGTTGGTTCGAAGGGCGTCAAGGCAACGGCCATCCGCGCCACCGAAAGCGAAGACGGTTACAACGTCAAACTGGTCTACGCCGAGGTCGTGAATACGACGATCATGCAGCTTAAAGATGGCAAGTTCGCGCCTGATGTCATTCGCGACACCGCCACCGCCATCGGCAAGCTGCTGACGCGAATGAAAACCGAATACGACATTCCGGAAGATCGCATCGGCATTATCGGCAGCAGCGGTTTGCGCGCGGACAATCCCCAAGACCTGGTCAAAGCCGTACGCGAAAAGACCGGCAAGACAATGTCCTTTCTGGATGTCGAAACGGAAGTGCAACTGAGCATCGTTGGCACCATCCCACAACGCTATCGAGCCAAGAATGGTGGTTGGATTGATAATCGCGGCATCTCGATGTTGCTGGACATTGGCAGCGGCAATACCAAAGGCGGCTATCAAACCATTCGCCAGATGCCGACCGGCGTTGCCGACTACGATTACGTCACGGTCAGCATTCCCAAAGGCACGGTTACTTTCACCAATGAAGTCAGTCACACCGTTGGCGAAGCGGCTGATTTAACGGACTTCGCGCGCAAGGCAAAAGAGCTTAGCCCAACGTCTGTTCGCATTCCGCTGCGCAAAGAGATGGAGCGGAAGCCCGGCTTGTACAATCGCCAACGTGTTTATCTGACCGGCGGCATCGTCTGGGCAATGGCGACCCTGCTGCACCCGGAAGACCGCCGCACTTTTGTTCCGCTGACCGGCGAAGACATTGATACGTTTTATCGGATGATGACGACAGACCCGCAAGGGTTGCAGAAATTACTGAATCCGAATTTGGCCAAGCGCATTACCAGCCGTCAGGTGCGACTTGAAGCCGAGAAAGAGATAGAATCCGTTCGCAACGCCTTTTCGCCGAGCAATCTGATCGCGGGCGCGGAAATCCTGAAAGCTGTCAACACGGATTTTGCCCTCTCCGGCAAACGCATCCGCTTCGCACGCTACGGTTATTTGTCATGGATTTTGAGCTACGTGCGATTACAGGTGGGCGAGCCGAATCCGTAATACTATTTTGGGTAGTGCCTAAAAAGTAATGTTACAAGCTGCGTGATCTTCACCGCAGAGCAACTGTGTAAGAAGTCAAGAGGTCGCAGCAGAGATCTGCGGCGATTTCCATTCTTCTTGGTGGCGAATAATTGCGTTGAGGATGGTCAATAGTTTGTGCATGCAGGCGGTCAGAGCGACTTTCTTC
>JBBQVH010000162.1:0-15417 GCA_038211695.1 Blastocatellia bacterium | reverse complement strand
TTGACGCCTATGCTAGCTTTCATTTTCGGTCCTCCTGATGCTCTCGACAAGCTACAAACGAGGTAGTCTCTCGTTTTATGGAGGGCCGATTTTATTGCAGATATTACATTTATCGCTACATCAGGACGAAATTACACCCTTCCACTTGGCGATGTTAATATTATTCTGCCCATTTGTTGAGAATCTTCCACCGATATAAACATCTCCGCCGTTTGCAGCGATGGCGCTAACTACACCGCAGCACACTCCATTACCCAGCGCTGACCAACTGCTGCCGTTCCACTTCGCAACGTTGTTTGCGGTAATCCCACCCGCATTAGAAAAGTCACCACTTGCGTAGACATCTGTGCCGCTTATAGCGAGATCGCGTATTACACCATTAACACTATTGTTAATCCCGGCGAATGTTGACCAAGCGCTGCCGTTCCACTTGGCTAGGCTCATCGCGGTTATACCGCCAACAGTCCTAAAAAATCCCCCAATATAAACTTCGTTGGCGTTCACAGCGATAGCACGGACAGGGCGTGTCACTCCGACTTGAGCTTCTACCCCGCTGCCCAGCGCTGACCAAGTGCTGCCGCTCCATTTAGCGATACGCTGAACAGTTATTCCACCAGCCGTAAAGAAACTTCCACCGACGTAGACATCACTACCACTGACTACAATAGCGCTCACATTACTGGTATTGCTACTGAGCCCGATGCCCAACGCTAACCAACTGCTGCCGTTCCATTTGGCGATACAGCGAGCACTTATCCCACTAGCATTAGAAAAGTCACCGCCCACGTAAACATCATTGCCACTTACGGCAAGGGTTCTAACCACACTATCTACCCCACTGCCCAGCACTGACCAGTTACTGCCGTTCCATTTAGCGATGTTATTTACAGCCACTCCACCAGCAATAGAAAAATCACCTCCAACATACAAATCGCTACCACTGACCGCAATCGCATTTAGCTCACCATTCACCCCACTGCTCAGCGCTGACCAATTGCTACCGTTCCATTTGGCGATACCAACTGCCCCAACACCAAGAACACTTCCACTGACGTAGACATCGTTACCGCTGACGGCGATGGCGCGCACCACACCAGTCACCCCATTGCCCAGCGCTGACCAATTGCTCCCGTTCCATTTAGCAATGTTATTTACAGTCACCCCGCCCGCAGTTGAGAAGCAGCCACCAACATAGATATCGTTACCGCTGACTGCGATGGCAAAAACGTTGCAATTCACACCGCTGCCCAGCGCTGACCAACTGCTGCCGTTCCATTTGGCGATTTCAGCTATAGCGTCACCGCTGGCAGTAATAAAACTTCCACCCACATATAAATCGCTACCACTAACTGCTAACGCATTAACTGTACCTGTTACACCAGGTAGGGTGAATTGTGTGCCCCAATTCTCATCACCTGCCACAAACGGAATAAATGGCGGCGCACCATTTGTGGCAGCCTCTATCCGGTAGTCGCGCGCATCCAGACTGCCATTGAATCCGGCAGCAGGATTGAGCGTGCCGTCGGAGTTGAGCACTTTTTCCAGCGGTTGGTTGACGCCCAAACTATGGGCGGAAGATTGTGGCGGCGTGAGCTTGGCGGTGGCGATTCGCTCAATCGAAAGCGCCGCGATGGCGAAGATAACGATGGTCAATCCGATTGAAAGCCTGACGATGCGGTTCGTACTCTTCATGTATTCCTCTGATTTTGATTCAAATGGGTGAACTTAGCTCGTTCGACGACTTGGAAACGCGTGCAATTGCAGCGTCTCACCTGCTGTTTACAACCTTTCGCGTACCAGCTTATTATCGCCCGCCTTTTCCATAGGCGCGGCATAGTTGATGAACCCACCTCATCAGCCTTTATCAAGTGACGAGTGTCAGCGATGCCGGTTTTTACTCTGGTTTCTCTCTCAGGTGATCGTGATTTGTTGGCATTGGGCGATCACAACTCCATAGTCGTAAAAACTCTCAAAATTCTTCGGCCTCGCCGAACTATTTTCTCTCCGGCTGCCAGCGGGCGCGGAATTGCGGCCAGCGGCCAGCTTGGAAGCACTTGTAATGGCTACACACACAGACGATCTGGCTTTTGTTGAAAAGGTGGCGAACGGCGACCGCGAAGCCGCGGAGTTGTTTCTCTACCGTTGCCAGTTGTGGACGGGGCAGTTGGCGCGGATGTCAGGGCTGCCAAAGCAGGAATGGGGCGACGTTGCCAACGAGGCGTTGTTGACGGCGCTCGGACAAATGCAGCGAGGGCTGTTTCGCGGCAACGCTTCGTTTCAAACCTGGGTTGAGCGGATCATTCGCGGAAAGATTGCCGATTACTGGCGAGCGCATGGGGACGGCAAAGCCGGATTGATTCCGCTGGATTCGGCGCTTGACGAATATCAGCAGGAAGTTGAGCGCAACGTTTCGCTGATTCAATCGCTGGCGCTGTGGAAGAACGACGAAGAAACTCGCCTGATGGTGCGGGAGGCTTTGCGAGCTATGTCGCGGCAGCACGCGATGGTTTTGCTTCTGAATGTGCGCGAAGGATACTCTACGGTTGAAATCAGCGAGCGGCTCGATTTGCCGCAAGGGACGATCGGACGCAAGCTGGCCGAAGCCAAGCGGCAGTTTCGGCGGTTTTTCGACGATCAATCGGAGAGCACTCCGCAAGGCGAAGCGACGCGCCCCGCCTCCGCCGGGACACCGCCGCGTGCGCAAACAAGCGATCTTTCCCGCAAGACGATTTTGTTATGGCAAACCCTGATACCGCGCTGGCGAAACCGGCCAACTCTGAAGGCTGTTTCGCCCCCGAACTTTACGATGCCGTCACCGATTACTGTTTCGGCCACGCCGATGAAACCAAGCGACGCGTGGTTGAAGAGCATCTGACCGCCTGCCCGGTCTGCCGGCGTCAGGCAACGAAGCTGACTTCGGCGGTAGAGGTCTTGCGCTTTGATCGAGAGTTGATGCCGCCCGTCGCACCGACGGAAGTAGCGACCAGCTTTGGCATGTCGGCACGGCTTGGCGAATCGTTCGGTGGACATTGGTGGATGGCGGTGGTGAGCAGCGCGCTCTATGCGTTGCTTTATGTGGACGCATATTGGGGCGAGATCGGAATGCAACTGGAGCGATATGCGAGCTACGCATTGCGGGCAACGCCCATTGCCTTCCTTTTGATTTTCACGACGACCTTTTTCGCGCTCAGGCTTTGTCATCGGCGCGTGTTGCGGGGCGACCAGTACAGCCTGGCATTGAGTCTTTGCTTATTGATCGGGGCTGGACTGACGGCCTATGGATTGACCTGGATATTGCTCCCTTATTTACCAATCAATGGTACGGGCAAGCCGCAGGAAGCATATTTCAGGTGGGCGGCAGGCTTTCTGTCTGCGGGTTGTTGTTGCCTGTTGATCCCCTACCACTTTGTTCTGACCATGCAGCGTGAATTGAGCGAAGGAAAGCATGCCATGGCCCTTCGCTTCTTGTCGGGACAGAAAGACGCCGTGCTGCCTCGCAGAGCCATTTACCTGAATTTGCGACTGGTATTTGTTTTCTTGGTTATCGTCGGATTATCGGCGTGGTGGGCGCTTCATAATTGGTTCGATATGCTTCCGGCCGGTAGAGATAGAACCATTATCGTTATTATTGAACTCGCACTCTGGTTTCATTACCACGCGCTGGCTGCTGGATGGTTATTTTGGTACCACCGGATGATCAATGAACTGAAGCGCGAATGCTTAATTGCCGCCACTTTCCTTGCCGACAAGTAGCGGTTTGTTACAAGTCCTACAGCGATGAAGGTTAGCCACCTTACCTGCCGATGTTTGCTCATCGAAAGATTGGTAGTGGGATAGGCAGGCCAGATGCGATCTCACGCCAAGATGCAAAGTCGCCGGGGTGATTAGAAAGACCGGGAAGAAATTGACTCAGCGGCCTTCCTTGATCTGCCTGGCGTCTTTGCGTCTTGGAGTGAAGTTATCTCGCCTGAATTACCCCATCACCCCTTTTTCAACTGCGCTCGGCTATTGCTGCGGGGGCGGTTGTGGTGGCGGATTGTTGACCGGCGGCGCAGCGGGGCGGGACATGCGCTCGGTGTGGCTGGCGGTCGCCCAGGCGGCGAGTTTGGCCGCGTCGCCACGGAATTTATTCTTGATGATCGCGTCGAGTTTGCGGACGGCGATCATTCCGCGTTCGAGCGCCGATTCTAGAGCGGCGGTGGCGGCGACCTTTGCGCCTTTGGCTGTCGCGCGTTTGTCGAGCGTGGTCTCGAAATCGGCGATGCTTTTTTTCAATTCGTCCAGGAAGTCAGGCGGCATGGCGTGGCGGATGAACTCTTCGGCGAGCGGGACGGCATCGGCGGCAAAGGTGCGGGCGGCGGTCAGCAGCGCCTGATCTCCGGCGCTGCCGCGCGGCATGCGGAATTTGCCCTCGAGGCCGGGCAGGTCAATCGCCATGGCGCGGGCGGTGCGGTTGATGCCGAGCAGGTCGTCGTGTAGTTCTTCGCGCAACAGGGTCTTGCTGCTGGTGCCGCTGCGCGCGGCCTGCCCGCTGGAAGATTGATTGACGGCCAGGTTATCCAGCTCGATGACGGCTTCGGAAACGGCGGCAAATTGTTCTTTGGCCAGTGGTTGATTGGCAAAGTCCGAAGCGTAGGTGACGCCGAATTCGCGCACCCGACGCAAGGTCTCGTAACGTTTGATGATTTGAGTTCTCATGGCTAGTGTTTCTCCTTTTGGTTAAGGCAAAAAGCGTGTTGGCAAAGGCGGAAAGCGTGGGTGGCTTCGCGGCAAGCTGTCATCACGTTGTCCGCGCGCCTTCCGCAGGCTGAAACCGGCTGTTCAACTCCGAAAACGTGACGGTGCGGAGTCTAAAACAAGGAGATGGCCTGTGCAAGAAAGCAATCCAGGCCTGGATACGGCAGTCACATTTCCCGCAGCACCGATAGGATGCACTAAAACACCGATTGGGCTTACCTGAACAATGATCGCATTCTCCGGAACATCCTTCGCATCCCCCGAAACGGCAGTCGCTTTCATTGGAACATCCGTCGCAATTCCCGGAACACGAGTCGTAATTGCCGGAATATTTGTAGCAGTAGTCGAAACACCCGCTGCAATCACCGGATGCGTAGCAAAAGCAACTGACTTCACCACGAAAAGTGTTAGAGATAATGATTGTTGAGCCATTACAGCAGGGCGTGATAGATTGCGCGCCTCAAACCCACACCCAAAGAAATTTGTTCCAGGAGGTCCCCAAATGCCCGATAGAGTGTTAATCGCAGATGATGATCGCGACGCCCGCGTTTTATGGACGGCGGTCGCCGAAGCGGAAAATCTGCAGGTCATCGAAGCCGAAGATGGACGCGAGGCGATTGAAATCCTGGATCGCGATAGTGACTTCAAGCTGATTATCCTGGATGTGATGATGCCTTACGTGGAAGGTTATGAAGTGCTCAAACACATTCGTTCGGTCGAGCGGCTAAAAGCGATTCCGGTGATTATCTCCACCGCCGACCGCACAACGCGCGGGCTGACAGGCGTGCCGGTGGATGACAAGACCTCCTTTATTAACAAAGCAGCGGGACTCGACAACATGCGGCGCGGCGTGAATCAGGCGCTTGGACGATCACCTGAGTAGCTGCCTGAATCATCAATCAGACTGCGCGCTGCAAGTAAGAATCTTTCTCCTCACTTTTCACCCATGACAATTCACGAACAGTGTCCGCTTTGTGGCCGGACAGGGAATCGGCCATTTCCGGATGGCCTGGACGCGGATGAATCGCTGATCTCGTTGATTCGCTCGAACGAGCCGGGTTGGCTGGCGGCGCAAGGATTATGCCTGCCCTGCTTTGATCTGTTTCGCGCAGCCAGCGACCGATTGCGCGCCAACCCGAACGTCTTCGGTGATCGCGGGTATCGCATTTTGCCCACGCCGCTGCGCGTTGGCGCAAACGAACGTTTCACCGGGCGAGGCGTGACCATTGCCTTTCTTGATTCCGGCTTTTATCCCCACCCTGATTTGATTGAACCGCGGAACCGCATCCTGCGCTACGTCAACATTGATGATCCCAGTTACGACGAAGAGGACTTCCGCAGGCCAAATGATTCCAGTTGGCACGGGATGATGACTTCGGTGGTTGCAGCAGGGAACGGATATTTATCGGCGGGCGCTTATCGCGGGCTGGCTTGTGACGCCAACGTTGTGCTGGTCAAAGTCGGTTCGGCCCATCGCATCGTGCACGACGACATCCGGCGCGGCCTGGAATGGGTGATTGAACACCACGAACAACTCGACATTCGCGTGGTCAATGTTTCGTGCGGTGGCGATTACGAAGAGTCCTATTTGACCGATGGTCTATCGCAGGCCGCCGAGCGCGTCGTCAAAGCCGGGATCGTAGTTGTTTGCGCGGCGGGCAATGCGGGCAATGGCGGCAGGCACGCCATTCTGCCGCCGGCGTCATCGCCTTCGGTGATTACGGTGGGCGGATTCAATGATCGCAATACGCTCGAACTGGGTGACAACGCGCCTTACCATTCGTCTTATGGCCCGACGATTGACGGATTGCAGAAACCTGAAATCGTCGCGCCCAGCATCTGGCTGGCGGCTCCGATCCTGCCCGGCACGCCGACCGCCGCCGAAGCGCGCTTGTACGACATGTTGCAGGATGCGCCGGACAGCGAATTGCGCGATGTGCTCAAAAACAGCCCCGGCATTGATCCACAACTGGACGCAATGAGTGACCTGCCCGTCTATCTGATCCGGCAACTGGTTTCTGTCAAAATTCATGATGCCAATGTCATCAGCGGCAGCTACAAGCACGTGGATGGAACCAGCTTTGCCGCGCCGATTGTTTCTTCGGTCGTGGCGCAAATGCTGGAAGCGAATCCGCGATTGACGCCGCAGCAGGTCAAAGGCATCCTGATTCAAACGGCAATCCGGTTGGATGGCGTCGAGGTGAACCGGCAAGGCTGGGGCACGATCATCCCGGCCCGCGCAGTTGAGCAGGCATTGCAGGCCTGAGGCGCCAATAGAACTTGAGTAAGAAGCTGTAACGAAAGAATGAAATGTGTAGGGCAGGTTCCCAACCTGTCCGGTTGCTTACGGGCATGCGTGTAGGGCAGGTTGGGAACCTGCCCTACACATTTTCGGAGGAGAACGAAGATGAGACGATTCATCACCACGCTTTTGCTGTTGTTTGCCGGTTCTTTGGCGCAGGCTGCTGACAACTGGCCGCAGTTTCGCGGGCCTGATGGCACGGGCCATTCCGATGCGCGCGATCTACCCCTGAATTGGAGCGAGAAACAGAATGTCGTTTGGAAGACAGCCATTCACGACCGTGGTTGGTCGTCGCCGGTCGTTTACGGCAAGCAGGTCTGGCTGACGACGGCTTCGCCGGACGGGCGCAAGCTGTATGCGCTCTGCCTGGATCGAGACACCGGCAAGATCATCCGCGATCTGAAATTGTTTGATGTTGTCCAGCCGCAGTATGCGCATCCGTTTAATACCTACGCTTCACCGACGCCCGTGATTGAAAAAGGGCGCGTCTACATCACCTTCGGTTCGCCCGGCACAGCCTGCATTGATACGGCAACGTTCAAGGTGTTGTGGGAGCGGCGGGATTTTGAGTGCAATCACTTTCGCGGTTCCGGCTCATCGCCAATCCTCTTCCGCGATCTGCTGATCATGCATTTTGACGGCAGCGATCAGCAGTTTGTCGCCGCGCTGGACAAACGCACGGGCAAGACCGTCTGGCAGACGAAACGTTCGATAGACTTTCAAGACCTGGACAAAAACGGCAAGCCCGCTGCCGACGGCGATCTGCGCAAAGCCTTCTCTACGCCGCACGTCGCACAGATTGACGGACGCTGGGAATTGATCAGCCTGGGCGCAAAGGCTGCGTATTCATACGACCCGCTGACCGGCAAAGAGCTTTGGCGCGTGGAAGAGCGCGCGCAGCATTCAGCCAGCACGCGGCCCGTGCTTGGGTTTGGGATGATTTTCTTTCCCACGGGATTTTCCGCCGGTCAATTGCTGGCTGTGCGCACAGGCGGTAACGGATTGATTACCGATACGCATGTCGCGTGGCGCGTCAAACGCGGGGTGTCAAATAAGCCCTCGATCCTGTTGATTGACGATTTGATCTATATGATCGGTGACACTGGCATCGCCAGTTGCGTCGAAGCGAAGACAGGAAGCGTCGTTTGGCAACAGCGTATCGGCGGAGAATATTCCGCTTCACCTGTGTATGCTGATGGCAAGATTTGGATCTTCAGCGAAGATGGCAAAGCCACGGTTCTGAAGCCGGGGCGCACCTTTGAACAGTTGGCGGTCAATCAACTGGACGAAGGCTTTCTGGCATCGCCTGCCATTGCTGGAAAAGCTTTTTACCTGCGAACCAGAACGCACCTGTATCGAATCGAGAAATAGGACTGCTGTCACGAATTCTGAGAGGGGCTGGCACGCGCTTTTCATAGAAAGCTGTGCAAGGGTAAACGATGTGCGTTTGCCCAAGGGAAACGTCCTCTCAGAGAACAGGAGTCTTGCGATGAAACAGATCAACGTCGTTATGATCACGATTTTCGCTCTTTTACTTTTGGATGGAGTCGTGATTGGCCAAAGCCGTTCACGGCAGAAGACAAAAACGGTTCGCGCCACGCCCGCTATTGCACCAGCGCCATCGAAACCGGCGCCAACGAATGTGAAGCAGTCGGTTTCGATCAAAATGAAAAATGGCGACCTGTTGATTGGAAATCTTCTTCGACGCGACAGCCAGGCGGTTCAGGTTGAACTGTCGAATGGCCCGCGAACGATTCGCTTAAGCGAGATTGAAACGCTGACCTACCTTCCGAATGTAAAAGCGGCGAGCGACAAGCCGGCGGCAACTGCTAGTCAGGAAGGCACGGCCAATCAACCTGCTCTGGCCGCTCTGGCTGATCCGGCTTCTGACAAAACCATGGCAAATGGTCGCAAGGCCTATACAGCACTGCGCAAACTATCCGCCGCCGCGCAAATTGGATTGCCTTACGGTCAATATGGCAGTTTGTTGGTTGAGGCGAAAGCGATGGTTGATGAATCGCTTGCTACGCTTCCGGAAGGAGCTATTAAGGCAAGTCTTGCCGCAGCGTCTGATGCCTACACGGACGCGGGTCAGGCTTGGGGAACAGCACAAGCCCTGGGCGTGTTGCCGATTGCCGCAGAGCCTGGCGCCACGCTGATGAAAAAGTATTCGATCAAACCAGCGGTGAATGCATTGGGACAAGAGGATCGGTTGATGCTCGACGCCACACTGACCGCGATCTGGGCTGCTGCAAAGGCGCAACTCGACAATGTCGCACCAATGTTAAAGCTGTGATTGGACTGAAGGTTGGAGGAAATCAAAAACAGGCTTTCGGCGGCCTGCAGCTCTTCAAGCGGTCTTGCGGGCTCGTTTTTCCCTGACAGGTTCGGTTGTCGGCGCGCTGACCCTCCGCCCGGTCTTTTTACCTTGTGTGTGGCCATTCGTAGAAACTCTGGCGTTCGCTTTCGCCCGTCTACGCTCGCGTTCCAATTGTTCCATCCAGCGCATCGTGCCGTAGACGCCGCGCACCAGCCCGCCCACTGTGAAGTCCCAGTCCAGTTTTTCCCAATGCAGCGATGCTCCGCGCAACCCCAGCTCGACCGCGGCAATGTCTTTCGGGGCGGCATCGCGCAAACCCTGAATCAATTCGCAGGGGATGATGTGAGTTGCGCCATTCTTCAACTCGATGATCAGGCGCTTGGTTCTGCGGTCGTAACGCGCCGCGTGCGCTCGAACTTCAGTTTTCATCGCCTCTTTCCCGCGCCGGTCAGCCTCTTTAAACATTCGATCCAGTTCTTCTTCCGTGTAAGTCCACTGGCCTGCTTTAAGACCCGCCATGAATTTCCCTCCATCTTTCGATTAAGTTCGCTTGTTGCTCGCCTGCAATCTGCAAAGCTTTGCGCCGTTCTTTCAGGCTCATACCATTGTTCTCACGTACGTCAGGTTTCGTGTTCGCATCGCCCAGATTGATGATGACCTCTTTGCCCGCCTTCTTGACGTGCGTATGCATCGGTTCGTGATCGTCAACGTAGATCATAAAACTGAAGCCCTCTTGTCTGAGCACGTTTGGCATTGTTCACCCTATTTATCACACCTGGCTTCTGAGCAGAAAGAAGAGCGCTTCGCCCAGGCGCATCTTTTCCTTGCAGCCTCAAGCCCGTAAGCGATTCTCCCTGATCTTCCCCTGAAGGGGAAGTCAGGGGGTTGTGGTATTCGGGCAATTTCAGACTGTCAGGCCCTGGCATATTTCTATTTGATGGCGATGGTTACCGGGCGGCTGGGAATGTTATTGCGCGATACGATCAGCGTGTGTGTGCCGGCAGTAATGTTGGCGGGCAGCGTGATGTTCAACTGATTCAGCCCCGTGAAACCCGGCGCGCGTCCGGCGTAATTGACGGTCGTTGCCGCGCCGTCAATTGTTACTTGCACGCTCGCCTTAACATCCCCGTCCGCATCCGTTGCATCCGCGCCCATCCCGGTGCCGAAAACTGAAATGATGTTTGGCTGGCCATTGGATTGTCTGGCGTTGAAGGGAGCGGCGGCGCCCGTAAATGCGTCCACTGCCGCCGCCGCGCCCGTACCGCTGGAGTTAAGCGTAAAGACGGCAGGCACGGTGGGGCCAAGTTGAAAGGCTCCGGCGCGGATCAATTGTCCGTTGCTGACGACTTCGATCAATGCAGTGGCGGACGGCACGCCGAACAACGGAGTGGTAGATGCCGTCGTACGCGGAACCTGGAAATTGATCTGTGTTGGCGCGGCAAAAAACAGAGGCGCGGCAACCCCATCAATGAAGACCTGAACGCCAGCCAGCGTCGTGGGCAATGGCTGGTCGTTAGCTACGGCCGTGGTGTTGGTCAGCCCCTGGCCAAAAATTGCGCCAATCTCTGCGGGCGACAATGTCGGATCGAAGCTGGCCGCGGATGTCGCGGCGATAAACCGTGGCGTGGTTTGGTCGGCCAGGCCAGTGTTGATCGTTGCCAGAAAGTCTGTGGATTGAGCGAAGTAACTTTCCCACGCCAGCCGGTAACGCGCGACTTTGTTAAGCGTCGAAGTAGAAGGCTGCGTGCCTTGTTTAACCAGCAGGATGACGGCGGCGCGCAGGTTCTTTTGTGTGGTGGTGGAATCGGGGGTGCGCGCTCCGTTCGATTGCACCACTTGATTGGCGGTGATTGCCAGCTTTGTGCCGCCGACGGTCACCGCAGGTTCGGTGTCATCCATACGGGTGCGGCCTCCGGTTCCGGTTGCTCCGGTAATAACAAAGGTATCGCCCACATCGCTGGCGGGGCGCAGTCCCATCAGGTAATGATCCAGCCGCGTGTACCCATCGTTCAATCCGGTTGAGGTGAAGGAGCCGTTCCCGTTATCGCGCCAGACGTTGCCTTCCATCGAAGACGCCCTGCGCGCGCCAGGCCCGCTGATCGTGGATTCCATGTTCAGCCAGAAGCTCCAGTGCGCGTCGTCACGCCCAAGCAGCAAGGTGTTGTTTCCCGGATAAGTAACATAAGCCATCCAGCGATGACCTTGCTCCTGCCCCATGACTGAAAGCGCGTGATTGGCGCCGCTGGCAGTGGTCAGGCGTTGCGCTGGGGATTCGGGATAGGGGCCGGACAAGGTGTTGATGTTGCTTAGATCAAGCAGGCCCTGAATCTTTTGCGAGCCGAGAACGGCTCCGCCCGGATCGCTGTCGAAGACCGGGGAGCCGCTTCCGCTGGGATCGCCGATGCCTTGCACATTGTTGCGAATCGGTTCGTAGAAGGCGAAGGCATTGCCCAGATCGAAATCGAAGTCGGTCAAGACGTAGGCGAAGTCATACACATCGCGGCCCGGATGCGCGGCGTAAAAGGCCTGCACGACGCCAATCTCATCCACTCTGGTCAGCGTGGAGAAGACCTGCGCGATGGGCGTGCTGATTGAATTGGCGGGCGGGCTGGTAAAGCTGACCAGCGTCGGCGTGAGAGAGGGCAATCCGCCTGAGATTCCGACCAACACCTTCGTGGTCAGTTGCGCGGACGCGTAGGTAAACGCGATGCGGCCAGTGTTGAAGAGCGTGGCTTGAAAACGATGAATGCCGTTATCTACCGATGGGTCGTTTTGGAAATCGCGGATGTTGTTCCAGGAGATGACTACGCGGTCGCTGTCGCGGCGCAGGTAGATGCCGTTGGTTCCCGTTGTTGCGCTGGCAGTCGCGTCCAGATCATGCCAGTACGGCGCGATGCGCGGCAGGCCGGCTTGCAGTTCTGCCAGCGTTTCTCCGGAACTGACTGCGCCATCGTCGAAATCAACTTGCGATACGCCTGCCGGGCGAAATGTCAGATTGCCGTTACTGGTAACGGCTACGCTGGAATAGCTGGCGCCATAAAAGCTGAAGTTGAATCCCAAGTCCTGCAGCAGGTATGCGTCATCCCCTGCATCTGTTCCGGGCTTCGGATTGACGGCGGGCAAAAGTCTCAAATTCAGTTTTGTGCCCAGGTTGGTATCGTAGGCGGCAGTGCCGGTATTGATGGTGTAGCCAACGCCGGACGGCGTGAACTGCACGGATTGGCCGTTCAAATTAAAAGCTGTTGGCAAGGTGATCAATCTGCCATCGCCCTGAATCACGGAGATGTCGTTGGTGTCCTGATTGATGATGTCCGTGGTCAGGGCTTGCAGACCCAGCGGGTGCGTTTGCGCCAATCGCTGAAGATTGGCTTCGTGATACGTCCACATTTCGCGAATTCGTTTTTCGCGGCTCAGTCCGGGTTTCTTTTCAGCGGCGCTGTTTGTGGTTGCGTCTGCCTTGCGGCGTTGCACCTGTGCCCGCGCTGGAAATGTCCAAGTGGAAAATAACGAAACGATTAACAGGCCGGTGATGAAACCGCGACGCGCTTTTTGATTGCGATCAAACATCTTATTTCCTCCGAAAATCCTGGGTACGCGTCGCTTCCAGCGCGCAGTCTTTCTGTCATGATCCGTCCATCAAGCAAGAGACCACATTACAACACTGCACGCCGGAGGCGGTGCGTACCCATGAACGTTTTCATTCTTAATGGTGACAAACGATAGATTGAAAGTAGTAGAGAACGATGGGAGAACGGGTGGGGAAGTCTCGCTTGCGTCAGCGCAGCCACGCCAGACCGAAGCGCATCAGTGCCGCATCCAATCCTGGCACTGGATGCGGCACTGATTCAAGACGGCAGCGGCTTACGGCTTGACCGCCGGTACCGGGTCTTTCAGCTTCTCTTTTTCGGCGTCCACATTGAAGCGTTTGTAATTGCCGTAGATGACCACCTGATTGAAGGTGAGTCCTTTGACCAGCAAGACCCTGACGCCCATGTTGATGTCGGCGCGCGTGGGCAGCCAGATCTCATTGTTGACGCGATCCTGTTCCAGCACGAACGACCCGCCTTCTTTCAGCGAAGCCAGCAGTCCGCCGCCGACTTTGAAAGAGTCCACCAGCCGGGCTTCGACACGGGCGACCTGGTGGTCAGCGGCATCTACCCAGATCGCACCGGCCATTTTGCCGAAAAACTTTTCGTAATCCTTCTGCGGTTTATAACCAGACATCGGTTCGAAGTCGAAGACGATCACATCGCGCCCGCGAAAGCGTTCGCGGCGTGGATTGACCAGCTTCGACGCGCGCAGCACGTCAGCGATGGACACGCGTTTGTTCCGCTCATGGTCGGGAGGGCCTTCGTCTTCGCGGTCGGCCTCGCGGCTTTTCTGGTCTTTTCGTACTTTCTCCGCTTCTTTCTTTTCGATGTTGCGAATGCGTTTTTCGATCTGTTTGGTTTCCTCTGCTTCTTCGCTGGGCGAAAAGGGCTTGCCATTCTTGGCGATCTGGCGGCGAATGCGGTTGCCTTTGTAGAAGGTCAATTCAAAGGTTTCGGTCTCTTTCTCGCGAAGCTGGCCGTTGTTATCTAACTCCCGGCTGGTGATGACTTCGGTATAGGCGTACTTTTCGAGAAGCCGATCAATTTCGTCTTCGTTTTTGCCGACTTCTTTCAGCAACCCGGCGATGTCGGGCAGCGGTTCGTTGGAGATTTTGGGGAACTCAAATGCCTGGCGATCTACAGGCAGATTGTGTTTGACCGAATCCAGCTTGATCGCGTACTGCACTTCGCCAATGGCCAAGTTGATGACGTGCGGTTCCATCACGTTATCCACGGCACTGAAATCTGAATAATCATAGACACGCGTGAGGCCATCTGCTGGAACCTCTTCGCGAATGAGCAGGCCGGTGGCGGCATCAAAATGCATTTTGATCTTGATGCTTTTGGGTGTCGTCAGCACCAGCGTATTGGCGGGCTTACCATTGATCGTGGTCTGCCCGGCAAGAATGAGCTTCGATTTGTCTTTCTTGTAATCCAGCCATCGCGCGTTCCTGTAAATGGCCTCAGCCTGGAAATCGCGGCTGGCCTGTCCGGTCATTGTCCGCAGGCCGTCGCGTGAATCGCGCATCCAGCCGGACTTGCCGTTGTAACCCGTGATCGTTTCCACGCCACGCTGGTCGAACATCACCGTGTACAGGTTCGGTTGTGCGGCCATTGATTGATAGCTGCCGGTTGCACCGTCTTTCAGATTTGTGATCGTGCCTTTGACTTGCCAGGACTTGATTTCGCGAAGGGCGCGTTCGCCTTTGTTATTGGTCATCGCCTTGACGGCCTGCTTGATGACTTTGTCGGTGGATTGCGCGGAAGCATTGATGGCCAGGGCCAATGCGATGGCGAGAAAGAAGAGAATTACGGGAATGCGGCTGGCGCGTGATCTTTCAATTTGTGCCGTTCGTGGCGTGCGCGAAGTTCTGGGGGGGCGAGCTGTTCGTGGCGTGCGTGGAGTTCTCGCCACTCGCGGGGTTCGTGGGGTTCGGGCAATTCTAGGCATTACGTTTCTCCTGCTTTGTCTGTTGATGAGAAGACCATCAATCTAACGCGCAAACGTCACAAAATTATGTGAGCTTCGCATTGATGACGGCCTCTCGTGACTTGATCAAGTGGGTTGATCTCAAATGGGATTATATAGTTTTCAAGAAAATGTTTTTCACTACGAATCGCCACGAATAAACACGAATGGGGACTTGCCAACCAGTCAGTCACAGTTTTGCCTGGCCATCTGCTTTTATTCGTGGACATTCGTGATTATTCGTAGTTGGTTTCTTTTTCTTAAAGTCTATAGCTGCGGATGCGATTTCATTATACAGGTCAAAGTACGGGATTGTTGCGACCGGGGAATGCAAAAATCATTTGGGTGTGGCTCTTTCTATAGCTGTCATTTCCCGAAGATTGAAATGTCAAAAGCTGAATTCTTTTGCACATCGGCGTAGAGAGTTGGCGACAGATGCAAGTAATGCAAGACATCAGGCAGCCATTGCGGCAAGGGCGAGAGGTGAGAAGACGTTTGG
>JBBQVH010000161.1:0-15495 GCA_038211695.1 Blastocatellia bacterium | reverse complement strand
GACGGCGATGACAGGTTTAAGCTCTTTCAATTTAGTCAAAATACCTTCTGTATTTAGCATCAACGTTGCCTTTCGTTCGTTCAACCTTGTTAAAGCCTGTCCCAAACTTTCGCCGCCAATTCGCGGCTTTTCACTGAAATCCCAGCTTCATCCAAAAACAGTAGCTGCCGGTCTTTCATTAGCACTTTACCTGCGCAGATGGTCGTCGTGACCATCGAATTTTCAAAGCCGAACAGAATATGCCAAGGCAGATTGCCGACATTGAGCGGCGTGGTCGGGTGATAGTCCACAAAGATGATATCGGCGAACGCGCCCGGCGAAAGCACGCCCAACGACGCTTGCGGAAAGAAGACATTGGCGAGCGCGGCGTTGTTCGTGACTGCCATTTCGGCGACGGTCGCACCATTCATCCGGCGCGGATCGCGATGCGCGGCTTTGTGCGAAAGGTACGCCGCCTTCCATTCATCCCACATTGCATTGGAAAAGCCGTCATTGCCTAAACCGACTTTCACACCCAGTCGCAACAAGCCTTCCACATCCGCCGCGCCGACTGCATTGTTCATATTCGAGCGCGGTTGATGCGTCACCCAGGTTCCGGTTTCGCGGAGCAATTCCGCTTCGCGATGATCGATGTGGACGGCGTGCGCGACAATGGAGCGATTGCCCAGAATCCCGAATTTGTGCAGACGATCAATGACGCGCGTGCCGCTCTTTTTCAGGCTGTCGTACTGGTCGGATTCGTGTTCGGCTGCGTGGATGTGAAAGCCGCCGTCATAAGCATTGCGGCAGGCTTCAAGCGTTGCATCCGAAAGCGTAAGCGAAGCGTGCAGGCCGAACGTCCCGGTGATTGCGGATTGCGGATTGCGGATTGCGGATTGAAGAAAGCGAAGATTTTCAGCAATGCCAGCCTTGGCTTTTTCTTCGCCATCGCGGTCGGTGACTTCGTAACACAGGCAGGCGCGCAGGCCAGCTTGCGTGACCGCTTCGGCAATCACATCCAGCGAACCGTCAATTGCATTTGGCGAAGCGTGATGGTCAATCAACGTGGTCGTGCCGTGTTTGATCGCATCTATCAAACAAACCAGCGCTGAATAACGCACGTCTTCTACGTTGAGCGCCTTGTCCAGTCGCCACCACAATCGTTCCAGAATTTCCGGGAAGTCTTTCGGCGCATCGCCCGGAATGGCCATCCCGCGCGCAAACGCTCCGTAAAAATGCGTGTGCGCGCAGATGTTGCCCGGCATCACGAACTGTCCGCGCGCGTCGAGGTTTTCAGCTTGCGGGTATTTGGCTTCGAGTTTCCACGACAAACCAAGCTCAACAATCCGGTCGCCTTCCAGATACAGCGCGTGCTTCTCCAGAATCCGGTTCGGCGTGCCCCAAGTGATGAGTGTGGCGTTGGTGATGAGCATGGTTAGGCTTCCAGCAGTTTATCCAGTTCCGCCAAATCCGGTTGAATGCGCAGCGGTTCTCCGACCGAACGCCGCGCGGTGTTGATGTCTTTCAAGCCGCTGCCGGTGATAACCAGCGCAACACGCTCGTCTGATTGGATCGCGTCGCTTTCGCGCAGCTTCATAAATCCGGCAAAGGCCGCCGCCGCTCCTGGTTCGGCGAAAACGCCTGTGGCTCGTGCCAACCGTGGAATCGCGGCAATGATTTCTTCATCGCTGACCGCCACCGCGCCGCCGCCTGAATCGCGCATCGCACGCAACGCTCGTGTGCCATCGCGCGGATCACCAACATTGATGCCATCGGCGACGGTTTGCCCAATGACTGGTCGAATTACGCCGTCGCCATTCACGGCATTCACCAACGGCGCAGCACCAGCCGCCTGAACGCCGGTCAGTTTCGGCAATCGGTCAATCCAGCCCAACTGCTTCAAATCGCAAAAGCCTTTCCACAAACCGCCGATGATGTTGCCATCGCCCACGCCAACCACCACGCGATCAGGTAGCTGCCAATTCAATTGCTCGGCGATTTCAAAAGCAGCGGTCTTTTTGCCTTCCGCCGTGAATGGATTGTAACCAGTCGTCCGCTGATACCAGCCAAACCGCGCCGAAGCCGCCAGACACAATTCGCAAGCCTGTTCGTAACTTCCTTCGACCAGCACGACCGTTGCGCCGTAAATTTGCAGTTGCGCGACCTTGGCGGCAGGCGTTGTCGCTGGCACGAAGATGACGGATTTCAGCCCGACGCTGGCGCACATTCCGGCCAGCGCCGCACCCGCGTTGCCGGATGAAGCCGTTGTTGCCACGTCAGCGCCTGCTTCCTGTGCTTTGACGACGGCCAGGGCGCTGGGGCGGTCTTTGAACGAAGCCGTCGGATTGCGCCCGTCGTCTTTGACCAGCAATTGCCGGACGCCGAATTCAGCCGCAAGCCGAGGCGCATCGTAAAGCGGCGTCCAACCAACAGCGAGCGTCGGCACTGGCGATGAATCCGCAATCGGCAGCAAGGCGCGATAACGCCAGATGGTGAAGTTGCGATCAGCGGCAAGTGTGGCTTTGCTGAATTGCACGCCGATCTGTTCGTAATCGTAAAGCACGTCCAGGTTGCCGCCGCATTCAGGGCAAACGTATTCGATCTCGCCCACGCTGAACGTGCGCGTGCATTCAAAGCATTGAAAGCCGTTGACGTTTTTCATTTGCTGCTTATCGTAAACTTGTCTCTAGCTGCAATCGTTCTTCAATCCAACGTGTAACCATTGGTTGGTAACTGGTCTCTCCGGCTGTTGCCGCGGCTGTTTGCAAGGCCGTGACCAGTGAATCAGGCAATCGGATTGCAGACGGAGTATGCCGTTTGGCTTGCCCCATCTGTTCGTCAAAATCTTCCGGCCTCATTTGATGGTAGGCTAGCTCCATTGCCTCTCGTTCTGTTTTGGATAACTTGCTGAATTGTTTCTTCATTTATTTCGTGTCCTCTTCGGTTTTATATCCCAGCCGGTAAAGATGCGTGCCAATTTGTTACCTTTATCCTGGAATACCAATCGCAGTAGCCTACCGCGATTGGTGCTTCCTTCCAAAAGATAAACGTCATCAAATCGTCGCTCGTCACGGCAAAAGGTGTAATCGCGGAAAAAGCATTCTTCCGCCTCTTCTGGCTCGACGCCATGATCGCGTAGGTGCTGCACGTTTCCGTTCTTTTTGTTCTCGCCATCCCACTCGAATTGATCCCATTCTAACTTTGACACGTTCGACCTCCCACCTATCAGCTAGTGCGAGCAGCCGCAATACGCGCATCTATTTCCGGGATCAACTGTTGATGTTTGATCCACCATTCAGGATCGCGCTGCGCATCAAGCTCTTCAACTGTCTTGCCTTGCTGTTCGACCCACGTGAAGTATTTCAAGTTGTGCCATTGGCGGCGCACATCGGGCGTGCCGTCCTTGATCCAATCGGTCTTCGCGCCGTGGAAAATTGCTTCAACGTAGCCAAAAGCTCGCGCGTCGTCCATTGCGCCGTAGCTTTCGGCCATCTCCGCCATCACCGAATGATAGCGGTCAATCGCGTCGGTGCAGATAGTGACGATCACGTCGCGCTTGCCAAGCTGATAATGCTTCGCCGTCTTGATTGCGCCGAGCACATTGCAAACGCCCGAAATGCCAAAGATCGAAGCCAGTTGTTGCAGCTTGGCTTCGGCAATGCCGTAACGTCGCGCCAAAGTTTCCTGCCCTGCCTCGCTCGTCAATACCTGCATGCCTTTTTTGCATTCGATGTCGTCCACGCAAATGATCGCGTCCATATTCAGCACGTTGTGAATCCAGGTGACGTGTTTGTCGCCGATGCCCTGAATGTCATGCCCGCCGTAACCGTTATTGAACAGCGTCGGGCATTGGGTTGGTTCCAACCCAACGATGCGCAAGTCCGGCCAGACTTGTTTGATCCGATCGCCCGCCGCAATCGTCCCCGCGCTGCCCATTGCCGACGTGAACGCCGCGATGGAACCATCGCCGACGCCTTGCTGTTTCAACTCTTCGGCGAGTTCGACAATCGTGTTGCCGGTGACGTGGTAATGAAAGCGGTAATTACCCATTACCTCGAACTGATTCAGGATGCGAATGTTCGGATCGCGGCGCAGTTCCCAGGTCTTGTCGTAAATCTCTTTGACGTTCGATTCGACGCCGGGCGTTTTGATGACCTGCGCACCGTAAGCTTCAATGCGTTCGAAGCGCTCGCGGCTCATGCCTTCGGGCAGCACGACGATGGACTTTGCGCCCACGCGCCCGCCAACCCACGCGCCGCCGATGCCGTAATTGCCCGTGCTGGGCCAGACAACCGTGTGCTGGTCAATGTCCACTTGCCCGAATAGCAAAGCCTCGGCAATCACCGAATACGCCGCGCCGACTTTGTGCGCGCCGGTCGGGAAGTCACGCCCGTACAACACGACAATGGGCGCTTCGACGCCAGTCAGTTCTTTCGGCAGAACTTCGTATTTGATTTGATCGTCCGCACCGCGCCAGGTGATGTTGTATAGGTTAATCGGATCGAGCGGCGCATCCGTCAACGCTTTGACTGCCCTCTGGCGCACTGCCGGATCAATCGCTCTCGGATGGAGCATTTCTTCAAAGGTAGGGCCAAAGATGGCTCTGGTCATTTCGACTCCTTAGACAGGTAAACCAAATGATGTGCGGATGGCGTGCCGCACTTCACGACAATCCTTGAGTGCTTGTTGTGCCTGTGCTTTGGTTGCAGTTTGTCCCGGATAGCGATAACGAACTGCGAAGTTGGTCAGGAAGGCGGCCTGGGGTTGCAGGCTGGTCTGGCCCGGTTCGATGGCCAAGACCTGTGTCAGCAAATCCTCCAGGTCATGCGTTTTATTGAAGGCCAGCCTTGCCTCGTTGAGTTCGGCTTTCGGGTATTTCTCGGCGCATTGCTGGCAATGAAAACAGGCCGCGTCATACACAGGGTCTTTGCGCGCGCGATATGCGCGTTGAGCCATGATCCAATCGCCTTCCGCTTTCTCGATCCACTCAAGTGTGCTTTGTTTCATACATCACCTTTCCGCGCCAAAAGATGCCAACCATAAACATATCTCCGTCTTCCAACCGCCAGATCACCTCTTTCGGCGTGCGCACCAACAAATCCATTGGTGTGACCAAGCCCAATTCAGAACGTATTTTCATCGTTTGCTCAAGCGAATCTCCTTCAAAATCCATGACGATCAGTAAATCAATATCCGATTCGGGTGTCGGCGTGCCGTAAGCGTGCGAGCCGAAGAGGATAATCTTTTCCGGCTGGTATGCTTCGGCGATGCGTTTGCAGAGCTTGCGAATGTAGGCCATACGTTTAGCGCGCGGTTGAAAGCTATCGTGCCATTCACGCCGTTTTCGCCTGAACTCCTGTGCTTCCGGCGGCAGTTCGGATTCTTTGAGCGGCTTGCGCCGGAGACGCGGGGCTTTCCCATTTTTCTTTACCTCAGCTTTCTGTGCAGACGCTTTCATCGCTTTCTCCTCTACCCGGCAGCCAACGCTGTCTTCAGCCATTTTTTGTCAGCAGGCAGATTGTAGCAACGCACGCCGGTCGCATTGTAAATCGCGTTGATGATCGCCGGCGTGGTGGGTATCGAAGCCAATTCGCCGACGCCTTTGCCGCCGTAGGGGCCGTCTTTGGTTTCGTGTTCGATGAAGAAGGAAATCACTTCAGGCGTCTGGTCAATCGTCGGGATGCGGCATTTATTGAGCGTGTCGGTCTGCACGTAACCGTCCTTCATCACGAAGTTCTCTTGCAGCGCCATCCCCAAGCCCATCGAAATGCTGCCTTCGACTTGACCTTGCAAAGCCAGCGGATTGATGACGCGCCCGACATCATTGGCCGCGATAACTTTCAAGACTTTCGTCTCGCCGGTTTTTATGTCCACTTCGACCAAAACGGCTTGCGCGCCAAAGCCGAAGGCGAAGTGATGATAGGGTTCACACATCGGCGCGACGTATTGATAACTCATCTTGGGCAGGCGTCCTTCGCGGCGCATCAGCTTGACGATTTCGCTAAGTTCGACGCTGTGGCCGTTGTTTTTTATCAAGCCGTCGGCAAACAACAATTCATCCGGCGGCGCGCCCAGCATCTCGGCGGCTGTGTGTGCAAGCAGCTTGCGGACTTCCTTACACGCATAACGCGCCGCATTGCCGGTGACATAAGTTTGCCGCGAAGCGGTCGTCGCCGCGCAATCCAGCGTTCGGTCGGTGTCGGCTACCAGCACGTCAACATTTTTATACGGCACACCAAGTTCTTCACTGACGACTTGCGCCAGCACACCAACCAAACCCTGGCCGATTTCGGCTGCGCCCGCACGCACGGCAGCGCGTCCATTGGCAAACAGTTCAACTTCCGCTCCGGCAGCGTCATAAGCGCCGCTGCCGAAGCCGGTGTTTTTGTACGCGCAGGCCACGCCCCAGGCGCGGCGTTTGTCGCCTTCGACCGCGATGTATGGATGCTTCTCCATTTCGGCGGCTACGGTTTCAAGCGCGTCCGATAGGCCGCAGCTTTCGGTCATCACCTGCCCGGCCAAGGTTTGTTTGCCGTAATTCAGGACGTTCTGGCGGCGAATTTCAACGGGAGAAATTCCCAGCGCTTCGGCCAATTGATCCATCTGGCTTTCCATTGCAAAGACGCTTTGCGTGACGCCGAAGCCGCGAAACGCGCCTGACGGCACGTTGTTGGTGTACATCGCGAAGGTGTCCACCTTCACGTTTTTGACTTCGTACGCGCCTGCCGCGTGCGTTGTGGCGCGCAGCATGACGTGACTGCTCAAGCTGGCGTACGCGCCACCATCGCCCCAGATTTCGGCTTCGTGCGCGGTGATGGTGCCATCTTTCTTTGCGCCGGTTTTCATCTTGATGACTGTGGCGTGGCGTTTGGGATGCACCATCAAAGACTCTTTACGGCTTAAGACCATCTTTACCGGGCGCTGGGTGAGGTGGGCAGCCAGCGCGGCGTGAATCTGCACAGAGACATCTTCCTTGCCGCCGAACGCGCCGCCGATCAGGCAGTTGATAACGCGGATGCGGTCTTCCGGCAAATTGAGCGACGCCGCAATCTGGCTGCGGTCGCCGAACGGAATCTGACCGCCGCAATACACCGTGATGCGCCCTGTGGGATCGGGCACGGCCAAGCCAGCTTCGGGTTCGATGAAAGCATGTTCGACGGTCTGTGTGCTGTAGTCGCGTTCGATGATTACGTCCGCTTCGGCAAAGCCTTTGGCGATGTCGCCGTTTTCCAGGTGGTAATGCTTCAGGCAGTTGCCATGCTCATCCGGCGAATGATGCGGAACGTGCGCGTGCAGAATCGGGGCGTCAGGCAATGCCGCTTCTTTCGGGCCGGAAACGACGAACAGCGGTTCGTACTCGACTTCGATCAGCTTCAAAGCTTCAGCGGCAATCGCTTCTGATTCCGCGACAACCAGCGCAATCGCATCGCCGACGTAGCGCGTTTTGTCGTAACACAGCACAGGCCAATCAACTTCGTGAACGCCGCAATCTTTGCGGCCTGGAATGTCATCAGCAGTCAACACGGCCACGACTCCTGCCAGAGCTTTGCCTTTGCTTACATCCACTTTCAACAAGCGCGCGTGCGGATATTGGCTGCGCAATGCGCGGGCGTGCAGCATTCCGTCGACATACAGGTCGTCGGCATAAATGCCTTTGCCGGTGACTTTCTCAACGGCGTCAGGGCGCGGCAATGGACGGCTGATGGCATTGAGCGGTTGTTTGACCGTAGGCAGTGGCGGAACCGGCTGTCCGGCGGCTTGCTGGACGGCGCGGATGATCGCGTTGTGGCCGGTGCAGCGGCAGATGTTCCATTTATGCCCGTCGTGAATTTCCTGAAGCGTCGGATTCGGATTTTTATCGAGCAGCGCGACGGTTGCCATGACAAAGCCCGGCGTGCAAAAGCCACACTGCGTTGCGCCCTGGTCAATGTAGGCTTGTTGCACCGGATGCAAACTGCCATCGGCGTTCGCCACCGCTTCGATGGTGGTAACGCTGGCGCCATCCGCGCGCTTCATCGGCACAATGCACGAGCGCACCGGCTGGCCGTCCTGGATGACCATGCAACTGCCGCAATGGCCCGTGGCGCAGCCGTCTTTCGTGCCCGTCAACCGCAGTTGGTCACGCAGCACATCCATCAAATTGGTCTTCGGATCGGTGCTGACTTGATGCCGTTTGCCGTTCACGGTCAAGGTAAAGGTCTGTGTTTCGCTCATCGTATGTGCCTCTCATCGGAAAAGTTGGCGGGTCAAATCAACAATCGCCAGTCATCGCGAATGGCCGCGCCGCAGTTGATAGCACGCAGCAAGTAGTTGAGCAACTCTTGCCAAACCGGGCAAACTCCCCTAAGCTTCGCGAACTTCAACGGCGCTTCATCTGCGCGACAATATCAAAAAATAACGGCATCAATTTAAGCACGCTGGGTTGAGCATCAGATTCATTTTCAGGGCGTAGAAATCAAAAATTCCCGGTCTCATCGTCATTCGATGTTTCAGGCTGGCGATGTTTCAGGCTGACCGCTGACCGAAGACTGATTCCACGAAATCAATCATCCGCCGCCAGACCAACGTGAAATCGTTTCTACGCTCCTTTCGCAGGTAAACCCGGAGCCTTGCAGTTCCATTCTCCAACCTTCAGGAGGTTTTATGAACCCTGTCCGATTTTTTGGCCGGAGCCTCTTTCCGGCATTGTTGATTGTGTTCTGGCTGGCGGGGGCCGCGCTGGCGCAGATTTCCACCACTGGCCGGCTGACCGGTACCGTCACCGATTCGACCGGCGCCGTTGTGCCGAGGGCGCAGATCACCGCACAGAACGACAACACCAAGGCGCGCTTCACCGCCGTCGCCAATAAAGACGGCGAATGGACGCTGCCTTCGATTGACAACGGCACTTACACCGTGACGATCACCGTCACCGGCTTCAAGGCGACGGTGGTTCAGGGCGTCAAGGTGGACGTCGGGCAGGGCGCAACGGTCAACGCGTCGCTCGAAGTCGGCAACATCGGCGAACAAGTCGTGGTCACGGGCGGCGGTGAGGTGCTGCAGACTTCCTCGACCAGCGTCAGTTCGACCATCACCGGCAAACAGATTCACGAACTGCCCTTTTCGACGCGCGACGCCATGCAGTTGGTGTTGGCGATGCCCGGCGTGCAAACGCCCGGCACCTCGCGCACCTCTTCGGTCAACGGGCTGACCAAAAGCGCGCTCAACATCTCGCTGGACGGCGCGAGCATCCAGGACAACTTCCTGAAATCCAGCGACGGTTTCTTCACCACGACGCAGCCGAAATCGGACGCTGTCGAAGAGGTGACCATCTCGACCGCCACGCCGGGCGCCGAAAGCGGCGGCAGCGGCGCGGTGCAGATCAAGTTCGTCACCAAACAGGGGTCGAGCGAATTCCACGGCGGGCTGTTCTGGCAACACCGCAACAACGCGCTCAACGCCAACTACTTTTTCAACAATATTGACGGGCTGCCGCGCGACCGCATCATCCTCAACCAATACGGCGGCAGCATTGGCGGGCCAATCCTGATTCCGAAGCTGCTCAAGCGGCGCGACAAGGCGTTCTTCTTCGTCAATATGGAAGAGTTCCGTTTGCCGCAAACCTACAACGCGGCGCGCACCGTCCTGCTCGACACTGCGCGGCAGGGCGTTTACCGCTACAAGGACTCTACCGGCAACATCCAAAACATCAACCTGTACGACATCGCGTCGCAGCAAAACGTCAAGAACGCCGCTTTGCCGACAGGACAACCGGCGCGTGCTTATCCGACGACCGTTGATCCGATCATCGCCAAGGCGCTCGGTCTGGTCAATGACGCCTCGCTGAAAGGCGTGCTGCGCAGCCGCATTGATACGAACGGCGATTACAACCGGCAGGATTTGAGCTTCCAGGATCCGGGCAACAACCTGCGCCGCTTCCCGACCATTCGCATTGACGTCAACGCGACTGAAAAGCATCACATGGAGTTCATTCACAACTTCCAGCATTACTTCTCGCTGCCCGACGGCGTCAACGGCACCATCGCCGCTTATCCCGGAACGGGCGGCATCATCGGCAGCTCGACCGACCGCGGCAGCATTTACCGCAATGCTTTCACATTTGTGCTGGCCGAGCGCTGGACGATCAAAAGCAATTTGATCAACGAAATTCGCGCCACCTCGTCCGGCAACGGCACGTCAATCTTCAACCGCGACTTCGGCCCGTCGCCCTTCTCGCTCTTTGGTGGCAACGCGATTGGGCAAGCCACTGCCTACGTCTCCGGCTTCCAGACTTATTCGTCAACCTCGCGGCGCAACACGCCGGTCAAAGGGCTGACTGACAATCTGACCTGGGTCAAAAGCTCGCACGAAATCAATTTCGGCCTCAGCTACACGCGCGTAGCTTCGTTCACGCAGGGCGTCGGCTCGGCGGTTGTGCCGGCTGTGACTTTGGGCATCGCCACCGGCGACCCGGTCAATACAGGCACGACCAGCATTTTCACGACAACCTACTTTCCCAACAGCACGGCCACGCAACGCGGCGAAGCGGCCAACCTGTACGCGCTGCTGACCGGGCGCATCTCTTCGACGACGCGCACAGCCGCCTTCGACGAGAACGCGCGGACGTTCAAGTTCGCGCCGACCAACGAGCGCAATCACCTGACCGAATACGGCCTTTACACGCAAGACCGCTGGCGCATCTTCCCCAGCCTGACGCTCAATTACGGGGTGCGCTGGGAATTCGATCCGTCGCCGCTGAATGACAATCAGGTCTACACGCGCAACGGCGTGGAAGGGCTGTTCGGCGTTTCGGGCGTCGGCAATTACTTCAAACCCGGCGTCTACAACAACCCCATCATTGCGCAGTACCGGCAACTGAAACCGGGCGAGAAGGCCTACAACAACAGCTACAAAGATTTCGCTCCGTCCTTCGGCTTTGCGTGGTCGCCGGATTGGAAGAACGGCGTGATGAAGCGCGCGTTTGGCGGCGCGGGACAGACCGTCTTGCGCGGCGGTTATTCCATCGCCTACATCCGCGAAGGCTTCAGCCCGTTCAACAGCATCTTCGGCGCGAATCAGGGCATCTCGTACGCGACCGGGACAAGTGCGGCCAATTTCCCAACCGAGTTTGGACAAGCGGGCAGCCGTTCGCTACGCGACGCGACGCTGCCGTTCCTGACGCTGCCCGAAGCGAAATTCCCACTGACGGCGCTGCAGGGCAATTCGGTCAACGATTTCAATCCCAACCTCAAACCCGGCTACGTGCAATCGTGGACCTTCGGCATTCAGCGCGAACTGTCGAAAGACATGGCGCTCGAAATCCGCTACGTCGGCAACCACGCCACGCGATTGTGGCGGCAGTACGAAATCGGCGAGGTCAACATTTTTGAGAACGGCTTCCTCAACGAATTCAAAGCCGCACAGAACAACCTGGCCATTTTCACCGCCGCCAACCGGAATTGCGGCCAGACGGGACAAGTAGCTTGCAACTTCGGCAACACGGGGCTGGCCGGTCAAGTTGCGATCCCGATCATCGCGACTGCCATCGGTTCGACCACCGATACGACGACGCTGACCTCGCTCGGTCGCGGCGAGGCCGGGCGTGTGGCCGCAGCCATCGCGCAGAACCTGACGCGCATGAACAACCTGATTACCAACCCGCTGACCCGCGACATCGTCAAGCCGATCACGCTGCCCGATCCGAACAATCCGGCCTCAAGCATCACGCTTTCGAACTTCTTCGTCGCCAACCCGCGCTCGCCAACCAGTTCGTTCTTGATGGACAACGCGGCGGACAGCAACTACCACTCGTTGCAGGTCGAACTGCGGCGGCGGCTGTCGAAGGGCTTGCTGGTACAGGGCAACTACACCTTCTCGAAGGCGCTGGGCAATTCGTTTTCCAACAACGCCGCCGGAACGCTGACGCCGACGACGCTGCGCAATTTCGATTACGACAAGAGCGTTTCGCCACGCGACAATCGCCACGCCTTCAAGGTTGATTACATCTACGAAATGCCCTTTGGCCCGGGCAAAAACTTCCTGAACGGAAACAACCGCTTCCTCAGCCGCTTGGTCGGCGGCTGGCAGGTGGGCGGCGTAGCGCGCATTCAATCCGGCACGCCGAGTTTGTTGACCGGCGGCCGGCTGACCTTTAACAACCGCGAATCGGGCGTCCTGCTTTTCAACATGACGGCCCGTGAGCTTCAGGACAATGTCAAAATTCGCAAGGAGACGGTCTGCACGGCGGGTAAGTGCCAGGGCATTGTTTATTGGCTGCCGCAGGCAATCATTGACAATTCGCTGGCGGCGTTCGAAACCGGCGGCAAGACGCTGGCCGATCTCGACCGCTCGAAGCCTTACATCGGGCCGCCCACAACGCCGGGCCAGCTCGGCGCGCGCATCTTCCTGTACGGCCCGTGGACGTCGCGTTACGACATCAACGTGCTGAAGCAGGTGAAGATCACCGAGAAGACGAACTTCGAATTGCGCGTGCAATTCCTGAACGCCTTCAACCAGTCGAGCATCGTCATCCGCGACCTGGCGAACAACGCCGATTCCTTCGGCGTCAACTCGTCCACCTTCGGGCAGACGCGCAACGCCTTCCGCGATTTCACCGTCTCGGGCACCAACGATCCGGGCGGACGCTTGATCGAGTTTCAGTTGCGACTGAACTTCTGATCGAACAGGAGGGGGCAGACAAGATCGTCTTGCTTGCCCCCTCTATATCCTTTCCGCATCCTTTCCGCTTGAACCAACCGTTCGCCGAGACTCCTTCCGTAGGCTTATTTCTTCAGCATCGCTTTGAGATTCGCCACCACCTGCCGCACCTGCGCAGCATTGGGCGCAGCAGGTATGTCGGTCAGGTACTGCTCGAAGGCGCGCAGGGAGAAATCGTATTTCTGCTGGCCGTAGTAGAGCTGGCCGAGCAGAAACTGCGCTGTCGCGACAGCCTTCCCACCCAGTTCATAAGCCTTCAACAATTCGCGCTCGGCCTCCTCCGTTTTCTTCAACTGCACCAATGCCGCGCCCAGATAAAGATGCGCGCCAGCCAAATCCGGGCTGATCGCCAGAGATTTCTCCAACTCGGCCACTGCCGCCTGATAGCGCGCATCGCGGTTCAACTTCAAACCCAGTTTCAAATGCGCGTTGGCGCGGTCGGCGCGGTCGAGGCCGTCGTCTTTGAGCGCCTCGCGCAGTTGATGTTCGGCCTCATCCCATTGCTGCGTGGCGCTGAGCGATTCGGCATAGGCAACGCGCGCGGCTGAAAGCGCGGGTTGGTCTTTCAGCAATTGGCCAAAGAGCTTGATCGCTTCGTCATGTCGGCCCTGTCGTTGGCGGACGAGAGCCAGGTTCAGCCGCGGCAGATGGAACCGCGCGTTCAAACTGACCGCCTGCGTGAAGGCCGCGCCGGCTTCGTCCAGCCGGTTCAATTTCAGATAGAGCACGCCCAGATCGTTCAGCGCGCGCACGTACTGCGGATAGACGGCCAGCGCGCGCGTGAATTCGCTGATCGCTTCGTCGGGCTTGTTCTGGCCGACCAGCTTCATCGCCTGTTCGTGTGCGGCGCGGGCTTCCGCCGGAACTTTGGCGTCGAAGTCGGCCACGTCCACGGTGGCTTTCGGCAGCGTGTCGCTCTTCATCGGGTGCAGGAAGATGGGCAGGTAAAGGATGGTGCCGCGCATCATGCGAAAGCGTTGCGTAGTGGTCTCGAAGGTGCGCTTGTCGCCTTCGATGACGAGGCTGTAATCGCCCTCGCGCACCAGATCGGCGGTCAGCAGGGATTTGCCTTTGGTGTCGGTGAAGACAATCTCCTGGCGGCCGTCGGGCAAGACAAGCGTGAAGCGCAAGGGGCGCGAGGGCAGGCCACCGCCAGGCATGAAAAACTGGATGGCAGACGGAGCTTGCGCCAGGCCTGTCTGCCAGCACAGCAATAACAGACTGAGAACAACTATTGCGCGAATGTGCGGGAAAAGTTGCAATTGCATGACTCTCCTTGCGCCGCCGATCATTGCCGACCGGAGGCAAGCTTTTGCTCAAGATGTTGCGGGCGTTCGGCGATGCGATCCGCGATCTCAAGTGAGGTGGCGACCGCCTTCGCATCAATGGCGATATCCGCGCGGTAATCGGCCTCAATCCGATAATCTTTCAACCTGTTACCTCTGATCGATATTTCACGGTAAGACAATCCCTTTCTGCTAAATTCGCGCCACACCTGATCGTGCGCAGGTTTGCCTTCTGAATACTGAAAATTGTGATGCTCCAACAGGTGAGCCAGCGCCTGATGATAGGCAAAATAATAGGCGCGGCTGATGGCGCTGCGATGTGAAGCTTCATCGGCGCTCAGGCTAAGCGTTTCCGCAACCGTGCGGTAAGCAGACCACTCGAATGGCATTAGACATACTCCGGGACAAAATTCATTCTGAAATCCGCCCTTTCTGAAGCCTCAAGCCACCACTCTTGATCGAGCTTGTCAAAAAGCTCCAGGCAAGATTTGACATCCAGCCGCGTCGGCACGGTGATGTAAAGCTGAGTTGAGCCATCGCTCGGATCGAAGGTGATCTTGAGCGCGGGCCAAGTCTGAGGGCCGAAAATACGTTCCACCTGCGCCTTGGCTTCGAGGATGAGCGTCGGCAAAAAAGGGTACCGGCTCAAATAGCGTCTGACGCCGGCTTCATCACGAATCTCGAATTGATTGCGGAGAGCGTTCCATTGCTCGTCGCTGACTTCGGGCAAGTCTACGGTTTCTATGGCATAACCAGTCATACACACCTCCGGACTCAATTGGGACGGCGCAAGCATAATCACTTTGGCCGATTTTGCAAAAATTCCGATGAACTTCGGCGTCTTCGCACGATGCTCGATGGCGGCGTATAATTCCGCGCGCCGGTCATCAACCACCGGTCAAAGTGAACGAAGCATCAACTGCTTGAAGCAATAGACAAATCAAAATGCAAAAGCCAATTGTTGGTCAACCTGTCCTGCGCAAAGAAGGCTTCGATAAAGTCACGGGGCGCTCTCGCTACATTGACGACCTAGCGTTTCCCGAAATGCTTTACGGAGCAACGGTGCGGTCGCCTATGGCTCGCGGGCGGATTCGAAACATCACCTTCGGCGGAAACATTCCCTGGCACGAATTCACCATCGTCACTGCCAAAGACATTCCTGGCGCAAACTGCGTGGCGCTGATTCTGGAAGATCAACCTTATCTTGCCAGCGAATTCATCAACCATCCTGAAGAACCGATCCTGCTGCTGGCGCATCCGGACAAATACCTGCTGGAAGAGGCCCGCCGCGCCGTGCGCGTTGAGATTGAGCCACTGCCCGCCATCTTCACCATCGAAGATTCGCTGAACCGGAAACAGGTCATCTGGGGCACGGACAACACCTTCAAAAAGTTTCTGATTGAGAAAGGCAACGTGGATGATGTCTGGGCGGCAGCGGATTTCATCATCGAAGGCGAATACGAAACCGGCGCGCAGGAACAGCTTTACATCGAAACCAATGGAATGATCGCCGTTGCCAACGCGGACGACGGCG
>JBBQVH010000160.1:0-15631 GCA_038211695.1 Blastocatellia bacterium | reverse complement strand
CCGAAAAGGCGATGCGTTCGATCTGGACGTCTTCGTGACGGCCCTGATAGGTATGCTCCAAGTTATAGCGGCACTGCGGGCAGAGTTCGCCTTCGATGTACAGGCCGTAATGCTTTTCGATCTCCGGGCGCAGTTCCAGCGGGATCAAATGCAGCGGCTCTTCGTGCATCGGACAGCCTTTGATGCAGTACAGGGCACCCGCCTCTTCGCGTGTCCATTGTTCCAGGCCGCGTTTGAGCAGGGAAACGACAGTGGATTTGCCGCCACCCACAGGCCCCATCAGCAACAGGATGCGTTTGCGGACTTCCAGGCGCTGCGCGGCTGATTTGAAATATTCGATGATCTTGGCTATCGGCTCTTCGATGCCGAAGAGCTCTTCGCTGAAGAATTTGTATTTTGTGACTTCGTCGCGTGTGCCCTCGGCGATTTTCTCGGTTCCTGCGGCAAGGATCATTTCGCAGATACGTGCGTGCGAGAGCGCGGACAATCGCGGGTTTCCGGTCACCAGTTCGAAGTACTCACGAAAAGTCCCTTCCCAAACCAGTCGCTCGCGTTCGCGGCGGTGCGCTTCAAGCAGATCGCTGAGACTTAACTTCTTATCTTGCTCTGCCATGCTGCTACTCCTGGCCGTCGCTCGGTATTCAGGGGGGTCGCCAAGACGGACAGCCCGTTTGTGGGTTGGTTGTTCTTCACCGGCTGGATCATTACCGGATTTTCGGAGAAGGAAAAGGCCGTGAAAAAGGAGTTTTCAACGGCGGCATTTATCGTTTAACTTTTTGTCCAGGCCCCGTCCTGATTTGTCTTTCGTCGGTTCAATTTGGCCTGGTCGGGTTCACCTTGAAAGCAAATTCAGTATAGCACAGCCTTGCTGGTTGCAATCAGCATCGCCGGGGGAAATTGCCCGCGATTTACTTCAAACACTCTATGCCAGCACGACGTGCGGATGCCACACTGACAGGCCAATGTCGTATCCTGCGATCGCCACCAGACGCTGATCTTTATCACATAGTTTGGCTTGCGCGCCGTGCTGCCAACTTCCGTTTCGCCTGATCGAACGCCCGTGCGTCACGGCCTTGCGTTCTTCATCGTCCAGTTTGATTTCAGGCAATCCGATGGCGTCAGTCATTGAAAGTAAAACTTCATCGGTGCGCTCGGCTTCGGTAAATTCGGCAAGATGCTCCAGCGTCACCGCTTGCGTCAGGCGGCAATCGCCAGCACGTGTGCGACGCAGGGCAACCAAATGCGCGCCGATGCCCAGATGTTTGCCAATGTCTTCCGCCAGCGTGCGGATGTAGGTTCCCGAAGAACAGACAACGCGGAAGGCAACATCTTGAGTGACGGTTTCGAGATCGGCAGCAGAGTTCAGTCCCGGCAGTTCCAGCAATTCGATCTCTTTAATTTCGATGTCAATCGGTTGCCGTTCAATCTCCTCACCCCGCCGCGCCATTTCATGAAGCCGCACGCCGCCAACTTTTTTTGCCGAATACATCGGCGGGATTTGTTGGATGCGTCCGCGAAATTGCTCCAACGCCGCTTGCACTTGTTCGCACGAAATGTGCCCGGCATCGGTCGCCCCCATCGCAGGTGCAAGCGGCTTGCCTGTCAGATCGCCCGTGTCTGTCGCAAAGCCCAGCCGCATCGTCGCCACATACTCTTTGTCATTGCCGGTCAGGAATTGCACCAAGCGCGTTGCGCGATTCAGACAGATGACCAGCACACCGGTCGCAAACGGATCAAGCGTGCCCGTATGACCAACGCGGCGCGTCCCCAAAATCTTTCGCACCTTGGCCACCACGTCGTGCGAAGTCCAATCCACAGGCTTATCAACGATCAATATTCCGTCATCGGTCATCACTTCTTTGCCTTCACCAGGGACAAGATTGCTTCCCGGACGGACGGCCACGCCGCGGACTTCGGATCAACCAGATTGAAATGATCGGCATCTTTCAGCGCGATCAATTCGGCATCGTCTTTCTTCTTTTTCGCGGCTTCAATGTACTCCGTCGCCATCGCCATGGGGATGATGTTGTCCGCGCCGCCCTGAATGATCTTCTGTCTGACGCCCAGCGGCAGCAGGTCAATCGGCGACGCAAGGTTGTAGCTCGCCGCTTTTTCTTTGGCCTCGCCATTCATCAACTGAATGACTTCTTTATCGCAGGCCGTGCCGGTCTTGCGCAGGTCGGTGATGCCTGCCAGCGAAATGACGCCGGTGATCGGCAGTGGATCGGCAGAATAGAGCGGATGCTCTTTTGGCAATCGCTTCCGCGCCGCCAGCAGTAAAGCCAGATGGCCTCCGGCGGAATGGCCGACGACGACGACGCGATTCAGGTCAAGCGAGTACTTGCTCGCAATCTCGCGCAGATAATCTGTTGCGTGCGCCACATCTTCCGCCGTGCCCGGCCAACCGCCGCCCACGTTGCCTACGCGGCGGTATTCAATGTTCCAGGTCGCCACGCCCACTTCAGCAAGCGCCGCGCTGACATGGCCCATGTAACCCAAGCCGTATTGCGACACCCAGCAACCACCGTGAATGACGATGGCAACAGGGTGTGGCCCGGCGGTCTTCGGCAAGCGCAGTTCGCCGTATTGAAATTCGTCCTTGCCATAAGCGATGCGTTGGTCAGCCACAGGCGCGGGGCGAATCAAAACGCCGCGCGAATTCTGACTTTGAAATCGGGCCGCGCTGACGATACCGGTTAGCGTCAACAAGCTGATGGAAACGATGGCGAAAAGCTTCGGCTTTTGATTGAGCATAAGTTTATTTGCCAAACAGTGATTTTAGTTTCGCGGATAGTTTTGACGAAAACATCGCGCCCAGCGCGCGCGTCAGAAAGCGTTCGGTCTTGGCGTCGTACGGATACCAGAGCGGTTCACGCTTCATTCCGAAACGATCTGTGACGATGACCTGTTGGTGGCAGAAGCGGCGGATGCCTTCTGCGCCGTGGCGTTTGCCGATGCCGCTCTCTTTTAACCCGCCCGAAGGCGCATCGCTGACACCGAAGCCGACCAACACATCATTCACGCACGTCATCCCGGCTTCGACTTGCGCGGCCAGCCGCTCGCCTTTGGATTTGTCGCGCGTCCAGACGCTGGCGTTCAACCCATAGATCGTATCGTTGGCCAGCCGCAAGGCTTCATCGGCATCTTTGACACGCATAATCGGCAGCACCGGGCCGAAAGTCTCGTCGGTCATCACCTTCATCGAATGATCCACGCCAGCCAGCACGGTCGGTTCGTAAAAACGTCCCGGCAAATCGGGATTGCGCTGGCCGCCGGTCAACACTTGCGCGCCACGCAAGCGGGCATCGCGAACGTGGTCTTCGACGGTTTCGATCTGTTTGGGGAACGTCATTGCGCCGACATCCACACGGTGGTTGGTGTTGATTTCGGTGACGTCGCTGCCTTGGCGCAAGGCTTTGGTCTTTTCGACAACGCGGCGGGTGAAATCATCAGCGATGGCCTCTTCCACATACACGCGCTCGACCGAGATGCAGACCTGCCCGGAGTTCGTGAATGCGCCCCAGACTGCGGCGTTGGCGGCACGTTCGATATCGGCGTCTTTCAGCACGATCATTGGGTCTTTGCCACCAAGTTCCAGACTGATCGGAATCAACCGCCGCGCCGCGCGTTCAGCCACGGCCTTGCCCGTGCGCACGCTGCCAGTGAAGGCAATCATATCGGCTTCATCCACCAACGCTCCGCCCGCTTCGCCATAGCCATTGACCACCTGCAAAATTCCAACGGGCAAACCAGCAGCATTGAATGCCTGCTGCAAAATCTCAGCGCCACGTGTGGCGATCAGTGGCGTCCATTCCGAAGGTTTGATAACGACGGCATTGCCTGCCATCAATGCCGGAATGGCTTCGCCGATGGTCAGAATCAGTGGGAAGTTCCACGGCGTAATCATCCCGATGACGCCGCGCGGGTTATAGATCGTCGTGACTTTTTTATTGCGCAGCAGGTGCGGGGTAATGCGCTGGGCTTTCAGAAAGCGCCGCCCCTGTTTGGCGTAAAACGTAATCACGTCGCAGACGTAAGTGATTTCGACCAGGGCTTCCAGGCGCGGTTTGCCGTTTTCGTTGCAGATCAGTTCGATCAACTCTTCGCGATGTTTCAGGAACAGATCGCGCGCCGACAGCAGCACCTGCGCGCGTTGCTTCAATTCCAGCGCCGACCACGCGCGAAACGCTTCGCGCGCGCCAGTAACAGCGGCGCGGACTTCCAACGGCGAGTTGACCGCGACTTCGCCGATCTTTTTCAGCGTCGCCGGACTGTGAACTTCGATTACCGGGTGGGGTTGTTGAAACATTCGTTGTGCCATCTTGCACCTCCGAGTTTATGGAGTTCGACCATCAAGCATGGAGTTCAGGCTTCAGCCTGCAGTTTGGAAGACAGCCTTTAGGCTGTCTTGATTACTATTTGCAATCGCGCGTCACAGGCAAACAGTCAGCCTAAAGGCTGCGGCCATACTCAGCCTGAAGGCTGAACTCCATGCCCGTGTTACTGCTGCTTCTTCGCCGCCTTCTTTGCAAGCTTGGTATCAGGCTTGGGCGCGCTGCCGGTCTCCATTTCCACCGGCCCGGGGTAGCCTTTGCCTTCAAGCGCGGCGATTTCGACAACCATCTCTTTATGCGTTTTCATCTGCGTGGTTAGTTGCTGGCGCGCGATGTTGGCCTTGCGCTGCTCGGCCTTTTCGGACGCAGTTGCCGGCGTGCCGGGCTTCTCAGCAGATTTCGGCGCGGCGACAGACATTGCGGTGGCGACCTGCTTGCGCTCTTCTTCGCTTAAATCTGACATCGCCACGCCGTACGTCGCCAGCAGAGATTCCAGATTTTCTTCGACGTTGGTGTCGCGGTCATACACGTCGCGGTAAATGTGCAGCTTGCCGTCTTCGACCGCCATCGTTTCGTAACGCAGTTCGACGGGAATCGTTTTTTTCAACTTGACGATTTTGGTTTCGGTGCGAGTCTGCTCGCGTTTGGCGATCTCTTCGTCCGTCAGTTCAACGCCGCCAACGCGTGCCAGCACTTTGGCAAAGCTTTGCACCTGTTTGTTGGTCAGCCCCACGCAGCCGTGCGAAGCATAGCCGCCGATCTTGGCCGGTTGTTTTCCACCGTGAATCAGCGACGGCATGCCGATCGGAATTTTAATCACGCCCAGCGGATTCATTTTGTCTCCTGCGCCAATGCGCTGTCCGACTTTGACGGTCTTCGACGATTCTACCCAAGGCTCATCCGGCGCTGTCCACGTAGGGTTGAAGATGATCTGGGTCGCCTTGCGCATCCCTGTCGGCAGCGGAAATTCCGGGTAGCCGATGCCGACCTTGTACGATTTGATCAACTTGCCATCTTGAAAAATATCCATTCGATGGGAAGGCGCGTTGACGACAATGCGCGTGTCCGCCGGCGCTGTGAACGCAGCGCTGGCCGTCACTGCAGTCTTGCCCGTTGTTACAGATGCCGCTGGAGATGATGTTGGAGATGCAGTTGCCGCAGATGCCGACGGCGATGGACTCGACGCTGTTCCCGCAGCTGGTGTTCCGCTTGGAGAAGGCGCGCCTTCCATTATTGTTGGCGTTCCCAATGGCGTAGGCTCTTCGCTTAAAGCAACCGTATCGTTGCCGCTGGCACCAATTGCGCGCCAATGTTCAAGAGCGAAATCGGCAAACTGCCGCGCTTTCTCAGCGCCGATGATGGCACTGACTTTCGCTGCCGCTTTTTCGCCCGCCGCCGTCGTGGTCGTGGATGAATCGTCGCTCGTCTCTCTCAAACTCGCTGTCTCTTCGCGCGCCGCCTGCTGTAATTGCGCGACCTGTTCATCGGTCAACTGCAATTTGCTTTTCAGAGCGGCAGAAAACCCTTTGTCCACAAAAAAGAGCGCATCAATGATCGGCAGGGTGACCGGCAATTCTTTGATCGCGATGACTGGCGTGGGCGTAGGATTTGGCGTTGCAGTTGCTGCCGGTGTTGAATTCGCCAGTTGTGATGATTCGTTCTGCCCTTCACTCATCCGCTGCTTGAGAAACCAGGCTCCGGCACCCAACCCCGCCAAGATGACGATCGTCAGTAAAAATCTTTTCAATGTGAATCTCCTTTGGGGTGCGTTCTATTTTGAATATTCTTTGGGGTGCGCATTCTATCTGGCCTATCTTAATCTTGCCCATCTTATTTTAAATGCGGCTCGTGCAGTAGCGGGTAGGGATTGATATTGACGCCGTCCCAGTAACGTTTCGGATCAGTCACAGACCACATTGCGAAATGCAGGTGGTAATTCCCTGCCCCGGCATTTCCCGTGTCGCCGACATAGCCGATGACTTCGCCCTGATTGGCAACACGCCCTTCCGTCAGGCCATCCGCGTAACGTTCCAAGTGTGCGTAATAGAGGATGGTCTTTTGGTCGCCGCTCAACTGGTAGATTGTGATGCCGCCGCGCACGCTGTTGAAAAGCTTGACGATCTTGCCCGTTGTGGCGGCCAACACCTGCGCGCTACGCGGAGCCATAATGTCCAGCGCGTTGTGAATGCGCCCTTCCGATCGCGCTTCGCTGTAAGTATCGCGAAGCTGGCCGGGTTTGATCCCCGCCACCGGAACGATCAGTTTGAATGAAACCTGCGGCGGCAGCGAAGGTGAAGAGAGGGTTGCCGGATTCGGCTCTTCTTGCGGCAAAGCGCTCGCGGAAGGCAACGGCACGACAGTGGGTGATACTGCAGGTGATAAAGATGGGGATGACGGCGCGGGCGTTGAGGCCACCGGGCTTGGCGATGCCATTGGCACAGGCGTCTCTATTTTGGGCTTGCGCTGCACCCACATCGCGACCGAAAGGGCGAACGCAGCAGAAGCAAAGAAGAACGTCACCAAAAACAGGTACCGCTTCAAAAGCCGATGGTAGTTCGCCATCAGAACCTCCATTAAGAGCCTATGGTTTTCCGAGTAGATAGGCTTCCATACCGCTTGGGTGCCTGTCCGGGCGAATGAAAAACTCACCGTAAGTCAGCTTCCTGAGAATAGAATCAGGACGCAAGTACCAACTGGCCCACGTGAGCGGAGAATCCCCATTCATATCTTTCGCATCAATAGTTGCCCCAGCATCCAGCAGTAGTTGAATAGTCTGTTCGGTGCCGAAAGCGGCGGCTCGATGAAGCGGGGTCTCGGCTTTGGTTCGGCAGTCACGCATGAACCCACCAGTGACAGCAGATTTTTTGGTCACACAATTCGGAGTTGCGCCATTGGCGAGCAGAACCCTGATGACGTGATCGTGTGCCAGACGATTGGCCGTGCATAAACACGCATGCAGAGGCGTCTCTCCGGTATCCGGCAAGGGATAGTTCACGTCAGCGCCGTTTTCGATCAGAAGCTGGCACAACTGCCAGTGCCCATGAAAAGCCGCGCCATTGAGATCAAGGTTTTCTCCGAGTGATTCCAGGGATTCGCCATTGGCAAGCAGGAACCGTATGGCGCTGACATCGCCATAATAAGCGCACCATTGAATCAGTGATGTCCCATGTTTGTCAGTCGAGGCCGCCGGGTGACCTTCGTGCAAATAATCGAACACCAGGTCAGTGCGTCCATTTGAAATTCGATCAAGCATCGTGTGCCTCGCATTCCGTAATTCAGAGATTCGCCGGCCTCACGTCAGGCTTTGGCGACAATGTTGAAGTTGACGACGACTTCGTTCTTGACCTTGATCGTGCCGCCAGCCGCTGAATAAGGTTTGATGCCGTAATCCGACTGCCGCAAAGTGTACTTGCCAATCGCGCGCAATTGCTGCGGCGTAATGGTCGCGTTCACAGGTACGGCAATGCGTTTGGTTACGCCGTGCAGCGTCAGATCGCCGTTCAACGTAAAACCGTATCCGTCGCCGGTCTTTTTCAGATCACTGACGGAAGCCGATTTGAAGCTGATTTTTTGATACTTCGCTGATTCCAATACTTCGCTGTGCATGGAGCTGTAGATTTTCTTTTTGTCTTCTTCGCTGGGCTTTTTGTCCAGAACCATAAGGGATTGCGCATTCACATCCAATTCCAGCGAACCGCCGCTGGCTCCGGCTTCGGGCACGACAATGCGGCCAGAGAAAGATTTGACGCCAATTTCGTGATTGTGCGCCAGCCCGCTTAACAGTCCTGCTTTCTCCACGTAGACCCAAAAACTGCTCTCGCTGGTCACGATGGTGTACGTGTGCGGTTTGGATTGCGCGCCACTGGTTGCGACCAGCAATAGAGACGCGAATATCATCGCGACGGAATGAATCGTTTTGTTTTTCACTGCCCTTCCTCCTTCGTGTTACTGCGTTTTGGCGATGATCGAAAAGCTGACCTTCACTTCATCGCCGATTTTGATCAACCCCATCCCTTTCTCAAAAGGCTTGACGCCGAAATCGCTCTGCTTCAATTTCCCTTCGCCTGTTGCGCGCAATTCTTTTTCCTTGATTGTCACGGTCACCGGAAAGGCCACGCGCTTGGTGACGCCGTGCAATGTCAGATCGCCATTCAACGTGAAAGTACGTGCGTCGGCATTCTTCTGCAAACCGGTCACCGAAACCGAAGTGAATTTGATCGCTGGGAATTTGTCTGCTTCCAGGATTGGGCCGCGCAAGTTGGCGTGAAACTCCTTCCGCTCGAAATCGCTCATCGTCGGGTCAACATTGGTCAACATCTTCGTTTCGGCGGTGACTTCGACAGCCATCTTCGTTTCATCCGGCGGCAGTTCAAGTTTGCCCGTGAAGCTTTTGGCCAGCACACGATGCGTGGGATAGCGGCGGCTCATCAGCCCATCTTGTTTCAGGATCATGGCAATCTCGCTGCCCGTGGTATCGAACGTATAGGTGCGCGACGGGGGCGGTTTCGGTTTCGCGCGTTGCGCGGAAGCAGGATGCGCGGCAAACAGAAAATAAGCGCCGGCCACGGCCAGCAGAATCAAGCGGCCCAATGAGCGATTCATCTTTGCCTCCTTTACGCGTTCCGGTAGCCCTGGCCATCCAGCGGCTCGACGACGACCGCCGTGCCGTAAGCCAGCACTTCGGTTACGCCGCTCATCACTTCGTTGGCGTCGTAGCGCGCGCCGATGATCGCATTCGCGCCAATTTCGGAAGCGTGTTGAATCAGAATCTCGAAGGCTTCACCGCGCGCCTTCTCGCACAGTTGCGTAAACAGCGAGATGTTGCCGCCGACCAATGTTTGCAGGCTGCCGCCAATGGTGCCGAAGACCGACCGCGAACGCACCGTAATGCCGCGTACCACGCCCAGGTTTCGCACGACGCGAAAGCCGGGCAGTTCAAAAGCCGTCGTGACCATATGATGCGCGACCGAATAATGCGGCGCAGCAACTGGATAGGGCGGTTGTCTTATCTGATTATTTTCCATCGTTGATCCTCGCGCATGGCATGGAGTTCAGGCTTCAGCCTGCAGTTTATAAGGCCGCCTTCAGGCTGCCTAGTCACCGCCACTACCCATCAGCCTAAAGGCTGCGGGCCATACTCAGCCTGAAGGCTGAACTCCATGCGGCTCCACGGTTACGAAAACAGGCTGTCTTGCCGGTCATTTCCTTCCGCCTCGTATTCAGGCGGCGTCCACAGATATTGTTCAATCTTGCAGCGGCCTTTGTCATTGAAGTTGATGCCTTCGGCTTCCAGCAATCGCTGTTGCAGATCTGGCGGCGTAGTCAGTCCGGCGGTCGAACATTTGCCCTGCGAATTGATGACGCGATGCCAGGGAATGCCCCGCCCATCGTCAGGCGTCGAATACATAATGTTGCCAATGGCGCGCGCGTCGTAGCCCGCGCCCAGCACGCGCGCAACCTGACCGTAGCTCATGACTTTTCCGGCGGGAATGCGCAGCACCAGTTCGTAAGCGCGTTCGCGGAAGCTGGGCGCGTCCTGCGGTCTTCCAGCAATGGCAGGAACGGCATTGCTGATCAAATTACCGATCGGGCGGTTGTCTTTTTTGCCTGCCATTGTTTACACCCTGTGATGCGCAACCGGCGGTAATCGGCATACCAGTCGCCATCTTTGAATTGCGTGTCGCGCAGTTGATGTTTGACCATGGTCATGACTTCACGCTGTTCGTCATCATTAAGAACCGTCAGCCTGGGGCCACGAAACATCCTGATCCAATTTTCCATGCCATCTTCGCCACCTTCCAGTTTTGTCGGGCGATCAAACAAAACGGCGCTCGTCACTTCGATGCCATGTTTTTCCAGCAGCGGCGTGTATTCGCCAATGCTGGGGAAATAGTTCATTGCGTTGATTTCGATCTGGCAGACTTCGCGAATGGCTTGTTCCAATGCCGAAGCAATATTTGCGATATTGCCTTTGCCCCCGAATTCAACAACGAATCTGCCGCCGGGTTTCAGTGCCCGCGACATGCAGACGATTGCGTCTTCTGCCCGTTCGACCCAGTGCAGCGCGGCATTGGAAAAGATCGCGTCATAAACTTTGGCGGCTTCAGCAAATGAGAAGTCTGCCGCATCGGCAATGACGAAGTTGATTTCAGGATAAGCCGCGCACGCCGTCGCAATCATCTCCGGCGAACTGTCCAGCCCTGTGACTTCAGCGCCGGTTGCAGCAATCATCGCGGTCAACTGGCCCGCGCCGCAGCCTACGTCAAGGATTCGCTCGCCCGGCTTGGCATCAAGCAGAGCGAGCAAATCCTCACCGTATTTGAAAACGAAGGCGTGTTTCTGATTGTAAAGCTCAGAATCCCACTTCATGGTTTAAGCATAGAGCGGCGGGACTTCGACACCGGCAATGCGCAGGTAGGTGTAAAGCTGCCCGCGATGATGAACCTCGTGTTCGTTGGTGACGTTCAGGAACGCTCCGCGCGACATCGCCTTGTCCGGGCCGAAGGGCGCGATCTGTTCGGCCAATTGCTCAGGCGTCAGCGCCGCCACCTTTGCCACACTCTCTGCGTGCGATTTGTTGAAGGCTTCGATCATCGCTGCCGTGTCGTTGATTTCGGTCGGCCATTCTTTGGGGAACGCGCCGGTCAGCGCGGCTTCGGTCAATCCCCACTCGGCCATCCACAAATGATTCATCAGCTTGCCCAGCGTCATTGCCGATTCGCACGGCTTCCAATCGTATTTATCATTCGGCGCGACGGCCATGACCGCCGATGTCTGTTTTTGAACGCGATCCCAATTCTTGATGTACGAATCCAAATGTTCAGCCATAAGTGCTCCTTGGTTAGAGTAGTTGATAATTGGCGGTTGGTTGCAACGAAGCGCCCACCACCGGTCATTGTCATTTCAATTTACGCGGGTCAATTCACGCAGGTCAATTCACGCAAGACCACGCGCGCCGGAGCGCCGTCGCCGTCCTTGATCTTCAGCGGCAAACAGATCAGTTCATAATCGCCGGGCGGGACATCGCGTAATGCCAGCCCTTCGACAATCACAACGCCCGCTCCCAGCAACGCCAAATGTGTTGCCGGTTCGGTAAAGTTGAACTTTTCGACGGATAAATAATCTATGCCAACCAGCCGCATGCCAAGTTCGGCCAGCCTGCGGGCGGCATCCGGTGCGATGTAAACGAAATCTTCGTGGAATTCCTGATCTTCTGCATCTTCTGCTGCTGGCGGCCAAAAGCCTGAATTGCGCGTTTTGAACAGCACGCGCGTGACGCCCGCCAGATCGCACGCCGCAAGCACGCCGGCGTCAATGGCCGGTGCCTGACCGACATCAACCACTCTGGCCGTGCCGATCAAAACATCCAGCGGCAACTGGTCCAGCGTTGCCGCTCCGGCAATGAAGTGCGATGGCGGATCCACGTGCGTGCCGATGTGAGTGCTGCAACACAGCCGTGTGACGTTGGCGATGTCGCCGCGTTCCAAAGACATCACGCGTTCCATCTCAATTTTCGGGTCGCCGGGATAAACCGGAAGCACAGGCGAGATGGGAACGGTGACATCGTAAAGATTCATCTTCAATGTTCTCCCACGCCTTGCTGGCAGCGGGTTTCAGGTGATTGTCAGGATAGAAAGTCAGGTTGATTGCGCTGGATATTCGAAAGCGGCGCGAGTATAGGAACCACCATTTACCTTGTCAAATTTCACCCCTGACAGTGTAAGCTGGGCGGCGTAGGGCCAGTTAAGAGTTTTACCCACACGGCCAGACACAGGACATTATGGAAAAAGAACTGGAAGTTGCGAGGCGATTGGCGCGCGAAGCTGGCGCCATTCTGATGGAGTTTTATCGCGGCGAAACCGAGGTGCAGTGGAAGGGACACGACGATCCGGTGACCGCCGCTGACCGCGCCGCCAACGCGATGATCGTGCGCGAACTGCAACGGTACTTTCCCCGGGACGCGATTCTGTCTGAAGAGCTACCGGACGATCTGGCCCGGCTGACGTATGACCGCGTCTGGATGGTAGACCCGATGGATGGGACAAAGCAGTTTATCGAACGGGTGGATGAATTCGCGGTGATGATTGGTCTGGCTGTCGCGGGCGAACCGCAGGTCGGCGTCGTTTACAATCCGGCCTCCGACCGAATGTATTATGCAGCGCCCGGCATCGGCGCATTTGTCGAAGAAAAATGGACGACCAAACGGATGCGCGTTTCTGAAATCAATGATCCCGCTAAGATGATCGCAGCCACGAGCCGTTCACACCACAATCCGGCGACGGATCACATCCGCCAGCAACTTGGGATTACGGAAGGCATTCGTTCGGGCAGCGTCGGATTGAAGCTGGGGTTGATTGCTGAAGGCCGCGCTCACGTTTACATCAACACGCAACCGCGCACCATGCAGTGGGATTCGTGCGGGCCGGAAGCGATTCTGCGCGCGGCAGGCGGCACTGTGACAGACGCCCATGGCCAGCCGCTGAAATTCAATGAGCCGGAATTGCGCAATCTGAACGGCATCATTGCCACCAACGGCGTCATCCACGAAAAGATCGTCGAAGCCGCGCAAAACTATCTTCAAACACGCGGCTGAAATCATCCTGAAATCAGGGCCTATGCGATTGGTAACGTTTATTTATCGGTTCCCAACAGTCTTGCTGGCATCCTTGCTTACGTTCGCGGTGGCAGCGACAACCTTCGCGGCAACCACGCCGCAGGAGTATGCCGAACGTCTGCGAAAGGCCGAAAATGCAACCGACACCTTGATCGAAAGCGAGCCATCCGCTTCGCCTGAAGAAATCATCGCGACGATGCGGGCAATCCGGCAATCGCTGCCCGTGCGTGAAGACATCGAAATGGACGGGCAAACCATTCACGTCAACAATACCTGGTTGCACGAAGCACTTGATCTGGTCATCAAGAATGCCCGCGGCGACGAAGAGCAACTGCGTTCGATGTTGGTCGAGATTGCCGACAGGCTCTTAAAACTGGAAGAACGCGTCAGCGCCACACAGCCGCAAAAGGCCGCTGGCACGGCCCCGGCAGACGATCACCCCCGGCTGGAACGGATTCTGGCGCGCCCGGAATACGCCCCCGATGTCAACAAAGAGTCCTTCCTACAGCAATGGATCAAAAAAGCGTGGGGCAAAATCATCGGTCTGCTGGTGCGATTGTTTGGCGGCAAGCGCGGGCCATCGGGCGGTTTCAACGCGGGCACGGTCTCCCTCTTCCGCATTTTGATTGCCCTGATCGTGCTGGCAGCGGCGTCGTTCGGCTTGATCAAGTTGATGCGGCGCGTGCGTGCCCGGCGCAGAAAAAATGAAGCAGACGATGTGCGCGAAGTGTTGGGCGAAGAGTTATCCGCAGATGCCACCGCCGCCGATCTGCTGAAGAACGCCAACGAACTGGCGCGGCAGGGCGATTTCCGCAGCGCTATCCGCCGTGCCTACATTGCGCTACTGTGCGAACTGGAGCAGCGCGGCAAGGTGCGGTTGCATCGCGCCAAAACCAATCGAGATTATCTGGACGAAGTGAAACCGGAGCGGTCGCTTTACCCAACCTTTTCGGTTATGACCGGCGCGTTTGAACACGTCTGGTATGGTCACGAACTCGCCACCGAATCCGAATTCAATGACTTCATCACGCTATATCAAGAAACCGTGAGGTGAACTATGAAATTCATTAACGCGGTACCGTCATCGTAATCTCATCTATATATGCGTCGTCACCTTGGCATCATCTTTGGTATTGCGCTGGCGCTGACCGTCATCATTGGTTTGAGCGCGGTGGGCAATATGAAATTCGACCGGCCACCAGAGACCGAGTTGGAACCGGTCCGTTCCAGCTACAACGCTGGCCCGACCGGGACGCGCGCCTTCTATCAGTTGCTGGAAGAGTCCGGCACGCCCGTCGCGCGGTGGCGCGAAAGCTATACGGCACTGCCCAGCAAGGCGGCAAACGCGACATTGATTATCGTCGGCCCATTCCAGCGCGAGAACTGGCTTGCTGAAAAAGAGACTGCGATCTTGCAGAAATGGATTGCGGATGGAGGCCAGGCGCTGGTCATCAGCCGCTTTCCGCGCGCCGAATTTGGCGATGAGATGCTGCAAGCAAAAATCACGGCCAAGGATCCAAATTGGTACGCGCCCCCGGAATTGCTGGTGGATCAGCAAAGCGATGAGTTGATTGAGCAGCCTACGGAATTAACCCGCAGCGTGCACGGACTGGCCGTGTCCAAGCTTGCCGCGCGAATGCGATTCGAACCGCCTGACCTTGACGATTCAGAGGACAAACCGGGCGCGACTCCGACACCAACTGCGACGCCCACGCCAACACCAACCCCGACGCCGGAAGACAAAACCAAGCAGGAAGCAAAAGAGAATGAACCGTTCCTGTACGCGCCAGTCATCCATCTGGGCGACAAAGACGGCGCGGTGTTGGCCGATTTCCAGTATGGCAAGGGCCGCGTGGTCTTTCTTTCCGATCCATTCGTCATTGCCAACAACGGCATCGCGCGAGGCGGCAATCTGACGCTGACCATGAATCTGGTGCGCGCGCTGACCGTAACTGAAAAGGGCGAACTGCGAAAACTCTTCTTCGACGAGTTCCATCACGGCTACCACGCGCAAAGCAACCCGCTGGTCAATTATCTGCGCGGCACCCCCGCGCCTTGGCTGCTGGTGCAGGCCCTGCTGTTCGGCCTGCTGCTGGTTTACAGCTTCGGCAAACGCTTCGCCCGCCCGCTGCCATTGCCGAGTGTGGATCGCCATTCGCCACTGGAATTCGTCGGCTCAATGGCCAACCTGCAACAGACCGCCCGCGCGCGCGATCTGGCGCTGGAAAACATCTACCCACGTTTCAAAGCGCAAATCTGCCGCCGTTTGGGCCTTTCTTCCCGCGCCCGCACTGAAGACATCATCGCCAGCCTGCGCCGCCAACGCCTGCCGATTTCAGAGATTGAACTGCGCCAAACCCTGAGCGACGCCGAAGTAACGCTGGCCGGAGAGAAGATTGACGACGCGCAACTGGTCAGCTTGATCGCACGAATGCGCCGGATTACCGGGCAGATCAAACGATAACCAGGGAGATTCTGATGGCTCATAAAAGTCGAATTATGTATATCGAGTATAAAGGGGATGGAATCGTCGGCCCCGCTCGCTATGATGCTCCCCGAAAACTGGACAGACAATTAAGGTGTAAACTGGCTGCCAAAGGAGCACTCATGAAAAAGCAGCAACGCAAAACATACACCACGGAATTCAAAGTCAAAGTCGTGTTGGAAGCCTTCAAAGGACAGC
>JBBQVH010000159.1:0-15680 GCA_038211695.1 Blastocatellia bacterium | reverse complement strand
CCCGGCCCGATGCCCAAACGCGCCGCCGGCACGATTGGATAGTTTGGCGCGCCGCCGCCGGTGTAGCCTGTCGTCAGCGTGCCGAAGCGGAAGGCCGAGTCAGGCGCGATGCGTGCGCCGTCGTAAGGGATGATGATCGTGCGCGTGTTCAGGTCGAAGTTCGCGACGGTCAGGTTGCGATCAATCAGCGGCTCCTGATAGTCGTAGCGCACGCCGTAGCTGAAGGTGAAGTTCGGCCGCACCTTCCAGTTGTCCTGCGCGTACCAGTAAAACTCGTTGCCGTAAAAGTCCGCCTTCGCCAACCCGCCCGCCGAAGCGCCGTTGGGCAAACCGAGCAGGAAGTCCGCAAAGCCCAGCCCGCTGCTGACGCCGCTGGCGCCGAAGTTGAACGTGCCGCGCACCAGGTTTTGAAACTGCGGCGCGAAGTTGATGCGCTGATAGGTGAAGCCGTACTTCGTCTGGTGCGTGCCGATGTTGTACGACAGGCTGTAATCGAATTGGTAGTCCTGATTGTTGCGGATGATGGTGTTCGGTTCGTCGCCGAAAGGACTCAACCCCGTGATTGAAAAACGCGGGATGCCACGCTCGTTTTCGGCGATGCCCAGGATGCCTTGAATCTTGTTGCGCTGGACGAAATCGTTGCCGACGTTTTCATGCACCTGTCCGCCGCTCACTTTGTTGAAGCCAAAGCGCGCTTCGGTAATCAATCGCGTCGTCCAGACGCGCGTGTAATTGACCGCCAGGTTGCGCGTATCGGTCGTTAAATCCCAGCCGTAACCGGGCAGCGCCGCGCCGCCGCGCGTGGCTTGCGTGACCGCGCCGAAGGGCGAAAAGCCAGTGATGTTGGAATGAATGTAGCGACCGTAAACGGTGTCACGCTCCGAAAAGCGATGATCCAGCCGGACGTTGAATTGATTGGTGTGGGTGCGGAAGGCGGGCGCGACCGACAGGTTCTGCGACAGGCCGGCGCGGTTGGCTTGCGGAATCAACGCCAGCGCATCACGCGTCGCCGCGTTCCACAAAGCTTGCGGCACGATGTTCCCGGCCAGCACCGGACGCCCCGTCGCGAACGGATTGCGCAAATCAACGTCGCCCGTCGTCGCCAGATTGCCGTCGCCGAATTCGCTGAAATCGCCCGTGCGCATCTTGGCCGTCGGCACGGTCAGAACGCGGCTTTGCGGAATGCGCCGCCGCAGCCATTCGCCGTTGCCGAAAAAGAAAGTTTTGTCTTTGATCAGTCTGCCGCCCAGCGTGAAGCCGAATTGGTTCTGTTGATAGATCGGGCGATCCAGCTTGCCGTCGCGGTTGTTGTCCGACAGGTCGAAGAAGTTGCGCGCGTTCAGCCGGTCGTTGCGGAAGAATTCAAACAGCGAGCCGTGCAGATTGTTCGAACCTGACTTGATGGCGATGTTGATCTGCGCGCCGCCGGTCACGCCGCTTTCGGCGGAGTAGAGGTTCGACTGCACCTTGAATTCCTGGATCGCATCCACCGAAGGCGAAACGTTCAGTGAATTGAAAAAGCGGTCGTTGGCTGACACGCCGTCAATCGTAAAGTAGTTGTCGGTTGGGCGCGCGCCGTTGACGGTGATGTCAGGCCCGTTCAGATTGCCCGTCAGCCCGCCGCGAAAACCGCCCGACGCGCCGCGGCTGATGCCCGGCGTCAGTTCGGCCAGTTGCAGAAAGTTGCGCCCGTTCAGCGGCAAATCCACGATCCGTTTGTTGTCAATCACCTCACCCAACTCGGCGTTTTCGGTGTTGGCCAGCGTCACGCCGGTCGAGACGGTCACAGTTTCAGTCGTTTGCCCGACGCTCAACGTGATGTTCTGCCGCACGTCCTGCGCGATTTGCAAAACGACGTTCTCTTGCACGGCGGCCTTGAAACCGGCCTTTTCGCAGCGCACGCGGTAACTGCCGATGGGCAGAGCAATCAAAACGTAGTTGCCGCCTTCGTCGGTTACGACTTCACGATCCAACCCGGTGGCCAGGTTGGTCGCGGTGATTTTCGCGCCGGTGATGACCGCGCCAGTCTCGTCCAGCACCGTGCCGAAAAGTTTCGCGGTCGTTTGGGCAAACGCCGGGAACGCGGCCAGCAGGAGAACCAGAATTACAGAAACGCGGACGGGGAGAGTGTTGCGGTTCATAAAAAGCCTCCGTGTAATGTTGGGTTGTTTGACCTTGGTACGCATCGCTTCCAGCGTGCAGAGTTTTGATCCGTCTTTACGGAACCGCGACTGTGAAAGAGCGGCTGCCTGGCGTGAGATGCCGCTCCTTCACAGTCGCGGTTCCGTACCTCGCGGTTCCGCACCTAATTCGATTTGCCGTCGCTGCCGAAATACTCGCGATAGCTGATGAGTTGATCGCCGCGAATTTCCCACGAAATGGCCACGCGGTTTTTGTAGGCCTCGCCGCGCAGGCTGCCTTCGTCCTTGAATTCGAAGACAATCGAATTCTCGCCCGCCGTGACGTGCATCACTTCCGTCACCTTCAGCCCGCCGACGAAGGTCGCCGAAACGTACTTGAAGAACTCTTCGGCCTTGGCCTTGCCCGTGTTCTGGCCTTTGTATTTGCCCTGCGGAAAGTAGAAGGTGAAGTCGTCGCTCAGCATTGCCAGGAAGGGCTGCCATTCGCCGTTGGCCAGTCCGTACTTGCAATGCTCGAACGCGCGCATCCCGACTTCCATCGTGTGCGCGACTTTTTGCGAATCCACTTTGCTCATCTTTTTGCTTTGTGCCCCGTCTTGCGACTTACCCGAAACGGCCAACGCCGTCAGGCAGAGAAGGGAACAGACGATGTTCGCGATGACCGGGCGTTGCTTCACGTCTTCACCTCGCGGCTGTGGGCGGCTAAGGTTTGTACGTCAGCCCAGCCTGAATCCAGCGCAAATTGATGCCGATGCGTTCCGCGCCCGGTTCCGTCCAGACGTAAGAGATCGCCTGCTCTTTGCCTTGCTCAAATATTTTCAAGACCATGACTTCCGTCTTGGTGCTTTGTTCGATCAAGTGCGCCGCTTGCACTGAGTATTTGGTTTTCTCACCGGCTTTGGTGACGAGCGGCAAAATCTGCCCCTGATCGTGCAGCCGCAAACCGCGAAAGACTTCGTACTCTTCCTTCTCCGTCCCTTCCTTTTTTAGCACCGCCCAGCCTTCCAGGTAGCGGCATCGTTTCAATTTGTGATGCTCGCCGCTCTTGTTGCCGAAGACGTAATTCCCGGCTTCGTCTTCCGCCTGGTCATTGATCCGGATTTCGTTTTTGTTCAGCTTCAGGTTGTCCGTGATGATGATGGTCTTGCCCAACCGCTGCGAATTGACGCGGCAGGTGGGTTTCATGTAACCGAGAAAGTCTTCGCCCTCGCGCTTCCAATACACCTCGCAGCCGGGCGTCGCGCGCAGTTTGTCGGGCGTCAGACCGGCCAGCTTACCTTGATCCAGGTGCGCGTCGGTGACGGCTTTCTCGTCGGGGAAGGTGTAGATGCGCAGTTCGATCGCCTTCTCCTTCTCGTTCGGCGCGAAGCTGTACAGGCGCTGGCGGTAGATTTTCGCCGGGTCGCCGTCCATGTATTGTTTGACGTAAAAGACGTTCTCGCCCGTTGACGGCAGGCTGACGCGCGCGAAGATCGAGTGGATGTGTTCGTGCGGATATTCGGACTTGGCTTCTTTCTCGAACCAGATTTGTTCGTAGTTGTCGAACTCTCCCTCGAACAATCCCATCATCGTCTTTAGGTCAGACGCGAGCGCATCATGATTGCCGGAAGCTTTCGGCGCTTGCCCGTACGTGTTGAATTGGGTGAGAAAGAATGCCGCAAACAGCGCGGCTAAAATTGCGAATGAGCGAAAGAGCGTGACCTTGCTGCCCGTGTTAATTGACATAAACACCTCGCGCGAATTCAAAGCCGATTCCGTAATCTGTCTTTAGTTTTGATGTGGTTGAAGTGCTGGAAAAATGACAGCGCAATTTATTACCGGACATATTGTCATAATGTAATGACAACGGTATACTATCGGCGCTCTGGCAGTCTGTCAAGATGCGATTTCCCAAAACAGTTCAAGCGCGCTTGTTGGTAAAGCCTTTTTAGCGGCTTATTGCTGGGGTTTTACCCGAAGCGGGAAAGAATTCAGGCGATGTGGCAAGAGCTGAGAGCGAGCCTATAAATCATCTTTTGCGGCATAGTTGTATTGAGTTTATGCCTTTTGCTGAGTAATGAATGTACGGCAATCCTTCTTCAATTCTCTTCGGCGGTTTGAGCGGCGCGGGTGATCTGTTGCGCTGCAACGCTGAAGTGTTGGGCAATCAGACCGGCCTGATTTTCGGCGACCGGCGGTTGACGTGGCGCGAAGTGAACGCGCGCGCAAACCGGTTTGCCAATCAGATGGTGCGGCTGGGCGTCAGGCGCGGCGACCGCGTGGCGATTTACGCGCGCAATTCAAACCAGTGGGTCGAATCGCTCTTTGGCCTGGCCAAAATCGGCGCGGTCAGCGTGACCGTCAACTACCGTTTGACTGCCGCCGAAGTGGAATACATCGTCAAAAATTCAGGCGTGCGCGCGATTCTTTGCGGCGCTGCCGAAGCTGGGAACGCGCGCACCGTCGCCCATAACGTCAGCGAGGTGAAATGGCTGATCGGCTTCGGCGATGGTACGGAACCGCGACTGTTAAGGAGCGGCCTTGCGGACTTTGAAGATTACGAAACCCTGGTCGCGCGCGGCGACGAATCCGAACCGTCACTGGATTCGCCGCTGGGGTTCGACGAACCGGCGATGTTGCTTTACACCAGCGGCACGACGGGCTTTCCGAAAGGCGTGGTGTATACGCATGGCAGCCTGCTGGTCGGCATGTTCGTCCACGTCCACGCCATCGGCAGCCGCCGCACGCATCGCGTGATGTTGCCTTCGCCGCTGTATTCGGCGGCGGGCATCGCGGGCATTTACTGCGCGGTGTACGTCGGTTCGCAGATTGCGCTGATCAACTTTGAAGCGACGCTGGCGTTGCAGACCATCCAGCGCGAACGCATCACCTTCACCAATCTGGTGCCGACGACGATTCAGATGCTGTTGGCGCGCGAAGACATCGGCAGCTTCGATCTGTCTTCGCTGGAAGTGCTGCTGTACGGCGGCTCGCCGATTCCCGAACCGGTCTTGCGCCAGGCGATGGTGAAGCTGCCGAATTGCGGGTTTCGACAAACTTTCGCGGCAACCGAAACAGGATGTGCAGGCACGGTGCTGGAACCGCGCGAACACGCGGCGGCGCTCAATGATCCAAAGCTAGCGCATCGGCTGTTGTCGTGCGGGCGTCCACAAGTTGGCGTGGACGTGAAAGTCTTCGGCGAAAACGGCGAACAAGTGTTGCCCGGCGAAGTCGGCGAGATCGGCGTTCGCACCGAAGCAAACATGACCGGTTACTGGGACAACCCGGAAGCGACAAAGCAGGCGCTGCGCAACGGCTGGGTTTTCACCGGCGATATGGCGCGGGTGGACGAGGACGGGTACGTTTATTTGGTGGATCGCAAGAACGATTTGATCGTTTCGGGCGCGCTGAATGTCTATCCATCCGAAGTCGAACGCGTGCTGCAATCGCATCCGGCGGTTTATGAATGCGCCGTCATCGGCGTGCCCAGCGACCGCTGGGGCGAAGCGGTCAAAGCCATCGTCGTCGTGCGCGAAGGCGCGACAGCGACCGCGGAGGAATTGATCGCGCATTGCCGTGGTGAGTTGGCCGGATTCAAAAAACCCAAGTCGGTGGACTTTGTCGAAAAGCTGCCGCGTAATCTGACCGGCAAAATCTTACGGCGTGAACTGCGCGCAAGTTACTGGGAAGGGCAGGCGAGGAAAATTTGAGATTGCAGATTTGAAATTGAAGAGCTGAGCATATGACGAAAGCAATAGATATTGTCGTCAATCTGTGGACAAAAGAGATCACCGCGAATTATCCGCCGGAACTCGATCAATTCTGGAATCTGGTCGGCATTCCGGAGATGACCAAACGCGGCGTGACGGTGGAAGAAGAACTGGCGATGATGGACGTGGCGGGGATTGAGAAAGGTTTGCTGGTGGCGACGACGGGCGCGCCGGTTGGGTCGAACATCTTTTTTGAAAAGCCCTTCGAGAAGATCGCAGAGGTTTGCGCCGCGCACCCCTACCGCTTCAAAGGCGTCATTGGCGTCAATCCGTCGCGGATCATGACTTGGGTGAAGAAGCTGGATGTCGCCGTCAAAGAATATGGCTTCGTCGGCGCGCATCTGTATCCGCACTGGTTCGACGCGCCGCCGGATGACCGGATGTATTATCCGTTTTATGCCAAATGCGCGGAGCTTGGCGTGCCGATTCAGATTCAGGTCGGCCATTCGGCGCAATGGTTTCTGCGCACCGTCGCGCAACCGATTACGCTGGATCGCGTGGCGATAGATTTCCCCGAACTGAAGATCATCGGCATCCACATCGGCCATCCGTGGACGGAAGAGATGATTTCGATGGCGTGGAAACATCCGAACGTATTCATCGGCACCGACGCGCATCTGCCGAAATACTGGGATGCGTCGCTGATCAAATTCATCAACTCGCGCGGGCAGGACAAGGTGATGTTCGGCACCGACTGGCCCGTCGTTGATTTCAAACGCGCGATGGAAGAACTGGACAAGCTGGATTTGCGCGAAGGGCCGAAGCGAAAACTGCTGGTCGAAAACGCCGTGCGCGTTTATGGGCTGGAAGATTGGGCGTAATGACGAATCAGTACCGCGACCGGTAGGGAGCGGCATTGCGAGCGAACCTCGCTCCCTACCGGTCGCGGTACTGATTCGCTTGGAGTGAATCGCATGTCAAAAGAAATTCTGAAACGAAAACCGAAACGAACGAAAGCCGTCGAAAAATGGTTGGCGGAAGAGGTCGCGGAACAGTTGGCGCGCTACAAAAAGATCGCGCACGAAATGAACGTCGAGCTTGAAGACCAGCGGGAACAGTGGTTCCGCGAATTCGAGCAACGCATTATGACCTCGGGCTTTTTCATGCACGCGGACATCAAGAAAGTCATCAAGCCCAAAGAGATTTATCCAAAACCAAAACGGAAGAATAAGGTCGTTTACTAACGGGTACGGAACCGCGACTATGAAGGAGCGGTAGGTTGAATAGCGCGCCGCTCCTTCACAGTCGCGGTTCCGTACCGAACAAAAGAGGAAAAAGAATGGCGCGTCCACACATCGAACCGTTTGTTGACCGGGATGTTCACTTCAAAAAATTCACCTTGCCGAATTTTCCATCGGGCATGCAATACAAGGTACTTTCAATTGATAAAGATTCGGGCGCTTGCACGATGACCGTCCAATTCGACGGTGGGTTCAAGCAGAAGCCTTCCGTCAGTTATTCCGAGATGGAGTTGTTCATCATGGACGGGAGCCTGAAAGTCGGCGATAAGGTTTGCGGCAAGGGGGTTTACTTCTTCGTCCCGCGCGGCGTGGCGATGCCCGCGATGTCCACGCAGCAAGGCTGTCAGGCGCTGTTGATGTACAACGACGGCGAGCCGACGCGCCGCGAATCCGACCAGGATATGCGCGGAGCCGAGCGCGCGGGGCTGATTCAAGTCGCTTCGTACAATGACATGCCGTGGCAGGTGCCGACGCTCTTTCCGCAGACGGCTTCGGGGTGTTTGCTGAAGCTGCTGCACTTTGATGAAAAGACGCACGCGATGACGTTCCTGTATTCGATGACGCCGGGCTTTCATCAGGACAACATTTCGTATCACGATTGCGCCGAAGAGGCCTATCACGTATGGGGAACTTCGTGGATGATGCAGTTCGGCGATCTGCCGACGGGCGGATATTTCTGGCGTCCGGCGTATATCAACCACGGCGCGTTTTACAGCGAGCACGGCATTCTGGGCTTTGGCCGGACGGACGGCGATTTACACAATCACTTCCACTGGAATCCTTATTCGACGCCGGAAGAGAACGCCGACCGTGCCGCATCGCGTTTGATCCGGCAAAAGCCTGAGCTGCACAAATGGCTGTGGTCGCACGATCACAATCACATTGACTTCGAACATCCGGCGGACGCTCATTCGCCGAACTCCGAAGACAATCGGATTCACAGTCACATTCACGACGAGATGCACAAACACGGGATTGAGCATTCGCACGATCACAAGCACTGAGCTACGAGTGGAACGGACTTTAGTCTGTTCCCGCAGGCGACAGACTAAAGTCCGTCGCCACCATCAAGCCTTATGGGAAAACCAAAATCGAGTTTTGTCAGCAGCCGGGTTCCACTCTATTACCAGTTGGAAAACCTGCTGCGCGAAAAGATCAATTCGGGGGCGGTTTCGCCAGGCGACCGGTTGCCGACCGAAAGTGATCTGATCGAACAATACGGCGTCAGCCGCATTACCGTGCGGCAGGCGCTGCAAGCGTTGGCCGATGAGGGCTTGATCGAACGGCGGCAGGGGCGCGGCACCTTTGTTGCTGAACGCCGCACGCGGCGCAAAACATTCGAGGGCGTGACGAATCTGACCGGTTCGCTGGACGAACTGATTGAGATGGGCAAGGGCACGCCGGTCAAGCTGCTGGAGATGAACCGCGTCGAAGCCAGTGCGCACGAAGCGGAGTTGCTGAGCATAAAACCGGGCGAGCCGGTCTTTCGCATCAAACGATTGCGTTTGCGCGATGACAAACCTTACAGCCTGATTATCAACTACCTGCCAGCGGAGATCGGCGCGCGGCTGACGCGCGAAGACCTGAGCCACGGTGCGCTGCTGCAACTGTTGGAATCGCGCTTTGGCCTGCGGCTGCACGACGCGCGCCAGCAGATCACAGCGGAACTGGCCGACCCGTATGTCGCCGGGCTGCTGAAAGTCCGCATCGGTTCGCCGCTGCTTTCGATCGAGCGTACGGTTTACACCGAAGATGGGAAGCCGATTGAATATGTGCATACCGTCTACCGCACAGACCTGTTTAGTTATTCGGTCTACCTGACCCGGAACGCGCCGCAGTTGAAGCTGGTTTCTCGAGAAGAGGCTGATGTGGAGAAGCCAGCCGCCAGCCGTGCAAAGAAAAAGAAAGGCTAAATTGGTACGGAACCGCGACTGTAAAGGAGCGGTAGTGCGTGTCCGCAAGTCGCTCCTTCACAGTCGCGGTTCCGGTAACGATCATCGAGAAAAACTATGCGCTACGATCTGGTAATCAAAGGCGGAACGGCGGTGTTCCCGTTTCATGGAACGATCCGCTGCGACATCGGCGTTCGCAATGGAAAGGTCACTGCAATCGCGGACGACATTGCGTCGGCAGAAGCTGGCGAAGTGGTGGATGCGCGCGGGCGCTATGTGTTCCCCGGCGCGGTGGATTCGCACTTTCACGTCGGCATCTACCGCCCGCATTCGGAAGACGCCGAAAGCGAATCGCGTTCGGCGCTGGTCGGCGGCGTTTCGACGCTCATCAGCTACTTCCGCACCGGCCAGCATTACCTGAACAAAACCGGGCCGTACCGCGAAATCTTTCCCGAAGTGCTGAAAATGTCCGAAGGCCATTTTTACGCCGATTACTGTTACCACATCGCGCCGATGACCACGCCGCAGCTTGACGAAGTGGACTGGCTGGTGGAACAGGCGGGCGTCGGCTCGTTCAAGTTTTATATGTTTTACAAGGCGTTGACGCTCTCAGCCGATTCGACCAAAGGCAGCGAATACACGATGGCGGAGAATTACGATCTGGGCCATCTGTACGAACTGATGACGCGCGTGTCGGCACTCGCCGCGAAGCACAAAGAGAAAGCGCGCATCTCTCTCTCGCTGCACTGCGAGAATCCGGAGTTGATTCGCGTCTTTATCGAACGCGTCAAGAAAGAGGGCTTGACCGGTTTGAAAGCCTACAGCGAAGGCCGCCCGCCGCTGACCGAACGGCTGTCGGTTCACGAAGCGGCGATTCTGGCCGATGCGACCGGCTGCCCGATCAATCTGCTGCATCTGTCATCGCGGGACGCTTTGCAAGCGGGGATTGACGTGCGCCGCCAGTATCCGCATCACGACATCAAGCTGGAAACGACGGTGCATCATCTGGGGCTGGATCACGAATCGCTGGACGCCCAACCGCGTTCGATTCGCGGCAAAGTCAACCCGCCGATCCGCACCCGCGAGCATCAGGACTTTTTGTGGGAAGGCATCAAAAACGGCGCGGTGGATACGGTGGTCAGCGATCACGCCTGCTGCGGCGAAGAGCACAAACGCCAGGATGACTTGTGGGGCAGTCTGCCGGGCTTCGGCGGAACTTCGATCATCTACCCGCTGCTGATCAGCGAAGGCTGCCACAAACGCGGCGTCAGCCCGGCGCGCGTGGCTGAACTGGTCAGCGCGAATCCGGCACGCAACTTCGGACTGTTCCCGCGCAAAGGTTCGATTGCCATTGGCGGCGACGCCGACTTCGCCATCGTGGATATGGAAAAGGAGCAGCGGATCACGCCGGAACTCTGCCTGTCCGCGCAGGACCATTCGCCCTTCGAAGGCGTACGGATGAAAGGCTGGCCGACGCAAACCATCGTGCGCGGCCACGTTGTGTTCGACAACGGCAAACTCGCCGATCGGAAAATCGGCGAGTTCATCAAACGGCCCACTGCCTTGCACGGTACGGAACCGCGAGTGTAAACGAGCGGCAGACTTCACTGGAGCTCCGCTTGTTCACGCGCACGGTTCCGTACCGAAGAGAATCGAACGGCAATGCTTGACCTTTACGACGAATTCAAATCCGTGATCGCTGCCCTGAATGATCGCGGCATTGCCTATGCTGTCTGCGGCGGCTTGGCGATGGCTGTGCATGGCCTGCCGCGCGCGACGATTGATATGGATTTGCTGATCCGGGTTGAATCGTTGGATGAAGTGTTGGCTGTTGCGCGAGAACTCGGCTACACACTTCCGGCGAAACCAATGACCTTTGCCGGGGGCGACGTGGAAATTCATCGCAGATCAAAGCCGGACCCTGACGGCGGGGATGTCGTGATGATTGATTTGCTGTTGGTCACGCCGGCGGTTGATCAGGTGTGGAAGCAAAGAGAAGAAGTTGTCTGGCAGGAAGGGCGACTGAGTGTTGTGTCTCGTGAAGGATTGATTGCCCTCAAGACTCTACGGTCAAGCAGTCAGGACTTGGCCGATATAGAACGACTGAAGGAGAAAGCCGATGAAAGTTGATATGTCTTCCGATGCCGTCACGGCAAGGCTCAAGAGAGTTTCCCAACTCCGACGGCTCTGTCTTGCGCTGGGAAAGTCCCGGCCTGCTGCACGAACGCCCGCTTCCTCCGACTCCATCCCAAACGTGAAGCCTCAATTGGACGACTCGCTGACAACACAAGTGATCTTCTCCGCCGGTACATCCCGAAATGACAAGTCTGAATAACGAGCAGCAAGTCCTGAGCAGGAGCGGCTTCTTTTACGGCTGGCTGATTGTCGCCGTTGCGACGCTGGCCATGCTGGTGACGAATGGATTGTCCATCGGTGGGTTGCCGGTCTTTTTCAAACCGCTGCTGACGGATTTGGCGGCGACGGGTGCGGTCAAACCCGGCGACAGATCGGTCACAGCGTTTGCTTCGGGCATTACGTTTTGGACTGCCGGATTGGCGGTGCTGCTGGTCGGCTGGCTGGTCAATCGCGTCAAGCTGCGCGTGCTGATGGCGATTGGCTGCGTGCTGCTGGGTTCGGCGCTGATTGTTTATTCGCGCGCGATGGGGCCGGGGCACGTGTACTTTGCGCATTTTCTATTCGGCCTGACGCTGGCGTTTGCCGGGTTGATGGTCAACACAGTGCTGGTGTCGAACTGGTTTCGGCGGATGCGCGGCACGGCGATGGGCATTGTTGTGACCGGCACCAGTCTGGGATCGGTCATCATTCCGAAGGTGGCCGAGCCGCTGATCACCGGCTACGGTTGGCGAACGGCGATGCTGGCCGTCAGCGCGATCATCTGGCTGGTTCTGCTGCCTGCGGTTTTACTGGTCGTGCGCGACTTCCCGCACGAACGCGGATTGGCGCAAGACGGCGACGCCGGGACGGCTGACATCAAAAGCGGGATGGCTGTGCTGCCGGGCTTAACGTTGCGCGAAGCGATGCGGACAAGCGCGTTCTGGATCTTTGCCCTGTGCGCCGCGATGCTGTTTTACGCGATCCTGGTGGTCGTCCAGCAATTCATTCTTTATCTGCAATCGCCGCTGGTCGGGATGACCTTGAAAGAAGCGACCAACGCACAGGCCGCGATGGGGCTGGCCAGCATCTTCGGCAAACTCTTTTTCGGCTGGCTGTGCGATCGCATCCCGCGACCGCGCGCGTTTCTGATCTGCTGCGCGTGGCTGTTTGCGGCGACGCTGGTGCTGGTTTCGTTGACGCCGGGCGTGGTCTATCTGTTTCTGGTTCCGTTTGGCATCGGTTACGGCGGATCATTCGCGGTGATTCAGGTCTTTGCCGTTGAACGTTTCGGCTTGCGCGAAGCGGGCAAGATTCTGGGCGCAATTACGGTCGTCGAAACGTTGGGCGGCGGCACGGGGCTGATCCTGACCGGGATATTGGCGGGCAAGTATGGTTACGCCGTCGCGTTTTACGGCGTCATCATCGCCGCCGGCGTAGCGCTGTTGGCGGCAGTCGTCACCAGCCAGCAGGCGGCAGCAAAAGCCAGAATGGCACAAGCCACAAACTGACAAGTACGGAACCGCGGCTGTGAAGGAGCGGCTTTCACCGCGAATCATATGCAACGCATTCTTCATTTCATCAATGGCGAAGACGTTCCTTCTCGCTCCGGCGAATTCTTCCAGAGCGAGAACCCGGCGACAGGTGAAGTCATCGCCGAAGTTGCGGCAGGCGACGCAACGGACGTGAATGCCGCAGTTGAAGCAGCCGATCAAGCCTTTCGCGGCGAATGGTCGCGGCTGACTCCGGCGGATCGCGGCAAGCTGCTGTACAAAGTCGCTGAAAAACTGCTGGAACGTAGCGAAGAGTTCGCGCGCGCCGAAAGCCTGGATTCAGGCAAAACCTATCAAGCCAACTTGCACATTGACGTTCCGTTCTGCGCCGACTTCTGGCGCTATTACGCGGGCGCGGCGGATAAGCTGCGCACGCCCGTGGTGGCGAATGAATACGGCGTGCATCGTTACGCGTTGCGCGAACCGTACGGCGTCGTCGGCGCGATTGCGCCGTGGAACTTCCCGCTGGTGATGGCCAGCCTGAAGATGTGCGCGGCGCTGGCCTGCGGTAACACCATCGTCATGAAGATGGCGGAACAAACGCCTGCGACAGTGACGATGCTGGCCAAACTGATTGATGAAGTCGGCTTTCCCAAAGGTGTGGTCAACGTCGTGCATGGTTTCGGCGCGACCGCTGGGCAGGCGCTGATTCATCATCCGAAGGTCAAAAAGATCGCCTTCACCGGTTCCAGCGCCATCGGCAAACTGTTGGGCGAACAATGCGGGCGAATGACAAAACCGGCGCTGCTGGAAATGGGCGGCAAATCGGCCAATCTGGTTTTTGCCGACGCGGATTTGGAACTGGCGATCAATGGCGTATTGCAAGCCGGTTTGGGAAACAACGGCCAATTCTGTCTGGCGGCTTCGCGGATTCTGGTTGAAGAGAGCATTGCTGGAAAATTTATCGAAGCCCTAGTCGAAAAAGCGCGCGGCATCAAACTCGGCGACCCGTTCGATGCCGCCACCAACTGCGGGCCGTTGATCAGCCAGAAGCAGTTTGACCGTGTGATGAGCTACATCGAAAGCGGCAAGTCGGAAGGCGCGAGGCTGCTGACCGGCGGCAAGCGTTCAGCAAATTTGGCTGCGCATTTGGCGCAAGGCTACTTTTTGGAACCGACCGTGTTTGGCGAGATGACACCCGCGATGCGCATTTTCAACGAAGAAATCTTCGGGCCGGTTGTCGGCGTCACGACATTCAAAACGGAAGCCGAAGCCATCGAATTGGCCAACCACTGCGATTACGGGCTTGGCGCATATTTCTGGTCGAAGGACATTGACCGCGTGCATCGCGTGACGGGCGCGCTGGACAGCGGGCTGGTGTTCGTCAATATGCCGTCGTATATGACGCCGCAAATGCCCGCCGGCATTCGGGGTTTGAGCGGAAGCGGCCAGAACTTCGGCCTGGAAGCGATGGAGAATTACACCAAAGTCAAAGGCGTGTACGTCAATTACAGCGGCAGGATTTTCCCCTGGCTGACTTAGGAGAATGCGTTATGTCTATTCGTGATGAAATGCCCGTGCTCGCCCGGCACGAAGGCGATTGGGTAGGAAGCTATATTCACGTTGATGCCGAGGGCAAAATCGTTGACCGGCACGATTCGCACCTGACCTGCCGTTTCCCGGCGGACAGTGCGCCTCCTTACCATCAGACCAACCGTTATACGTGGGCGGACGGGCGGACGCTGGAATACGACTTTCCCGGCGATTATGCGGACGGCAAGCTGCTGTTCGACACCGAAAGGATCAAAGGCCACGCCTGGGAAGTTGACGCGAACAACGTTGTGCTGACTTGGCATTACAAAGACGATCCGGCGAATTCGCTGTACGAATTGATCTACATCAGCGATTGCGGCAATCATCGCGCGCGCACCTGGCACTGGTTCAAAGACGGCGAGTTGTACAAACGCACGATGATCAAAGAGCGGCGGATGACGTAGAGGAGGGGAGCAGCGAACGCGCAAAGCGTGCGGCTTCCAGCAAGCGTTCGTAATCAATGCCGGTTTCAATGCCCATGCCGTTCAGCAGATTGACCACGCGCTCGGTCGCCACGTTGCCGGTCGCGCCCTTGGCGAACTGGCAGCCGCCCAGGTTGCCCACCGCTGCATCGAAGATCGTCACGCCCGCCTGCATCGCCGCGAAGATATTGGCCAGCGCGTGCTGATGAGTGTCGTGAAAGTGTCCGGCGAGCGGTTTGTCCGGCCAACGATCTTGGACGCGGGAAAAGAGTTCGTAAACGTGATCCGGCGTCGCGCGTCCGACCGTATCGGCGATGCAAACTTCGTCCGCGCCGAGTTTGAAATACTGCTCCGCCAGCGCCAACGGCTGTTCCATCGGCACGCGGCCTTCATAAGGGCACACGAACGACACGCCAATCGTCCCGCGAATATTGACGCCATCGGCTTTGGCTTTTTCGGCAATCGCCTCGAACTCACCGATCGAATCGGCCACGCTCATATTGACGTTCTTGACGTTCAGCGTTTCCGTCGCCGCCACCACAAAGCCAACTTCTTTGAGCAATCCCGTCGCCTTCGCCCGGTCATAGCCTCTCTCGTTCGCAACCAGCACCTCAATCGTCACGCCTTCAGAATTGCCGATGGCTGTCATCACGGCTTCAGCATCGGCCATCTGCGGAACCCACTTTGGTGAGACGAAGGAAGTCGCCTCGATATGACGAACCCCGGCAGCGATCAGCGCATTGATCAGCGCAATCTTCTTTTCCGTTGGCACGAAGACCGGTTCCGATTGCAGCCCATCGCGCGGGCTGACATCCATAATCGTGACTTGCCTGGGTAAGTTCATAGCTCTTCCGATGGCTCAGGTGGAAAGCAAAGGTAGAAAGTTTGTCTCTACATCGTCGAGAAAGGCGGTAAGATTGGTCCTGCCGCCTCGTTGTTTCAGTGCCGCAAGGTCGGCTTGAGACCAGCAACTTCGCTTGCGGTCGTCATCGTCGTCAGTCAAAGCCTTGAGGATGTTTTTCGGATCGCGGTCGCCG
>JBBQVH010000158.1:0-15688 GCA_038211695.1 Blastocatellia bacterium | reverse complement strand
CGTGTGTTTCGTGTGTTTCGTGGTTCTTATCAAATGACAATTCGTTCGACGGTGGCTTTGGGATAATGGCCGAAGTTGACCAGCAAACCCAATCGAAACCCAGTCGCTTTGAGGTAGTTGAATAACTGCGCCCGGTGTTCGTTGCTCACTTCCTTGACGGCTTTCAATTCGATAATGATCTTGCCGTGGCAGATAAAGTCCGGCACGTAGGTCTGCTGTAACAGTTGCCCTTTGTACCGGATATGTAACAGCTCCTGCGCTTCGAAGGGAATATCGCGCAGTCGAAATTCCCTTGCCAAACATTCCTGGTAGACGGCTTCTAAAAATCCACAGCCCATCTCGCGATAAACCTCGAAGATCGCTCCTTGAATCAGATAGCCCTCGTCTTTGTAGAGAATCTCTTTCTGCGTTGTCTGAACAGTCTGCTCTGTCCGATCGTTCATGGCTGTCTCCTTGTTGGTTGAACCACGAAAAACACGAAAACTTTTAATGATGGCAGCTTGATTTTGCGATGGCTCTTTTCCGGTCGTAATCCCCTCTACTCCGATTTCCCTTCTCTCCTCTTCTTCTTTTCGTGTATTTCGTGGTGGTCAATGGCCTGCCGCCGGCGAAAACCATACTCTTGTTCAGTGACCATGAACATAGCTTGGTGTCCATCTCACTTTCTATCTTTACTTTCTTTCGTGTGTTTCGTGTCTTTCGTGGTTGATGTTCAAGACCCCTTCAATCACCTTCATATTCGCTACCGCGTCTTCCAACGGCGTCGGCACGGGCGTGTTGTTCAACACAGCCAGCGAAAACAGGTCAAATTCAATTGTGTATTGGTCGCAGATATCAAAGGTGATCTCTTCCACCTGGTCGCCTCGATGCACCCAGAATCGGGTTGGTTTGTCCGGCGGCGCATTGAACGGGATTTCAATCTCGATGCGGCCTTCGGTGCCGAAGATGTGGACGCGCTGATATGGCGCAAGCTGCGTTGAACAGGTGAAGGTCGCCGTGCCGGTTTCAAACTCCAGGATGCCGGAGGTCAACCGGTCGGTCTTGAAATCAGGATCGAAGTCGGCAGTGGCCAATACTCGCTTCGGCTCAGCGCCGAAAATAAAACGCGAAAGCGAGATGTTGTAACAACCAACATCCATCAACGCGCCGCCGCCGATGTCCGCTTTGTTACGAATGTTGTTAGGATCGCGATTGGTGTATGAAAAGAAGGAGTGAATCGTGCGCAACTGGCCGATCTCACCCGCATCCACCAACTGTTTGACGCGCTGCCATTGCGGGTGCAGCCGATACATAAACGCTTCCATTACTTTCAGCTTCGGGGATTGCTTGGCGGCATCCACCAGATGCTGTCCTTCCGCGGAACTCAGGCTGATCGGCTTTTCGCACAACACGTGCTTCCCTGCTTCCAGTGCTTTGATGGACCAATCAACGTGCAGATGATTCGGCATCGGATTGTAGATCGCATCAATTTCAGAATCGGCCAGCAGCGCTTCATACGAACCATAGGCTTTGGCAATGCCGTGACGCTGCGCCGCTTCCTTTGCGCTGTCCAGGTCACGCGAAGCGAGGGCGGTGAATTCGGCGTGCTGGCAGTGTTTGACTGCGGGAATGATTTTGGCCTGCGCGAATTTGGAAGTGCTCAGCACTCCCCAACGAAGTTTGCTCATTCTTCTGTTTCTCCTTCGAGGTTTTGGCCTTCGAGTGGTTGGTAAGATTGCCAGCCCATTTTCCAATCGTAGTATTCCAGGCTGGCAAAGTTCTTCTTGTAATCGTAAAACGACGGCCCGCGATAGGCGTAGCCGGGATAGTAATAGCGGCAACCCAGTTCGCGCGCGTGTTGAATGGATTGCAGGATCATCAAAACGCCCAGGCTGCGCTTCGATTCTTCCGGCTCGAACATCGCATACACAGACGACGCCGACGTTTGGCCCACATCCAGAAAGCTAACGCCAATCAACCGGCCTTCCAGCAACAAGGCAATCTCGTGATTCGCGCAGGGCGTGTCCGCCGGGCTGGCCGACAGAAAATCGTAGATCGTGTCCGGCACGCTGTGATCAAAGCGTTGTTTGTGGCGTTGAAAAAGCTGCTCTTTGGTTTCGTCAATGAACGCCGGGCGCACGGCGACTTCCAGATCGCGATTCCGCGCCAGTGCGCGTTTCTGGCTGCGCGATGGCTGGAAGGTCGTCAGGTCAATTCGCAACGGCAGAACCAGCCGCGCTTCGCCACCGTGAAACCCAACGGAGTAGCGGAAAAAGTATTCGCCGAAATGACGCCAGCCGTGCGCCAATAGCACGTCCATCTGTTCGGGCACAACGCTATGGCGCTGAAAAGATTCGTTGATGAAGACCATCTGCTTGCTTACAAGTGAAGGATTTGAACAGTACCGCGAGCGTCAGAGTAAAGAAGTCGGCATGAGCTGAAGATCAGTCCGCGAAGATTTGCGCCGGAGTGATCTGCAAAAACTCCAAGCCGTGCGCTGGCAAAATCGCATCGCCTTTGAGTTGTTGCCGCGATGCATAGCCGCCTTCGTTGGGCTTGGTGTGAACCCAGACGCTCTGGGAGCGGCGATCAACAATCCAATAGGTCGGGATTTTCAGCGCGGCGTAAATCTCCGGCTTGGTGGTCATATCGCGAAAGACGTGCCCGCGCCTGGAATCAGAAAGCACCTCAACGACTAAAAGCGCCGGTGGAATCCGATCCGTATCAAGGTAGTTTGTAAAGCAGATCGAAGCATCCGGGCAAACATCAGTGGGGTTTTCCAAACCGGCGGCAGCCAGCTTTTCGCTTACCTCATCAGGCACTCCAAAAAAGTAATTCGCCCCTCCGATTCCGCAACCCAGGGATTGAATTTGCTGATGATACTCCGCAAACAAATCTATGAGCCGCCCCGCATGCTTCTGATGCCTTCTGTCCGGTGGTGGTGACATAACAATTTCTCCATTGATTAGTTCAAGCCGATGATCGGGGAGTAAGTCCGCCACAATCTCGAACTCCGGAATCGTGAAATATTCTCTGCCCTGCTCCGGCTTGACGACCAGTTCGCCAAGAATCAATTCGAGCTTCAGATCGGGCAAGGCTTCCTTAATCAGCCAGAACTCATCGCGCGTGAAGTAATCTCGTTCCCGATCTTCCGCCGAGCGTTGTAGCTTTTTGATCTCTTCGACTGCGGTTGCCATAAATCACCTCATTGGTTTTTGACTTTGCCCGGAAGGCCTTTTCAAGTCTCGCTCATCTCAATCCACTGCACAATTCCTTCCAGCGGTGCGTAATTGAACAGCTTTGAAAGCAACTCTTCCACGCCCGAAGCCACGACGATCAAATGCCGATAGCGTGGCAGGATGAAGCCCTCTTCCACTGCGCGGTCAATCATGGCCAGCAAGGGATCGTAATATCCAGCGGTGTTCAGCACGCCGATGGGCTTCTGATGAATGCCGAGCTGCCCCCAGGTAATGATCTCCATCAACTCTTCAAAGGTACCGAACCCGCCCGGCAGCGCAATGAAGGCGTCGGACAGTTCAGCCATCAACGCCTTGCGTTCGTGCATGGTGTTGACGATGCGCATTTCAGCTTGCGGGTGGGCGCGCTCTTTGGTCGCCAGCGCGTAAGGAATAATGCCCATCACTTGGCCCTTGGATTCAATCACGGCATCGGCCACCGCGCCCATCAATCCGATGCCGCCCGCGCCATAAACCAAACCGATCCCCTTTGCCGCCATGGCCTTTCCCAGCGTGCGAGCCTGTTCGACATACACCGTCTGCTGTCCGGGACTGGATCCGCAAAAAACGCAGATGCGTTCGATCTTTCTTTCATTCATTCTTGACTGTCTTAACCTCCGTAAAATTTCGTTCTCCGGCTTGAGATTACCTCATGCCTTATGGGAAAACTACGGCACATAACCGATGAAGTGCCTTGCTTGATTTATAAAGTTCCATCGTTTACCTTGCCCGCCAGTTGCCCTCACGACATCCGCGAGCGACTCTACACATCCAGATCAGAGGTTTCCTTCAATGAGTAAAACAAGGCCCAACCGCAAGGGCAAACCTGCCGAAACACAACCCGACAACAGCAAACGCAAATTCATAGCATTAAGCTTAGGGGGCCTGGGAGGCGTAGGCGCGCTGGCCGCAGGCATCGGTTACAAAGCCGGTTGGTTCGGATCGTCATCAAGTCCGTCTGTCCTGCCCACGGCATCGTCAACGCCGAAGCTGGCGACGGGCAAACCGCTGCCGCCAGTGACACTGACAGCCAATCTTCAGAATGCGATCATCGCGGCCAACGACATCACCAGCCATTACGCGCGGGAACTGAACAGTGCGTCAACCTTAATCCACTGCGTGCGCGCCTTCGGCAAAAACTTCAAACTCAACGATGGCTCTCCTGCGATGGATTTCCTCTGCTCGCGCTTCACCGCTGAGAAAGAAGTGAATGGCAAACGCTATCTGTACTTCCTGCGCGAAGCTGAAGTGCATGAAAACAGTTTCTTGAAAACCTTTCTGGAAGCGGGTGTCAGCCCCGGCCAGGCAATCGGCGTGGGCACCGCAGGCGCAACCAAATACACGCTGCGCGATCTGGGCGACAGCGCCAAAGCATTGTTTCGATGTGACACCAATAACTTCAACCGGTACGAACCGAATCTGATTGGGCAGCATCTGCCGTGGGGCTTGATCGCATTCTCGATCCTGGTTCCTCCATCACAGCCGACCTGGGTCAATGCCTGGGGCGAGACAATCAATTTGCCTGAGGTGGTGGATCGCAGCCTGGCCGTCTTCGAAGCCACCTGCGCTGAAATTCCTCAAACCGCGTTGCAGCCTGACGGCGAATCCACGGAGTTTCGCCAATCCATTTCAAAATTCAGTTGCGCGGGAATGCATAATGTTTACAGCTATTATTCGCTGTTGAAGCACGGCTTCAAAGACAACAATCTTGAAGCCCGTTTGGGCAAACTGCTGGACAACACGCTGCTGCGGATGAAAGCGGATTCGCAGGCAATTGATCGCGAAGCCGACGCCGCCAAAGGCCAGGGGCCAGAGTTAATTGCCCGTATGGCGTATGAAGATCAGGGCGGCAGGGTTGCAACCAAAGGCACAGCCCCCGCCAACGTGCTGGAAGTAATGCGCTATCGTTTGCAGATCAGAATGCTCGGCCACGCGCTGGAAGCCATGAACTATGCCCAGCTTCATAAGCTCTACACGCTGACTCCCACACAAAAAGGCCGCCTGCAAGCAGGCGAACAACTGCTCTACGATTTCCTGGTCAAACTGCGTGCAACCGACTTGCAACCCTTTATGAACTGGTATCCCAAATTTGTCAGCGACATCGTGATCGCCGTCGCGCATGCCGCGCGCGGTTTGAAGCTGCTGACTTCGGACAATCCTGACACGGTGGCATAGGTCGTTTATGAATCCTTGCCGGAAGCAAAACCTTCTCTTTTTAGTCTGCCTTTCCATCTGCAGTTGGCTGACCAGTGCCTGTGCCAAAGCGCAGACCGCACCTGTCAAGGCCTTGCCGATTTATGAGCAATGCCAGACGCTGACCGCAGGCAAAGATGAAACCGTCGCCAAAGCCATTGCCGCACTGAAAAGTCAGGATGCAAAGGCACGCGCGCAAGCCGCCAAACAACTCAGCCAATCCTGCGACAGCCGCGCGGTAGATCCGTTGATTGATGCACTGGCGGACGCAGACTCCGATGTGCGCATTGCTGTTGTCGGGGCGTTGGGCAAACTTGGCGACCCGAACTCCGTGCAGCCAATGATAGAAGTGGTCGGCAGTTCGGATTCGCGCGTACGGATGGCAATGATCAGCGCCTTCGCTTCGTTCAAAACCTTTCTGGCGCGCAATGCCGTCGTCAATCAGATTGCCAACCCCAGCGGCGCGGATATCACAGACGAAAACGATATGCGCGTGCGTTGCGCGGCGATTCTGACCGCCTGCGAATTGAAAGATGTCAGCCATTCGCGCAAATCCATTCTGTTCTTGTACGACTTTCAGCAGAGCAAACACGACAACATTCGCAAACTGGCGGATCAAACCCTGTTTGAATTGAAGAACACGCGCAACGGCGCAACCGAGATAGGCGCAATCCTGAAACAGAGCAATAATCCCGTGCTGCGCCGGTGGGCCGCGACCTGGATTGGCAAGATTGGTCTGGAAGGCGCGCGCGATGCATTGCAGGAAGCAGCGGCCAATGACGCAGACGCATCCGTCCGGCAACTGGCGGCAGAATCGTTAAAACAACTTCCCGTGGCAAAGTGATTTCCTCAGGGACAATCTTTTGATGCCCACAACCCGTGTGCTATGCTGCGCCCTCTTTCAAATCACATCATAAACAATCACAAGCAATCATGGACGAACGCAACCCATCTTCATCGCTCCTCGCGCTCATCCACGCCCGCCTGTGATTACAATTCGGAGGCACAGCATTGAGCGTTCTGGTAGATAAAAATACTCGTCTGATTGTCCAGGGACTGACCGGCAAGGAAGGAACTTTCCATGCGCTGCAAATGCGCGATTACGGCACCAACATTGTCGGCGGCGTGACGCCCGGCAAAGGCGGCTCGACGCACGAAGGCTTCTCGGTCTTCAACACCGTTGCCGATGCGGTCGAAAAAGCGGGCGCGAATGCAACTGTCATCTACGTTCCGCCGCCGTTTGCCGCCGATGCAATTATGGAAGCCGCGGATGCGGGCGTCGCATTGATCGTCTGCATCACCGAAGGCATTCCGGCCCTGGATATGGTCAAAGCCTTCACCTACGTCAAGGCACGCGGCGTACGCCTGATCGGTCCCAACTGCCCCGGCGTCATCTCGCCCGGCAAATGCAAAGTCGGCATCATGCCCGCGCGCATTCACTTGGAAGGCCGAGTGGGAGTTATCTCTCGCAGCGGCACGTTGACCTACGAAGCGGTCGGCCAGTTGACTGCTCTGGGCATTGGCCAATCCACCTGTATCGGTATCGGCGGTGACCCGATCATCGGCACCACGCAAAAAGACGCCGTCGAATTGTTCAACAATGATCCCGACACCGACGTTATTGTGATGATCGGCGAGATCGGCGGCACCGCCGAAGAAGAAGCCGCCGAATACATTCAGGCCCACGTCAAAAAGCCCGTCGTCGGTTTCATCTGCGGCCAGACCGCCCCTCCGGGCCGAAGAATGGGCCATGCCGGCGCAATCATCTCTGGCGGCAAAGGCACTGCCGATGAAAAGATGAAAGCGATGACCGCCGCTGGCATTCACGTCGTCCAAAGCCCCGCCGACATCGGCGCAAAGGTGAAAGAAGTTTTGCCATAACGCAAACTTCTCCTGGATAACGGAACGGGGAGCATCAGCGACCTGATCTTCGCAAGATGAGCTGATTGCGAGCCTCAAGTCATTGATGCTCCCTTATTGCATTGCGATGAAGAAGGAATGGAAGCGACAAGTTGAAGCTCAGCCACCCAGCGATCCGCCGCCCGGATCAGCCGTGAATGTCTCTCAAGAAGGCGAAAGAAATGCCTCTGCCACTGGCGACAACAACCTCCTCATCACCGGCGACCACGCTCAAGTCACAATCAACAATTCCGCTCAACCATCAACTGCGCCATTACTCTCGCAAAAGCGCATTGATGAATTGATCAGCGTCTACAGCCAAAGGCTGGAAGAAAAAGTCAGCCGCGTGCGCATCTTCGGCGACGCCGATCCGCATCCGCTCGATCAGGTCTTTGTCGAACTGACCATCAACGAAGAGTACGAACGCCGCCCGAATCAGGCAGAGTTTCTAGGCTTGATGGACAGCGAACTGCGGCGGATGCGTTCCGTCTTCGGCGACGCGGATCAGTCCCGCGACCAAGATGCCGACGATCCAACGCAACGACACCTCACCAAAACCAAACGCACGATTAAACCCGACGAACTACTACGCCGGCACACGCACGCCATCGTCACAGGCGCTCCCGGCTGCGGCAAGACTACGCTGCTGCGTTACCTCGCCTGGCAAACGCTCAAACAATGGCGCGATACCGCAAGTGGAGACGGTACGGGGAGCGTTAGCGACCTGAGCCTCGGCGCTACGAACAATTCGCGTCTACCGGTTTTCCTCGAACTCAAACAGATCACGCCCGAAGCGTTCAAACAGATCAGCAAGCAAGCGCGCAAGGAATCGGAAGACGTGCTGGCCAACTTGCTCTTTACGCAAACCATCGCTACCACCATCAACCCGAACAAAGCTGAACGCGATGCGCTCAAAGAACACTTCCTAGCCTTGTTGCGTGAAGGTCGCGTCGCAATCTTCCTCGACGGCTTAGATGAAGTCGGCGGCAGGAAATTTTTCGGCGACCTTCAAACAGCGGTCACAGACTTTCTCCATTCGGCCTACGGCAACAACACCGTCATCATCTCGACACGCCCGTTTGCGCTGCGGCAACTCGGCGACGCAAAGGCGATGGAGATTCAGCCGCTCACCCCGCGCCAGATCGAACAGTTCATCGAGTGCTACTACCGAGACGTGCCCGAACGCCAGCAATTCCAGCGCGAACTGCAACGCCGCCGCGAACTGCGCGAACTGGCGCGCGTGCCAGCGCTGCTCGGCTTCATCCTGCAGTTGTGGCGCAAGCGCGGCAGCGTAACCGATGATAAATTGGAACTGTATGCCCAGATCACGCAAGAACTCGCCGCACAACTCGACCGCGAGAAGGAAGGCATCGCGCCGGAACGGGAATGGCTGGTGGAGGACAAAGACGGCTCGCTGAAATTGGACTTGCTGCGCCAACTGGCCTTCCACCAGCTTTTCAAAGGACTCATCCACCCGCCTTACGAGGTCGGCGGCACCGCCAATGACGTAGACCGCCTGGTCTTCACCAGCGAACAGCTTCGCGCCGAGGCCGCCGCGTTCGCCCGCACGCTCAAGGAACGCGAGGGCACCAAAATCAATCCGCGCAACCTCGCCGAAGATGTCAAAGCCACCGCGCTGCTGCGCCAAGTCGGCACTGATCATTACGCCTTTACGCATCTAACTTTGCAGGAATACTTGGCTGCGATTGAGTTAAAGAACCGTCCTGATTGTGAGCAGATTTTTTGCCAAGCCTATTTCAGTTCTACGTTATCGAAAATGGAGATCTTGCCGATAACGTTGGCTAGCGTTGATAAACAAGATGAGCTTTTCTCAGCATTAGAACAACTTCCCGAATCATTATCCTTGACGAACTTGCGTTTGAGGGTACGGGCGTTGGGATATGGAGCGAGAGGTAACTCTTATAGATTCACAAAGTTTCTCAACCGCCTCAAAGAGATTTTGGTAGAACCATCTCAAGATGAACAATCCTATAGGCGAGCGCTATTGAAAAGCCTTCAGTCTATTCCAACACAAGCGCAAGAGTGCCTTGAGATGCTTGTTGCGCCTCATTTGCCTAACACTTCATCATTCCGCAAGAGCTATGCGGCTGAGTCCCTAACCATTCTAGGATCAGAAAAGTCTTTCGACGCATTAGTCAAAGCACTTGACCCCAATGCCACAGGTGGCCGCTTGGTATCACGCCTCATCAGTTATGGCATTGACGAAACTCTGGTCCATTATGTTTGCCGCGCTTTGGTAAGAATCAACCCGGAAAAAGCCATCCCCATTCTGTCGTCAATACACACATTCTATTCACATGGTGAAATTGACAGACTTCTAAAGCAAATTGGAACTGATGATGCGTTCAAAGGTCTTTTAATCAGGAGCACAAGAAGTAGTCATAACGAGGACGCACGCTCAGCAAGAGAGCTTTTACGACAATGCGAAAATGATAGTGTTATAGCTACTCTTGTTAATGGGTTGAAGCATAATCGGGATTACATTCGTGAACTATCAGTTCAGATTCTCGGTCACATAGGCTCGGATGAGTACGTTGAACAGATGTCTGACCTTTTACAGGATCCTGGAATTGCCGTGCGATGGAAAACGGCTAGTGCGCTGGAAGAAATAAGCTCGGAAAAGGCAGTTGAGCCACTTATAAAGTCATTACAAGATAGCAGTTCAGATGTCAGATGGTGCTCAGCCAGTGCCTTGGGAGCAATAGGATCAGAGAAAGCTGTTGAGGGACTAATTATGGCTCTCAATGATCGGTACCTGCAGGTCGAAGAAAGCGCTGCAACGGCGTTGGGATGGATCGGCTCCGAGCGCGCAGTTGAACCTTTGATTACACTTCTCACAAGACCAGGCTCACCTGAACCCAGGATTGCTGCTGCCTTTGCTTTGCTTAGAATTAAAAGTAAAGAGGCCATCGCTCCCTTAATCCAATGCCTAACAGATGAAAATTCAGAGATTCGGGCAGCGGCAGCTTTTGCATTAGGAGGTATTCCTTCAGAAGTGGCAGAAGAAGCTTTATTGAGATGTCTTTCTGATAATTCATACAAAGTGGTTGGGAATGCGACTTACGCGCTTAGTAATTTCAGTTCGGAGAAGTCAATCCCATATCTGCTAGAGTTGCTCAATGGAAAGATTGGTCACGAAGTAATGGAGTCAGCGGTAGGCGCATTGATTTCAAATGGGCGTAAAGAAGCGATTAGGCCGTTACTGCAACTCCTCTCAGCAGGATTGCTGGACACTCGATATATCAGGTTTAAGGTAGATGCTGGCTTAATTGCGTCCGCTTTGCCTGACTTGCTAGAGGACGGAAATAAGTACATCAGAAAAAAGGCTATGGAAATAATTGGCTATTATTGTAACGGACGTGATGTTCGTGACAGGCTCGCCTCTCTTTCTGAAGCAGATTCTGATGAAGATGTTAGGCTAGCTGCCCGAAAGTCGCTGCAGGAGTTTGAGACAAAACTCAAATACTTTGACCTCTATGTTCCTTCCGAGATCAACTGCGCTTTGCCCCGGCCATCATTAACGGCACAGGAGCGGATAGAGTTGGAATCGCGGATCGCCGCCAAGTACCAGGAAGTGTTGCGCGGCGGCGACGCGGGCCAAAAGGGGAAAGCTCTGGAAGAGTTGCTGGCGGCGGTCTTTGCCAGCATCCCCGGCTTCACCGTCAGCGAGAGCAACTACCACACGGCGACGGAAGAGATTGATCTGGTGCTGCGCAACACGAGCGCCGATCCCTTCTGGCGCGGGCTGGGGAGCCTCGTCCTAGTCGAAGCCAAACACTGGCAGGCGCAACGCGTGGGCAAGAACGAGTACGTGCAGTTTTACCGCAAGCTGGAAAATCGCGGCGGCCATTGCACGCTCGGCTTTTTGATCTGCACCGAACGCTTCGCCGAGACGTTTCATCAGGAGCAACTGCGCGACAGCAAATTCCCTTTGCGCGTGGTGCCGATTGACGGCGAAGGCTTGCGGCAATTGGTCGAAGCCGAAGATCGTAGCTCAGTCCTGCGCGGTTTCGTTGAGCAGGCAGTTTTGAAGTAGCAGTAGCTGAAGCCAACCGGAGGCTTGGTTTCCCCGTGATCAGCCCAGCCGGTACACGCGCTCGGCATTTTCCCGAAATAGCTTTTGCCGATTCTCTTCGCTCGCGTCTTTGATCAAAAAGCTTAACGCCTCGAACCATTGTTTAAAGCTGGCGGCCAGCGTGCAGACGGGCCAGTCGCTGCCGAACATCACGCGATCCCAGCCGAATTTCTCAATCACGCCTTCGACTGCCGGGCGCAAGTCTTCTACTGTCCAGTTGGGAATATCTGTGTTGACGACAATGCCAGAGATTTTGCAGGCAAGGGCGTTCGGGTAGCCGGCAAGCTCGGCCATTCCTGCGCGCCAGTCGTCGTAATCGCGGCTCTTAATGTCGGGGTTGCCGCAATGATCGAGGATGAAGCTGACGTTCGGGCATTGTTTGACCAGGTTGATGGCCAACGGCAGTTGGCGGGCCAGCACACAGAGGTCGAAGGACAGGCCGTATTCTTCCAGCAAGCGGACGTTTTCGGCAAACAGCGGCGTGGCGGAAACATCATCCGGCACGACGTGCAGAATGCGGCGCACGCCTTTCAGATTGGGATGTCCGGCGATCTGGTCCAGATATTCGCGGAAGCCTTCGTGTTCGGGCCGCGCGGCGGCAACCACACCAGTGATTGGATTGTCATCGCGTTCGGCCAATCCCAGAATGTGGCGCGTTTCAGCCAGTATATCGGATTCGTCTATGTCTGCTTCGACGTGAACGGATTTGACGACTTCGATGCCTTGTGTGGCTTCCGCGTAATCGTTCAATCGAAAGCTGCGATTGAAGTGCGGACTTCTGGCCGTCCACGAATACGACAACAAGTCCAAATCCCAAAGGTGTTGGTGTGTGTCTACGATCTGCATGATCTCCTCTAAACTCACCGCAGAGGCGCGGAGGGCACGGAGGAAACGCAGAGTCTGAAAACCTCTGCGAAAGCTCTGCGGTACTCAGCGCCTCTGCGGTGAGATGATTTTGGGGAAGAGTTATTTTCGAGCCATTCCTAAATGAAAAGGGCGGCTGAAGGTTACCCCACAGCCACCCAATTGATGTTCGCGTTGTCGCGCGCCTCTTACACAAATGCTATTTGCCGCGGGCGTTGGCGGTGCTGCCTTTCCAGGAACGCGCCGTTAGATCCGCTGCTTGAGGCATTTCGGTCAGCGCCTTTTGCAACTGCACGTCGTATTCGGCGATTCCCTGCTGCGCGCGGTCGGTGCCATACGCTGCGGTCAGAACTTCAAAGCGAATCTGTTTCCGCGCCCAGTTCAGGTTGGTGTCAATGATCGAAGGCGTCATCAGGTAATCGGTGTTTTCTTTATAAAACTTCACCGCGAATTCGCGATAGGCTTTAAGAATATCGTCTGTCACGACGAATTCATTCGGCTTCAGTTTATGGTCGTATTCAATGCCGTTGAGTTTGAAGTTTGCCGCGCTCGCGACCTGCCCCGCAACCAAATTGCGCGTGAACAGGAAGATGGCGTGCTGCAACCGAATCTGCGCCGAAGCCTGCGCCGAAGTCAGATTGAAATCCGGATTTTCGATTTTGACATCCGGCTCAATGCCGCCGCCGCCGTATACGGTGCGGCCCAGATCGGTCTTGCGTTCTTCAGTACGCTTTGCCCCTGCGCGCCCTTCGGCAGCGTCACGGCGCGCGTAATATTCGAAGATCGAACCGTTTGAATAGTCACGCTGAATCAAGCGTCCGCTCGGCGTGTAGTAATGCGCGATGACCAGCACCAGCGCGCCGCCATTGATCAGCGGGAAGATGCGCTGCACCAGTCCCTTTCCAAACGTCTGTTCGCCAATGATCAAGCCCCGGTCGTGATCTTGAATTGCGCCCGCGACGATTTCAGATGCTGAAGCCGACTGACGATCCACCAGCACCACCAGCGGGAAGTTTTCGGACGCGCCAACACGCGCGACTTCGTCTTGATTGAAATCCACGCCGGGACGCGATTTGGTGGTCACGATCTTCTGACCGCGTTGCAGGAACTGATCGCAGACGCGGATGCCCTGATCAAGCAGACCGCCGCCATTGCCGCGCAAATCCAGAATGAAGCTGGTTGCTCCCTGTTCGCGCAAATCCGCCATGGCGTTGGCCAGTTCACGGCTGGTCGTCGTCTGGAAGTTCGTCGTCAGGCCGACATATCCGACATTGGGTTTGGCCAAATAGTAATTTGGAATCGAAGGACGCCAGATGCCATCGCGAGTAATATTGACGCTGATCGGTTCAGCGGCGCCCAGGCGTTTGACGGTGACTTTGATGCTTGTTCCCCGCTCGCCCAGCAGCAGCGTGCGGACTTTGTCAGACGTCCAGGTTGACGTGTCTGTGTCGTTGACGGCAACAATCTGATCGCCGAAGCGCAATCCGGCGCGCGAGGCCGGGCTGCCTTTGAATGGTTCAGCCACGTAGGTCACTTTGTTGGCTGTGCGAATCAGCGAGCCAATGCCGAAATACTGGCTGTGCTGCTTGTCGTTGAATTCCTTGTAGGATTTGGGATCGTAATAATCCGAATGCGGGTCGAGCGATTTGAGCATGCCTTGAATGGCGACTTTGCTCAGCGTTTCATCATCCACATCCACAACATATTTATTGCGGATGATGTCGGCAGCCTTTTGATAATCGTCTGAGATGCGACGCGCTGTCGCGGCTTCCTGCGCGGCGGCCAGACGCGGCGCAATCAACGATCCGCCAATGGCGAACGCCAGACAGCCAGCGAGCAAAAGATTCTTGTTTATTTTTTTCACCGCAAACTCCCTCGTGATTCTTAAAATTCGGACTTCCATTTCGGACTTCTATTGCAGATGGGGATGTTAAGTTCATAGTAGCCACGGAGAACCGATAGTCAAGCGGCAGCCGCTCCGAAGAGCAGTTTTGGGTGCGATTGAAAGAGGGACTGGCTGGTAGAATGGATGGCTGGAAGCGAAATATCATCTGAATTTGGAGGAAGAGAGATGAAACGAGATTTGGAAGAACGATTACGGGAGCATCCGGAGTTGCGCGAGCGGTTCGAGAAAATGCTCGACATTGTGGAGAACCGGGATGGCGATTGTGTGTTGGCCGATGAGGCCGAGTTGCGGGTCTTGGAGCAGGTTCGCGGATTGGGGCGGGAGCTTTTGCAAGGTTGGGCGGAAGAGGGGGCGGAGAAGGTCGAGCGGGCTTGGGACAATCGCCAGGACTTCAGTCGGAAGGAAAAAAAAGTTTGAAATGGCAGACGCTCTTTGGCTCGATTGAGTTGGAGGAGCAGAGCTTTCGTCGCAAGGAGAATGGCGGGCAATTGCGTCCGTTCAGTGTGCGAGCGGGAGTCGGGAGCCGGAGCTATTCGCTGCCGCTGCAGCGGGCGTTGACGGACTTTGGGGCGGACGTGCCGTTTGCGGAAGTGGTCAAGAAGATGCGGGAGCATTATGGGGTGGAGGTTTCGGCGAGTGCGGTGCGGCAGATCACGGAGTCGCACGGCGAACGGATGCGTGAGCAGCAAGAGGCTGATTTGATTGGTCAGTTGGGTCCGGAGGCGGGTTGGGATTGGTTGATCACGGAGGCCGATGGGAGCCTGGTGCCGATTGTCCGCAACGATGCTGCGAGCGGGGCGGCGAATGCGGATCGTCGGAAGCGGAAAGAGTTGATCTGGCGTGAAGCGCGGTTGTGTTTGGCGCACGAGCCGGGGCAAGTCACGGCGCGTTATGCGGCGACGCTCGGAGATGTGGAGGCGACCGGTGGGCGGTGGCTGGATTGCGTGGCGCGTGCGGGAGCCGGGGCCAAGACGCGGATTCACTGTGTGGGCGACGGGGCGGCTTGGATTGGGCTGCAAGCGGAGCGCAGTTTTGGCGCGCAGGGGAGCTATCTGGTGGACTTCTATCATGTCAGCGAATACTTGAGTGCGGCGGCGGCCAGCATTGCACCGACTGGCCGTGTGGCTTGGCGGCAAGAACAGCAAGCCCGCTTGAAGGAGAATGATCCGGAGACGGTGTTGGCGGAATTGCACCCGCACAGGGAACCCGCGCCCACGCCGGATGAGCAGTCCCCGGTGCGAGCTTGCCATCGTTACTTGAGCAACCAGCGCGAGCATCTGGATTACAAGAGCGCGCTTGAGCAGAACTTGCCGATTGGCTCTGGCGAAGTCGAGAGCGGGCATCGCTATGTGATCCAAGCGAGGCTCAAACGCCCGGGTGCTTGGTGGAAAGAGGAGAATGCGGAAAAGATGCTCGCCCTGCGCGTGACACGAGCCAACGCCGAATGGGAAACCTATTGGCAGCAACAACGTCAAGTACAAGCCTGATTCTCAGTCCCACTTTCATTCGCACCCA
>JBBQVH010000157.1:0-15793 GCA_038211695.1 Blastocatellia bacterium | reverse complement strand
ACGACGATCGCCGTCAGCGCGTACAGCAGGTTTTGATGTGAGGTCGCCCAACGCCCCGTCCTCTCCAACAGCCACACCATTCCGCCATCCAACTTAGAATGGCCAGAGGAAAATGCATGCGACCGGGCGGGCAAGATCGCCAGCACCGCCGGGATGAAGGTCAGCGACAGCATCATCGTAAATGCCGCGCCGATTGCCGCATAAATCGCCGTCGTGCGAATCGAAGGAACTTCCGTAAAAGCCAGCGAAAGAAATCCGGCGATGATCGTCAGCGCCGAAACAATCACCGGCAGATTGATAAACCGCATTGCCTCTTCGATTGCAGATCGCTTCTCTGCCCCGCGCGTACATTCCGCGCAGGCAATCCCTATCTGATTCAGGACGTGAATCATGTACGAACAGCCGATCGCCAGCATCAGCGTCGGCAGCATCAAGGCCAGAATCGTAAAATGCGCATGGAAGAAAGCCATCAGGCCGAGCAGCCAGATCAACCCGATTCCAATCGTCGCCAGCGGCAGCACAACGGCCACGACAGAGCGGAAACAAAGCCACAACAACAAGGCGATCAGAAGAACCGTCAGCGGAAGAAAAATCGTCAGGTCTTTCCTCATCGCTTCCGTGGCCTGCCATTGAGAGAAAGGATCGCCCGCGAAATAGGCTGTCTGAAAACCCGCGTTGCGAGTCAGGTCATAAATTTGCCGGGTGATTTCGTGGCGCTTGATGGTGGGCAGTTCAGGTTTGAGCAGCACATTTATCGCGACGGTTTTCGCATCCGCCGAAACCAGATTGCCAACGTACAACCGGTCGCTGGTGGCAACCGCGCGCGCTTCGGCCAGCCGCGGGCTGTCGTGAAGCGATTCTGGAATCAGCTTTTCCAGCGATGCGCCGTCCGCCTTTCCAGCCGCATCAAACAGGCTGCGCGCGTATGGCACATTGCCAAGACTCATGACTTCAACCACGCCGCCCGTGCGCTCGATCTTCTGGTGAAGGTTTCGCAGCCGGTCCAGGTTGGCCGGGGAAAAAGCGTCGTCACAGACCAGTGCAATCAACAGGTAATCATCCGCGCCGAAATGCTTGCGAGCTTCGGCAAAATCGCGCCGCTCCTGGCTGTTGCGCGCGACGAACGAAAGCGGCGAAACATCCAACTCCAGGCCCCGGCGCAGCCCAATCGCAAAGACGACAGTCACAACAGCGATGACCACAATCACGGCGCGTGGACGACGAACGACAAATTGACTCATCCATTCACCTGGTTTCACTTGCGCTCATCCAGTCGCTGGCTTGCGCCGGTAATAAAGTTTTTCAGGTAGTCTTCGGTGAAGATTTTGTCGGACAGGCCGTGATCGTATTCGACCTTGCGCGTCTCCAATTTCAGCTTCAGTTTCTGCGCCAGGTCTTCAATCGCGACGCGCGTAATGGTCAGATGATTCTGGATGATCTTCACTTCTTCGATGGCCACTTTCTTTGTCACCTCGCCGTTGTCGCCGAACAGATCGAAACGCACAGGCGTCTGGTCGCTTTCGCGGAAGTAGCCAACGATGCGAGGAAAGGCCAGCCCCATATCCGGTTTTGCTTTGAATTCAACTTTGATCAGCGGTTCGCCCTGCCCTGCAGCCCGCTTGCCGGCAGCCCACTCGCCGGCAGCCCACTCACCGGCGTTGTGCGTGTATTTGTCCAGTTCCATCCCGAGCAGTTCCTGCACTGTGACCCTGGCCCCGCGAAAGCTGAGCTGGCGCGCGGAATCAAGCTTGGCCAGCTTCTTCAATCCAGCCAGATAGGAAAATGCTTCCGTCGGCTTGTCGTTTTTTTCAAAAGCCAGAATGGCTTTGTTCGATTCTTCTTTTGGCGATAGCACGGTCAGAAAAGTGGACGCGCCATCGGCGTTATTTTTACGCTGCAATCGAAACTCGATTTGATCGCGTTTGCCGTCGGCAGCTTCCGCCGTCATGCGCATTTCAGAAGTGAAATCCTTGCTGTCGTCCTGAGTCGTCATGCGCCGAATCATCTTGCTGACATCAGGCACTGGCTTTGCGGACTCTTTAAGACTTGGCGTTGGCGACGGCGAAACCGGCTTGGTTGAAGAATCATTGCAGGCCGCGATCAGGGCACAGAAAAATAGTAGTACGGGGCGGTAGTTTCTTATCATCTTCCTCTCCGGTGCTTAGTGGGTGCTGTCTATAACTTCGTTTTTTGGATGTAATGAATGGGGTAAGACAGCTCTTCAACAAGTTGTTGCTGAAAAGACGAAGCATCAATAACACACACGTTTTCCAATCCGCAATACGGCCACGGTTTGCGCAACAACGTTGAAGTATCTTTCGCTACCTCTCTGCCCAGCGTGGCCCATTGAAGCGATGACGTTCGCGCAGCAGATACCACAGGCTAAGAATCAGGGTGAAAGCGGCGATTGTTTTCCCGGTCAATTGATGGTCAGGAATGCTCAAAATTACGCACAGAAAGATCACCCACAGAATCGCAACCACGTTGACCGCTGAACTGAACCGGCCCAAATGCCACGGCCCATGTTCAAACGGTCCCCCTGCTAAATACCGCCCACGCCAAGCCAGCCAGACCGGCAGGATGTAAGAGATGTACAGCCCAATCGTGCTGATTGAAGTGACCATCGCGTAAGCGCGCTGGTAGACCTGCTGATCAATGAAAAACCCACCAGCGCCATGTCGCAATGCGCGCACGGCAGCGTAAACAACCAGCAACAGCGCCGCCGTGACGCACAGCCAGATGGCCGGTGCCGGCGTCAAATGCTTCGGGCTGACATGCCGCCAAACGCGCGATGCGGGCAAGCCGTTGTCACGCGCAAAAGCCCACAGGACACGTGACGACCACGTTACCGCCGACAGTCCACAGAACCACATCGCCATCGCGGCCAACGCCGAAAACAGAGTCCCGGCACGCTGGCCCAATGCGGCAACCAGAATAGCAACTACTTCCGGCGGATGATCCAGCACCGACGGAATGTCTTTGATCGCCAGCGTCAACCCAATTAATAACAGGTAGCCAACGACGCTCGACACCACGACGGCCAGAACCATTCCCCAAGGCGCGCGGCGGCGCGGGTCAACCGTCTCTTCCGAAACGCTGGCCGAAGCGTCGTATCCGGTGAACGTCCACATCGCCTGCAGCAGCCCGATGACGAAAGCCCACCAGTACGAATAGCCGTCCGTGTTGCTGGTAATGCGGGCGAAAAAAAAGCTGGCTGGTTGTTTCGGCGCGAAGAAAAACAATGCCCCGACAATCACGATCACGCCGATGATGTGCACCGTCACGCTGAAATCGTTGAGCCTGGCCACCACTCGGATGCCGAAATGGTTGATCACCGCGTGCGACAGCAAGATCGCGGCATAGACGATCAACAGATTTTTCGTCGTCGCATCCAGCCCCAACAGCGGCGTGACAAACAGCGCGCAGCCATAATCAATCCCGGCAATTGCCGCGATCTGGCCAACGATATTGAACCAGGCGGTGAACCAGCCCCAACCTTTCCCGCCCAGCTTGCACGACCAGTGATACATCGCGCCCGAAGTCGGAATCGCCGAAGCCAGTTCCGCCATGCTGCAAACCACCGCCAGCGTAAACAGCGAAACCAGCGGCCAGCCCAGCGACATCTGCGCGGGGCCGCCCATCTTCAATCCGTGGCCGTAAAGCGTCACCGCTCCGGTCAGAATCGAGATGATCGAAAATGAGATGGCGAAGTTCGAGAATCCGCCCATCGTGCGGAACAGTTCCTCTGCATAACCGAGCTTGCCTAGTTCCCGCGCGTCTTCGCGTGCGTCGTGGTGAAGGGGGTATTTCATGTTCGGTCGAGATTTTATCGAGCCTGATTGCTTTGCGACTTTGCCGCCTAATGTAGGACAAGTCTCCGACTTGTTGCGCCAGTTGAAAAAATGCCACGCGCTTGCCGCGTGGCATCTGGGAATTGAGTTTTCAACTAGCACGAGCCGTAATGTAACCCGTGGCGACGTGCCTGTGAAGCCGATCAGTTTTTTTGTTCAGGCGGGAAACAAAAAACAGGGCGACTCCCAGCGAGTTGAGGCTGCCTTGTCAGCTTTGCGCACAAATGCAATGCGTCGCCGATTTATCATCGCCGGTAAACCGCCGGTAAATCTGTTGATCGCCGCAGCCGGATTCCCCCGATTCCGGCTGCGCTCCGGCGGGCCTAACCTCGCGCGGATGGCCCTGACCGCAGCGATCATCCCCAACTTCCCCGCTACAGGCAGGAGGGCGGGAAGATCGGCAGAACGACGATTGTCGTCGGATCGAGCGTCAGCTTGTGCAGGTTGTGACCCTGCCGGAAGGCGTTCGAGGTGTTGTAGGGAGAGCTGACCAATGCATCCACCGGCGCGGTCACATCGCCATTGACATAACAAGGAGTCGCCAGATTGGGAATGCTCTGAGCGTAATCATCAGGATTGTTGACGCCGAGATTGACATTGGGAGCCGATACCGAAGCAACGAACTGCACCGACGTGTGCGCCCCCGTGCCGATTGGGCCTGACTGGTAAAAATTGAGTGCGGCGGGGATGGTGAATTCAACGCGATACGGCCCCGTGCCTGCGTCGTTGGTCGCGACGCTGTAATTAGCCGGCATCCGGTCAAGCCGATATTCTGTGGGCCACGTATAACTTCGCTCGCTGCTCTTTTCTCACGCGCCTTTCGTCAAAGCCTTCTTTTTCAGGGCTACCAAAGATGCCAGGGCCGGATACCGCCGGGAGAGGCGATTGAGCCAGCCCGTGGCGATAGGAATAAATAACCAGTCTCAGCCGGTCTTTGATCTCAAGCTTCAGGAAGACGGACGCCAGGTGGGTGCGTACCGTGGCGATTCGAATGCCCAGCCGGTCGGCGATCTCCTGATCCTTGAGTCCTTCGCTGAGCAATGCCGTCACCTCCCGCTCGCGTGGGTGAGTTGCGAAATCTTCGCCGTCTCAGCCTCGTTCGGAAGCGACGGGGAAACAAACCAGAGGTCGGGAATCAACCGCGAGGCGGTCTCGCAACTGAGCCAGATTTGACCGCGATGAAGCTGCCTGATGGCCTCGATCAGCGCGGTCGCGGGATCGGTCTTCAGGATGACGCCATGTGCCCCCCGGCCGATGGCCGTGCGAAAGAGAGTGACGTCGTCATTGCTCGCCAGCGCCAGCACACGCACCGCCGGGGCTTTGGCACGCAACAAGGGCAGACACTCCAGTTGCCGATGCGGGCAATTGTCCATGTCAAAAGCAGCATGTCCGGCTGTTCCCTGAAAATGGCGGAGAGGGCCGTCTCACAAGTCATCATTTGCGGCAGGAGCGATATTTCCGGCTGCCGCGCCAGTAAGGCCTGCATCGCGTCCCCGATGAGAGTGTGGAGGTTCAACGGCATAATGCGTATCTGAATGAGAGTGTCTGTCAATCTGGTTTCTTCTGGTTCCATCCGGATTTCCTCTGGCGGCAACAAGCCAATCGAATCTTCGTCAATTTGAGGTGGACGGCCCACTTTCCGCCCACCTCACCCGCCTGCGCAACCACCTTGCATCCCGGCATAGATCGCGGCAGGAGAGCGTTGAAGGTTTGGTAATCACTGTGACAAAGCCCCCCGGCGCCACAGCAATCAGCCTCCCCATTCAACTTTAAGCACTGGCATAGCCCGCAGGCTTGTCCGACAAGCGGGCAGCTTGTTCGGACATAATAAGAAAACTTCGTTTACACGACTTGGTAAGTTAGCCATTGGCAATTGATCATTGGTTATTGGCCCTTCTGATTTCAGGGAAAAGCATCACTCTCCCTGCTTCTCAAATGATCAATTCCCAGTCGTGCCGTTGACGGAGTACTTAACCCAGACTGATGACCAGACTGGCCAGATTCCCCCGTTACATTCCTGGCCAGTCTGATGGGATGACCGGGCTGCCCCTCTTGGATCAAGTCAACCTGGCCATTCTCAAACTCTCGTATCCCTGTCACGCGCCGGGATGTCATCTTGCTTCACACAAGCCCACACTCGCGAAGCTTGAGAACATCCCGGCGGAGATTCCAACCGAACTGCCTCATTGGCAAGAGGGTGGGAAGATCGGCAACGCCAGGGTCGCCGAGGTTGTTAGCGTCAGCTTGTGCAGGTTATGCCCCTGCCTGAAGGCGCCTGCCGAACTGGACGCGTTCGCGTTGTGGTTGATCGCCACGCCGATGATGCCGATGTCCGTGCCGCCGTACAGCTTCATCCAGCCTGAGCGACCGGCGGTGATGAACTGTTCGAAGCGCGGCGTGGTGCGCGGTGAGTTGTTGCTGATCGTGCCTCGGAATTGTCCTGTTGCGGCGCCGATCTGGAAGCTGACCCCGGTTTCGGAGTCGTTGTAGAGCAACCCGAAGAGAGTGCCGAGCGTTGCGCAGCCCGTCCCCAGGTTGCCCCCAATGCGATCCACGATCAACAGCGTGTCGTTGCCGTCGGCGCGGCTGCCGATGTTGTCCAGTGTCAGCACTCGCGGCAGCGCGTTGTACATCACGCCGTCGAAGTTAATCGTCGCCGACCCGGTGCCGAGCGTGCAGTTCAAGCCGAGCAGGCCCGGCAGGGCGGAGATTGCTTCTGCACCGAGGTTCGCCGCGTGGCCCGCCGCGAACTTGACATATTCGTCGCCGACTAGTTCGTTGAAGATGATTGGGCATCCCTGGCTATTGACCGCCACCGCGATGACGTAGCCCGTGGTGCCCGGATCAATGTCCGAAGCCTGGAAGCTGGTCGTCTGCTGCGCCGTCAGACAGATGTAGCTGTCGGCGATGGAGCAGGACACGCCGTCAACGAAGAACAGATGCACGGCCACGCTGCGCGTCGGGTCGGTGTTGGTCAGCGCGATGCGCGTGTTCTGCGTGGTGCCGTTGACTGCGTCCGAGGTGTAGATCGGGAAGACCAGAATCGAGCCTGCCTTCTGGTCGCTGATCTGGGAACCGGCCGGATAGGGCGCGCCCTGCAACCCCTGGCCGTTTTCGACCACCGTCGGGTCGCTGGCGGCGTTGTTGGCTGCGTTGGTATCCGCCAGCGTCGCCACGGTTGCGGTGTTGGTCACGGCGGGGAAGGCCCTATCCGTGACGAAAACCGTCAACGTAATCTCGCTCGCGGAGCCGGAGGTGATCGGCCCGAAGTTGGTGCAGGTCACCGTCTGGCCGGCGACGCCGCAGGTCCAGTCGCCGCCGCTGGCCGCAACAAACACCAGGCCGTTCGGCAGGGTGTCGGTGACGGTGATCGCGCCGGTGGTTGAGGTCTGGCTGGCGTTGCGCACCCGGATCAGGTAATTGCCCGTCTGGCCGACCTGGAAAACACCCGTGTGCGATTTGGTGATCGCCAGATCAACGCCTGCGCCGATTGGCGTCACCAGCGGCGGGTTGGAGTTGTTGTTCGGATTGGGATCAACCACGCCCGCGGGCGGCGCAACCGACGCCACGTTGGTGATCGTTCCCGTCGCCGTGGGCGCAACCGTCGCCGTCGCCAGGAAGGTGGCCGCGCCGCCATTGAGCAGATTGACCGTTGTGGCGATGTTGCCTGTGCCAGAAGCCGCGCCGCAGGCAGAGCCAACAGAAGCGGTACAAGTCCAGGAAACATTGGTCAGCTTCGGATCGAAGGCGTCCACGACGCTCGCGCCGATGACTGCCGACTGCCCGTTGTTGGTGACAACGATCGTGTAGCTGAACGGGTTGTTCGGCACAGCAGTGCTTGCCCCGGCAGTCTTCTTGATGGACAGATCAGCCGATGGCGTCACAGTGTCAGTGTCTGTTGCGACGTTGTTGGCAGGGTTCGGGTCAATGATCACCTTGGGCGTGGAGACCGTCGCGGTGTTAGCCACTGTACCCGATGCTGTGATCGAGACTGTGGCCGTTAGCGTGAAGGTAGCCGTTCCGTTCGGACTCAGGTTGACCGTGGTCGAGATGCTGCCCGTGCCGCTAGGCGCGTTGCAGACCGAACCGACGGAGGCCGTGCAAGTCCACGTCGCGTTGGTCAGGGCGGCGGGCAGCGTGTCTCTGACCGTTGCCTGATTGATAGAGTCAGGGCCGTTGTTGCGAACGACGATGGTGTAGGTCGTCTGCTGCCCCGGCGTGATGGTGTTGGTGCCGTTGGTCTTGGTGATGGCCAGGTCGTCCACAGGACAATTGACTGTCAGGCAAGCCTGCACGGATTGCGGTGCGCCGCCCTGGAAGGTGGCCGTCGTTGTTGCGCAGAGCGTGGTGCCCATGGCGACATTGGGCGCGATCTGCGCTGTGTAGTTGATTTGCAACGACTGGTTCGGACTAAGCGTGCCAGCCCAATTGATGGTCGAAGCGTTGGTCACTGTGCAAGTCCCGGACGCCGCCGTGCAAGTTTGCGCGAGCAAGCCTGCTGGCAGGTTGAAAACGAGCGTGGCATTGACCGGCACGGCGTTTGGATTGGTCAGCACGGCAAAGCCAGTGGCCGTGTTGCCGGGCGATGAGCAAGCAAGCGGATCAAGCAGTCCAGCGCTGAAGGCACTGGGGCCAAGCAGCGTGACGGAGGTGATTGCCGCGCCGCCCACGTTGTTTCTGGGGTTCGGGTCTGACACGCCTGCGGGCGGCTTTATGTTGGCGAAGTTGACCAGATTGCCGCTTGCCGGGGCCGTACACGTGACAATGATGTCCACGCTGCCGCCCACCGGGAAGCTTGTCAGCGTGGCGCTGAGCAGGCCGCTGCTGATGCTGACAGCGCCGCAGACCGCGCCGCCTGAGGCAGAGCAGATGGCGCTTGCGCCGGTGACGCCCGCCGGAAGCTGATCGCTGATCACCGCGCCATTAGCCACGGCTGGGCCGAGGTTGGCGGCGTTGATTGTGTAAGTGATCGTTCCGCCAACGCCCACTGTGCCTGGGCCTGTCTTGGCGATGACCAGGTCAGCAGTGTTCGGTGGCGGAGTGATGCTAGTTGTTGCGGGCGTGGTCGGCCCGTTGTTGGCGGAGTTCGGATCGGTGATGCCTACAGGCGGCGCAACCGTAGCCGAATTGCTCAGCGTACCGCTGGCGGGCGCAGTGCCCGTGATGGTGAAGACCACGCTGCCGAATGCAGGCAAGGTCGGGATGGCCACGTTCGAGAGCGTCGTCAAGCCTGCCGTGTTCGGGCAGACCGCGCCGCCGCTGGCCAGACAGGTGATGTTGACGCCGGTCAGAGCCGCTGGCACTGCGTCGTTGACGGTCGCGCCATTGGCCGCGGCGGGGCCGCCGTTGGCCACCGTCACAACGTAGGTCACTTGTCCACCCGGCGCGATTTGCGTCGTGCCGACTTTGTTGATGGCCAGATCAGCCGTCGTCGGTACAGGAGCGGCGACGGTGGTGTTGACGGGCGAAGTCGTGTTGTTGGTGGAATCCACCTCAATCACGCCTGCTGGCGTCAAGATTCTGGCGGTGTTGCTGATGCTGCCTGAGGCTGGAGCCGTGGCTGTCAGCGACAGTGTGATCTGGCTGCCAGCCGGGAAGCTTGGGATGACCAGGCCAACGCCTGTCAATTGCGCCACGGTTGGCGCGCCCGGACAGACTGCGCCGCCGGTGGCGGTGCAACTGATGCCGGTCAGGCTGACGCCGGTTGGCGTGTCCATGATCCTGGCGCCGTGTGCTGCCTGCGGCCCCAGGTTGGTGGCGGTGATGGTGTAATTCACCGTGCCGTTGGCAATCACTGTGGCCGGGCCATTCTTCTGAATAACCAGGTCAGCATTGCCAGCAGTGACAGGCGTGGGCGGTGTTGGGCCGGAGCCGTTGTTGCCGCCGCAGGTCGGGCACTCGTTCGGGTTCGAGACGCTGGCCACATTGCTGACCGTGCCGGTCAGCGTGGACGGGATGTTGACCATCAGCGTCAACACGCTGGAAGCATTCGCCACAATCACGTTCGGGTTGGTGCAAACGACGTTCGTTGTGCCTGTGCAAGTCCAGCCCGTGCCGCTGAAGCTGCTGAGCGTCATTCCCGATTGCAGATTATCGGTGACTGTTGTCAAGCCCGTTGAATTGGATGGGCCGTTGTTGGTGACGGTGATCTGGTAGATGCCAGTGCCGCCCGCCGTGAACGTGCCAACAGACTGTTTGGCCACGGACAGATCAAAGCTGTTGAGGACTGTGATCGGCCCGCCGGTTTGCGGGACTGGGCCGTTGTTGCCGCCGCAGGTCAGGCATTCGTTCGGGTTCGACACGCTGGCAGCGTTGTTGATTGGGCCGGTCAGGTTGGCAGGGATGTTGACCACCAGCGTGACCGTGCTGGAAGCGTTTGCTGCGATTGAGTTCGGGTTGGTGCAAACGACATTCGTTGCCCCCGAACACGACCAGCCCGTACCGCTGAACGAATTCAGCGTCAGGCCGCCCGGCAGATTGTCAGTCACTGTCGTCGTGCCAGTTGAATTGGACGGGCCGTTGTTGGTGACTGTGATTTGATAAATTCCCGTGCTGCCGGCGACGAAGTTTCCGACGGCCTGTTTGGCAACGGTCAGATCGAAGCTGTTGGCGACGGGCGTGGGCGGCGTGACGACTGGGCCGTTGCCTCCGCCGCAGGTTGGGCATTCGTTCGGATTCGACAGCGCGACGCTGTTTGCGCCGACTGTACCCGATGCGCCAGCGGCGATGCTCACATCGAGCCGCAGCGTGATGTTGCCGCCCGCTATGATTGAGTTGCCGTTGGTGCAACTGACGTTCGGCCCTGCGCCCGAACACGACCAGCCCGGCGACGAAGCCGCGTTGATCGCATAGCCGGTGATGCCCGCCGGGAAGGTTTCAGTGACGGTCGTCGTGCCGGTTGAATTGGACGGCCCGGCGTTGGCGACGGTAATCAGGTATTGCCCAGTGCCGCCTGCCGTGAAGGTGCCTTGCGCTGTCTTGGTGATGGACAGATCGAAGTTTGCCAAGACAGGCGTGGGCGGTGTTGAGACCGGGCCGTTGCCAGCCGTGCAGCCCGCGCACTCGTTCGGATTCGAGATGCTGACAGTGTTGCCGCCGAGCGGCGACGAGGCGTTCGCAGCCAACGTCACATCCAGGATCAGCATGCTGTTGCCGCCCGATGGGATCGAGTTCGGATCCGTGCAGGTGACATTGGGCACAGCGCCCGCGCAGGTCCAGCCGGGGCTGGAGACCAGGTTGACGCTGTAGCCTGTGATGCCCGCGGGCAGCAGTTCCGTGACGGTCGTTGTGCCGGTGGAATTGGACGGCCCACCGTTCGAGACCGTGATCTTGTATTGCCCCGTGCCGCCCGGCGTGAACGTGCCTTGCGCCACTTTCGCAACTGTCAGATCGAAGTTGGTGGTGATTGGCGTTGGGCCGCCAGTGGTGGCCGGGCCGTTGTTGCCCGCGCAGGTCGCGCATTCGTTTGGATTCGTGACCGTCACGGAATTGGCGGGAATGATGCCCGCCACGTTGGCAGCGATGTTGACATCCAGCAGCAGGCTGCTGGCGCCGCCCGCCGTAATCGGATTGCTGTTGGTGCAGACGACGTTGGGCACCGCGCCCACGCAGGTCCAGCCCGGCGTCGAGCCCGCATTGACCGCATAACCGGTAATGCCCGCAGGCAGACTCTCATTGACCGTCGTCGTGCCGCTGGAATTAGACGGGCCAGCATTTGAAACAGTGATCTGATATTGGCCTGTGCCACCTGCCGTGAACGTGCCGCTGGCGGTCTTGGCAATGGTCAGGTCGAAGTTGGTTGTGACAGGCGTTGTGCCGGACGAAGCGGGGCCGTTGCCGCCGCCGCAGGTCGGGCATTCGTTCGGATTGCTGACCGAAGCGTTGTTCGGCGCGAGCGGACTGGTGGCGCTCGATGCCAACATGACATCCAGCACCAGCATGCTGCTGCCACTGGCCGGAATCGAATTCGCGTTCTGACAATTGAGGCTCGGCGGCGTGCCTGTGCAAGTCCAGCCGGGCGTGGAAACGGGATTGACGCCGTAGCTGATGATGCCCGCAGGCAAGGTATCGGTAACGGTTGTAGTGCCTGTGGAATTAGATGGGCCAGCATTGGCAACTGTGATCTTGTATTGGCCGCTACCGCCCGCCGTGAACGTGCCGACAGCTTGCTTGGTGATCGTCAGATCGAAGTTCGTGGTTAGCGGGACGGTCGGCGTGCTGAACGGGCCGTTGTCCGCCAGACAGGTTGAACATTCGCTCGGGTTCGAGACCGAGATGATGTTGGCCGGCAGCGGGTTCGCGGCGTTGGCCGAGATGATGATGTCGAGCAGCAAGATGCTGTTCGCGCCTGAATTGATCACGTTCGGATTGGTGCAACTGACATTTGGCACTGTGCCCGTGCAAGCCCAGCCCGTCGTCGAACCAGCGTTGACCGCGTAAGCCGTGACGCCAGCGGGCAAAGCTTCCGCCACAGTCGTAGTGCCGGTTGAATTGGATGGCCCGGCGTTGGTGACGGTGATCTTGTACTGGCCGCTTCCGCCCGCCGTGAAGGTGCCCTGCGCCGTCTTGGCCACGGTCAGGTCAAAGACTGAATTAAGTGTTGTTGGCGGCGTTGAAACCGGGCCATTGCCCGCGCCGCAGGTCGGGCATTCGTTCGGATTAGAGATGCTGACCGTATTGGCCGGCAGCGGGTTCGATGCGCCCGCCGAAATGTTCACATCAAAAATCAGCAAGCTGTTGCCGCCCGATGGAATGACACTGGAGTTGGTGCAGATGACGCCCGGCACCGCGCCCGCGCAAGACCAGCCCGCTGTCGAACCAGCGTTGATGGCATAACCGGTGACGCCCGCCGGGAAGGTTTCGTTGACAGTGGTTGTACCCGAAGAATTGGACGGGCCGTTGTTGTGAACAGTGACGGTGTATTGCCCAGTGCCGCCTGCGACGAACATCGCTGACGCGGTCTTGGCCACTGTCAGGTCGAAGCTGGTGCTCAAGGGCGTGGGGGCTGTGGTGATGGGGCCGTTGCCCGTTGTGCAGCCCGCGCACTCGCTCGGATTCGTAATGCTGACGGTGTTGCCCGCCAGCGGACTGCTGGCGTTCGGCGAAATCGTCACGTCGAGCAGCAGCACTATGTTGCCGCCTGGCGGAATCGAACTGCCGTTGTCGCAGTTGACGTTGGGAACTGCGCCAGTGCATGTCCAGCCCGCGCTGGAAGCGCCATTGATCGCATAGCCTGTGATGCCTGCTGGCAAGGTTTCAGCCACCGTGGTGATGCCGGATGAATTGGACGGGCCAGCATTTGAAACAGTGATCTTGTATTGCCCAGTACCGCCAGTTGTGAAGGTGCCTTGAGCCACTTTCGCCACGGTCAGATCGAAGCTCATGCCCAAAGGCGTTGGCGGAAGACTGACGGGGCCGTTGTTGCCCGTGCAGGTGGCGCATTCATTCGGGTTCGAGACCGTCACCTGATTGCCCGCCAGCGGGGTAGGCGCGTTCGGCGAGATAGTCACATCCAGAATGACCATCGAATTGCCGCCCGCCGTGATGACGTTCGCGTTGTTGCAAACCACATTGGGCGCTGCGCCGGAACACGTCCAGCCTGCGGACGAACCGGCGTTGACACTGTAGGCCGTGATGCCCGCAGGCATCAAGTCATTGAGCGTCGTCGTGCCGGATGAATCGGACGGGCCGTTGTTGGTGACCGTCATCTTGTATTTGCCCGCGCCACCGGCGGTGAAGGTGCCGACGGTGGTCTTGGTCGTGGCCAGGTCGAAACTGGTCACAACCCGAGTCGGGCCGCTTGAAGCTGGGCCGTTGTTGCCAGGGTTTGCATCGCCAGGATTGCTGACCGAAACCGTGTTCGACGCCAGATTGCCAGCCACGTTCGAAGCGATGTTGACCACCAGGAACAATACGCTGGGGCCGCCCGCCGGAATCGAATTCGGATTGGTGCAGGTGACATTGAGAACGCTGCCAGTACATGACCAGCCGGGCGTTGAACCGCCTCCCACACTGTAACCGGTCACGCCCGCAGGCAGCGTTTCTGTGACCGTCGTGGTGCCGGTGGAATTGGACGGCCCAGCATTGTTGACGGAAATTTGATAAGTGCCAGTGCCTCCGGCGGTGAAGGTGCCGAAAGCCGATTTGGTAACGCTCAGATCGAAGCTGCTGCTCAATGGCGTGGTGCCGCTGGAAGCCGGGCCGTTGTTGCCATTGTTGGAATCGCCCGGATTCGAAACCGTCGCCGTATTGGCTGGCAGCGGGTTGGCGGCGTTGACGTTAATTTGAATGTCGAGCAGCAACATGCTGTTGCCACTGGCCGCAATTGAATTCGAGTTGGTGCAGGTGACGTTCGGGACTGCGCCTGAACACGACCAGCCAGCCGTTGAACCGGCATTGACCGAATAACCAGTGATGCCCGCGGGCAGCGTGTCTGTAACGGTCGTTGTACCAGTGGAATTAGACGGGCCAGCGTTCGAGACAGTGATCTTGTATTGGCCGGAGCCGCCGCCTGTGAACGTACCTTGTGCAACCTTCGCAATCGTCAGGTCAAAGGTGTAGGTGACGGGCGTGGTGCCGCTCGAAGCTGGGCCGTTATTGCCCGGCGTGGTGTCGCCCGGATTGCTGGCAGTCGCGCTATTGGCCGCGAGCGGGCTGGAGACGTTCGATGCCAGCGTCACGTCCAACAGCAACATCAGGTTGCCGCTGGCCGGGACGGAAGATAGCGTGGTGCAGGTGACGTTCGGAACGGCGCCCATACACGTCCAACTGCCCGTCGAACCTGCATTGACCGAATACCCCATCACGCCCATCGGCAGCGTTTCGTTGACCGTCGTCGTGCCGGTTGAATTGGACGGCCCAGCGTTCGAGACGGTGATCTTGTATTGGCCGCCTAACTACAGGACAAAAGGCTGATAACCTTCCGCCAGGCAACAAGATCGCGGTGTTCGAGATTCGTCACTAACCGGCACAACAGATTGAGTCCCAGACGAAAGATGCTTTTGGGTGGATAACCATGCTTTTTGAGTTTCAGCTCTTTGATCGCCGCTTGCCACTGGCCCACCAGAAACGCCAGAGTGAAAGCGAGAGCGAGTAACGCCAGCAATCGAGAGAGACGTTCGGGGTCTTTCAAATGTGTCTCTTCGAGGTTGAAGCCGCGCGATTTCAACGCTCCAAAGAGAGTCTCAATGCCCCATCTTTTCTTGTATTCCTGATGCGGCTCCGGCGAGTGTTCCGGCGAAACCAGAATCAGATACTCGCCCGATCCCAGGTAACAACCGCTCAGATACAGTTCCATTCCCCACATCTGACGCGCTTCGGGGATGACTAACATCTGATTAACTCTGGTCGAGGCGAACAGTCGCCAGACGTGAACCAGCTTCCCTCGGCTGTTGCGCACCAGCGTATCCTTCTTCAAGCGCATCCGGAATTTGATCCGATGCTGCCGCAGAAAGCGGAACCATCGTTTGCCGACAAACTCGCGATCGCCCAATAAACATTGGATGTTTTGCGCGCCGAAGAGGTCAATGAAAATCTCGATCAGCGTCTCTCGCTCGATTGTGTCGGAGTTGCCGGTCTTGGGCAGCAGCAACCAGACGACGGGAAAACCGATCCCGCGATAAACGATCGAGAGCATCAAAATATTAACGTCAACGGCACCGACTTTCCAATTCGTCCGATCCAGCGCCAGCGTGTATGGCCCCTCGACGCCGAGCAGTTTGACGACAAAGTGGGACAGTTCGGCATAAGGCAACTCGAAGTTGTGAAGGAACCGTTGGAGCCGTTTGTAATTCGACTCTTCTTTGGCGTGGCCGGAAAAGGCCGTCGCCAAGATCGAGAGGTTGACGGTTTGCACCGCATAGAGCGCCAACAGAAAGCGCACCACAAATTTGATGCGGGCTTTGTTCCAAGGTAAATTCTCAAGCAACGTTTGCTCAAGTGAG
>JBBQVH010000156.1:0-15838 GCA_038211695.1 Blastocatellia bacterium | reverse complement strand
TTTATGCGCGGACCCCCCTCCCTCTTTTTTTTTGTTTTTTTTTCCCTTTTTATCTGGGGGGGGGGTGTTTGCACCCCCGCCCTCCCCCCTTTTCGCCCGGGGCCAACCCCCCCCCCCGCCACACCACGTCGAAACTTCATTTGCCATGCCAGGTTTTCTCCCAGTGCTGGTTTTCGGTATCGTCGAAGTGTTGAGTAGTGCCGGATAAAATTTGTATACAGGAGCGCCGCAAACGCGTCAATAAACCTAATGAGAAAATGGCATGATCCCAAAGCTTGCTCTCAGCAGACGTCATTTGTATTGCTGATGGGCTTAATCGTTTTGCCTTTTGACGACTGATTCTCTACATTACGCGCAGTTTCGAGATGACAAGAAAGCGCACTGTAACGTGAGTAACGGCGGCGGCGGCACGTTACATACGCTTAAACGAATTCAGCTTACAATCTAAATTGAAATCATGATCGGTAGAATCATCGGCAATTATCGGGTGACCAGCGAACTCGCGCACGGCGGGATGGGGACAGTCTATCGCGGCCAGCACGTGCATCTGCCGCGCGAAATCGTGGTCAAATCAATTCTGCTCAGTGCGTTTTCGCCATCGGCCCAATCGCATTTGAAGGCGCGCTTTCGCCGCGAAGCCTACATTCAATCGCAGCTCGACCATCCGAACATTGTCCGCGTTTATGAATTCTTCGCCGCGGAAGACAACTACTACCTTGTGATGGAATATGTGCCTGGGATGACTTTGCGCGATCTGCTTTCGCGTCAGGGGGTGCCGACACCCGCACAGGCAGTCTATTTGTGCAAACAAGCGCTCTCTGCGCTCGATTATGCGCATAACTTCAACTACGTGGATGAATCCGACCTTCGCCATACGGGCATCATCCACCGCGACATCAAACCGGCCAACATCCTGCTCGACAACAAAGGGAAACTGAAGATCACGGACTTCGGCATCGTCAAAGTGCTGGGCGAACAGGGCACCAGCGGCGGAATGACGCAGACGGGCTTTCATCCCGGCACGGTTGAATACATGTCACCGGAACAGTTGCTGGGCCTGGACATTGACGTGCGGTCGGACTTGTACAGTTTGGGCGTGACGTTTTACGAAATGCTGAGCGGCCATCTGCCGTTCGAACGTTCGGCAACAGGTTCGGATTGGGAAGTGCGCAAGGGCCACATCGAGATGACGCCGCCGCCGATCCTGCAATATCGGCCCGACCTGCCGCCGACGTTGGCCGCGATCATCATGCGCTCTTTGCAGAAAAGCCCGAACGAGCGGTTCCAGACGGCGGCGGAGTTTCTGGAAGCCTTGCAGATTCACGACCGCACAGTCGGGGTCGAAGCGCCGACGCGGGGCACGACCGGCCGCCTGACAAAGTCCCTGGCGCCACAAGAAACAAGCATGGATGAGTCGGCGACACTGATCGCCAAACCATTTGTGGCAAACCAGGGGACGCCACAATCGCCATCATCTGATCCGACTGCGTGGCCATCCGTTTCGCCTTCCGGTTCGAACTTTTCGCCGCAGAACTTTCAGATGGAAGAAGCGCTGACGATGCCGATTTCGCAGAGCCGCGCGTCCAATTCGTCCAATTCGTCCAATTCATCTGGCATTCCCGCGCGCAATTCCAACCCGGCGAATGAAGAAACGATTGTGGTCCAAAGCCGTAGGTCGTCCAAGAGCAGATTGGGGCTGGCAGCGGCTGGGATTGGGCTGTTGCTGACCGGAGCGGCGGGCGCATACTTCCTTTCGGGCCAGCGCAATCGGGACGCCGCACAGAATGTTGTCGTCAGACCGGAGTTCACGGCGACGCCAGCCACCAATCCCAGTGTAAACTCAACGGCTTCGCCAAAGCCGGCCATCAAACCGAAGACTTCGCCGACGGCGCAGGTTGCAGTCGTCGCAAAGCCTGCGGCCCCGACGCCACCGCCTGCACACAAAAGTCCAACCGACCTGCTGATTCAGGCAAAAGCTCTGGAGGACAGCGAGCGATATGATGAAGCGATTGCGAAATACAGCGAGTACCAACGGAACAATTCCGGCACGATTGAGAATGGGTTAGCGTTGAACAGGATTAACCTCCTCACGAATGTGAAACGGCTGCTGTCCATGGCGCAAGCGGATATGCAGGCCGGCCGCTACGTTGGCGCCAGAGAAAAATACAAAACCGCATTGCGCTTGAAGCAAAACTCCAAAACCGCGCGCGCCGGTTTCGAAGAAGCCAAAACAAAAGCTCCCTACCCAATGAATGGGTCAGGCCGAGGCTTCCCCCTTCCTCCTGAGGGAGAACCGCCTCCGCCGGGGCCAGGAAGAAGACGGAAATTTCCCAATCCGAATCCCGACGTACCCAGACAGCCTTAACCCACGCATTGACCGTGAGTGATAAATCTCGTCTCCAAGTTCACCTGATTCTTCCTGCTGGAACACAGATCGTTTCACGGGTTGAGATAAAATCATCAACAGGCGAATTACTGTCTCCGCAAGGCTCGGTTGGCGAGATCATAAAAGCGCCCGATGATGGCACGCATTCCTACCGCGTCCGCTTCATCAACGGTGTCGAAACTGCGTTAAGTCGCCAGGACATGACGATTCGTAAACAGTTCCAAAGCGTTGCGACGCATCCGGTACAGGATGCGATCCCTCAAGCCGAGCTTGCTGATTTCATCATCTATCGCTGCGTTGTTGGCTCACGCGCGTTCGGTTTGGAGAGCGAAGATTCGGACACAGACCGGCGTGGCATCTACTTGCCGTCAGCGGCAATGCAGTGGTCACTGTACGGAGTGCCGGAGCAACTGGAAAATAATGCAACGCAGGAATGTTACTGGGAACTGCAGAAATTTCTGATCCTGGCGCTGAAGGCAAACCCGAATATTCTGGAATGTTTGTGGACGCCTTTAGTCGAAACTGCCACGCCGATTGCAGAAGAGTTACTGGCAATGCGCGAATGCTTCTTATCGAAGCTGGTCTATCAAACCTACAATGGTTATGTGATGTCGCAATTCAAAAAGCTCGAACAGGATTTGCGTTCGACTGGGGCGATCAAATGGAAACACGCAATGCACTTGATACGATTGTTGATGTCGGGCGTGACGGTTTTGAAGGATGGCTTTGTGCCGGTCAACGTCGGCGACCGCAGGGAATTGCTGTTAGCGATCAAACGCGGCCAATTGGATTGGGGAGAGGTTAACCAACTGTGCCTGAGTCTGCATAAAGACTTTGACGCTGCACTGGCGGGGACAATGTTGCCGGACAGGCCGGATTATGAGCGCGCCAACGCCTTCTTACTCAATGCGCGGCGCTCAATGATTTGAAGCAAAGATGAAGATTGATCCAAGAGTCGAAGCCGAAATCTTATCGCAGCCTTATCCGCTGCTCTTCGCCACCATCAGCGGCGCGCACCTTTACGGTTTTCCGTCGCCTGACTCCGATTATGACCTGCGGGGCGTTCATGTCCTGCCGGTGCGCGAAGTTATTGGGTTGGAACCAGGGCGCGAAACCATCGAACTGTCAGAAGTTCGCGAAGGATTGGAGATTGATTTAGTGACTCACGACGTGAAGAAGTTCTTTGGCCTGTTGCTGAAGAAAAATGGCTATGTGATGGAGCAGTTATTTTCACCACTTGTTTTGCTAACCTCGCCAGAGCATGAAGAACTGAAAGGAATCGCCAAGACTTGTCTTACGCGCCATCACAGCCATCACTATTTCGGTTTCGCCGAAACGCAGTGGAAGCTTTTCGACAAAGATCGCCCGCGCAGAGTCAAACCGCTGTTGTACGTGTACCGCGTTTTGCTAACCGGCATACACTTGATGCGCAGCGGCGAAGTCGAAGCTAACCTGGTCGGGCTCAATGAAAGCTTTAAACTGCCGTACATTGCGGAATTGATTAACCAAAAACTTTCCGGCCCCGAAAAATCAACGCTCAGTGAGGTAGATGTTGAGTTTCACCTACGGGAATACAACCGTTTACGCGCTGAGCTTGAGACGGCGTATCAAGCGAGTGCTTTGCCGGAAACTGCCACCGGCAAAGCAGCCCTGAACGATCTGCTACTTCGACTGCGAATGCTGACCGACTTCCATCGCTGAAATTCAATCTTGAAAGTTACGAGAAGTTAGCCGTGCAATCGTAGCGCCATCGTCACCCATTCGCCATCAGGCTTCGATTCGAGCAATTCAAATTGTTGGGCGTTCAGCGCCGCAATCACGTCATCGCCCTGTTCACGCAGAATGCCGGAGACGATCAAGGTGGCTTGCGGTTTCATGACGGCAGGGAAGTCAGGCGCGAGCGGAAGAATCACATCGGCGGTCAGATTCGCCAGGACAACATCAAACTCCTGACCTTGGTATGAACTCAGCTTGTTGACTTCGATCTCGATGTCGTCGGCGAGGTGATTGATTTCGGCATTTTCGCGGGCGACCTCGATGGCTTCGGGGTCTACGTCAAAGCCAACCACGCGCGAACCGGGTGCCAGTTTGAATGCCGCCATCGCCAGAATGCCGGTGCCGGTTCCTACATCCAGCAATGCCCCGCCTTTCCAGTATTTTTCCAACAGTTCCAGACAGCCGCGCGTGGTTTCGTGTGTGCCGGTGCCAAAGGCCATACCGGGATCAATTTGAATAATCACTCGATCAGAATCTTTGACTTGATCAAGCTTCCACGACGGCGCAATCAGCAACCGTTGGCCGACGACTAAAGGCTCCCAGCCTTTCTTCCATTCGGACAGCCAATCCTGATCGGCGACGGTCATGGCTTCAACGCGGCGCAGCGCAAAGTCGGGCAAGTTGATTGCTTTCAAGTTGTGTAGGATTTGTTCGCGCAACTTGGCAGTGTCGGGAGCGGTGTCGAAGTAAGCGCGCAACGTGACGAAGTCCGAAGTGTCTTCAGAGACTTCAAGGCCCGTCGTGTTCAGCGCCCACAGTTGCGCGGTGGCGGCGGTTTCGGCCACTCGCGCGATTTCGACTTCAATGGCATGCCAGACTTTTGTGCTCATAGTTTGTGATGGAGAGGGAACCTGTAGAGCGATTTGGAAGCTCTTCACCCGTTGATTGGTCATTGAATATTGGGCATTGGTCAATTGTCATTTCATATGACTTTTGCCTGTTCTTTCAATTTCCAATTGGCAATTCGCCAATGACCAATTGCTTCTGCTCCCAGTATTGATTCAGTTTTCCTGGATGCCAAGTTCATCCAGCGTATGTGGGTCGTTGCGCCAATCGCCCTGGACGCGGACAAACAGCGTCAGGCGGACGTGGCGGCCCAGCAGCTTTTCAATGTCGCGCCTGGCTTTTGTGCCGATGGCTTTCAGCATTGCCCCGCCTTTGCCGATGATGATCGGTTTCTGTGAATCGCGCTCGACGTAGATGACGCAATGAATCTCCGCCGCGCCCCGTTCCTGCTTCCACATTTCGGTGCGGACGGCGGTGGAGTAGGGAAGTTCCTGCTGGGTCATTTCCAGAATCTTTTCGCGCACCAGTTCCGCGACGATCGTGCGTTCCATCTGGTCGGTATATTGTTCCGGGTCTTCGAAAAGCAGCTCGCCTTCGGGCAGGTATTCAAACAACTTGTTGATCAGTAATTCATGATTGTCGCCCTTCAGCGCGGAGAGCGGGATGATTTCGGCGAAGGAGTATTCGCTGCTGTAATGTTCGATCAGCGGCAACAGCGCCTTTTTGTCCATCATCCTGTCGGTCTTGTTCAGCAGCAGGATGGTCGGCTTCTTCGCCTCTTTGATCATATCGAGCACGAAGTTGTCGCCCGATCCGAAACTTGTCGTTGCATCGCACATCAGCACAACAACGTTCACTTCCATCAGTGCGCCCACCACGTACTGCATCATCCGCCGGTTCAGGGTGTAGCCGGGTTTGTGAATGCCGGGCGTGTCCACAAAGACGATCTGGCCTTCGGGACGTGTGATGATGCCTTGAATGCGCGTTCGCGTCGTCTGCGGCTTGGCCGAAACTGCGGCGATGTGTTCGCCGACCAGCGCGTTGAGCAATGTTGATTTGCCGGCGTTTGGGCGGCCAACCAATGCGACCGTGCCGGATTTGTGGTTTTCAGTCATAGTTCCCAATCTTCCAATCGTAAGCCAGCAATGCGGCTGAACTCGCGCGTGTTGTGCGTGACCATAGTTAGGTTGTTGGCAAGAGCAATTGCTCCGATCAACAGATCGTTTGGTCCAATGGGCGTGCCGAGAAACGCCAACCGCGCCATCTCACGTCCCGCCATCTCTGCCGCCAAGTCATCGAAGGGTAGACTGGCATATTGACGGCAGAAGATGTCGATGAGAAGCAGGTTGCTTGCCTGGCGCTGGCTATGGCAGGCACCGTAATACAGTTCCGCTTTGACAATTGAACAAAGCGCCACATTGGCAGCCCCCGCCAGAGCCAATCGTTGCGCCACCTTTGGCTGGGTGTTCGACATTACTGCGATGCAGGCGTTAGTGTCGAGTAAATAGTTCATGGGAACTCGTCGCGCACCTCATAAACGCCTTGTGGCGGACGCTCTGGTGGCTCTCCCTGCCAAGCACCGACCACTGCCCGGAAGTAACCCGGCGGCCACCCGTTTGATTGCGCTATGGCTTCAATCTCGTCAATTGATTGAGAAACTTCAGTCGCAATTTTCTCTCCGTCGTCACCCTGCGGCGGACGCTCTATCGGGTCGTCTTTCAAACAACCGTAGGTCTCCTCAAAAAATCCCGGCGACCAGCCTAACCCTTCCGGCGATTTGGCCGTGCCGTTTTGGCTTGGCAGTTGAAAGTTGACGGTCACTTCCAGATCAGCGTCTTTAACACTGACCGGAATCTGAAGCCGCAGGATGCCGTCTTCGCCGACGTGCGATTGCACGGTGATGCTTTGCATGACTCTCACCTCCTTGGTGGTTTTATCGCGGCCATTGTAATTCATCCGGGACGGTTTTCAGTGGCCGTTAGTAGGCTTGGCGGCGGCGGCTTCCGCAGCTTGGCTTTGATTGGCGGTTTCAGGCGGCAGTTTTTGAATGCGCAGGCGCGACACCTGGCGTTCGTTGGCTTCGATCACTTCAAAGCGCAGGCCGCGAAACTCCAGGCTTTCGCCGACATTTGGCAGGTAACCAAGCTGGTTGATCACCAATCCGGCGACAGTGGTGAAATCATCTGCGGCCAGTTCGGTGCCGAACTCTTTTTCGATCTTGCCAATTTCAACATCGCCGCGCACGACGCAGATGTCTTCGGCTTCCTGGGTGATCCCGACTTCGGCTTCCTGTGGGTCGGGTTCATCTTCGTCTTCGATCTCGCCGACAATCTCTTCAATCAAATCTTCAAGCGTGACCAGGCCCGCCAAACCGCCGTATTCGTCAATCACAACAGCCATTTGCGCTTTGGCCTTCTGCATTTCGCGCAGCAGATCGTCAATCGGCTTCGATTCGGGGACTTCGTAAAGCTGGCGGCGCGCGATCTCCAACGCCGAACCGCCAGTCTCGCCACTGGCCCAGGACTTGAGCAGGTCGCGGACGTAGACGACGCCTTCGATGTTGTCAATTTGCTCACGGTAAACGAGCAGGCGCGAATATTTGGATTCAATCATCAGGTCGCGCACGTGTTCGATGGTCGCGGCGGCTTCAACAGCGATAATCTTCGGGCGGGGCGTCATCACCTCGGCGACGGTGCGGTCGCTGAAGCGGATGATGCTCTGGATCATCTCGCCTTCATCTTCTTCAATGATGCCTGCTTCTTCGCCGACATCCAGAAATGCCTGTAACTGATCGCCGTTCGTTTCGCTGGCTTCGCCCGTGTCATGTTGTGGCTGCGTGGGCGGCTCCGGTTCGCGCTGGAAGGTGCGCAAGGCCCGATAGAGCGGGTGTGCAATCGCCCCCAGCATCGGCCACAAAATTCGCAGCGGCACGCGCAGCTTGAGCAGAGCGCCTTGCGGATCATTCTGCGTAGCGATCAGCGGTACAACCTGGCGGAACAGAACCACGATTACAAGCATTCCGCTGAAGGCCGTAATCAAAAAATGCTGCGGATAAATGTGATGCGCCAGCGAACTGATCAGGATTGCCAGCGAGGCGATGGAGACGTGAATGCCGAAGGTCAGGGTAAAGCTGAGCTGGTGGTAATGATCCAGGATTGAGCGCCAGAACTTGGCGTGCGGCGTTTCGTCGGTTTCGCCAGCAAGCACGCGCAGGCTTACGTCGCTCAATTCATCAAGGGCGCTTTTGGCGGTGGCGGTAACGACCAGCATCACAATGAAGATGCCGGTCAAAGCTATTTCAGATTCCATAGTTGTTATTGGTCGGCGAGAGCTTGGGTGAACTGCGTGCCGCCTTATCAAAGCAGGGCTTTTCTCAATTTCCTTTCCAGGCGATTCATCTCGCCGTTGTCAGTTTCGTGGTCGTAACCGGCCAGATGCAGGGTGCCGTGAATAATTAAATGCTCAATTTCCTGCTCGAACGTCAAACCGAGTTCGCCCGCGTAACGTTCGGCGGTTTCGACCGAAATCACCACGTCACCCAAATGCGCTGGCTCCCCCTGTTCAACAATACCGTCATCGGCTTCGTGGTAGGCGAAGGAGAGCACGTCAGTCGGTTTGTCAATTTCGCGATAGTCGCGGTTCAGCACGCGCATCGCCCGGTCGCGGATAAATGTAATTGTCAAAGCAGCATCTGCTTGTCCGATCCGATCCAATACTACCCGCGCCAAACTCGCCGTTGCCAGACGATCAATCACTCGCTGCCTCTGACGATTAAGAACTTCGATCTCAGGAAGCTCCCCGTCTCTACGTCCCCCCGTCCCCCCGTCTCCGCTAGAGGCTGATCTTTTTATTGTGCTCATCGTAGGCCCGGATAATCATCATCACGAGTTGGTGGCGGACAACGTCGCGTGCGTCGAAATGAATAAACTCGATGCCTTCGATATTGCTGACAACGCGTTGTGCTTCAACCAGGCCGGACTTGCGGCCCGATGGCAAATCAATTTGCGTCACGTCGCCAGTGATCACCGCCTTCGATCCAAAGCCGATGCGCGTCAGAAACATCTTCATCTGTTCGGATGTCGTATTCTGCGCTTCGTCCAAAATGATGAAGGCGTCAGCCAGCGTGTTGTGAGTCAAAATAAAATCATCGGTTACGTACAACGAATCAGAGGCGGCAACGCTTATGCATTGCGTCTCAGCTTCGCCGATAGGCTCAATGCTTTTGATAAATCGCATTGGGCGGCCGCCGCCGGTCTTTTCATAGATTTCAGCTTTGCGCTGCAAGCGAAATGGCTTGATTGTTTCAGGTAACCGAATGTCCAAAACGTAGGCGTCATTGCAGTAGGGAACAGGCCTTCCGTTTGCGAAACCTGGCAGGCGGCCTTCCGCCTTACGTGTGTGCCAGTAAGCCACGCCGCCCAGCGAGCGTACAAGGAAAGTCACATCATCCCTAAGCAGCTCCGAAGTCGTCGAATACTGAATGCGGCAAGTTCGTCCCTCTTGTGTGACTGGCCCGCCGTCTGTGTCCAATAAACCCTGCAACAGTGCAATGCGAAGCTCCGCGCTGTTATAGAGGTATGTTTCAGGAATGAATTTAGTTGCTGAAACTGTACCAGCCAATTCCAATCCGCGCAGCGACTGAGTAAGCGGATTGCGGATGATGTCAAATTTGCTGCCGCCTTTTCCCGCCAGTGGATTGCTGATGACATAATCAATTGTGGATTTGCGGCGAACATTCAGTCCCATCCCGGCAAGCTCGGCCTGCAGAGAAGTTGCCAACTCCACATCGGCAGTGGTGAAGCTTGGCGATGTTTTGTCGGAAATGCATCCGTCGCCAAGCAGCAGGCCCAACGAATAAGGCTCAATCGGAACCGCTTGATAAGCAAATTCAAGCGGCGCGGAAAGCACGGGCAATTCGTAGCGGTATTGATGATGCCGCCGGACATTGCCGATCATTTCCTGTGTTTCCAGAATGCGCGGCGGTCTCTGGCGTCGTTTGTCTTCCATCGTTCTGACTTGCCACAGATGCTCGGCACAGGCCACTGTGCTTGAGCCGTCAGTCATCGTCAAACGATAAATTTCCTTCTTGCCTTGCGGGAAAACACCTGTCACTTCGACAGGCTGACCATTGGAGCCAATCACTAAATCGCCTACTTCGATCTCGCCCATTCTGCGCCAACCGTTCGGAGTCATCAGCAAACTATCCAACGTTTGCGCGCGCCCTCTCATAAATGCCAGCGGCGCGACTTCAATCACGCGCTTTTCCAGAAACTTGGTCGCGCGTTCGTACTCCATCAGATCAAAGAGCGCGTCGTACAGGGGCCGCAAATAAGGATCAACCTTGTCCTGCAAATCGCCGGGCAGGAAGCCGAGTTTTTCGCCCGCTTCAACTGCCGGGCGCGCCAGCACGATGCGATTGACGCGCTTCGACATCAAATATTGCACGGCCATGGCGACGGCAAGGTACGTTTTACCCGTGCCCGCCGGGCCGATGCCGAAAACAATGTCGTTGTTTTCGATGGCCTCCATGTAGAGTTTTTGATTTGGCCCTTTGGCGGTGACTTGTTTGCGGCCTGCGGGATTGATGCGCTTTTGCGCGGTCAGCAACTCGCGCAAACTTGAGGTGCGGTCGTCAGCAATCTGTTTGAAGGCAGCCCGCAGTTCGTTGGGGGATGGCGTGCGGCCTTCGTTGAAGAGTTGGCCGTAATCTTTCAGGATGCGCTCGACGATGGCGATGTCGGCTTCGTCGCCTTCGACCAGCAATTCCGCGCCGCGTCCGCCGACGCGCACGCTGAGCAGCGATTCCAGATGCTTGATGTTCTGATCGTGCGGGCCGAAGAGAGCTTCCAGCCCACGTTCCGGTAATGTGACTTTTAGACTACGCAGTGGTTGTCTTTCTCCTTGAATCCAACTGTGATTGGGGAATTTTTCTTGCGTTATTGGAACAGGCCGAAAGCTACTACACGGTGTTTGAAGGTGTCAATTGCGATGGCCCAGCCGCCCAGCGGCACTTGTGATGATTAAACGATGCCCTTTCTCAACCGTTCGATCAGCGCGGCGAAATCAGCCGGGGGCGGCGCTTCATACTTAAGCTGCCTTTTGTCCACCGGATGTTTAAAGCTTAACTGAAAGGCGTGCAATGCCTGCCGCTCAAATTCGATTTTCGGATCCGGCGCGGGATCGTAAACATACATCCGTTCGCCAATGATCGAATGGCCACGCAATCCGGCTTGAATGCGAATCTGATTGCGTTTGCCGGTCACCAGTCGGATTTCCACCAGGCTGGCGTGCTGGAATGTCTCGACCACTTTATAACGGCTCGTCGCCTGTTTAGTGAAGCGGTCTTTCTTTTCGGCGGCCAACTGTTTTAACTCGGCTTGATCCCATTCCAGCAAGTCTTTCCAGACGCCGGATTCCGGTTTCGGGATGCCGTGAACCGCAGCCAGGTAGACGCGTTCGGGTTCACGACGTTCGAACTGTTCTTTCAGCTTATGCTGTGCCTCGCCGGTTTTGGCGAATAGGATGACGCCGGACGTGTCGCGGTCAATCCGGTGGACAACCAGCGGATCGCGGCCACCGTGCGAACGCAGGTGGGATTTGACTTGATCGAAGAGCGACGGCTCGTCGGATTTTGCTGGCAGCGGCACCGACAGCAGGCCGGCAGGTTTGTTGACCACCAGCAGGGACGAATCTTCATAGAGCAGGTGCAAGCCCGAATCATGGCGTTCGGTGTAACGGCGTGCCGCGCTGCCGGGGCGATCCATCCACAGCCGGACGGTTTCACCGGATTTAAGTTTGCGTCCAGTATCAGCAGCAGTTTGCTCGACATCGTTGATAAAGACCTTGCCTTTCTCAATGGCCGACAGCGATTTTGATCGCGAACCTAAACGGTCGGGCGCAGCCAGCCATTTGTCCAAACGCGTCTCTGCTTCGGCGGCGCTTACTTTCCACGATGGGTTGTTTGATGAATTCACGTCAAGAGAATAGCGGAACAAAGGCAGTACGGCGAGCGGTTGCGAGCGAATCGGCTTAAAACTGCTGATTGTAGAAGTCGCGCTCGCTACCGCTCGCCGTACCGATTCGTCTGCGATAAGATGCCGCCCGTCACCAGTGTTAAGTTGATTCATCATTTGGCTGCCCCCGTAGCTGCTCCGGTAAATCCACAATTTGAAATTAGCATCGTGATTCCACAAACGATTTCTCATTACCGCATTCTCTCTAAGCTCGGCGCGGGCGGAATGGGCGAAGTTTATCTGGCCGAAGACTTGAACCTGGGCCGCCGCGTGGCGCTGAAGCTGTTACCTGCGCGCTTTACGCAAGACCCTGAGCGCGTCCGCCGCTTTGCGCAGGAAGCGCGACTGGTCGGCACGCTCAATCACCCGAACATCACAACCATTTACGAAATTGGCCAGACAGAAGACGGCGCGCACTTCATCGCGATGGAATACGTCGAAGGCCAGACGTTGCGGCATCGAATTGCGGCCCGGCGATTGGCGCTGGGCGAAGCGTTGGAGATCACCGCGCAGATTGCCAGAGCGCTGGTGGCCGCGCACGGTGCGGGCATCACGCACCGCGACATCAAACCGGAAAATCTGATGCTGCGCAGCGATGGCTATGTGAAGGTGCTGGATTTCGGTCTGGCCAAATTGACCGAGAATAATTTCCTGCGCACCTACGACCCAGCGGTGACGCAAGCCGAGACGGACGGAGGGCCGCTGGGCGATCCGTTTGCTACAGGAGCGCTGCCAGTTCCGGGCGCGGGCGGACAGGCCGACACCAGCCCCGGCGTCATCCTGGGCACGATCAGTTACATGTCGCCCGAACAGGCGCGCGCTCAGAAGGTGGATACGCGCACGGATATTTTCAGCTTGGGCGTTGTTTTGTACGAGATGGCCGCCGGGCGGGTGCCGTTTCAAGCTTCAAGCACGGGCGACATGCTGGTCGCGATTCTGGATCGAGAGCCGCCGCCGTTGGCCCGCTTTGCGCCAAACGTGCCCGACGAACTGCAATGGATCGTTGCCAAAGCCCTGGCCAAAGATCGCGAAGATCGTTACCAGGCGGCGAAAAGTCTGCTGGCTGATCTGAAACGCTTGCAGAAGCGGCTGCAACTGGGCAGGCACGAAAGTGAAAGCCTCAGTTCCCCTCCGGCGATTCCATTTGGGCATCGAGATTCGTTGGGCGATTCTTCCGGGGATTCGCCAGGTGATTCTGGTGCTGTGCTGACCGATTCCGGACGTGTGCGTTCCGGCGCGCGCCGGCTGCCACGAACACTGGATGCGCTGGCCGTTTTGCCATTCAGCGTCGAGGACGTGAGTTCCGGCACGGATCAAGATCTGGCTTATCTGAGCGAAGCCATTCCCGAAAGTTTGATTTTCAACCTGTCGCGATTGCCGCAACTTCGTGTCAAGGCGTGGAGCACCGTTGCCCGTTACCGCAGTCGGGATGGTGAAGAGTTGGAGATCGGACGTGAACTGGAAGTCAGCGCCGTCTTCACCGCCCGCCTGTTCCAAATCGGCGGCAACATGATTATCAAAGCCGAACTGGTAGACACCGAAGACGGATCGCAAATCTGGGGCGCGCAGTACCAGCGCAAACTCGATGACCTGTTCACCATCGAACAGGAATTGGCGCGGGAAATTTGCGACCATCTGAAATTGCGGCTCAATGAGGAACAGCGCGAGCGGTTGACGAAACATTACACCGACAACGCCGAAGCCTACCAACATTACCTGAAAGGCCGTTTTTACTGGCATCAGCGTTCAGGGCCGGGCCTGCGCAAGGCGATTGAGCATTTCAACGCGGCGATTCAGTTTGATGACGAATATGCGCTGGCGTATGCGGGCTTGGCCGATTGCTTCGTGCTGCTGGGCGTATACGGCGCTGCGCCGCCGCGCGTGATTATGCCGAAAGCCAAAGCCGCCGCGACGAAAGCGTTGAAAATTGATGAGCACTTGGCCGAAGCTCACGCCAGCCTGGGCGCAATTCATGCATGGTTCGATTGGGACTGGGCGGCAGCCGAAGCCGAATTCAAACGCGCCATCGAACTCAACCCGTCTTACGCCAATGCTCATCATTGGTACGGCTCGATCTTTCTGACGGCGATGTGCCGTTTTGAAGAAGCGATGCAGGCTGAATTGAGGGCGTATGAACTGGAACCGATGACGATGGTCATCCGCGCCAATCTGGCATGGATTTGCTATCAGGCGAGGCGCTACGACGAAGCGATTAGGTACTGCCAGGAAGCATTGGAGATTGACGCGAACTTTTCGCTGGCGCGGTTTTATCTGGGCATCAGCCTCGCCCGGCAGAAGCGCTACGATGAAGCGATTGAAGAATTGCGGCGTGCTGTTGAAATGGCCGGTGGCGGGACACTTATCAAAGCCGCGCTGGCAAGCGTTTATGCCGAATCGGGCGACCGCGCCGCCGCCGAACAGATTCTTGTCGAACTGCAATCGTTCCCCACCAATCGCGATGTTTCGCCGTTCTTTCTGGCGTTGATCTACGCGGGTCTTGGCGACAAAGAACGTGCGCTGCAAATGTTGGAAGACACGTTTGAAGAGCGGTATTGCTGGATCGTTCATCTGAAATCGGAGCCGGTGTTCGACGACTTGCGCGGCGAAGCGCGGTTTGTCAGTCTGCTTGAGCGAATGGGATTAAACACGGATCAGTACCGCGAGCAGTAGCGAGCGGATTTATTGCAAAGGAGGTTGTGATGTCTACAAAAGCAAAAGCGCAAAGTCAGATCATTCCCAAGCTTGATGCGCCAATAAAACAAGACCCTGAGAAACTGGGCGGAACGCCGACCATTGGGAAATATCGGTTGCCGGTCGAAACGCTGATTGATTACTTAGCGGGCAATCACACGTTGAACGAGTTTCTGGATGAATTTCCCGGCTCGGATCGGGAAACGGTGCTCGCCGTGTTAGGTGTCGTTCGGCAGGCAGCGGCCGATGGATTGCTGACAGGCATTCAAGTGCGCGAAGAGCATGACTACCGCTTATTTCCATGAGAATTCTTTTTGATAACTGCACGTCACGGAAGTTGCGCAAACACTTAAAACCTCACGAAGTTCGCTTGGCAAAAGAGGAAAGCTGGGCGGATTTGGCGAACGGCAAATTGCTGAGCGTCGCACAGGACAGCTTCGATGTGGTTGTGACGAATGACAAAAGCATTCGGTATCAACAGCGCCTCTCCGATTACGATGTTGCGTTGATTGTTCTGCGTGGCATCAGCAACAAGGCTGAAGAACTGGTTGGACTGATGCCGGATGTGCTTCGCGTCTTGGAAACGATTCAGTCGGGTGAGGTCGTCTATCTTTACACTGCCGCTGCCCAGCGAGTTGAGGATCGGCGTAAGCAACGGCAGGAACCATAACTTCGCGCCGCCTGCCATGCACATTGAAACGCTCAAGACCTTCTGTGATCTGGTCGAAACCGGCAGCTTCTCCAAAGCCGCTGTTCTCAACTTCATCTCGCAATCCGCCGTTAGCCAGCAGATCAAATCCATGGAACAACGCTTCGGGCAGCAGTTAATCGAACGCAGCCAGCGCAACCGCGTCGCGCCGACCGAAGCCGGGAAGGTGCTTTACGCCGAGTTCAAAGAGATCGTCGAGCGCTTCAGCGCGCTTGAAAGCCGTCTGAGCGTGAAGTCAGGCGTGATGACCGGCGCGATTCGCGTGGCGACGGTTTACAGCATCGGATTGCACGAACTGCCGCCCTACATCAAGAACTTCATTAAAGAGCATCCCCAAGTCCGCGTCCACATCGAATACAGCCGCACGGATAAGGTCTACGAAGCCTGCCTGAACAACACGATTGATTTCGGCATCGTCGCCTTGCCGCTGCGAAAGCCAAATATTGCAGTCATGCCGTTGCGCGAGGACAAGCTGGT
>JBBQVH010000155.1:0-15842 GCA_038211695.1 Blastocatellia bacterium | reverse complement strand
CGTACAATTCCCACTGGTTCAGCTTGTTGAAGAAGATCAACTTGTATTGGCTGGTGCGCAGACCGTAATGCGCCGCGACGTTGTGATCGCCGGGATGGTAATAGCGGTAATACATCGAAGTGCGCCAGCCTTTTGGCGTGCGGCCTTCCAGCAGTGGCAGGAAGCTGCGGCCCTGCATATCGGCAGGTGTTTTCACGCCAGCAACGTCCAGCATCATCGGCGCAAAATCTACGTTTAGAATCATGCCATTGCTGACGCTGCCCGCTTTGATCTTGCCCGGCCAACGAATCAGGAAAGGCATTCGCAATGACTCTTCGTACATAAACCGTTTGTCGAAAAAGTTATGCTCACCCAGAAAGAATCCCTGATCAGAGGTGTAGATAACAATTGTGTTTTCGGCCAAACCGTTTTTGTCCAGATACTCCAGGAAGCGCCCAACGTTGTCATCCACCGACTGCACGCAAGCCAGGTAATCCTGCATGTAACGTTTGAACTTCCAGCGCTTCAGAGCCGCGCCAGTCAATCCTGCGGGCGGATCCATCTTCAGGTCGTTCCGCGTCAGATTTTCATCAACGTGCATCGTCGCCTGCCGCGATGCGTCGGACTTGCCTTTGTAATCGTCGTCAAAAGTCGCCGGGATCGGCGGTTCATAGTTCTCGTACTGCTTGCGATGCTTTTCGTCGGGCTGCCAATTCCGATGCGGCGCTTTGTGGTGGAACATCAGGAAAAATGGTTTGTCCTGCGGACGGTTCTTCAGGAAGTTGATTGACAGGTCGGTGATGATGTCCGTCGTGTAACCGCTCAACTTCTTGCGTTCTCCGTTTTCGATCATCAGCGGGTCGAAGTACGCGCCCTGCCCTGGCAGGATGTTCCAATAATCAAATCCGGCAGGCTTCCCTTCTTCAGGACGTTTCGGGTCTTGGCCGCCCAAATGCCATTTGCCAATCATTCCGGTGTGATACCCGGCGGTTTGCAGATACTTCGGCAACATCGGCTGCAAGCTGTCTATGTGATTGAAGACAGGCACGCCGTTGATGTGGGCATATTTGCCAGTCAGGATCGCCGCGCGGCTGGGCGTGCAGATGGAATTGGTGACGAAGCAGTTTTCAAACTTCATCCCCTCTTTCGCCAAACGATCAATGTTCGGCGTCTGAATCAGCTTGCTGCCGTATGCGCTAATTGCTTGCGACGCGTGATCGTCCGACATAATAAAGACGATGTTCGGGCGTTTGACGGGTGATTGCCTGTTTGCGGCGCCGGATGGCAAAACCACCAGCGCCGCAAACAGGAAGAGTATTGAATAACGGGTGAACCTGTTCATTGATTTTTCCGATTACATGTTGCCTTCGTCGGCAGACGGGCCATACAGCGCGGGCACCGGCACGTCATTCATTCTTAGGTACACCGTAAGCTGCGCGCGATGGTGGATCAGATGATTGAAGATCATGCCACGCAGACAGGCAATGCGCGGCATCGTGAAAAGAGCGTTGCCTCCCGCCAGTAATGACCAATTGGCCATCAGGTCTGCGTCGCTGGCCTTGGCCAATGCCTCACGAAATGCCACCAGGTACTTATCGAATTTCTCCAGCAGTGCGGCAACGGATTCAGCAGGCTCTTCCTTGTATGGCGCGGCTCCAACTGGTGCAACATCGAACGAATCCTCTTTGATTGTGGTTGATCCCCAACTGAGCATATTGGCGATATGCGTGGCGAGCGAGATCATATTGAATGATTTCGGGTGCGGGCGAAATTCAAACTTGTCTGCTGGAATGCGTTCAAGCGTTTTGCGTGTATTCGCCATTTCCATATCGAATTCGGGCAAGAGTGATGCGCTAATTGACATGACTTCTCCTTGGATTGGGTGTGAACAGTGACGCCGAAGCTGTTCCGGCGCGTTTACGAAACATCTGGATTGTTTGCCGCTGGTTCAGCAGAAGCTCGCGGACTCATCTCCCTGCGGCTTTTGCTTTTGGCGTTCCGGTCATCTGTCGAATGAATTCAACTTCTTCGGTGCGGTATGGTGTCCCATCAGTTTTGAAGATTTCGTGAAACCAGATGGCTGGTTCGCGGTCAACATACGGCTGCTTCCACGAATCCCATGGCAAATTAGTCTGCGTCTTGCCGGCAACAAAGCCCCAGTTGTAGGCGGCGACTTTGTACTTTTTGGCAACGGGCATCGTCCCTTGAAAGGTGCTCTTGTTGCCGCGCGCCATGTATTCCGTGCAGAGCATCGGGCGGTTGTATCGTTCCAGCCAATGCACGCGCTTCTCGAACTCTTCCGGCCCGTCGTAATTGTGAAAGGAAACAATGTCGGACTGTTCCAACTGAATCCTGTCCATCGCCGAAAGCTTTTCTGGCGCTGACCAATTCCCTTTCCAAACGCCGCTGGTCAACGGCTGCGTTGGCTTGGCCGCACGCGCCCAGGCAAAAGTCTTCGGCAACAGTGCCAGCACCAGATCAACTTTGTTCGCCGGTTCCTGCTTGCCGTAACTTGATCCGTTCGTGTTGTCCGGCTCGTTCCAGATGTCCCAAGCCAGAATGCGTTTGTCGTTGGCAAACGCGCCAACCACGCCTTTGACGTAGGCTTCCAACCGCGCGTACTGCGACGCATCCTGCAACGCCTTCGCGCCCGGAGCCTGCATCCAGCCGGAGTTATGTACGCCCGGCTTCGGCTCGCGCTGCCGGCCCAATTCGGGGAACGGGTCCCAGCAGGAATCGAAGAGCACGAACATCGGTTTGATCTTGTGTTTCGCGGCAATGGCCAGGAATTGGTCAATGCGCTTCTTAAATCCAGCCGCGTCCTGTTGCCACGGCAGGTCGTGCAGAAAGACGCGCAGCGTGTTCATCCCCAAACCTTCGGCCCAGCCCAATTCTTTATCAATCGTCCGCGGGTCGAAGGTCGCGGCCTGCCACATCTCAAGTTCATTGATGGCAGTTGCCGGGATGTAATTGCAGCCGACCAGCCACGGCTGCGCTTTGTACCAGTCGTTGGCTTTCTGCTCCGACCAGTGCGGCGATTGAGCAACAGCGGTTGCAGTGAAGATAAACAGAAAGAATATCAGCTTCAGCTTTTTCATTTGTGGTTCTCGAACGTGTGAGGTTATGCAGCATCGAACTTTATGTATTGCCGAACTTCGGGCGGGTGGAAGGCCAGCACAACATCTTCGTTTTGATAATCCCGACGCGCTATACCTGTAATAAACGTTTCCATTCCGCCAAGGCAATGGCAGTCGCTGCCTCAAGCCACTCGCGGAATCTCTTTTCAATGTTTTCCCTGGCTTCTTCGTAGTTAAACTGAAAAAAGTCAGGTGAGGCGGGACGGGTATTTATAACCTCTGTTCCCCCTCCGTCACGAGGGACCCGCTGACAAGTGAAAGCAGTCGCAACCATAATTCCACTATCCCAATATCCAAACCCATGAAGGCTGATCACAAATTCAAATTGTTCATCAGTAGCTATCGAAAGTCGCACCCACGACCTATGTTTATCAAGATTTGCGTAGTAATCAAAATGCCTAGCAACATCTACAATTTGATGATGGAAGAAATGCCTATCAGCGGCATTGTTATCGGCAGACTTAACAGTAGCTTTGTAAGGCGCTGCCCAATGAGGCGTGACACTAGACAATTGAGATGTAATAAGCTCAGCTATTTTACTGAGTTGTTCACCGGCAATTGGGTGTAACTGATCCGCAATTCGGTAAACGGCTTGCATTTTCTCCGTTTCACCAGCAACGCGATCTTTCAACACTTTGATTGCTGAAGAAATAATTTCCTCGGCATAACGAGACTGTTGCACTTGCTGCTCAAGCCCCAGTGCGGCAAGGATTGCTTCTTTTTGACGCTTTGCAAATATTTCCGCAAGCTCAGCTAGGTTGCCTGCGTCAGCCACCTCAAGTGCTGTAATGTACTGCTGACGATCTCGGTCACGTATGACGAGAGGGAATGTCCCGGCTTTCAGAAAAACCATTGTTGCAAGAGCGCGAGCTACTCTCCCATTCCCATCTTGGAATGGGTGAATTTTGGTAAAACGATGATGCAACCAAGCAGAAAGTACTTCAGGCGAAGAACGGTTTTCAGCTTCTTTGTACCAAGCAATGAGATTCTCCATTTCTTCTTTGGTAAATTCAGGCGGGCAATATTCATGAATTGTTCCATCTTCTCGCCTAGGATTGTTCGGGAGCTTTTTATATTCTCCACGTAACAATTTAATATGAACCTTCTGCCCTTCAGGTGTTTGCGCTTCAGTAAATTCCTGATGTGCAGTGAACTGGCCATGTATTGCTCTAATAAAATGCTCTGTTAGTTGTTGCTCTCCCCTTACAAATGCAAATAAAGCATCAATAGCTCCAAGGTGGTCTTCAATGATTATTCTGATCTCTTCTGCTTGCTCATAACGCAGGCCGCTTTTATGAGCAATGAGCGAGGTTTCAATTCCTTGCTCAATCAGAATTTCGGTTACACCTCTGTCCCAGGCATATAGGCGTTCAATAATTCCTGTTTCTATGGACCATTCGCGCTGTAGTTTTTTCAGGAATTCTTGATACTCACCGCTACGCTCCAATTCGGATTTACGTTCTTTCCATACTTTGGAGAGTGCTGCCAACTCAGTGTTTGCCAACGCCAAGTCAGAGTCCGTCAAATTAGTTATTCTTGCATACATCTTCCCACTCTCTTCCTTTAACCAAACACCTTCAACACCGGATCACCGCCAAAGTTCGTCAGCCGCTGTTCGCGCCCGCCGTAGTAATAAGTCAGCTTGCGATGATCCAAGCCCATCGCGTGCAGGATGGTCGCGTGCATGTCGTGAACGGAATACGGCTCGACTGCTGCCTTATAACCAAACTCATCGGTTGCCCCGATGACCTGGCCGCCTTTGACGCCGCCGCCGGCCATCCACATCGTGAAGCCCCAGGGATTGTGATCGCGCCCGATGCCGCTCTGTGAAATGGGCATGCGCCCGAATTCGCCGCCCCAGACAATCAAGGTTGAATCAAGCAGGCCGCGCGCTTTCAGATCCCGAAGCAGTCCCGCCATCGGCTTATCGGTCTCGGCGCAATGCATGGAGTGGTTTTCGTGCAAGCCGTAATGCGCATCCCACGATTCCTGCTGGTGGCCGCCGCCACTGTACAACTGAATGAAGCGCACGCCGCGTTCGACCATTCGGCGGGCAGTCAAACATTGTTTGCCGAAATAATCTGTCGTCTTTTCGCCGATGCCGTAAAGCTTTTTGGTCGCGTCGGATTCTTTGGAAAGATCAACGGCTTCGGGCGCGTGAGTTTGCATCTGGAAGGCGAGTTCATACGAAGCGATGCGCGCATCCAGATCGGAATTGCCCGCGTGCGATTCCAGATGTTCCTGATTCAGCTTTTGCACCAGATCAATTTCGGCGCGCTGAAGATGCGGGTCTACCCATTTGGGCGGGTTCAAATCTACGATGGGCTTTGCGCCTGAACGGAAAGACGTGCCCTGGTAAGCGGCAGGCATAAAGCCCGACGACCAGTTTGGCGCGCCGCCGATCGGGCCGCCGCGCCAGTCGTACATCACAACGTAGGCCGGCAGGTTTTCATTCTCACTGCCCAAGCCATAGGTCAGCCAAGAGCCAAGCGAAGGATTGCCCGGGCGCATGTTCCCGCTGTTCATCTGAAAAATGGCGGGCGAATGATTGTTGCTGGTTGAATAGACCGACCGCACCAGACACAGGTCGTCTACGTTCTGCGCGATGTTCGGGTATAGCTCTGATACTTCCATGCCCGACTGGCCATGCTTTTTGAACTTGTAGGGCGAAGCCATCAGGTTGCCGGGATTGCCGAAAAAGACATCCAGCTTGCCTTTGTTCATCGGCTTGCCATGATTTTTGGTCAGGTCGGGTTTAGGGTCGAAGGTGTCTACGTGACTGACGCCGCCGTACATAAACAGGAAGATGACCGATTTGGCTTTGGCGGGAAAATGCGGAGGCCTTGGCGACAGCGGATTGGCGCGCTTCTTATCATCAGATGTTTGGGGCGTTGCAGCCAGCAGACCGTCCTGATCCAGCATTGATGCCAGCGCCAGGCCGGAAAATCCTGCGCCTGCGCGAAAGATCAGTTCACGGCGAGTCATGGGTTGCTGTTGGATTGTCGGAAGCGCGTTCTTCGTTTTCATAGTCGGTAATTTCCCCTTTGAATTTCAGTCATCACAATGCAAAACGTGGAGTGTTAAAGCTTGAACTTATGGTAGCGCGATTGCCGCCGATAAGTCATGCCAACACACTCCACGTTTCGTTTTCTCAGCTTGGATTCAGCCTACCACTCGAACCGTAACGTGCCCTGAAGCTGGCGCGGCTTGAAGCCGTTGACCGCTCCGTACGAACTGGCCAGGCTGGCGATGCCTTCGCTGCTCGGCGCGTTCAGCCCCTGCACGTTGAAGATGTTGAACAAGTCCAAATTCACGCGCAGGCGGTACCGCTCCTTGATGCTGAACACCTTCAGCAACGAGGCGTCGGTGATCCAGTTGAATGGCCCGATCCCGTACTGATTGCGCCACGGGTGATAGCCGGTGTCCACGCCAACGCGCTGGCAGTTGACGCGCGCACCTCTGCTCAGATCGCAGTTGGTGTTGGCGAAGCTGTTGACCAAGGGGATGTAAACCACGTTGGTGTCGTAATCGGCATTCAGGGGATCAGTCGCCAAACCACCTTTCGGCCACGGATTGATCGGCTTCTGCGCGGGTTTGTAATTGTCCGGCAGACCGTACACGCCATTGCGGATGCCGCCGGCGGTCTTGCTGTTGATGACGCGCTCTGAAATATAGCCGTTGAAAAACAGATAGCCCGGCGTGCAGCGTTCTTCGGCCTGCGTTGTCGCGGTGCTTGGCGTGGCGCGGCAGTCTTCGATCTTGTACTTCTTGCCATAAACCTCGAAGTTGCCGAACTCACCCCAGTTGCCCGTAGGCCTGCTGTACCAGGTATTGAGCAGCGTGCCCGTGCCCGCGAATTTCCAGCCGCCGACCAGTTTGTTCATCGCGCCCGAAGCCGAGCCTAAGAACTTCTGGCCTTTGCCGAAGGGCAGGTCATAGTTCCAGTTCCAACGCACGCGGTGTTTGGGAACCGCCAGATCGCGGTCGTAAAAGAGCGCGCGGTTCAGGTCGTAATCGTTGGTCGGCACGGTTCCAGCCAGATAAACCGTCGGGTTGTAGACCGTCGCCACGTCGTCGCGGAAAGAGTTGCCCGCCTGCCGCAGCGAATTGGTCAGCGTGTAAAACGCCTGGAAGCCCAGCCCTTTTGTAAACCGCCGCTCGATCTGCGCCGTGAAGGTGGAGGCGTTGATGTAACCGCTCTTTTGCAGTTGCCGGACTGACGTGTACGCCGTCTGGTCGTACACGCGCAGCGCGACGCCGGAAAATTCGCCGGTCGGTTTACTCTTTTGCGTCTGCGTGTAGTAGACGTAATCATTCGGCTGCGGGTTGACCTCGAACAACTGATCGGCGTTCAGGCCGTGCTTGCCGGTGTAGGTGACACGGAAAACCGTACTGGCGCTGAGCTGTTTTTCGATGGCCAGATTCCATTCGTGAATGCGCAAGCTGGGCTGGTCTTCCGCCAGGCCGATGACGCTCTGGCCGCGACCGATGGCCGACGGGTTGGTGACGTTGACGACATTCGCGCTGTTGAAGCCTGAGATGACGGTCGGAACCGTCCGCAACAGGTAGTTTGAAATGCCGTCAGGACTGACCGCCGCGCTGTTCGGGTTGTAACTGAAGGTGGTGCGGAAAGGCAGCAGCCCGGAGAACTGCGCCAGCAGCGTACGTTGCGGAATCGCCGATGTGTAGATGCCGTAGCCGCCACGAATGACCATCTGTTTGTGGCCGTCGAACAGCCGGTAAGCGAAGCCGGCGCGCGGACTGAAGTCGTAGAGGTTCGATTTGAACAGGTTCTTTTCCTTGCCGACATCCGCCGCGCTTTCGAACTTGATCCCGACCGCCTGGTAAAGCGAAACCAGTTGCGGCGTGGTCGCGCCGATCTTGTAGTAGTAATCCAGCGATTCGGGCAACAACAATGCACGATTCTTCAAGTCGAAGGCGCTGAGCAGACCGTTGCGTTCGTGGAAGGCGGGGTTGATGTCCCAGCGCATTCCCGGATTGATGGTCAGCCGGTTGGTGACGCGGTAGTTGTCTTGCACATAGAACCCGTAGTTCTTTTGGTAGACCTGCAAGTAGCCTCGTTTGAGGCCCACGTCGTAGCGCCCGCCATACCCCAGGAAGAAGTTGGCCGTGTCGTAACCGGTCTGCGGCACGATGGTCGGGCTGGTCGCGTTGCCCAGCGTCGAACTGTGCAGCGAGGTCGCCAGACTGTTGTAGAAGGACGTGCCGGAAATGCCGCCTTGATCCGGCAACAGGTGATTGCGTTCGTTGCGGAAGCTGCCGCCGAACTGAATGCTGTGCGTCTTCAGAACTTTGGTGTAGTTCTGTTCCAGGTTGGTGATGATGCTGAACAGGGCGCGGCGATTGTCGCCTTCGATGTAGCTGTAATTATTGGCCGTGCCGATGTTGGTGGCGACGACATACAGACCTGCGCTGGTGATGTTCGGCCAGCCGATTTCGCCGAAGTTGTTGGGCAAGCCCAGTTGCTGCGAATAGTTTTGTTGATTTTCGACCGGCCCGGCGATGGTTTGCGTGCTCTGCCAGTTGCGATTGAAAAGAGTTTCGACAAAGAACGATGGCGAGAAGGTGTGCGTCCAACTGAGCGCGCCCTGAATTCCGGCCATCGGCAGATAGGTCACGTTGGCTTCGCTGTTGGCGGTGGGCGCACCGTTGCCGGCAGCGGTGCCCAGGAAGTTGGATAGGATTTTACCGCCAGCGACCTTGAAGAAGGCGTTGTCTTTTTCGCTGAAGCGATGATCCAGCCGCACTGTCGTCGGATCGTCGTTGCGATTGGGGAAGCCGTTGGTGGCGACGGGAACCTTCAGATTATTGGCAATCAGCGGATTGGCGATGTCGTTCGGCAGCGGGGTGATCGCGAACAGGCGCTTGGCCAGCGGGCTGATCCGGTTAAGCGGAATCTTGTTGCCGGGGAAGGGATCGCGCACGGCCACCTGGCGATTGTTGATCGTTTCAGTGCGCGTCGTCAGCGGATCGTAAATCACCTGCAATCGTCCCAGGCTATCGTAGAGTTGGCTGAAATCGCCGTTGCGCATCGCCGCCGTCGGGACGGTGAACTCGCGCGTGATGCCCTGCCGCAAGCGCGAGCCTTCGCGCGAAAAGAAAAAGAACGTCCGGTTGTGCCCGTCATACAACGATCTGCCGCCTTCGCCGAACTTCGGCAGGTAGACAGGGCCGCTGATCGAACCGCCGAATTCGTTGCGGATCAGCTTCGGCACTTTGTAATCGCCGCCGGGCAGCACGTCCTGCCGCGCGCGCGCCACGCCGAAAGCGTTGTTGCGATGCGTTTCGTACAGCGAACCGTGAACCTTGTTGCCGCCGCCGCGCGTGGTGATGATGACCGAAGTGGGCGTGGTGTATTTAGCCGAAGAACTGCTGGTTTCGACCTTCACTTCGCCGATGGATTCCAGTCCCGAAACGATGCCCGATCCGCCGAATTCGCGGTTGTTGGTAGTCGCGCCGTCCTGCACGTAGTTGGTCGAATAGACCATCAACCCGCTGATGCGCACGCCGCCGTTGACGTCGTTGATCGCTTCGACGCCCGGCGTCACGTCTTCCAGCAGTGTATTGATGTTGCGCCCGTTGACGGGCAGTTCCTGAATCCGCTTGGCGTCCAGCGTCGAGCCTTCGGTCGGTTCGCTGGTCGTGATGAGCGGCGAGATGTTGCCTTCGATGACGACGGTTTCAGTAACTTCGCCCGGCGTCAACGCAGGTGTCACTTCGACGGTGCGCCCGGTTTCCACGTTCAACTCGCCTTCCCAAGACTTCATCCCACTGGCTTCGACGCGAACCTTGTACTTGCCGATGCTGATCGAAGGCGTGACGAAAAAGCCTTCGCCGTTCGACTCTGAATTGATGATATTGCCTGTGGCCAGACTGGTGATTTTTACTTTGGCGCCTGGAATGATCGCGCCGATTGCGTCTTTTACCGTGCCTTGAATCGTGCCGCCGCCTGCGCTGGATTGCGCCTGGGCAATGGCAGCGGACAATGCCACTGCCAGGACAAGCAACAGCATCTTCGAGACAAATGATCCCATGCCTGATTTCAACATAATCTGAATCTCCTTCAGCGAATGACTTTGCCTTTGACTCCCAGAACCTGAGCCGCGACAAGGTTATTGCCGAAATGGGTGAAGTCTTTGAATTGCCACACGACTTTTTTGTCTCGCGTGACTTCGATCAGTTGCGGATTTTCCGTCCCAGCATGCGTGTTGCCGATGATCAAATTGCCATCGGGCAGTCGTTGTAATGTTGTCATCCAAGCAAAGGTAATTCCCGGCAGTTCTTTCTGATCAATACTCCAAACAATCTTACCTGCGGGGGTCACTTCAAAAACACGGTTGTTATTGCCGCCCGCAATCATCGTGTTGCCGTTGGGCAATCGTATGGCGCCGAAGACTTCGACTCCGTGGCCCTCAACGCCGTGGCCATCCGCGCGAGGGCGATTGTTCAAATCCAGCGCGTATTCCCAGACGATCTTGCCCGTCCGATCATATTCGCGCACTTTACCTTCACCCTCCTGGCAAACCAGATAATTGCCATTGGCCAGCGGGCGAACCATGCGCGTATCGCGATGTGAATTGGATTTGACAACGGTCAGCGGAATTTCGTGAACGATCTTGTCATCCTTGTCCACTTCGATGATCCGCGAATTGCCGCTTTCAGAAATCATCGTCAGGCCGTTCTTCAAGCGCTGGTAGGAATGAATCTCGACCTTGCCGCTGTTGCCTTCTTTCGGCTTCGATTCGTGCTGCCAGACAATCTTCTTATCCCGATTGATCTCAACCACAGTCGTGTAGCTGGTCTGATAAAGCACATTGCCATTGGGCAGCATCTGGATATCGTGAATCTCACGGGCGGGGTTTTGGACTTCCCACTCGACCTCGCCTTTTGCATTCACAATGCGGATATGGCCGCTGTCCGCGCCCAACACTTTGTAGTTGCGCGTGGCAACGCCTGTTGATGATTTTTTGTCCTGCGCGGCGGCGGACAGAAATAGAAGCGCGGCCAAACAAACCGCAATCGTAACTCTTCTCAAGGGTGGACTCCTTTTGCGGAAACAGCGTCAATGATATTTTGGGTTCGCCGGAATTCGGCGGTGCGAAGCTGCCAGTAAGCTTATAACGATTGCCCGTCATCTGGACAGACTAGAAAGCCCTTTGGAGATGAATTTCGTAAGATTTTTTGGGGCACGGCATGATCGAACCTAAGCCGCGCCCCATACGCGGCTAAATCGGCACCGATAACAGCCAAAGAGCCACCTCAACAATAAAAGTATGTGCGCTTTTCATTCGGCGAGCCTTCAGTCTATGATCCCTCTCGCCCGATGCTTAGTTTTGGCGGTTTCCCCAATGCTCATCAGCCGCTCCTAGTCGTTGACATTTTCTGCAAGATCAATTCGCACCATTTGAGTCTGGCAAACCAAGTCCGTTGACAAAATCAGCATTAGCAGATCCGAGACATCCCATGAAAGTGTCCTTTTTAGTTCTGGGCATCCTACTTGCGCTTAGTTCCATCGCGTTTGCAACGTCTATCACCTGGAGTCAAGAAAGTGAGGCCGCGCGTTATGTTCGAAAGGGCTACGAGCAGACGCAAGCAGGGCAATTGGACGCGGCGGTCGAATCGTATCGAAAAGCGATCGAACTTGAGCCGCAGTTGGTCGGAGCACACAACAATCTCGGCATCGTCTATTCCCAATTAGGCAAGTATTCGGAAGCTATCAAGGCATTTCAGAAGGCCCTTGCCCTTGCCCCAGAAACAGCCGAGATTCACGCCACGCTTGGTAACATTTATTTCGCAAATCAGAATTTCGAGGCGGCGGTAAAATCATTGGAACGCGCGCTGGAATTAAAGCCCGACCTGCCTGTACGCGAAAAGCTGGCTCTCGCTTATGAAAAACTTGGACGCGGCCAGGAAGCAGCCTTGGCTCTGACGCCCAAACCGCTGACGGCGCAGCAACTCTTTCGTTATGGACTGGAACAGCTTCAGCAAAATAATTTGGAGCGGGCGGAACAGCTTTTCCGTCAAGCCATCGAGCAAGATCAAGGACACGCTGCTTCGCATCTGCGCTTAGGCGAAACGTACTTACGGCAGGAAAAATACAAAGAGGCGATTGCTTCATACCAGCAAGGGATCAAGCTCAGCAATGGAGATTATCAGAGTTATTACGGATTAGGATTCGCGCTCTTCAGAGCCACCCAATTGGAGCAAAGCGCTGAGGCTTTCAGCAAGGCAATTAAGTTCGATCCCAATCAACCGCCGGTTTACGAATCGCTCAGTCAGGTTTGCTTGATGCTCAAACGGTATGACGCGGCGCTGGAAGCGGCAAAGCAGTTGGCCCGGCTTCGTCCTGATTACGCCACCGCATACCAGCAAATGGCGGGCGCTTACGCTGGCTTGAACCGCGCGGATGAAACTGTCGAAGCACTCCGGCAAGTCGTCAGGCTTAGCCCAGACAGCGCAGAGGCTTACAAACTGCTGGGCTACACGCTGATGGGATTGAGAAGGCTGGAAGAAGCCGCTGCCGCACTACAGCAAGCCGTCAGACTCAATCCGAATGACAAGGACTCCAGCGACACACTGGAAAGCGCGCTCCAAACCCCTCGTCATTTGGACACCAGACCACAAGAAGAAAAAGTCCGCCGCAATCCAAATGACAGAGAGGCCGTTTACCATTTAGCGGAGATGTATTTTGCGCTGGGCAAATACGAGAATGCCATCAACACATTTCGCCGCGCCATCCAACTCGACCCCGGTAATTACGACGCGCACCTGCAATTAGGCATTGCCTGCAACGAGATTTCCCGGCACGAAGAAGCGCTGGCAGCCTTTGAACAATGCATCAAACTGGACACCAAGCGGATAGACGCATATCTGAATTTGGGAACCACTCTTTCCCGGCTCGACCGCCATGAAGAAGCCGTCGCAGCTTTTCGCGAAGTGGTCAAGCGTAAATCTGATGCTGCTATGACACTTTTCTTGATTGGGCAGGAACACAATGACTTAAAGCAGCCCAAGGAGGCGATTGCCGCGTTCAAACAGGCCATCAATATCCGGCCAGACCTGGCGCTGGCGCGATATTTACTTGGACGGGCCTATCTTGAAATCGGTGACCGGTTCGCCGCATCGGAACAGGCGGAGGCGTTGCTAAAACTTGATCGAAATCTAGCTCAGAAACTCCGTGAGCTGCTGCAATAAACGAAAAACTCCGTAACTTCCAGGAAAGCAATGAAAGCATTACCAATCATTTGCAAATCGCTACTGACTGCAATCATCACATTTGCGGGCTTCGGCCCACTTCAATCCTCTATGGCATCTGCCTTGGCGCAGTCATCCACAGTTCCGCCTGCGCCCGCAGCAAACGCTGACCGCTTCGGCGTCTACCACTGGAACATCAACGATGCGGCGATGCCTGCCACGACTAACCAGCTTGAATGGGGCGCGGAATTGGTCGCGGGCCTGGGCACGCGGACAATCCGCATCGCGTTGGCCACGCGCGATGAGTACCGGCTGGGCCTGGCGAACAATCTTGATTTGCTTGGGCTGGCGCAATTGCCTGCCTACGACAAGGTGCTGCGCGATGCGCGGTTCAAGACCATTATGCTGACGACCTATTCGCGCGGCGGGATCGCCAGCAACTGGGCCGACGGGTATACGCAGGCCGAATATGAAATCGAACGCGACGAAATCCGGCGGCTGGGCGAATACCTGCTGACGAATCCGGCCTTTGTGGGCAAGACATTTATTCTGTTCAATTGGGAAGGCGACAACGCAATGGCCCTGTGGCCGAACAAGCGGACAGTCTGGGATTATTACGTCAACTGGAATCGCGCGCGCGTCGAAGGCGTCAAGCTGGCGCGGCAGAAGTATCAGACGTCAACCGCCAAACTTTTTTCCGGTCTGGAATTCAATCAACTGACAAGCTGGCAAACGGGAGAGCCTTGCGGCACGCCCATCGCCGATCCGGTGCGCGTTGATCCGCTGAAAAACCGCTGCGTGGTGGATTACGTCGCGCCGCAGGTTGAGGTGGACTACTACTCCTATTCATCGTGGCAGAGTCTGGGCGACAAAGCCGCGAATCCGAACGAAAACTTGAAGCAGCGATACAAGACCGACCTGAACTTTGCGCTTTCGCTGATCAAAGCGAAACGGCCTGAGATTGGCGAAAACAATTTCATCCTGGGCGAGTACGGATTCGAGCGCGCAACCTACGGCGAATGCAACGCGGCCAATTATGCCAGCGAAATGTTCGATGCGCTGGAAGGCGCGGATGCGTTTCAAGTTTCGTACGCCGTCTTCTGGCAGATCGTGGACAACGCGCCGTTTTATGGTGTCGGCGTAAATACCTTCGGCCTGTACCGCTCGCGCGACAATCAACTGAGCGTGTCGCTGACCGGCGAAAACTTCAAGAAACGTTTGGCAGGCGAGGCCGCGACTGCATATACGGGATGCCCGCTGATTCGCACCTCGCCCGAACCAGGCGTGCTGAATGCAGTGGGCCAGCCCAGTTTTCAGATCAATCCTGATACGGTGATTTCGATCTATGCGCAAGGCTGTTGTGCGAATGTCACGACGCCGTTTTCGTCCACAGGCAACACGGTACATTTCGAACAGGCCGCGCGGCCTTACTTCCTGCCGCGCGACAACGCGCAGGCGTTTTACGAATCGCCGTCGCAGATCAATTTCTCAATGCCCACAGTGCGGCGCACTGGCTGGACACGCGTTTTTGTCACCGACGCGCGCGGTTACGATTCCAATTCGCAGACGATTGCGGTCGCGTGCAACGACTGCCCCTACTTCAACTCTTGCGGCATTCTGGAATCGAATTATCAGACATTGCAGATTGCACCCGGCGACACGGTCACGCTCAGCGGGCAACGGTTTTCGCCCAGCGGCAACACCATTCTCATCGAACAGCGCGTCACGCAACACACGTTTCAACAGTGGACGTTGCGCGGCAATTTCATCAGCGAATCGGACACGCAGTTCGTCGTCAAAATGCCGGCCGATCTGGTTACCGGACGCGAGACGATTCTGTACGTCATCAACGCGCAAGGCCGCGAATCTCCCGAAGCAATTATCCCCGTCTCTCCGCCTTGCCCGTCGGGCGACTGTCCCGCGCGATTGAAGCCGTGCCAGGCGATTAAGCCCGATTCTTCTTCAAGCTCTGGTTCAGGCTTTGGCGCTGGCCAACTCGCCTCGATCCAGGGGCGGTTCGCGCCCAGCGGCAACAAAGTCATCATTGAACAGGTGGACGTGCAGAATCGCGTTTACAAATATGAACTGGCGGCGGGCGCACGCTTCTGGGTTGAAAGCGATCAGCGAATCCTGTTCGCGCTGCCCGCGACGCTGTATGCCGGACGCGCTTTGTTTTATGTCATTGATGCGCAGGGACGCGAATCGCGCGCGCAGGAGATCAATGTTTCGCCCGGCTCACTGACATTTGTCTCTTCGGCCAACTATCGCACCGGCACGCTGGCAGTCGAATCGTTGGCGACCATCTTCGGCGGCGCGATGGCGACGGCAACGCAGCTTGCCACTTCGACTCCGCTGCCGACGGAACTGGCCGGAACGCGCGTCGTGATCAAAGACAGCGCGGGCGTTGAACGCAATGCGCCTCTGTTTTTCGTTTCACCGACGCAGGTGAATTTCCAGGTCGCCGCCGGGACAGCTAACGGCAATGCAACCATCACTGTCTTCAGCGGCTAC
>JBBQVH010000154.1:0-16387 GCA_038211695.1 Blastocatellia bacterium | reverse complement strand
TTCGGCGTAAGCTGGATACCGAGATTAACTACTTTCGTCAGAACATTGAGCGAATGGACTATGCCGTCTTCCGAGCGCTCGGCTTTCCGATCGGCAGCGGCGTCACCGAGGCTGGCTGCAAAGAACTCATCAAGTCCCGCTTCTGCCGCAGCGGGATGCGCTGGAAACGCGAGTCTGGCGCGCAGATTCTGCAACTTCGTGCAATCAAACTCTCCCGGCAATGGGACGGCTTCCGGACAAATGTTATGCAGCAAGCAGCATAACAAAGTACATCAGGGCGAAATTACACCCAGAAGAAAGAAGAAGTCAGTCATCATCACTGGCACGAAACGGTAGAAGATTTACGGCAGGCTGTGGATGACTACTATCAAACGGGCAAGCAACATGTCGTCAGTTTTTTAGAGAGGTTCGGCTATACCTGGAAACACGGAGTTATTTATCCGTTACCACAAACCGGATAATTATGACCCGACAACTTGGTGTGTTTTACATATAGGAATGTGAATCAAGGGTATGGGTGCAAACCCAAGAGAGGTTGTAGAGTTGGGTTGTGAAACCGGAAATTCAACTCATACAGCTCTTTCTGTGGGTTTGCGCCGTCTACGATAAGCATCCGGCGCTGAAGTATCAACGCTGGAGCAAGAACACGACCGAACCGCTTTTGAGCGATCAAGAAGTCATGACGATCTACCTGTTCGGACATTTGCAAGAGCGATTCAAACTCAAGGCTATCCATCGCTATATGCAGCAGCATTGGAGCGCTTGGTTCCCACATCTACCTAGTTATCAAGCTTTTAATCACCGCCTCAATCTGCTTGAAGATGTGTGGCCGGTGCTGCTCTCAGAGTTAATGGCTCAGATGGAGATGCCGACGGCAGCTCTCGAGACAGATCAAATGCTGGATTCCTTGCCCATTATGCTCGCCGTGCGCGGGCGTTCGACCAATGCGAAGGTTGCCCGCGATCAGGCCGACAAAGGGTACTGTGAGAGCAAAAAGCTCTGGTATCACGGGGTCAAACTCCATCTGCTCGGTGCCAAGCAGTACCACCGGCTGCCTGTTCCCTTGAGTCTTTACTTGACCGAAGCCTCGCGCCACGATTTGCCCGTCTTGAAAGAAGAAGTCTTTGTCCCCTTGCCAGGCATCCTGTTTGGCGACAAAGCCTACCTTGATCAGGCGACTAAACAGGCGTTAGCAGCACGCGGCACGACGATTTGTACGCCGGACAAGAAAGAAAAAGGACAGACCGTCTACAACGTCGGCCAAAGCGGGTTATGGTCCCGCTTCGTTTCCGCAATGCGGCAACCGATCGAATCGATTTTCAATTGGTTGGTGGAGAAAACCGGCATTCAGAATGCTGCCAAGGTTCGTTCCAGTGAAGGCTTGCGAGTTCATTGCTATGGGAAACTGACCGCAGCCTTCTATTTGCTCTGCTTTAACCCTTGATTCGCATTTATAGCGTTTTTCAAATGCTTGCGACCGGCCTTCACCGCAGAGGCACCGAGAACGCTGAGGCAGCGCAGAGAAGAATCGGAGAACTCTGCGTCGCCTCTGTGTTCTCCGCGTCTCTGCGGTAAGGTGGCTTGGAAGCGAGTTGCAAACTGCTGTAATGAGGCTGCCGCTTGTTGAAAAGTCAGGACCATCTCCTGGCTACTTCGCCTGTTTGGCGATGACTTTGGCCGAAAATTTCTTGTAGCTCGCTGCTGGGACGATCTTCTTGGTCACCAGTTCGTTTTTCGCTTTGTAGGGACGGCCCTTGATGATGGCATCAGCATATATCTCACCAACGCCCGGCAGGGCGACCAGTTGGTCTTTCGTCGCCGAGTTCAGGTCGAGCAACTCTTCTTTGGCTTTGGGAGCCATCTTGTCCGCAGGCGCGGCAGTTTTCGCAGCCGTCGCTTTTTTCTCCGCGGGCTTGGTCTGCGCGACGGCGGCAATCCCAACCAACGTCAGCGCAAAAGTCAAACAGAGTAAAGTCGCAACGAGATTCTTTCTCATCTTAAAAAGTCTCCTTTTCTGGAACGGTATGTCGTAAGGGTTATTGAATCGGATCGGCAAGACAACCGGCTTTGCCGACTCCAAGGTTTGCTGGGCCAGAGAGTAGCACAGAGATAAAAACGTGCAAGACGGCAATTTGCAGTGCCGGTCGCAGTGCTGGTCGCGTGCCGGCCGAAGTGCCTGATTCAATGCAAGTATTAACGCATAGACAGATTCGGGGATTTAAGGTATCTTCTGCCCCGTTGCGATCCTCACTGGGCGTTAATCCTTGCATTAGCGTGCTGATCGCAATAAGCAGAATTTCCGTGAATCGAGACTCCTCTAGACCCCGTACTCGGCGCGGTCTTCGCTGCGAACCGAACGTCACTAGCCCCGACATTACCGAATTCATTTAACCTACTTTGGGTAGTACCTTGGTTGCGCGGCTTGCGCCAAGACTGTCTGTCAACGCAGTCGGAGCTAACGGAATCTGCCCTTCCATATCGGACCGCATCCCGGTCTGATTCGTTGAAAAAATTTTGATCCATGTGAGTTTGTTCCCCGAAGCTCTTTACCATTCGAGCTATCGCCTCTTAAGACTGTTCGGTAATCCAGACTGCCGGTTTCTCCGGCGCTTGAAATTCAAGCAGATCAGTCTGGCGCTTACATAGGTCTGGCGGCCTCACTCCGCATCATCGAGGAAATTGTTTATGAAGAAATTCACTCTGGCCTGTACGGCAATCCTGCTGGCAGCTTTGGCTTTGAACACTGCGTTGACGCGCGGCTTAATGAGCTGGTTTAACACCCCTTCCGTCACGCGCGCTGAAATCTCCGGCAAAGACGGCGAATTGATCGTCACGCTGCCTAATACCGTCGTTAATAAATATGGCGTGCTGGCCGTGGACGCGCTCGCTGGCTCTTCGCAGATCGCGGTCAATAATCCCGGCGGGGCGAATGGCTTGGATATCAATACGCTGGCAGCAGGCGATCTGATTATGGTGATTCAGATGTCGGGCGCCTCAATTGATGTCAGTAACACGCTCAACTACGGCTTGGTGACGAACCTCAATAATGCCGGACGGCATGAATTTGTCACCGTCAACAAAGTTCAGGGCAACACAATTACGATTAACCCTCCTTGCGGCGGCCTGCGGTTCAACTACACAGCATCGGGCAAAGTCCAAATCATCCGCGTTCCTCAATACACAAAGCTGACTATCAACAGCGGCGCATCATTGACGGCTCCTGCCTGGAATGGCCAGACGGGCGGCATCGTCGTTGTGGACGTCCAAAATAACGCCATCATCAATGGAAATATAGACGTCAGCACGCTGGGCTTTCGCGGCGGCGCATTATCAGGCGCGGGCGGCGGCGGATTGCGCACGGATTATGTGACCAATCAGCAGGACTTCGGCGCGGAAAAAGGGGAAGGCATCGTTGGTTTCCAATCCGACTACGATCTGGCCGGCGGACGCTACGGACGTGGCGCGGCAGCCAATGCGGGCGGCGGCGGCACATCGCACAATTCAGGAGGTGGCGGTGGCGCGAATGGCAGCAATGGCAAGGCCTGGACAGGGCAAGGCGTCATGGATGGCGCGACTGTTGGTGCAGCAGCCTGGGCGCTTGATCCTGGCTACATTGCCAATGGCAACAAGCTGACCGATTCTGGCGGTGGCGGCCGTGGCGGATATAGCTACGCGGTCAACAATGCAAACGCCCTGACGCAAGGCCCTGGTGATCCGGCATGGGGCGGTGACAATCGCCGCGAAGTCGGTGGACTTGGGGGCCGGCCAGTTGGGCAAGACACCACGGGACGCATCTTTCTGGGCGGTGGCGGCGGCGCAGGTGCGCAAAACAACGACGCGGGCGGCGCGGGTGGCAGAGGTGGCGGTTTGATCTACATCATCGCCGACACAGTGACGGGAACCGGCACGGTAGTGGCCAATGGTGCGAACGGCGGTAACACACGCAACGAAAACCGCGATGGCGCAGGTGGTGCGGGCGCGGGCGGAACAATTGTTATTGCGGCCAAGACCTCTTTGACTGGCAGCATTGCGGCTCAGGCCAACGGCGGCAACGGCGGGAATCAAGCGCCACCGGTCGCCCCATTCGACCCCGAATCTGAAGGAACTGGTGGCGCGGGTGCCGGAGGCTTTATTGCCTTTTCCAACGGGTCGCTGGCAACTCAAGTCAATGGCGGCGCGAATGGTTCCTCACAGGCGCCTTCTATCTCTGAATTCCCTGCCAACGGCGCGACGCGCGGTGCAACCGGCCAGGCCATTCCGACGATTGCGCCAATTCCTTTCTGTTCGACGACCAGCGACCTTTCAATTACCAAAACCGATAACTCGGCGACGGCAGTTCCCGGCGCTCCGCTGACTTATGTGATCGTCGTTAAAAATAATGGGCCGAACGATGTGTTTGGCGTCCCGGTCACTGACACGCTCCCTGCGGTGCTGACCAATGCTTCATGGACATGCACTCCATCGGCAGGCTCGCTTTGTGCAGCAGCCACTGGCACAGGCAGCATCAATACCACAGTCAGCTTGCTCAATAACGGAACGGCGACTTTCAATCTGACCGTTACGCCCGATCCATCGGCAACGGGAACAATTACCAACACCGCGACGGTCACGATGCCCGATGGCGCAGTGGATCCAAACCCGAATAACAACACTGCCAGCGACACAGATACGTTGGTGCCACAAGCCGACCTTTCGATTAACAAGACTGATGGATCAACCGCTGTCGTCGCCGGAACCGATCTGACCTACACCATCACGGTTCGCAATAACGGCCCAAGCACGGTCAACGGCGCGACTGTCACAGACATCGTTCCTTCAAAACTGACCAACGTAACTTGGACATGCACGGCAACGGCTGGTGGAAGTTGCGCCGCGCCAAGCGGCAACGGCAGCATCAACACTACAGTCAATCTGATGCCCGGCAGCACTGCCACCTTCAAACTGCGCGCAACGGTGATCAATTCTGCTACCGGGTCAGTCGTCAACACAGCGACGGTTACATCGCCCGCGTTAGTTCCCGATCCGGTTCCGAACAACAACAGCGACACCGATACGGACACGATCAGCTTCTCGGCGGATTTGGCCGTGACCAAGACGAATAACGCCACAACCCTCGTGGCGGGCACACAAACGACATACACAATCGTCGCCAGCAACGCCGGAACCAGCGCGGTGACCGGGGCAACAGTGACAGACACGCTGCCGGCAACACTCACGAATGCGACGTGGACTTGCATCGCTTCGGCGGGGTCTGCCTGCGGCGCGGCCAATGGAACGGGCAACATCAATACGACAGTTGATCTGGCGGTTGGCGGAACGGCAACGTTTTCCCTGACGGCAACTGTCGCGCCCAATGCAACCGGCAACGTTTCCAACTCCGTCAGTGTCACGCCGCCTGCGGGAACGACAGACCCAAATGGCGCGAATAACTCGGCAACCGATACAGACCCGGTGACCCAGATTGCTGACCTTTCAATCACGAAAACAAACAATGCGACGACGGTGACTGCGGGCACGCAAACGACCTACACCATCACGGCTCGCAACAACGGCCCAAGCTCAATCAGCGGCGCAACGGTCACCGATCCTCTTCCGGCAAAGCTGAGCAACGCCACCTGGACCTGCGCGGCTTCGGCTGGTTCAGCTTGTGTCGTGGCGAACGGAACCGGCGACATCAATACGACGGTGAATCTGGCCGCGAATGGAACCACGACCTTCACGGTGACGGCCACTGTGCGTCCGGACGCAACAGGATCGCTGGCCAATACCGCCAGCATTGCCGCGCCTGCGGGCGTGACCGATCCGTCCAATGGCAACAATACGGCGACGGACACAGACACAATTGCGCAGTCGGCTAACCTGTCAATCACCAAAACCAATAGCGCGACGACAGTCACGCCCGGCACGCAAACAACCTACACAATCGTCGTCAGCAATGCAGGGCCAAGCGTCGCCACTGGCGCGACAGTGACGGATGATTTGCCCAGCACTCTGAGCAATGCGACGTGGACTTGCACGGCTTCGGCGGGTTCCAGTTGCGGCGCTGCCAGCGGCACAGGCAGCATCAACACTACGGTCAATTTATTGGGAAGTGGCACGGCGACGTTCACGCTGACCGCAACGGTTTCCAATACGGCAACCGGCTCACTGGCCAACACAGCTACTGTCACGTCGCCCGCGGGAACGACCGATCCAAATCCTGCCAACAATTCAGGGATGGCAACCAATCCGCTTGCGCCGAGCGCTGATCTGTCTGTCACCAAGACCAATAATACAAACACGCTGACGCCGGGAATGCCGACAACCTATACGATTGTCGTGACTAACGCCGGCCCCAGCGCCGTGACCGGAGCAACCGTCACGGACATTCTGCCAAGCTCGCTAATCATCGGCTCGTGGACTTGCACGGCATCTGCCGGCTCCGGTTGCAGCGCCCCTAATGGCCAGGTCAATTTGAACAACACGGCAATTAATCTGGCCGTGGGCGGAACGGCGACCTTCGCCTTGACGGTTACTGTTTCCGCCACCGCAACAGGCACCGTGTCAAATACTGTGACTGTCGCTGTGCCCAACGGCACGATTGATCCGAACCCGGCGAACAATTCGGCCACTGACACCGATACGCTGACGCCCGTGGCCGATTTGGTCATTGCCAAGACGAACAACGCCACGACGAGCAATGCGGGCAGTCAGGTTACCTACACGATTACGGCCACTAACAACGGCCCCAGCGCCGTGTCCGGCGCAACCGTGACGGACACTCTGCCTGCTGCACTGACCAATGCCACCTGGACTTGCACGGCTCCGATTGGGTCTTCCTGCGGACAGGCCAGCGGTACGGGCAGCATCGCAACCACCGTCAATCTGGCCAGCGGAGCCACGGCAACTTATACGCTGACGGCGACAGTTGCGAACGATGCGCTTGGCGCATTGAGCAACACCGCCACTATTACTGTTCCTGCGGGAGTCACTGATCCGGCACCCGGCAACAACTCCGCAACGGATACCGACACAGTGATCGGACGGTCAAACCTGCGCGTGGCCAAGACGGCGACTCCGGCACAGGCAGTTCCCGGTTCGAACATCACTTACACGATCATCGTGACGAACGACGGGCCAAGCCCTGTCAACGGAGCGACGGTCAATGACACCGTTCCCAGCCCGCTGACGAATGCCACGTGGACTTGCACGGCATCCGGCGGCTCAAGCTGCGGGACTGCCGCAGGCACGGGCAATATTTCAACGACGGTCAATCTGGCCAACGGCGGCACGGCAACCTTCACCCTGACGGCGAAGGTTCCGGCAAATTTCACTGGCCCGATCACCAACACGGCAACCGTTGCGCCGCCAACCGGTGTGATTGATCCCGAAAGCGGCAACAATTCCGGTTCGGTCACAACGCCTACACAGCCGACCAGCGATCTGAGCATTACCAAGACCGCCAGCGCCAGCGTCATTCGCGCAGGCGACGAAGTGACCTACACGATCAACGTCAAGAACAACGGCCCTTCGGATGCGCCCAGCGTTGTCGTCACCGACCCGCTGCCCACCGGAGTCAACTTTGTTTCGGCAACTTCGACCAAAGGCACTTGTTCGGGCACAGGGATCGTGACCTGCAACATCGGCACGCTGACGGCCGTCGCGCCGGACAATACAGCGGTGGTGACGATCAAGATTCAAGTGCCGTTTACCTTCCCTGTCGGGCCGCTGAATAATTCAGCCGTGGTCAGTTCTTCCAACACAGACCCAACCGGCGGCAATAACACTGGCGGTTCGACGATCACTGTCAACCCACCCCCCGGCGCAAAATTCGGCCCAACCGACATTACAGTTCGCGCTTCGGGCACGGACGTTTGCATCGGCGGCGGAAACGTCCTGACGGTTGAAGTAAAATCGAAGAACACCGGCGATGGAATTCAGCGGGACAATCCCGGCCCTGAACTGGTGGCTTCGCTCCCCGTTGAATTGACGGCCATTCCCGGCTCCTGCACCGCGACGCTTGGCGCATGTACACTGGGAGGAGCACAGGCCGAATGGAACGGCGAAATCCTGCCCGGCGCGACTTTGATTGTCACCTTCCAGGTTCGCGTTCGCCAGAACATCGCGCTGGGCGCGCGTTTCTGCTCCACCTTCAGGGTCAATTACGACACGAACAGCGATAACATCAACGAGGCTTCGACCACTGTGTCGCTATGCCAGGAAGCCAATTGCACGCCACCTCCCTGCACCGGCAGTGAGTGCCCGGACTTCGGCTTCCTCGGATTGGACAAACAGGTCATCAGCGACACGGGCAGCGATCAACGGCCCGGGTCGGTGTTGATCTATCCGATCTACACGTCCAACGTCACCAATTCGACCGCGCAGAACACGCGCATCAGCGTCACGAACACCAACGCCCAACGGCCTGCCTACCTGCATCTGTTTTTTATAGATGGCACAAGCTGTTCGGTGGCGGATAACTTCCTGTGTCTGACGCCCAATCAGACAACAGCCTTCCTGATCTCCGACCTTGACCCGGGCGTGACGGGCTACATCATTGCCGTGGCCGTTGACAGCAAGGGCTGCCCGACCAACTTCAACTATTTGATCGGCGATGAATACGTGAAGCTGAGTTCCGGCCACGCCGCCAATCTGGGCGCGGAAGCTGTTCCGGCGACGTTCTTTACGCCGGTGGGCGGAACGCCGACTGATCCGTATATCTGTTCGCCTACTTCAAACCTTGCAACGCTGATCTTTGACGCAGGCGTGCCAACGGCAACTGAGCGCCATTACGCGCGATTGGGCCGCGTGCTGGCGGCGGACAACCTGCCGTCGCGCGCCGACGCCAACGATACGCAATTGGTGGTCAACCGCATCGGCGGCAATCTGGGACTGGGAGCAGATACGCTCGGCTCGCTCTTCGGCATCTTCTACAACGATTCGGAAGTAGCGGTCAGCTTCAGCTTCTCGCGGTCTTCCTGTCAGTTGCTGACGCCGATCTCGAACGATTTCCCGCGCACCACCCCGCGCTTCGAACAGTTCGTTCCGGCGGGGCGCAGTGGCTGGCTGAAAGTAGGCCTGCCCAGCGAGGGAGCAATCGTCGGTGCGACGCTCAACTTCACGACAAACACCAACGGCTTCAAGGGCGGACATAACCTGCACAAACTGACGCTCGGCACGACCAGTTTGACCATGCCGGTCTTCCCGCCGTCCTGTCAGTAAACACCACCCGGCATTATGAAATGCAGGGCGAAAACGGGCTGAAAAATGGGAGAGAAGATCGTTTCAACGAAGCGATTCTTCTCTCCCATTTTTTTGCCCGCATTGCCTTCATTGATAGATCCCAAGCCCCACGAAGCCGACTTTACCTTTCCCTCAATTTAGCCTCCTGATCTTGCTGATTCGTGGACAAACTCAGCCGTCACTTGTACACTCCGGCACGCTGGTTTCCACTCTCACAAGCAGTACCTTCTGGAAGCCAGCCTCACAGTAAGTAAGCAAAGCGACTTCAAGAAAATCACTGGAACGGCGGTCGGTTATCGCCGCTGACGAATCTGCCAAACAGATTCAGGCTCATTGTTCGACACAAAAGGTGTGCTCGGTGGAATCTTCTTTCGCCCTGCCCTCTTTGCCTAGCTTCAAACTTACGTTGCGGTCTCGACACACACTTCACAGGGGAAAAACAGATGCGATCCTTGTCAAACTTTCTGCGCGCCACTTCCATCCGCTTCAACACTGCATTCCAGCGCACGCTGGACAAACTCGCGCCAGCCAAACCCGGACGCAGACGCCGCATCCTGGCCATTGCCGCCACCTTTGTTTTGGCGCTCAGCTTGTTCGCCGGATATGCCGGATATAGTGGATACGCCGCCATCGCATCTTCGTCGGCCAATACTCCGCTGTGGCGACAACTGGTCACTAGCGTTAAACAATCTTTCAATCTGAGCGAATCGAAGTCGGGCACGACGCAACGTTTTTCGGCGACTAAATCGCCTGCCACTCCATTCGTCTCACCCAACATTGTGATTAGCCAAATCTACGGTGGTGGTGGCAACACCGGGGCAACATACAGGAATGATTATATAGAGTTGTTCAATCGCGGCGTCAGCGGCGTCAATGTCAACGGCTGGTCGGTGCAATATGCAGCTACGGCAGGTACTTCTTGGGCAGCCACCTCTCTGCCCAATGTCACGATTCCGGCAGGCGGCTATTTGCTTGTTCAGGAGGCTTCGGGTGGAGCAGTCGGCACGCTCCTTCCAACCGCGGATGCTACTGGGACAATCAATATGAGCGCGTCTGCGGGGAAAGTTGCGCTGGTCAATACCACCACATTGATTATCAGCGGAACTAGCTGTCCCTCCGGCGCAACGATTATTGATGTTGTCGGCTTCGGCCCGGCAACGAACTGTTCGGAAACCGCGCCAACGACGACGAATCTGTCCGCAACCACCGCCGCGCTCAGGAACTCGAACGGCTGCATTGACACCGACAATAACTCCGCTGACTTCACTGCAGCAACGCCGAACCCTCGAAATAGTGCATCTTCCATAAACTCCTGCTCCTCACTCCCCAATTTGACGATCAACGACGTTTCCCTCAACGAAGGCAACGCTGGCACGACGTCTTTCACGTTCACCGTCAGCCTATCGTCTCCGGCGGGCGCAGGCGGCGTAACCTTCGACATCGCGACTGCCGACAATACGGCGACGCAGCCCAGCGATTACACCCAGAAGTCGCTCACCAGCCAGACGATTCCGGCGGGCAGTTCAACCTATTCCTTCACCGTCCTGGTCAATGGCGACACGACACCGGAAACGAATGAGACTTTCTTCGTCAATGTCACCAATGTCACGGGTGCAACCGTGACCGATGGCCAGGGGCAAGGCACGATTGTCAACGATGATGCTGCGCCCAATCTGACAATCAACGATGTCTCGCTGAACGAAGGCAACGCGGGGACAACGACATTTACTTTTACCGTCAGCCTATCCGCGCCAGCGCCAGCGGGCGGCGTAACCTTTGACATCGCAACGGCGAATGGCTCCGCGACTGCTGGCAGTGATTACACGGCCAAGACACTCACCAGTCAGACGATTCCGGCGGGCAGTTCGACTTATACCTTCGATGTGCTGGTCAATGGCGATACGACACCTGAGTCAGACGAGACGTTCTTCGTCAACGTCACCAATGTGACTAACGCCATTGCGGTTGACGGCCAGGGCTTAGGCACGATCGTCAATGACGATATTACCAAGATTCACGATGTTCAGGGGAACGGCGCGGCGACGCCCATCCCTGGCGTGACGGCGACCGTCGAGGGCGTGGTCATCGCCAACTTCCAGGGCACGACCAAGCTGCAAGGCTTCTTCTTGCAGGAAGAGGACGCGGACGCCGATGCCGATCCGAATACTTCGGAAGGCATCTTCATCTTTTGCAGCGCCTGCCCGACGGCGGTTGCCGAAGGGCAGCGCGTGAAGGCGACTGGCGTGGTTTCAGAGTTCAACAATATGACCGAGATCACCGCCAGCACGGCGGGCGCGGTCGTCATCACGAATGCGGGCAATAATCTGGCGCAGGTGACGCCTGCGACCATCTCGTTGCCCGTCGTGGGCGACATCAATGCTTTTTACGAAGCGCGCGAGGGGATGAAGGTCACCTTTGTTGACAGCCTCAGCGTCTCGGAATACTTCGAGCTTGGGCGTTACGGCCAGATCGAACTTTACCAGGGCGGGCGACCGCGCCAGTTCACTGAGCAAGCAACGCCAAATGTGGCGGGTTATACCGCTTATTTGGACACGCTGGCCCGGCGCAAGGTGATCCTCGATGACGACAACAACACGCAGAATGCCTACTTGACTACGTCCACGCCGCCCGGGCCGGCCGATGGCTTACAGCGTGTCTTCTATCCGCAGGCCAACGGCGGATTCTCGGTCGGCACGCAAGGCACAGACTTTTTCCGGGGCGGCGATCTGGTCAATGGATTGACCGGCGTGCTGCATTGGTCATTCTCCGGCACCGGCTCGGTGGATGCCTGGCGCATTCGCCCGACTGCCGCGAATCCGGCCACGTTCACCGTCGCCAATCCGCGCCCGGTCACACCGCCCGCCGTCGGCGGCGCGATCAAAGCGGTGAGCATGAATTTGCTCAATTACTTCACCACGATTGACACGACCGCCAGTAACAGCAGCGGCCCCTGCGGCCCATCGGGCACGCTGGATTGCCGTGGCGCGGACAGCCTCGCTGAACTCAATCGCCAACGCGAGCGGGCTTCGATTGTCATTTGCACGCTCAACGCCGATGTCTACGGCTTGATGGAATTGGAAAACACCACGCCCAGCGCCTCCATCACTGACCTGCTCGGCGCGGTCAACGCGCGTTGCGGCGGGGCACATCCCTATGCCTTCGTAAATACAGGGGGGACGCTTGGCACCGATGCGATCCGGGTGCAATTAATTTACCGCACGGGAATTCTTTCTCCAGTTGGCTCGCCGCTGGTTGATCTCGATCCCGTTCATAACCGCCCGCCCACCGCTCAAACCTTCGATGTAGTTGATGCGGCGAACCCGGCGTTCGGCGAGCGCTTCACGGTGATTGCCAACCACTCCAAGTCGAAGGGCGGCACGGGCACAGGTGCCGACGCCGATGCCGGCGATGGCGCAGGCGCTTTCAACGCCACGCGCACGGCGCAAGCCAATCGCCTGCTCACCTGGATCAGCAGCACGGTGATCCCGGCGGCGGGTGATCCTGATGTCTTGCTGCTCGGCGACTTCAACGCTTATGCACAAGAGACACCGACCACGACGCTGACCAGCGGCGGCTTTACCGATCTGGAAACCGCGTTGCTCGGCGCGAATGCTTACTCCTATCTATTCGACGGCCAGCTTGGACACCTGGATTACATCTTCGCCAGCAGCAGTATCCTTTCCAAAGTCACAGGCATCGGCGCTTGGCACATCAACGCCGACGAAGCTGACCTGTTCGATTACAACGACGAGGTCAAAGATACTGGCGAGGCGACCTTCGAGGAGAAGCCCGACGGCTCTGCTCTTGTTCCCCCACGCGTCGTGTTCCAACCTGCCTCGCCGTATCGAGCCTCCGATCACGATCCCGTAATCGTCGGACTATTTCAGGTCGCCGACCTTTCAATCACCAAGACCGATGGCGTGACGACAGCGACGCCGGGCGGTTCAGTCACCTACACCATCACGGCTTCCAATGCGGGGCCAGATCCGGTTACGGGCGCAACCGTGGCCGACACCTTCCCAGCATCGCTCACTTGTACGTGGACTTGTGTGGGTGCAGGCGGGGGTACCTGCACGGCATCCGGCAGTGGCAACATCAACGGCACGGTTAATCTGCCTGTGGGCGGTTCAGTCACATATACGGCAAGTTGTTCGATTGCTGCGAGTGCGACTGGCACGCTCTCGAACACCGCGACGGTCAGCAGCAGCGTGAGCGACTCGAACCCCGCCAACAACAGCGCTACCGACACCGACACGCTGACGTCGCAAGCCGATCTCGCCATCACCAAGACCGACGGAGTGACGACAGTGACGGCGGGCGGTTCGGCAACCTACACCATCACGGCTTCCAATGCGGGGCCGAGCAACGCGCCCAGCGCGACGGTGGCTGATACTTTCCCAGCGTCGCTGACCTGCACTTGGACTTGCGTGGGCGCGGGCGGAGGAACGTGTACTGCATCTGGTTCGGGCAATATCAACAACATGGTCAATCTGCCGAGCGGCGGCTCGGTGACATACACGGCGAGTTGTTCAATCTCGCCGAGCGCAACCGGCTCGCTCAGCAATACAGCAACGGTAACCGCGCCGGGTGGAGTCACCGATCCAACGCCGGGCAATAACAGTGCGACGGACACCGATACTTTGGCGGCATCGGCTGATCTAGCCATCACTAAAACGGATGGCGTGACGACCGTCACAGCGGGTGGTTCGACGACTTACACGATCACGGCCTCAAATGCGGGGCCAAGTAATGCCACTGGCGCAACCGTCGCAGACACCTTCCCGGCGGCGCTGACCTGCACTTGGACTTGCGTGGGCGCGGGCGGAGGAACGTGTACTGCATCTGGTTCGGGCAATATCAACAACACGGTCAATCTGCCGAGCGGCGGCTCGGTGACATACACGGCGAGTTGTTCAATCTCGCCGAGCGCAACCGGCTCGCTCAGCAATACAGCGACGGTAACCGCGCCGGGTGGAGTCACCGATCCGACGCCGGGCAATAACAGCGCGACTGACACGGACACCATCCTCTCATCTTGCCCAAGCATACTGACCGTCAACGATCTGGGCGACACGCCGGACAATAATCCGGGTGACCGCGTGTGCAATGATGGCACGGGCAAATGCACGCTGCGCGCGGCGATTGAAGAGGCCAACGCGATTCCGACTTGTTCGCCGCTGACGATCAACTTCAGCGTGACGGGGACGATCAATCTGGCGACGGTGTTGCCCGATCTGAATCATCCGAACCTGACGATCAATGGCCCCGGCGCGGCGCAATTGACCGTGGCCCGCAACACCACCACCCCGTTCCGAATCCTTAGAATTCTTGCCAGCAAGACGGTCGCGATCACTGGCCTGACGATCACCAATGGCCTGGCTCCCGGAACAAACAATGGCGGTGGCATTTTCAATTCCGGCACGCTTAGCCTGAGCTTATGTGCGATCTCTGGAAATTCGATCGAGAGCACTTCCTCAGGCAGCTTTGGCGGCGGCATTTACAGCGATGGGCCATTGACGATTGACCAGTGCGCAATCTCTGGCAATAGCGCGCGCAATTCCGGTGGGATTGCGCACAACGGGTTTTCGCTGGTCATCACCAACAGCACGATTAGCGGGAATACGGGAGTACAATCCGGCGGCTTTGATTTACGGAATAGTTCGACAAGTTTGACCAACTGCACCATCAGCGGAAATACCGCTCCCGGGCGGATCGGGGGCATTGATCTGGTAGCCCAAAGCGGATCAATGGACTCGTTGATGTTGACCAACTGCACCGTGACCAATAACACCGGCATCGCAGCAATAGAACTATTCGGCTTCGCTGGCGTGGCCAGCCTCACTGCGCAACTGAAAAATACCCTGGTCGCTGGCAATAACGGATCGAATTTCACCGTGACAATGGGAACGCTGACCTCGCTTGGAAATAATCTCGACAGCGACGGGACGAGCGGGTTTACCAACGGCGTCAATGGCGATCTGGTGGGAACTGGCGCCAACAAGATAAACGCCTTGCTGGCGGCGCTGGGGAATTACGGTGGCCCGACGCAAACGCATGCACTGCTGCCCGGCAGCCCGGCGATCAACGTGGGAACCAACACCGGCGCGCCTGCTGCCGATCAACGCGGCATTTTGCGCCCACAGCAAACGATAACTGACATCGGCGCGTTTGAATCGCGCGGCTTCACGCTGGCGATTATCAGCGGCAACAATCAAACCACACCGCCGACCGCAGCATTCGCCAATCCGTTGCTGGTTAGTTTGACCAGCGGCTTCGGCGAACCGGTGCAAGGCGGACGGGTCACGTTCACTCCGCCCGGCAGCGGCCCCAGCGCCACGCTCAGCGGCAATCCGGCGACGACCAATGCCGGTGGCCAGGCCAGCGTCACCGCCACTGCCAACAATCAACAAGGCTCTTATCAAGTCGCGGCGGCGGCCAACGGCGCAAGCACGGTCAATTTCACCCTGACGAATTCCTGCTCGGTCATCGCGCTCGGCGGGTTGCCGAACGGTCTGGCCGGCGTCGCCTATAATCAGACGATCACGGCCACGCCTGCGGGCGGCGGGTACACTTTCGCCCAGACCGGCGGCACGTTGCCGCCCGGCTTGACACTGGCTGCCAACGGCACGCTCAGTGGTACGCCGACAGTGGCGGGCACATTCAATTTCACGGTTACCGCAACCGGCTTCAGCGGCTTGTGCAGCGTCAGCCAGAGCTACACGATCGGCATTGCCTGTCCGGTGATCAGCCTGAATCCGTCAAGTCTGCCCAACGCGACGATCAACACGGCGTATGCGCAGACGATCACGGCTTCGCCCGCCGGGGGGAGTTACACGTTTGCCGTCACTTCCGGATTATTGCCGACGGGCTTGACGCTCAACTCGAACGGCAGTTTCAGCGGCGCGCCGACGCAGTCGGGCGTCTTCAACTTCCGCATCACGGCCACCGGCTTTGGCGGATGCACGGGATTCCGCGATTACACACTGACGGTCACCTGTCCAACGATCACGGTGACTCCGGCGAGTCTGCCGGGCGGGACAGTCGGCACGGCTTATAACCAGACGGTCTCGGCTTCGCCTGCCGGAACCTACAACTACTCGGTGACGAGCGGGGCGCTCCCCAGCGGGCTGACGCTCAACGCCGCAACCGGCGCGATCACGGGCAC
>JBBQVH010000153.1:0-16420 GCA_038211695.1 Blastocatellia bacterium | reverse complement strand
TCCGTGCCGCAGATTGAAGCACTGAGCGACGCCTTGTTCGACTTTGCTTCGCCTGACGATTTGCCAGCCTGGCTGCTTGCCAATCCACCGCAGAAGTCGCCTGAAGCCGCAGCGAACAGCGGCGCGGCCAATGGCTCTCTGCCAATGGAAGACTAAAAACTCAAAAAAACCGAAGGACGCACCCGATGAACTTTGAATACTCCGACAAGGTCAAATATCTGCAGAAGAAGCTCACGGCTTTCATGGATGAATACATTTATCCGAACGAAGCCACCTACTACGAACAGAACCACACGGGCGAACGCTGGAAGGTCATTCAAATCATTGAAGACCTGAAACCCAAAGCCAAAGCCGACGGGTTGTGGAATTTGTTTCTGCCCGAAAGCGCGCTGGGCGCGGGGTTGACCAATCTGGAATACGCGCCGCTGTGCGAAATTATGGGGCGCGTGCCGTGGTCAGCAGAGGTCTTCAACTGTTCCGCGCCGGACACCGGCAATATGGAAGTGATCTCTCGCTACGGCACCGCGGAACATCAGGCACGGTGGCTGCGGCCATTGCTGGAAGGGGAGATTCGTTCGTGTTTCGCAATGACGGAGCCGGAAGTCGCTTCGTCGGATGCGACCAATATTCGGTCTTCGATTGCGCGCGATGGTGACAGCTATGTCATCAATGGGCGCAAGTGGTGGACATCCGGCGCGGGCGATCCGCGTTGTAAGATCGTCATATTTATGGGCAAGACCGATCCGTCGGCGGCGACGCACAAACAGCAATCCATGATTCTGGTTCCGATGGATGCGCCGGGCGTGAAGGTGTTGCGAATGCTCAACGTTTTCGGTTACGACGATGCGCCGCACGGCCACGCCGAGGTGTTGTTTGAAAACGTGCGCGTATCGGCGTCGAACATGTTGCTGGGCGAAGGGCGCGGATTCGAGATTGCGCAGGGCCGTTTGGGGCCAGGCCGCATTCATCACTGCATGCGTTCGATTGGGATGGCCGAACGCGCGCTGGAAGCAATGTGCAGCCGCGTCAAACAACGTGTTGCTTTCGGGAAAACGATTGCTGAGCAGGGAACGATTCGCGCCGACATCGCCAATTCACGAATGGAGATTGAGCAGTCGCGACTGCTGACGCTGAAGGCTGCTTATATGATGGACACCGTCGGCAACAAGGCCGCGCGCGCTGAGATTGCAATGATCAAAGTCGTCGCGCCGAACATGGCTTTGCGCGTGATTGACCGCGCTTTGCAGGCGCACGGTGGCGGCGGCGTCAGTCAGGATTTTCCATTGGCAAACGCCTGGGCGCATCAGCGCACGCTGCGTCTGGCAGACGGGCCGGACGAGGTTCATCGCGAGTCCGTCGCCAAGTTGGAACTCAGGAAGTCCGAATAGTTTTGCAGACCCCAGTTGTTATGTTGTTATTGAGAGAAGTTGCGCAGTTCGTGGATGGAAATCAGCGCAATGGTCGTTGGGATGCCATTGTCCACTCCGACCTTTAATAAGGCTTGGTAGTATTTGAGCGGCTGGCCCCCGCCTGCCTGTGTCAGTCGCTGGTTGAACTCCGTCAGGTATTGTTTACTGGTGACGTATTCCGCTGCCGCCGCAGTCCCTTCGCTGTGCAAGCCGGCCAGCACCATGACCAAGTCCCTGCCGGATCGTCCGGAGATGTTCGGCCCGACGGTAATCAGGGCATATTCTTCGGTTAATTGGCCGGACTGTTCATCGAATGTCGGGCGGTAATCGCGCAGTTCGCCGGGCAATGGGTTCAGGTTTTCGACCGTCACTTGATCGGTATAAATGAATTCTTGTTTGAACGGCAGCTTGCTCGACCAGTTGTTGACCCACACGCTGCCCAGCGCGACGATGTTCTGGGTTTTCAGATCTTCAGCACTGACCGTACGGCTTTGTTTGAGCGTCAGGCTCTTATCGCTGCTGCGGAAAAGGTCAGTGATGTGGTGAATTCCGATTGCCTCGCCGATGCCGGTGTATGTGTCCATCGTCAGTGTCAGGCGCGGATTATTGATGATGCGGATGATGGACTTGTTTTGAAGTTCCGCAAAGATGCTTTGCACCTGTTCGGTCGAAACGGGAATGGACTTCTTCGTCACCAGAGCGGGGTCGGCGGGGTTAATGAAACGGAAGACCGGAGGATTGCTCAAGACCAACAGCGTCGGATCAGGACTTTTCAAAAACGGTTGCCAGACGGGTTTATAAAACTCCATTTCCTCATTTTGCTGGTCAGCTTTCTCTGACATCTGCCGCCGCATGCCGATATTGGAATAAACCAGCGCGGCAATCATTAGCAGTAACAATCCGATGGCCGCTTGTGGCCAGTACTGCTGAAAAGTCTTCATCGGCAGTTCGGATAAAAGAGAGCCTTCTGCTGGCGACATCTGCGATAGACCGATCACCTCTGCCACCTCGGTCTTCAGCACCAGTAGCTGATCATATCTGACAAAGCTAGGTTCGTAGCTGCCGACAGGAATCTCGATTCTTACTTCGTCGTTGGCGCCCTCTTTTTGATAATAGCGTTCCAGCTTTTCACGGACACCGTGTGCACCGACACGGACAATCGGATCAGTCGCCGGATTGTAATTGCTGTGCCGATCAAAAACTTCCCGCCCGATCAGGTATTCGTTCAACTCTCTGCCGCGCCCGTCTAACTGAAATTCGCAGATCAGCCGCAGAAATCTTTGCTTCATGGGAGCGTGTGCAAAGTGCTTACTGGCCAGAACTCGCTCCAGTGCCAGCCGCATTTCTTCATGACTGACGTCGGATGGTGACATCGAATAATGTTCAATCTGTTTTGCAGGTGTTCCCATAAGTTGTTGACAAACTTGCGTTATTAACCGATGTCGTAACGGTTAATAGCCGTAAGCTGGTTGACTGCTATGTCAGTGGTCGAGTAAAGAGGGGAGCATCGAATCAACGGTTGGCATTATACCGAAACCAACTGCTTTACCAAGCTTTGCTGGGAATTATCAGAACGTCTCTTTGCCGCAGCCCGGTCCTGGGTTTCGGCCATGCTCATTTTTCACCTCATTTCAGATAGTACGGTTTGAGGCATTCGTCTCTGGTTGCACCTGTCTTCAGATGGAACCAGTCAAATTCTTCGGAGGCTACCCAAAAATGCGAACCCAATTCAGGATAAATCCCAATGTCGCAAGTCTATTTGGAGAGCGGGCGGGCAAACTTATTTCGGTCCCCATTGGGCTGGGATTGTTTGTCTGTCTTCTTCTTTCAGTCGCGATTTCCGCTTCGGCGCAGAATTCAACCAGCGCAACGCTGCGAGGAACGGTCAAAGACCCAAACGGCGCAGTAGTCGCGAAGGCGGCTGTGACACTGATCAGCGATGCTACAAAGACCGAGCGCAAAACCACAACTAACAGTGACGGCATATACGCTTTTACTTCAGTCAATCCAGCTCCATACACTATCAAGGTTGAAGCTAGCGGTTTCAAAACTTTGTCGCAAAGCGGCCTGACGCTCAGCCCAAATGATAATCGAGGGCTAGACCTGACTTTGGAGGTAGGCGCGACAAGTGAGACTGTCACCATTACTGGCGTCAGTGAAGAGATCAAGACCGAAACTGGCGAGCGATCGAATACGATCAAGGCTGCCCAAATTGAGAACCTCTCAATCATCAGCCGTAACAGCATTGAGTTATTACGCATCCTGCCCGGCGTGGTAGCACCTGATTCGTCGGTTTACCAAGTATCCGGGTTTGGTAATGCTCAGGATTATGCCGTCAACGGGCAGCGTGGAACCAACAATAACGTCAGTATAGATGGATCACGGGTAATTGACATTGGGTGTAACTGCGGAGGCATCGTCAGCCTAAATAATGACTTTGTGCAAGAGGTGACCGTTCAGACCAGTAACTTCGCCGCCGAACATGGCAACAGCGGCGTTCAGATCAGCGGCACTACGAAATCTGGTGGCCGTGATTTTCATGGCTCTGCTTATACCTATGTGCGCCACGAAGCACTGGCAGCGAATGATCGCTTCCGAAATTATATCGGCGCGCAAGACCCAAGCTCGGTGGCTGCGGCGAAACCTCCAGGACAGTTCTATTATCCTGGCGGAACGATCAGCGGTCCGGTCACACTGCCGAAGAAAGTTTTTGGCCCGTTGGGCGGATTCAATGAAGGCCGCGACAAGCTTTTCTTCTTTGTCGGTTTTGAAGTTCAGCGCCAGACCTACGGCGCTCAACCCCGTATCTCTACAGTGCCTACCTTAAGGCAGCGGGCAGGCGACTTCAGCGAACTTCTTCCGAAAAGCATTCTGGGGCAGGGACAGACCGTGAAAATTCCATTGGGATTCGCGAATGCCGGACAGAATGCGCTGAACAACAACCTGGCTCCTTTCATCAACCCAATCGGCAAGGTGCTGATCAACCTGTATCCAACGCCGAACTTTAATGATCCCACGGGCGCGCATAATTACATCTCCAATACGACTCAATCCAACAATCGTAAGGATTTCAAGACGCGCTTCGATTACAAGGTCAGCGACAGTACGAATCTTTATGTCCGTGTCACCCGCGAACTGGAAGTAGCGGTCAATCCCTATGGCATTTGGTGGGGCCCATCAACCTACGAACTGCCATCGGCCAATAATGAAAATCGTTTGGGCCGTTCAGTCGCGGTTGGGCTGACAAAAGTCATCAATCCAACGATGACCAACGAGGTAGTGTTCAGTGGCAGTAAACTAAAACTGGACAATTCATATGCCGATCCGAACAAGGTTTCGCTCAAAAACCTTGGGTTGGATAGCATCTGGCGTCTGCCATTCGACAACACGCAATTCGGCAGACAGAGTCAGTCTGTTTCGCTCTCGCTAATTAGCTGGGCTCAGGGGCAGCTCTGGTCGCCCGGAACCAACCCGATCTTCGCATACAACGACAGCTTCTCAGTTAATGACAACCTGTCGAAGGTTGTCGGCAGCCACACGCTGAAGTTCGGCGCGTTGGTCGAACAGGGCAACAAAAAACAAAATTTTCAGGGCAGTCCGGATTCGCAAGGGCAGATCGAATTTAACAACTGGAACGGCAACGGCACGGGCAACGATTGGGGCGATCTGCTGGTTGGACAACTCACTGGCGTCAGCCACGGGACGCAGCCGCCGACGGGCAACTACCGCTTTTACAACTACGAATTCTACGGTCAGGATTCGTGGAAGATACGCCCGAACTTCACGCTGGAATATGGTTTGCGCGCTTCGCATATGACCATCAACAAAGAGCGCAAAGGGTTCGACGTTCTCTTTGATCCAAGCACCTACAAAAAAGGAGCCGGTTACTACATCAACGGCGATCCATTCCATCCGAACGGCGTTTTGTCTGCTGCTCGCGGTGAAATTGAGAAGGGGGCATTTGCTCCTCCAGCAGTGGAATGGGGACCGCGTCTGAATTTTGCCTGGAGTGTGCTCAAGAATGACAGGCTGGTGATTCGTGGCGGCGCGGGCATCTTTTATAACCGCGTACAGGGTAACTTCCAATACGATGCAACGCTGCGTGCTGCACCCAATGGTAACGTTGGTGCCAGCATTGGACCTGGGACAGGGATCCCAGGTGCATTCAAGCCGGATGGTTCCCTCTACACGTTCAACGATCTGGGTGGGCTGACGCTGAGCAACATGGGAATTGTTACGCTGCCCAATGGTCAGCGTGTGCCGGTGAATCCGCTGAAACTGGCGAGTGGCGGTTCCGATATTATCTCGCCCGATCCGAAATCAAATAAGTTCCCGCAGACTTACACGACCAGCCTGAGCATTGCGACGCGTCTGCCTTTCCAGATGGTACTGGAAACCGCTTACGTCGGAACCTTTGGCCGTCATCTAGGTTCGCGACTGCCCATCAACTACATCCCTCTCGGCGCTTTATTGAAGGGGGGAGTTGCAGGCGACCCCGGCAGCACAATCACCTCGCTGGCAAATCCGAACTGCGATCCGGGAGCATTCACGAACGATGCCAACGGCAATCCTGTGGTAACCAGAAGAGGCAACTGCCAGATCATCACGCAAACTGGCGTCAAAGCTGACCTGACCAACCCGCTCGTTCGGCAAGGGTTGGATGGTGGCGTGATCAACAGTTTTCGTCCGTATCCGGATTTAGGGAATATCCGCCTTCAGGAGTTTAACGGCACGTCGAATTACCATTCATTGCAGTCTACGCTTAGTCGTCAGACCGGAAAGAATCTGCAATTCTTCGCGACCTACACCTTCTCGAAGGTACTAGGGAATAGAAGTGGTGAAGGCGATGACATTGATCCGCTTGATGCGCGCGGTCGTTCTTATGGTGTTTTGAATTACGATCGGACGCACGTTTTCAACCTGTCGTACAACTACAATATTCCAAACCTGTCACCGTTGAATAATCCGCTTTCGCGCGGGCTGTTGAATGGCTGGCAAATGTCCGGCATCACAACCTACACCAGTGGAAACCCGGTCAATATCAGGTTCACCGGCGATGTGGCAGGTTTATCTCTAGCTGCTTTCGGCTCAAATGCGTTCTCTACCGCAGGGTATGCGGCGGGGGCGATCGCGCCGATCTTCAGCAAGAATCCAAATCTAAGCGGAAGTAACGTAGGAGATAAAGTTCTGGACATCAATGCCATCAGCATTCCGGCTTTTGGCTCATCAGGAGCGACGATCTCACCATTCTACTTCCGCACACCGAACCGCTCGAACTGGGATATCTCCTTGTTCAAGAACTTCAAGGTCAAGGAGAAAAATAACCTTCAGTTCCGTGCTGGATTCTTCAATATCTTCAACCAAGCGTTCCCGAAGAATATTGACAACGCGAATGCCAGCAACAGTGACATCTTCCTGACGCTCAACACCCAATGTGTGCGAACGCCAGTCAGTCAGACACTGGTGCTGCCAGATGGAACGGTAACGTCGTTTACTCAAACATTTGCCAACGGCGCAGGCGGAACAGGAAATAACGCTTGTGACCCGAGCAAAGGCTTTTCTTTAACGGACGATACGAAGAAGAACTTCGGCAAGATTACGACCAAGCGCGGCCAGCGCGTGATCGAGCTTGCGTTGAAGTTCACCTTCTAATTGCCTTTCTGGCAGTTGAATAAAACCCACCCCTTGGCGACAGGAAGCCCGAATGATTCAGCTTCCTGTCGCCAAATTTTTATTCTGAGCACAGCGGTGCGGATGAGTCCGCACCGGCAGCGGTGTTATACTCCGCGCGTCAAATCCATTTATCTCCAACACTCAAACAACTGGAAACGTCGTTTATGTTTGCCACGCTGGCATTGATGTTCACGCTCAGTTTTGTGCCGGTTCAGGATCGCGAAACGGTTCGCCAATCCGAAGCGCAGTTTTCGCGTGGCGTTGAGTTGCAACAGAAAGGCGACCTGGACGGCGCGCGCCAGGCATATGAGGCGTCTTTGAAATTGATTCCGCGCCGTATTGATGCGCTCTCGAACCTCGGCGTGCTCTACGCCAAACTCGGCCAATACGATCAAGCCATCAAAAACTACAAAGCCGCGCTGGCGATTGATCCGGCAGAGCAGGGAATCCGGCTGAACCTGGGAATTGCCTATTTTCAGATCCAGGAAATCGAAGCGGCGCGCAAAGAGTTTGCCCAGGTCGTCATCGCGCAGTCCGGCAATCTGCAAGCCCGCCAATTGCTTGGCGTGTGCCAGTTTGAACTTGGCAAGCTTGCCGAAGCGATCAAGGAACTTGAAGCCGTCTACAATGCGCAGCCGGAAAACATCGCAGCGGCTTACCTGTTGGGCACGGCCTATCTGCAAAACGACCAGATTGATCAAGGTCGCACGCTGATTGACAAGGTCTTCAAATATTTGCCGCAGGCGGAAGGGCATTTGATTCTGGGCGTTTTGAACGCAACCACGCGTAACCACCCCTCTGCTATCGAAGAGCTGAAGCTGGCGGCGAAACTCGATCCGAAATTGCCGACTGTTCACGCGCAGCTTGGCGTGACCTATCTGATCACGGGCAACCGCGATCTGGCGATCCGGGAGTTTCAAACCGAACTGGAAAATAATCCGCGCGATTTCACGGCCAACGTGCGATTGGGCTGGCTGTTGCGCGAAGACGGGCGATTGGAAGAAGCAGAACTGCTGCTCAAACGCGCGCTGGAAATGCGCCCGGATGATGTGGGCGCGCTTTTTCAATATGCTCAATTGACGCAAACGCGTGGCCAGACAGCAGACGCCGTCAAACTGCTGGAACGCGCCGTCACGGTGAAGAATGATTTCCGGCAGGCGTATGTATTGCTGGCGCGGTTATATTTGAAGCAGAAACGCCTGGCGGATGCTGACCGGTTGCGAGCGATCATTGATCGCCTGAACGATGAAGAGCAAAAACGGCAGCCGACCGCAGACCCCACAAAATCCAAATTCCAGGAACCGCCGAAGGCAATCGCGCGGCCCGACATTCCGGCAACCAGCCCGGCAACCAAGCCTCCGCAGGCCTTCTGAAGCAGTATGCAAAAGCTGATTCGATTAACACTGGTCTTCGCCACGATGGCATTAGCACTGGGCATCATGATCCCAACAGATTGGCCAGCAGATTGGCTTGCTTGGGCGAAGATAGATGCAGTGAAGGCATCGCTTCAGCCAAACTCATCTCCCATAACTCAACAATCGCGTTTTGCTGGCACCAAAGCCTGCGCGGCTTGCCACACTGAAATTGCTGAAAAGCATCAACGGGCTGTTATGACGAAAGCCATGGAGAAGGCCGACAGTTGCCAGATACTGCGCGAATTTCCCGATCTGAAATTCCAATCGGGAAAGTTCAGCTTTCGAATTGCGCGTCAGGGAGAGAAAAGCCTTTACACCATCGGCGATGGCAAATCGGAAATTTCCCTGCCGATTCTTTATTGCTTCGGGCAAGGGAAAGCCGGGCAGACCTACGTCTTTGAAAATAATGGCGCGATGTATGAAAGCCGCGTCAGCTTTTACAAAGAGATTCGCGGATTGGACATCACCCTGGGTTATGCGGGCGACTCCCCTCAAAGCTTGACAGAGGCAGCCGGACGCCGAATGAGTCTGGACGAAACAAAGAATTGTTTCGGCTGTCACACCACTGGTTCAACAGCCAGCATTGCCGTGGGCTTGCCATCCAGCCTTGCCCATCTTGCTCCGGGCATTGGTTGCGAATCGTGCCACGGCCCTGGCGACCAGCACATTGCCCTGATGAAAGCAGGCGATCAGGCGGCGGCAAAAGCGAAGATCAAAAAGTTGAGCAATCTGGATGGCGATGACATGACCCAGAATATGTGCGGCAGTTGCCATCGCAGCGTCGAAGATGTGATGGCATTGCCCAATCGCGGGGGCATCAGCAACATCCGCTTCCAGCCGTATCGAATGTTCAACAGCCGCTGTTATTCCGCCGACAAACGCATCGGCTGCACGGCCTGTCATGATCCGCACGACAGCCTGCAACGGAGCGCGGCGTTCTACGATTCAAAATGCCTGGCCTGTCATCAAGCGCCGCAGGGGGCGAAGCCGGAAACGGCAGTCAAAGCTGGCAGTGATGAGCGCAGCGCGCGCGGCTGCAAGGTTGGCAAGAACGATTGCACCAGTTGCCATATGCCGAAGATTGATCTGCCCGGTTCGCATTTCAAATTCACCGATCACCGTATTCGCATTGTGCGCGAAGGCGCTCCGTTCCCGAATTGAGATTCACAAACTGACCCCTCGAACTGAGACCTTATGAAGAAGATCAAGCGCAATTTTGTTATCGCATTCAGGAAAATGCTTTGGTGGTTTTGCGCCGGAGGCGCTGCGGAGATTAGCCGGTGGTGGAACCACCGGGGCCACGTGGCCCAATCCTTCCAGCCCCGGAGGGGCGACGGAGTTGGCTTGATCTATCGCCCCTCCAGGGCTAGGACGTATTTTATTCCGACATTCCGGTGGTTCCACCACCGGCTAATCTCCGGCGTCCCTTCGGGACAAAATCCGTGTTGTCGCCTTCTTGGAATGCTGGTTTGTGCATTGCCTCTGTTAATTGCTCAACCGACATTTGCTCAACGAACCAAATCCGGAAAGCCCGCTACCACACAATCTGCCGCTGCCTCGCCTGCTTTCGATAAAGCTGCCGCCCAAGCCAATCAGGCGCGCGAAGCCGGAAACCTGGATGAGGCGATTACGTTCTATCGAAAAGCCGTCGCCCTGAAGCCAAAATGGGACGAAGGATTGTGGTATCTGGCAACGCTGCTGTACGAGCGCGATCAATACGCTGACGCCGCAAAAGCATTCAAACAAGTTGCTGCGTTGCGCCCGAAAGTCGGCGCGCCGCTGGCCATGCTGGGTCTGTGCGAATACAGAATCGGCCAATACGATGATTCGTTTATTCATCTGCAACAGGGCCGGCAGCGCGGCATTGGCGACAACCCGGACCTGCTCCGCGTCATGTCCTTCCACGAAGCGACGCTGTTTGTCCTGCGCAGCGATTTTGAAACTGCGCAACGCATTTATACTGGCTTGAGCCGTGAGGGAGGGAGCAGCCAGGATTTGATTATCGGAATGGGATTGGCCGTCCTGCGCATCTCGGCGTTGCCAAAACAGATTGAGATGAATCATCGCGATCATGAACTGATTCGCCGCGCAGGCCTGGCGCAACACTACTTCGCGCAAATGAACGCCGCCGACGCGCGGACGGAATTCGACCGTCTGGTGGCCGAATATCCAAAGACCCCGAACGTGCAATATGCCTACGGCCGCTTTCTGATTGACACGCGCGACGACGAAGCTGGGTTGGCGGCGTTCAAACGCGAGATCGAAAACTCGCCCACGCACGCGTTGGCGCGGCTGCAATACGCCTACATCAAAATCCGCAACAAGGAGCCGGAAGCCGGAATCGCGCTGGCCGAAGACGCCGTCAAAATGAACCCGCGCCTGCCGCTGGCGCATTACATTCTGGGCCGTTGTTTGTTTGAAACCGGCGAGAACGCCAAATCCATCGAAGAGTTGGAATCCGCGCAGAAGATGGCTCCCGCCGAACCCAGAATCTATTACACGCTGGCCCGCGCCTATGCCAAAGCCAACCGCCGTGATGATGCGGAACGCGCCCGCGAAACCTTCGCCCGCCTGAACAAGATGGCGGAAGACGCTGCTCAGCGCGGCGACCAGAAAGCAGACGCAATCGAAGAAAAAGAGCGCGATCCGATCAAGCCCTAAAACAGTTGAAAGCGGGGAAATGGTGAAGGGCCCGGAGATGGCATTGAATACGATGCAGTTTCTATGGCCTTTCGCTTACGTCATCGGCCACGCCAGACGGCTTCGGGATACGAAATTTTGTAAGGCATGTCCAAATTTCCGCAAAGAATGGTCTCAGCTTTTTCCAGCCGGTCAATCTAAACCCACAAAATGATTCGCTTTAGAGAGGGGATGGATTCCAGGATTTTATAGGAATGTAACTTGCAGCAATCTGCCTTCTAAAGACACACAAAAATACGGAATAGAATACGGGTTCAGAAGAATTCACTTCCCAGCTCATCTACTACCGAATCACAAACGTCCATTCCCGTAAACTTAGGAGGGTATTATGAACAAAATTTCCAGAATAATGATTGTTTCACTGGCGCTATTGGTTGGTGTCGTATGGCAAGTCCGAGCGCAATCCACTGCCGGTGCCATCTCCGGCGTGGTCAGCGACCCGCAGGGCGCTGTCATTACCGGTGCATCGGTGACCGCACGTAATGTCGGCACAAATGAAGCACGCACGGCCTCCACAGACAGCGAGGGCCGCTACCGGTTTCCCAACCTTACGATCGGCAATTATGAAGTCACCGTGCAGGCGAATGGCTTCGCCAAGTATGTGCGCACGGGCATCGAATTGTTGCTGAACCAGGATGCGGTGATTAACGCGCCACTCAAAACGACTACGGTGGAAGAAGTCGTGACGATCAACGAGAACGCCTCGCTGCTTAATACCAGCAATGCCGAAGTAAGCACGCGATTCGATTCCAAGCGTTTGTCAGAACTGCCGATTGCCACTAATCGCAACGTCTTCAACGTCGCGCTTTCGGCGGCGGGCGTCAGCCAATTGGCCAGCGGCCAAAGCGGCTTCGCGAACGGCAGCAGCGTGAACTACTCCGCCAATGGTGGCCGTTTGCGCTCGAATAACTTTATGATAGACGGGCAGGACATCAATGACCCCAGCGTGTCGGGCGGGCAACAGCCGCTCAATAATCCCGACATCGTGCAAGAGGTTCGGTTGATCACCAACCAGTTCGCCGCCGAATACGGGCGCAACTCCGGTTCGGTCTTCAGTGTCGTCACCAAGGCGGGCACGAACCAATATCACGGCTCAGCCTTCTGGTTTAACAACAACAATCATTTCAACGCCTGCAACAATCAGGACAAGGCTGGTCGTCCGGGCGGTTACTGCAACCCGACAGCGACGCGCGGTGTACAGCAAGGCGCGCCGTTCCGGTTGGAGAATCAAATCGGCGGCACCTTTGGCGGCCCGCTCTATTTGCCGCGCTTCGGCGAAGGTGGATCGCCCGTCGTCGGTGGTAAAGACAAGACTTGGTTCTTTGGATCGCTGCAACGCTGGACAGATCGTCAACTCGGTTCGGGCTTCACGCTGAGCGGCGCTCCGACTGAAGCCGGCCGCCAGATTCTGCAAGCCGCGGCGGGCAGCCGCCCCCAAGTGGCCGCCTTGTTGCGCTTCCTGCCGGCAGCCCAGCGCGCAAACAACACATCGGCAAACTTCGTCGTTGGCGGACAAACCTACACTGTGCCGCTCGGCGACCTGACTGGTTCGACCTCTTTGCGTTACGACGATTGGCAATGGTCAGGACGCATTGACCATCAGTTTAGCGAAAAGAATCGGATCAGTGGGCGCTATCTGTATGACAGCAACTTGAACGCGGGTTCAGGCCAGGCTACGCCGCCGGGCTTGACCACTGTCGTTCCCACCCGTTCGCAGGCTGCCGTGGTGAATTTGAACAGCCTGCTGAGCAGCCGCATCGTCAATGATGCGCGCATTGCCTGGTCGCGTTATGGTTCGCGCACAACGGCCAGCGATCCGTCATCAGAAGAGATTCCTTCGATTGAAATCGCGCAACTCGGTCTGAACGAATTCAACGCTTCTGCCAGCCGCACGGCGATTGGCTTGGCGGTCAATCTGCCGCAATTCCGGTTCAACAACACCTATCAGATTCAGGACACCGTTGCGGTCAGCAACGGAAATCACGCGATAAAGTTCGGCATTGATTTCCGCCGCACACAGGTCAAGAGCTTCTTCGTCCCGACCATTCGCGGGCGTCTGGCTTATTCAACGCTGGAGAATTTTGTGAACGACAACGCGACGCTGGCAGCAACTGTCAATCGCCCGTTGCCTGGCGGCTCCGAAATTCAGTACTACGACAACTACGATTACTACTTCTTTGCCCAGGATGAATGGAAAGTGACGCCGAACTTCACACTTTCTTACGGCCTGCGTTATGAACTGCCCGGCAACACCGTTAATGATCTGGTCCCGATCAATAACAAGATCGTGGCGGTGGCAGGCGGCGACGAACGCTATCGTTTCACGCCGGTGCCGAAGACCGACACAAACAACTTCCAGCCGCGCATCGGCTTCAGTTGGAGTCCGCGCGGAAGCAATGGTTTGTTAAAGCGCGTGACGGGTGGCGACCGTTTCGTACTGCGTGGCGGCTATGCGCGCACCAACGACGCGGCGTTCCTGAACATCAATCTGAACATCGCCAGCGCCTTCCCGTTCATCGCTTCGATCAACCTGCCGTCGTCGCAGAATGCTTTTGCGAATATCCGCACGGCGCAGGTGGCGGGCCTGAACCCGAACACGCTGGCAAGAACGATTGTGGCCGAAGACTTCCGCGCTCCGGAATACGATCAGTTCAGCCTGGAAGTGCAGCGCGAGCTGTCGCGCGATCTGGTCTTGCGTGTCGGCTACGTCGGCACCAAAGGCACGCATCTGTTCCAAACGCTGGATGGCAATCCTTTCCTGGCGGGCCCGGCTGCCACCGCAACCTGCACGGTGACGGCAACCAACACCTGCCGCGTTGATCCGACGCGTGGCGTCATTCGTTTGCGTTCAAACGCGGCTTCTTCGATCTATCACTCGATGCAGGTCAGTTTGGAAAAACGCCTGAGCCGCAATTTCAGCGCGGGCCTGCACTTCACGTACAGCGCGTTCATTGACACGGCTTCGGAAATCTTCAACCCCTCGACCGGCTCCGTCGCCGTCGCGCAGGATTCTTTCAATCTGCGCGCGGATCGTGGCCGTTCGGTCTATGACCGTCCGCAGCGTCTGGCGGGCAACGTCGTTTACCAGTTGCCCTTCTTCCAGGATCAAAAAGGCCTTTTGGCCCATGCGTTGGGAGGCTTCCAGTTCAACAGCTTCTTCTCGCTGCAAAGCGGCGCGCCTTTCACGCCGCTCAACGGCGCTGATCCGGCGCGCGTGCTGACCGGCATTGACGGATTGGTCGGCAACGCGATCCGCCCGAACCTGAACACGACGCTCGACCTTTCTTCGATGAACATCATCGAATTGCGAGCGGCGGGCGGGGCCAGCCTGTTCACTCCTATCACCGGCGCTCAGCGCGTTGGCAACGCGGGTCGCAACATCCTGCGCGCCGACGGCATTCAGAATCTCGACTTCGGCATTCTGAAAAACACGCGCCTCTATGAAGGCCACACGCTTCAATTCCGCGCCGATATGTTCAACGTCACGAACACGCGCAATTTCGGCATCCCGAATGCGACCGTCACAGCAGGCGCAAACTTCCTCAACCAGTGGGCGACCAACGGCGGCAACCGCCGTATCATTCTCGGGTTGAGATATACCTTCTAAACTCGCTGTTAAAGCAGCGAAGAAAGACACTGAGGGCTGAAGACCACACATCTTCAGCCCTCAGTGTTTTTAGTTGTTGGCAGCTTAGTGAGCGTAAAATTTTAACTTCCCGGTTTCGGCGCATCGTCTGTCGTGGGACAAGATGGCATCTTGTCCCACATCGGGAAGTTAATTTTTCATGCCTACTTAGTTATGCAAGGCGCGGTTTCATTTGAAAATTTTCTGAAAGTAATGACTATGGTTGCGTGTCGTTAAACTTGATAACCCTGGATCTTGCAGGGGCAGGTTCTGAAGGCAAGGTCAGCTAAGAGGCCAAACTTATGAATAAAACTCGATCTTTGTATGTGGCAGGGTTGGTTGTCGTGTTTCTTGCCGTGACTGGGACGCGCACGGCGCAGACCAGCCCGCCAGCGGCGCCGACATTCACCAAGGAAGTTGCGCCGATTCTTTTCAAACACTGCGCCAGTTGCCACCGCCCGGATGATATTGCGCCGATGCCGTTGCTCACCTATGAAAACGCGCGCCCCTGGGCCAAGGCGATTCGCGAACAAGTCGCCTCCGGGCAGATGCCCCCCTGGCATGCAGTTGCCCCGCACGGAACGTTTTCAAACGACCGGCGGTTGAGCGACCAGGAGAAAGAGACGCTGATTCGTTGGGTGGACAGCGGCGCATCCCAAGGCGATCCTAAAAATCTGCCGCCGCCGCCGAAGTTCACTGATGGCTGGGAAATCGGCAAGCCCGACGCGATCATCAGCATGCCCGCTGCCTACGAAGTGCCGGCATCAGGCACGGTCGATTATCGGTATGTCGAAGCGCCAACGAACTTCACCGAAGACAAGTGGGTGCAGGCAATCGAGGTGCGGCCAGGCGTGCGCAGTGTCGTGCATCACGTTCTGGTTTTCTGCCGCGAACCTGATGCGCTTGCCCAGACGCCTGCTTTCGTGCCCGTTGTGCCGCCCCTGCCGCCACGGCCAGCCAGCCAATCCCACACTCCACCGCAACGCCAGGGGTCAAGCCGGGGCGTGCTGATTGCCACGACAGCGCCGGGAACAAACGCGATGATCTTTCAGCCAGGCATGGCACTGCGGATCAGAGCCGGCGCAGTCCTGACGTTTCAGTTGCACTACACCGCCAATGGCACTGCAACCAAAGACAAATCCAGCGTCGGGCTGATTTTCGCGAAAAAGCCTGCGCAACAGGAAATTCGGACGAGCGCGTTTGTCAACGCGATGTTCACTCTTCCGCCTGGCGCCAACAACCAGAAAGTAGATTCGGCGATTCAGTTCAATGAAGACTCGCATATCTGGGCGCTGTTTCCGCACACTCATTTGCGAGGCAAAAGCTGGGAGTATCGTCTGGTCTACCCCGATGGCCGTTCCGAAGTCGTGCTCTCAGTTCCGAAGTACGATTTCAACTGGCAGACCTATTACGTGTACGCCAAGCCTCTGCCAGTGCCGAAAAGGACGCGTCTGGAAGCCACGGCGCATTACGACAATTCGACCACAAACCTGTGGAATCCGGACCCAATGGCCGCGGTACGCTGGGGCGAACAGACCTGGGAAGAGATGCAATACTCCGGCATCACGTATTCGGTAGATGGCCCACGGCGTCAATCC
>JBBQVH010000152.1:0-16848 GCA_038211695.1 Blastocatellia bacterium | reverse complement strand
GATGCGAGACTTGGGAGCACAGGCCAAAGCCGCGCAGACAATGGCCGGTTGAATGACAAACAAGGTCATGAGAAATGAAAAGTCAGCCAACGATGCTAAACCGGAGGGAAAACCCTCTATCGAATTCTGCGACACGCTCTACTTAATGGTCACTGGCGTGTCAGCCTGAATCTCAACGCCATTGCTCGACAGCGTTGTTGAAACCACACGCTGCAAAGTCGCAACCGATTTGTTGTAATCCGCCAGCGCCTGCAATTCCGCGTACTGCGCTTGCGACAGATCGTTCTGGCGTTGGAGGATGAAAAACGTCGTCGAAAGACCAGCGGCGAATTTCTTCTCTTCGCCTTCCAGCTGCTGCTGCGCATATTCGCGCGCGGCCTTCGCGGCATCTATTCTCATCTTTGCCGTTTCGACAGACTGAACGGCGTTGCGAACCTCGACTTCGATGTTCTGCAGCAACCGGCGCGTCTGCAAGTCCGTCTGGCGCGTCACTTCCTGCGAACGAGCGAGGTTGGCCTTTGCTGTCCGGTTGCGCAGCGGAAGCGTGATCTGCAACCCGAAGCTGACAGTGCGAAACTCGTTGCGGAAAAGATTGCCCAAGGCCGTGCCGTAACCGCCAACGAACTTTTTGTCAATTTGACTGACGGGCGTAGTCGTGTAGGGCGTCGCCGGTAGATTGATGACTGACGACTTTCCAGTGCCATCTAACTGTACGGCGCTCGGAACGCAATACAGTTTAGTAGTATCAATCTTGCCATCAGTGCCCAGCAGTGGAATCGGGTTGGAACAGCTTCCGACATTGATCGTGGACCCTGCCACCGGAGCGCCGGCAAGCCCGTTGGTGGTGTATCCGGCGATTAAGTCAATCTGCGGCTTGGCCTGATTTCGGTAGTAGTCAATATCAATCTGGTTGATCTCTTTTTGGAAGCCAAATTGTTTGACCTCGGGGCGATTCTCTTGTGCCAGCCGGACGGCATCATCCAGCGGTATCGAAATCGGAGAAATATTAAATGACTCCACCGGTTCGATCCGCGAAGTCCAAAGTTCGTCGCCGGGGCTGCTGACGGTCAGGCCTTTAAGCGTGTTTTCCGCCAAAGCAACTGAGTTGATCGCCTGGAAGACCTGCTGGCGGCGCGTTTCCACTTGGGTCGCGGCAGAAACCACGTCAATCGGCGCGAGCGTGCCGACTTCAACCTGACGTTTATTATTGTTGAGCTGCGTTTCGGCCAGCCCAACGGATTCCCGCGCGATGCCTTCGTTCCGAATCGCCAGCGCCAAGTCCCAATATGCCTGCTGCACATTCGAGATGATCTCGATTACACGTTGGCGGAACACCGCGTCAGAAAGGTCCAGACTTTTTCTGGTCACCTTGATCAAACGCCGGTTGGCATCTATGCGAAAGTTTTTGAAGAGCGGCTGTGTAATCTGAAAAGTGAGGGCAGGTGAATATTGAACTTCTAAGTTGTTCGTATTTGATCCAAGCCGCTGGTTGTTCAGATCGGCGGAAAATGTAGTGCCGTATCGTTCGAAGTTTTTGCGCAGACCACCGTTGAAGGTCACGGTGTCGCGCGAGATGGCACTGCTGGTAGCGCCGCTGAACCGCGCCGAGGTCGGAGTCGAAGACCTGTTATACAAGAGCGTCGAGACAACAGCCGGGTCGTAATACCCTTGCGCCGCGATCAAATCATATTGCTTCAATCGGACATTCTCGCGCTCCAATTCAATATCCACATTCTTTGCCAATGCGGCAGTGACCGCATCACGCAACGTCCAGCGCACGACTTTGCTGGGGTCTAACCCGACGGAGCGTTGCGGGATTGGGCGCGAAACGATACTGCTGGTGGCCGGCGGTGTTTGCTGAGCCGCTGGCGTAGTGGCCGCCGACGGTTGTTGCTGTTGCTGCTGTTGAGTGGGTGTGGTCACGGGGTCTTGCGCTCTGGCGGGGATTGCCGCAGGCAGCGTGCAACACACGGCCAAGCCCAAGCTCGCAAAATGACGGGCCGCAGCCCGTATGCTCTTCGTAGTCATCTCTACTTCTCCCTGTTGGATTGCTGAATTGCTTTGAAAAACGAAAGTCTTTGATGCCTTACCGCCGCTTCTTACGAACCATTCCCGGGAGCGGTTGCAAGAAATTTGGAATCAAGCCCTGGAATCAGGCCATTATGATCAGGAACGATAGTCCGCATTGATGCGGATGTAATCTTCCGTCATATCGCAGGTCCATTCGGTGACCCGGGCATCGCCCTGATGCAGATCAACTGTGATGGTCACTTCGTCGCGCTTCAGAATTTCCAGCGCGCGCTCTTCGCTGAATTCGAGGCCGCGCCCATTGCGCGCAACCGGCAAATTGCCGATTTTGATTTCGACTTTGGAAACATCGAACTTCGTGCCGCTGCGTCCTGCCGCCGCCAGAATGCGGCCCCAATTGGCATCCGCGCCCGCCATTGCTGTTTTGACCAATGGGCTGGTCGCGATGGTTTCGGCAATACGATGGGCCATCTTTTCATCCGGCGCGTGGCGAACGTGAATCGTAATCAGTTTGCGAGCGCCTTCGCCATCACGGGCGACTTGAATCGCCAGATCGCGGCAGACATCCGTCAATGCCTGGGTGAATGCTTCAAAGTCCGCGCCGGATGCTTTGCTGATTGAATCATTCTCTACCGCGCCATTTGCCAGCGCCGCCAGCATGTCGTTGGTGGACGTGTCGCCATCCACTGAAACGCGATTGAAGCTTTGATTGACCGCGCGTTTCAAGGCCGCATTCAAAGCCGGTTTGCTGATCGCGGCGTCGGTGGTGATGAAAGATAACAGCGTCGCCATATTCGGATGAATCATCCCTGATCCCTTGGCCACGCCTGCAATCGTCACGGTCTTGCCAGCCAGCTTGATTCGCTTGCCGGCGCGTTTGGGACGCGTATCGGTGGTCATAATCGCTTCGGCAACCTGCCAGCCGCGCTGGCGTGACAGTTCCGCTGTTGCCGCGCGTATGCCCGATTCGACTTTCGTCATCTCCAGCCGCATGCCGATGACGCCCGTTGAAGCCACCAACACTTCCCTGTCATCACAATTGAAATATTCGGCGACCAGTTCCGCCGTCTGCCGGGCATCATTCAACCCTTCCTGGCCGGTGCAGGCGTTCGCGCCTCCGGAGTTCACGACAATTGCACGATGCGTTCTATGACGTAAATGCTCGCGCGAAAGTAACACGGGAGCCGCAACAACCAAATTTTGTGTGAAGACCGCGGCAGCCACCGCCGGACGCTCAGAAAAAATGATTGCCAAATCTTCCCCGCCCCTCTTCTTCAACCCACAAGCGGCAGTCCCCGCTAGAAAGCCTTTCGGTGCAGCCAGGGAAAAGTTCGTGACTTTCCCTTTCGCGCCATTCTCCTGCTGATTCTTCTTGCCCATTTTCACCATAACGAAGCTTGCGGCATAGACATTAACAACTGTTGCCCAACACAAGCATCATCTTCTTCTCCCTTTCCAAGTAGTGTGCCAACCAGTTTGGCCAAATATCTCTTCAACTTAGCCGCTCATTCGCGGGACAAAAGCCCCATTCGCCGTTCGATTTCGGGATCGCGATGTTCAAAATCGGCCAAGGCTTGAAAGCCTTTTAGCGTCCAGCCCCAGTAATTTTGACAATTGGGATATTTACCTGACTAACATCGAATGTTTCAGGCTTGGCATTCTCTACCAAATCCAGAACCATCGCCACTTCGTCACAGCAATTGAACTTCGGACAGTTAATGCAATCCATCCAGACCTTGCGCGGCAGCGACTCGTGCTGCACCACGCGAAATCCCAGCTTCGAGAAGAAGCCCGTGACATAAGTGAACGCGTAAACCTGCACCAAGCCATGTTCGCGAGCTTCGGCGATGTTCGCTTCGACCAGCAAGCGCCCAATTCCGCGCCCGCCCGCCGCTTCGTCCACCGCCAGCGAACGAACTTCCGCCATATCTCCCCACGTGAAATGCAGCCCGGAACAACCCAGCACTTTGTCGCCAGCTTCTCCTGGTTCAGCCGCCACATAAAAATCGCGAATGTTTTCGTAGATGCTCAGCATGGTGCGCGGCAGCATCTGCTCCTGTTTCGCATATTGATTGACCAGCGCGTGGATTTGAACCGCATCGGCAGTTCTGGCTTTTCTGATTTCCATATTCGCGAGCATTGAGAGTCTTTTGTCAGAGTCTTTTGGTCAGAAGTTCTTATTCAGTGAAGAAGCGATGTTTGCCTTCTTATCCGCTACGATTTCTCCGCCAGATCGCGTGTCATCCAGCCGTAATGTTGCCGCGCGTGATCTCCGTGTATGGCCATCACTCCGCCGACCGTGCCATCCGCCCACGGCGCGCCGGGGATTTTTTCTTGCAGTTGCTCATCGCTCAACCCGGCCAGAATCGCCAATGTTTCCGCCCGGACTTTCTGGCCCAGCGCAACGACTTCGTCGAAACTCTTGCCGCGATACTGGCGCACCCACACATCGTTCATCGCGTGAACGCGAGCCATGATCTCTTCCATCGAGGGTCTGCTGCCGTCCGGCTTGGGCGTGAACAATTCAATTGGATTTGGCTCGCCCGCGATTTGCAGCCGGATGATGTTGTTGAAGGCCACTTCAATGCCAGCCAGATGCACCAGATGATCCTTGGCGCTCCACAAAAATTCGGGATCGTGACGGCTGGCTTTGACGCCCCGCGTCAATTCTTCCGGCGACATCGCCGCCCAAGTCTCCAGCGTCCAGGTGCGGTCAGTGTTGAGTTTGATTTCAATTTCGGTGCGATTCATTGATGGCTCCTGCCTATTTCTATTTGGCCGCGACCATGACTAATTGCTTTGAAAAGACGTGGTCAATCATCGGCTCGAAGTATTCCAGCGGCAGCGTCTCGTAGTTCGGATCGAATGAAGTCTGATCCCATTCATCGGTGAATTTCCTGGCCAGTTCATACCACGGCTCGCCCGCGTACTGCTGTCGGGCGTCCGGGTCCATCCCCATCAGCGCATAATAGTGTTTGCCCTGAAAGTCCTGGTGCGTGCGAATAATCTCGTAGGTTTCGCGCGATACATACGGCTTCAGCATCTCTGCCGCAATCGCCGGATGGTTGATGACTGAAATCACTTTGCCGATGTCGTGACAGAGCGCGGCGGCGATCATCTCTTCCGAAGCGCCGTCACGCGCGGCGCGCGTTGCGGTTTGCAGGCAGTGTTGAAGCTGATCAATTGCAAAGCCGTCTACCTGATCAGCCAACTGCCTCAACATCGCTTTGATGGTCGCGGGCATTCCGGCCTGGCGTTTGGCGACTTCACCACCAATGGCCATCCAATCGGCGGTGCTGCTTTGATCCATTCTGGTAAAAGACATTTCGCCCTCCTTGAATAGACAGGATTTACAAGATTGAACAGAATGACAAATCATCCTGAAAATCCTGTCTATCCTGTCCACAAGTTTTACTTCTTCGGGAAATTGGGGTCCGCCTTCACTTCAGCAATCTGCTGGTTATGACGCATGTTATGCAGTGGAACGTAGATCAACCATTGGTACGCATTCAACGTTTTGAAGAACGGATTTTCCGCCGTGTACATTTTCAACGGGAGCTGAGTTTCTTCCGCAAATTTCAGCGTCTTCGCGCGGCCTTCTTTCAGTCCTTTGATTACTTCTGCGAGGGTTAGCTTGCTGCTGGGCACAATCGCTTCGGGCGCCTGCACCTTGGTGGTGCGGTTGACGAGCGCTTTTTCCAGCAGCGCGGTCTTGCTGCTGGTCTTTGCGTCCCAATCCGCATTGGGTGGACTGGCCAATGCTTTTTCGACCTGCGAAAAGATCAGCTTTTCAGCCAGCATAATGTGCTCGGCAGTGTCCAGCACCGACCATTTTTCGGGCGCGGCTTTGAACTTCAATTGGGCCTCGCTCAGGTTTTCGATCATGGACAGCGTTTCGGCCTGCGAATCTTTCAAATACTTGATCGCTTTCGCGCGCTCTTCCGCAGTCATCTTTCCTTCATCGGCGGCCAATGCAACGTGGCAAAAAGTGCAAACGCCAATGACCAACAGCAATTGAAGAGTTTGTTTCAAAGAATTCATTACGGTTCTCCTTTTTGGGTTGATGGACGATGAATTACCAACTTAATGCGAGGTGGTCGCCTGAAGCAACTTCAGGATCAGTCGCCGAACTTCCTCCGGCCTGCGCTCGGCAGCGCCGACCAGCGTGGCTTCGACCAATCCGTTTTGATTGATCACGATGTGCGTCGGGAACGTCGCAGCATTAAATTGCCCGCTGATGATCGCTTCAGCGTTCGGCACGATTTGATAATGAAACGGCGTCGTCTTCAAAAAGCCGCGCAGCGTTTCAGCGCTGTCGAACGAAGGCGCCAGAAAGACAACCGGTTTGCCGCTGAACTCACTGACCAATTCGTTGAGCTTGGGAATTTCCTTGCGGCACGGGCCACATTCGATGAACCACAGATTCAGGACGATGATTTTGCCTGCCAGCGCGTTTAAGTCAAACCGTCGGCCATCCAGCGAAGTCAGCTTGACCGATGGCGCGGCCTGCTTCCAGTTGCCATTGGCGTTCTTCCCTTTCGTCGCACCCAGCAGGTATTCATCGAAGCCAGTCAAGCTGCCGCGCTTGCCGCGATAGACCTCCTTCAATCGTTCCTCAGCTTCTGACGAACCCCGCCGCCAAGCTTCAATGAATGCGGCTTCGGCTTCGGCACCCTGCCCTATCGCTTTCAGAATTTTGGCGTCCAGCAGATACGCAGCAAAATCGTTATCGCGGGCAAAAGCCTGCGCCGTGTTGGCCGCTGCCAGCGCTTCCGCAAATTTCTGCTGGCGAAACCGTAGATCGGCAGAAATCAAATAGCTTTCCGGCAACATCGCTTCGGTCTGTTTGCCATTGATGTCGCCGTACAATCGCAGCTTGCCCGCCAGCAACAATTCAATTGCCTGTTCAATCATCGGCAGAGCTTGATCGTGTTTTTGATATTGATTCAAAAAGCTGAGCGCCTGGTTGAAATAGGGCTGCGGATTTTCCGGCTCGGTTTTTTGCCAAAGGCCGGTGACTTTTTCGATTAGCTCAAGCGGCGCGCGTGGATCGCGTGCCAGTAAAGTTGAACCATTACGCGCAAAATCCGCCGATGGATTAGCCTTGATCACATCTAGTTTGAGTTTGGCAACTTCTGCCCGGCCATCATTGCTGGCTGACTGGCCCGCAATCTGGTCTTCATAATCATTGATGGCGTTGGCGGTGAAAGGCGACGATGGATAGCTGGAAACCAACTGGCGAATCAACTCCCGGCTTTTGTCTTCGCGGCCCAGCAGCAGATAGCCGCACGAAAGCGCATAAAGCAGTTCGTCGGTTTCGGGCGCACGGCTCAGACGTTTCAGGTCGGCGCTGATGATCCCCCCTACCTTCCCTTCTTCCATCAACGCCGCTGTCGCCCACTTTGCGCAATAGGCCGAATAGTTGTCGGGATAGAGCGCCGTCTCCTGTTTGAAATATTCCTGATACCGCCCCGATTGAATCTTGCTGGCATACGCGCCGCGCGCGGCTTGTCCGTCAGGACGAAACACAAGCGCCGTAGTGTACGCCTGCTCATCCCAGCCGCCGCTCATCGTGATGAAGTGAAGCGCGATGGAAGCGAGGTTCTCTTTGACCTTCAGTTCATATTTGAATTGTCCGCCAGCCTTCACCATTCGCGCTGCCGCGTTTTCGTTATGCTCGGCAAAGCTGAGTTTTGCGCAAACATAGACTTCATCCGCCGCCGAAAACTTCGCGCCCGGCGCTTGGGTGTCATAAGTGATCGTCAGCGTCTGCCCCCATCGCGGCTGTTCAGAAGTCAGGCGAGCGACCTGGGCAAAGCTATTTGCTGCCAGCAACACAACACAACCACCAATCCAGCTAATGACAAACGCGCCAATTTTCATCACTTCACCAGATGGAACTTTGTCTGGCGCGACAACACCCAATTCATCTTGCCATCGGCGCCCATCCACGCGTCTTCTTCCTGCGCGATGGACAATGATTGACTGCCCCATTCGGCCACCGGCGTACGCGAACCTAGTTCGATGGAAAACCAACTGTGCGGCAACAGCTTCACGTCGCCGCGACCGGGGACACCTTCCTGCCGATCCCACAAACCGATGAGCGGCCCCGCGCCGTGGCCGTGGTCGCCGATGGGATGCGTGTAAAACGTCCCGTTGATCTTTTCGGCTTTCATTGTGGCGATGGCATCAGCCAAGACTTCGTTGCCAGTGCGGCCCGGCTTCATCTTCTCCATCAAAATGTCCTGCATCCGGTTGGTATTAGCCAAAGCTTTCTTGATGCCGTCGGGAACATCTGTTTCGCCTTCGCGCAGTACATAAGCCATGTGCTGCGTGTCCGTATTCAAACCCATCGCCGTAATGCCGAAATCGCAATGCAAGACATCACCGCGTTCAATCACGATAGGGGCATCTTCTGCCAGATTGTTTGGAATCCCGGAGCCTTTGCGTTGCACGTCCACAGTGGTTTGAAACCAGGTGCTGAGGCCGAGGTCGTTGATCTGTTGCCGCATAAACCAGACGACATCCTGATTGGTCGTTTTGCCGGGTTTGATGACTTCGCCGGAAAAGGCGCGGGCGATGATGGCGTGATCAATCTCCATCATCTGTTTGTAGGTCGCCTGCATTTCCGGCAATCGAGTTTCGATGTATTCCAGCGGCAGGTTTTCAGCGCGGATCAATCGTTTGGACAATTCTGGCCCCAACGCCTGTTGCAGCTTTTCGTATTCGCCTGCCGACAAGCCGTCTGAGAAAGCGTGCGTCGCTGAGATATTGACGGCGATATTTTTCGGATCGCGCTGGGCGATCAGCTTGCGCAGCGTCACCCATTGGCTTTCGCCCCATAGTTCGCGGTTTTCAACATCGGGATCGCGGTAGACTTGATATAGCCCGCCGTTTGATCCGCCACCCAACGCCAGCCGTTCAATTCCCTTTTCGCCGCGATCCGTAAACACAAAGATTGTTCGCCGCCTTGCCGCAAACACCGTCGGCGAAGTCAGCGAACGATAGACAGGGTCTTCGTTATATTCGCGGCAGATGACCAGCCACATCGCCACGCCGTGCCTGCGCATCAATTCGGGCAAGACTTTTTCCAGGCGCAGTTTCAGCCAGCCCTGTTGAATTTCGGACTGTTCACGCATCGAAGGCAGGCGTTTCGGCGTTTGACCGAAGCTCGGCATCAACGCGCTCAACAACAAGCAAAGCGACAAAGCAAACGAAAGAATGATTCGCATCATTGGCTCCTGAGAAAACGTGTATGAGATCAAATGCGGCTCTTGCCAGACCTATCGCCTGGAAAAGACAATGCCTGTATGGAAGAACAAACAAAGATAAAACCCGCGTTCCCGTTTGAGCTTGATCCGGTGATCGAATTTTACAAGCAGTGCATTGACCAAACCGTGCTTGAAGAGAATTTGAAGCTAACTGTAGAAGAACGTTTCGAGAAGCTCATGCGGCTGCAAATGGTCACTGAAGCTTTTCGGCAAGCCGGACAGAAGTGCGGCTAAGAGCTATTTCTTGAACTTCGCCAACTGCTCCGCAAATTGTCAGGCAGCGAGGCTTATTCTAAGCTAGGCAGCGCTTCCAATACGTGCCGCCGAACCACCGCAGCACTCGATCATGCGCTCTACAATCTCGGCCCTGCGCCCAATCGCCCACGAAGGGACTCGGGCGTCCCATACTTCCTCATTGGGAAGAAGCACTTCGCTTGGCGCAGGATAACCATCCTCCAACACAACACGGACAAACGGCATGCGTTGAATACGACCGTCGCAGGCGCGCTCTTCATAGATGTAATCTTTCGGACCCGGAGTCCAGCTTATGTACTCCTTCCTACCCAGTTGGCGGATACGATAGCCACTTCTCCAAAAATCAATTTCGGCCGCAACCAGCCAGAAGATGACAAGCCCGCCAATCGCTGTAACGAGGGCAAGGACTGTGACAAGGATTGCTGCCACGGCAATGTGCTGTGGCAAGCCATCAATTACGGCAAGTAAGATTGCGGCACCACATCTGATCCAGACGATCAATGCACCGATGAATACTATCGTGCCAACAGACTGACGCCACTTGACCTGCACTTTCAACACTTCAAGCTCCTCATCGGTTCACATCGGTCTATTTCTTCTTCCAGTTCGCCATCTGGTCGGCAAAAGGATTATTGAAGCCCGCTTTTTCTGGCTTTGCTGGACGAGTGTCTCTGCGCGGCTCCTGACGCCGATCTGGTGGTTTGCCGCGATCATTCCGGCGTTCCTGTGGGTTGGCCTGTTTATCGCGCGGCATTTGCCGTGAAGTCTCAGCATCGGTCTTCATCGTCAGGGCGATCTGTTGTTTTTCCAGATTCACTTCCATCACGCGCACACTGACGCGGTCGCCCGGGTTGACGACTTCGCGCGGATCTTTGACGAATTTGTTGCTGAGTTGCGAGATGTGAACCAAACCGTCCTGATGCACTCCAATGTCCACAAACGCGCCGAAGTTCGTCACATTGGTGACGATGCCGGGGCAGATCATTCCGGCAGTCAGGTCCGAGACGTGGTGAATGTCTTCGCGAAAGGTAAAGGCGGCAAACTCTTCGCGCGGGTCGCGTCCAGGCTTGGCCAGTTCGCCAATGATGTCGGCGAAGGTGAAGTCGCCGACTTCGGCTTTTAAGTCTTCGGCCTGTTTGACCAGCGCGACGCCGCTGCCCGTCAATTCGCCGACGCCTTTGCCCAGGGTTGCCGCCAATCGCTCCAACGCGGGGTAACGTTCAGGATGCACGCCAGTGTTGTCCAGCGGATGCTGGCTGTTCGGAATGCGAAGGAAGCCTGCGGCTTGTTCAAATACTTTGGCGCTGAAGCGCGGGATGTCCAGCAACTGCTGGCGAGATTCAAACAGGCCTTTGGTTCCACGATGCTCGACAATCTTTTTTGCCATTGAAGGGCCGATGCCGGAAACCCGCGCCAGCAAGTGCGATGACGCCGTATTCAAATTCACGCCGACCGAGTTGACGCAGACATCCACAACCAAATCCAGAGATTTTTTCAGCGCAGGCTGATTCACGTCGTGCTGGTACTGGCCAACACCAATGCTCTTCGGATCGGTCTTGACCAGTTCGGCCAGCGGGTCTTGCAACCGACGGGCAATCGAAATCGCCCCGCGAATCGTCAGATCAAGATCGGGAAACTCTTCGCGCGCGACATCGCTGGCGCTGTAGATGCTGGCGCCGGATTCGTTGACCATGACCACCGGAACGTTTAATCCGGCTTCTTTCAAAGCTTCGCGAACGAAGGTTTCGGTTTCGCGTCCGGCGGTGCCATTGCCGACCGCGATGGCGCGAATGTTGGCGTTGCCGACAACTTCAGCCAGCAATCGTTTGGCGCGCTCCTGTTCGTTTGTGCTTTGCAGATGAATGACATCGCTGGCGACGTATTTGCCGGAATCGTCAACGACGGCCAGTTTGCAGCCCGTACGAATGCCGGGATCAACGCCCAACACGGCTTTCGCGCCGAAGGGCGCGGCCAGCAGCAGTTTGCGCACATTTTCTGCGAAGACCTTGATCGCGGCTTCGTCGGCAATGTCTTTTAATGAGCGATGGACTTCGGTTTCGATGCTGGGCAGCACGTATGCCTTCAACGCCATGCGCGCCGATTTCAGCAGCACGTCTTTGATTGCCTGTTCGCATTCTGTGGTCGCCGGGCTAGCTTCGCCCTCGAACCTTCCCTGCAAGACCAAATCGAAGTCGGCGTCTTCCGGCCCGGCACCCAAAGTCAAACTCAATTCTTCTTCCATCCAGCCACGACGCATTGCCAAATACCGGTGTGAAGCTTCGGGCTTCAGCAACGATTGAATCGGCTCGAAGTAATCGAAGTAGCGTTCAAATTTGCTGTGCGGTTTTGCTTTTTCAGCTTTTGTAGTTTTGCCGAAGCCATGTTCAAACACTATTTTGCGCGTGTATTCGCGCAATTCAACGGTTTCGGCCAGCCGTTCGGTCAGAATGTCCTGCGCGCCACTGATGGCTGCTGCGGCATCGCCGATCTTCATTTCCAGGTTGTAGAACGCCAGCGCGAATGCTTCCAGCGTCTGCCCGGTTTCGGGCGTAGCCGTGCCGTGCGCGACATCCCATATCCAATTGGCCAGCGGTTCCAAACCCGCTTCTTTGGCGACGGTCGCTTTGGTTTTGCGCTTCTGTTTGTAGGGCAGATAGATGTCTTCCAGCGAATCCAGATTGAAGGTCGTCAGAATCTTGCCCTTCAGTTCTTCGGTCAGTTTGCCCTGCCGTTCGATTTCTTCAACGATGAAGGTCTGGCGTTTGATGATCTCGTCCCAGCGCTCTTTGCCGTCAATTACGTGGGCGATGGCGACTTCGTCCAGATTGCCCGTTTGCTCTTTGCGGTAGCGGGCAATGAACGGAATGGTGCCGCCTTCTTCAGTCAGTTTCAGAACTGCGTGGGCGGACGGAATAGGAATACTGTCGTGAATGGATTGGAACCAGGTTTCAAAAGTCATATGGAAGTTTGGATTGAAGGTTAAGTTCTGAACTGTGGAAGTGCAGAGAATACGAAACAAACGAAAATAACGAAACCGCACGAAAGGCTAACGGGAAAACTTTTCACTTGTTCGGCTCAGTTCGTTTGTTTCGTTATTTTCGTTTCTCTTTCAGCTTTTGGTAGTGGCTCAGTGAAGAGAGAGAGCACGATGCAACTACGTGTCAGTAGCCCGCGCGTGAGCAAGGGCTGGCGTGGCATCCGGCGGCCCTCCCTCACGGTCGGGCTACTGACACATCTCCCCACATGAACCACTACCCAGCTTTTTTGTTTTACGCATCATTCGCAGGACGGATTCTTCCTGGGTCAATTCGCTGATCTTTTCCAGCGCAACCCAGGCGACGTCTTTCGATTCGCTGCTGACAATGAGCGGTGCTGTGCGATCCGCGGTAAACAGAAAGCGGATGTCGTAATGAAAATGCGCAGGCTCTTTTGGATTGGCCGGAATTGCGTGAACGTCAACGTCAAAAATCCGGTCTGACAGCGGCGTTACTTGCGACAGGCCAGATTCTTCGACCGCTTCGCGCAAAGCGGCGCTGAGCATATCGGCGTCGTCTTCCACGTGGCCGCCAAGTTGCACCCAAACATTGAATTTGCCGTGATGCGTCAACAGTGCGTGCGTGCGGTCTTCGCTCAGAACCCAGGCCGAGCCGGTCAGATGGCCTGCAAGCTGCGAGCGTGAATGAAAGTTGTCGTAAGCGCAGACGAACTGTTTGATGTCCTCCAGCATTCGCGCTTCGTGCGCGTCTTCCGGCTGATACGCGGCGAGTAATTGTAAGGTTAGTTCGCGGTTCATTTGATTATTCGCTGCGCAGAATGGCGAGCGGTTTTTTGACCATCACGTCCCAGCTTGAAAGCACGCCGACCAGCATTACCAGCACCAGCGTGACGCCGACGCCGATCAGGTTGACGGACGGCAGGAAGTGCCAGGTCAGTTTCAATGCCTTGACGCTGATGGCCCACGTCAGCGCAATGGCCGCCGAGGAACCGATCACGCCCGCCAGCAAACCCAGCACGCCATATTCGACCAGCAAGGTAGAGATAATCAGCTTCCGCTTTGCGCCCAGCGTTTTCAGGATGGCTGATTCGTACAGCCGGTGATATTTCGTCATCGCAATCGAGCCAACCAGAATTAGCAAGCCGCTCAGCAAGACGAACCCGCCGACGAATGAAACGGCCAGCGACACTTTCTGCACAATGCCGCGCGCAACCTCGATGATGTCGCGCACGTCCACTACGGAAATGTTCGGCGACTTGTCTACCAAGTCGCGCTGAAGCTGCGCGCGCTGCGTGGTGTCTGGCGGCCCTTTGATGGCGCTGATGTACATCGTCGGCGCATTTTCCAGCGTGCCGGGGCGGAACAGCACCAGAAAGCCCGTCCGGGCGTTGCGCCAATCAATATGGCGAATGCTGGTGACGCGCGCGGCAATCGGCTGGCCCAACACGTCAAAGGTCATCTTGTCGCCGACGTTCAAGCCAAGCTCGGCGTGCATCAGCTCTTCAATGGAAATTTCAGCCTCGCCGCCCGGCGGCAGCGGGGATGGCTCCCAAAACTTTCCGGCAACGACCTTCTCATTCTCTTCCAGGTTCGTGCGATAGCTCAGCACGTATTCACGCCCAAGCATTCCCCTATTTTGCGGGCCACCGCTTTCCGAAGCTCTGCCGCTTGCGCTCTTGCCCCCGTTGGCATCTGACTGGCGTGAGCGCTCCAGGTTGACTTCGTTGCCGTTAATGGCAGCGATACGAGCGCGAACGGTCGGGATGATTTCAGGCTTGCTGCCGGTGAATTTCGCCACGGAGTCTTCGACGGCAGCACGCTGATCAGGCTGAATGTCTATCAGGTACATGTCCGCGCGGAAGTTGCTGAGGTCAACGCCCAGTTCCGCCCGCAGATTGAGTTGCAGCGACCGGACGGCCACGACAACAAAAACGCCCAGGCCCACGGCCATTAAAATCGTCCGCGTCTGATTGCCGGGACGGTACAGGCTGCTGATGCCCTGGCGCAAAGCGAACGATGGCGCGCGCCGCAATCCACGCACAAATCTCATCAGCACGGTTGCGGCCAAATTCAGCACCAACGTCACCGCCGCCAGCGCGCCCAGGAAGATGCCACCGACTTTCAGCGACCCGGCCTGCCAGCTTGACAGCCCAAGCAAACCGGCAACGACAACGATGGCGGTGACGATACGCAGCCAGTCAAATCTTTTGCCGGCGACGGTGTCGGCGCTGCGCAAAACCAGAATCGGTTTGATCTGCCGAATCTCAAGCAGAGGCAGCAACGAAAACAACAGCGACACCAGCAGTCCAATGCCCAGGCCTTGCAGCGCAGCTTGCCACGTCAGGCCGAATTCGATGTTAAACGGCAAACTTCCGGCGAAGTATTTCGGCAATCCCCACGCCGCCGCCTGCGCCAGCAACAAACCGAGCAGACTGCCCAGTAACCCAAGCATCAGCACCTGCACCAGGTATGCGCCGAGCACTCGCGCATTGCTTCCGCCCAGCGTTTTCAAGATCGCAATCGTCTTCATCTTCTGTTGGACGAAAACGCGCGTCACGCTGCTGATGCCGATGCCGCCCAAAACCAGAATCACCAATCCGATCAGGCTCAGGTAATCTTCGACCTGCGTCAGCGATTCGCTCATCCGATCCTGCGAATACCGAAATGAGCGGATGGTGATGCCCGATTGCGCGGTCAGTTCGCGCCGCAACCGCGCCATCAGCCGATCCATCTGGCCTTCCTGCACCTTGAACAAGACGCGGAACCGCGCGCGGCTCCCCTGACCGGCAAGGCCCGCAGCCACCGCATCGTCGTAATCAATCATCACGCGGGGGCCAATGCTGAAGGCATTCATCGAATTGCCCGGCTCCTGTTCGATCACACCGCGAATGATGAAATCAGCATTGCCGATCTTCAATGTGTCGCCGACTTTTACGTCCAGCGCCGTCAGCAGATTCTCTTTAACCAACGCCCCGCGATCTTTCAACAACGCGTGAGAATAAGCCTTGCCATTGGCCAAAATCATTTCGCCATAAAATGGGAACCGCGATTGAACGGCTTTCAGTTCGACCATCTTCGGCACGGCCATCCAGCTTTCCGCCGACCGCGCCATCGTCGCGGTCTCCAACACTTCCGTGTGATCCGCAACAATGGGAGAACTGTAAGTGCGTTCCAGTGTCGCTCGCGTTGCATCATTCAGAGCGTTGTTCGACGCCACCTGCACGTCCGCCGTCAACAATGATCGCGCATCGCGAGTGACCGCCATGCGCAGGTTCTGCACCAGTGAACGCAGCGCGACAATCGAACCCACGCCGATGGCAATGCACAGAAAGAAGAACAACAGCCGGTGCCACGACGCGCGCATTTCACGATAGGCAAGATTCAAAATGAACTTCATAAATTTACTTCAGGGCGATGACCAGATTGCGATACGACTTGCCTTTGTTGAGCAGCAGCGGCGCGTCTTCGCCTTTGTTGTGCCAGACGATCTCGCCTGGCTTTCGTTGCTTGACCTGTTTCTTGCCTTCCGCGTCCGTGGCTTCGTAGCTAGCCGAATCCAGAAAGACGATGATCTGATCAGTCGGGCGTTTGTACCCTTCGCGACGCGCTTCCGGCGGCATGGTCATTTCAGTAATGGTCACGCGCGGGTTATCCAGTAAGACTTTCGGTTCCGGCGCGGACGTGATTTTGCTCGCGATAACCAAGCCGGTAGAGAGTCCGGCGACAAAGATAACAACGGCCAATCCGCTAAACCACAAAACTCTTTTCGACATTTGTTTTCTCCGGAGTTGAATCGAGCAGCAGGTCTTCGACCATACTCCCATCCCGCAGGCTGATCTTGCGATCCGCTAAATCCGCCAAATGATGATCGTGCGTCACCAGCAGCAGCGTCGTCCGGCGCTCGCGGTTAAATTTCAGCAGCAGTTCGAAAATGTGCCCGCCGTTTTTGGAGTCAAGGTTGCCGGTCGGTTCATCGGCCAGCAAAATTTGCGGATCGTTGGCAAAGGCACGGGCAATGGCCACGCGCTGACGTTCGCCGCCGGAAAGCTGCGACGGGTAATGATGGCCGCGGGTCTCCAGATCAACATCGTTCAGTAATGCTTGCGCTTTCGCGCGCGGCTTGCTGACGCCCATAATTTCCATCGGCGTCAGAATGTTTTCGTAAGCGGTCAGCGACGGGATGAGATGAAATGATTGAAAGATGAAGCCGACCAGCCGACCCCGCAGTTCCGCCAATTCATCTTCGCTCATTCGCGTGATGTCGTGGCCGTCAAGTTTGATACTGCCGGTGGTCGGCCC
>JBBQVH010000151.1:0-17273 GCA_038211695.1 Blastocatellia bacterium | reverse complement strand
ATACACAGTCGCAGGCAGCGCCGCCAGGTTGAAAAAGCTCTGCGATTGCTGTTGCCAATCGCGCACTTCCGCCAGCGCCAGTTCAACAAACGGCGTGTTGGAAGTCGTGTCGCGCTTCCACAAAGTCACCAGTCGTTCTTGCTCTGCGAATGGCAACGGACGCAGCAACACAGTTTGAACCACGCTGAAAATCGCCGTATTCGCGCCAATGCCGAGCGCCAACGTCAGTACCGCAATCAACGTGAAGCCGGGATTCTTTACCAACATTCGCACGCCGAAGCGCAGGTCTTGTAACAGCGATTCCATTCGTATTCCTCCTCTGAAAACGTGGAACGGACTTTAGCCCGAATCCACGGTTAAGGACTTGAAAATGCAATTTCGACCAATCAAGACGGCGGTTTTCATCCGAGTAGAGCTTCACTCACGGAGTGAAGCTGCCTTGATGTACAGCCGATTGTTAGTCGGCTGGGGTCTCTATCAGTCGCCCTTTCCGGGAAGCCTCAGCCGACTAACAGTCGGCTGTACAGTCTTAGCCGTGGATTTGGGCTTTAGTCTGTTCCGACTCTGCAACGCGTCAATCGCTTGGTGGCCGAGCGCGTCAGGCCGCTCCAAAAGAGCACGCGCCTGACGATCGATCCGGATCCTTCGCTTTATGAGCAATGCTCGACGCGCAAGCAAGGCTCGCGCATGAACTACAAAGGCGAGGTCGGTTATTACCCGATGTTCGCCTTCCGGGCCGAAGAGAAGGAACTGCTGGCCATGCATTTGCTGCGCGGCCCCATAAATTTCAGACCAATTGGGCGTGGCTGCTGATCGGCCAATTGGCCTGGAATCTGCTCGCTTGGTTCAACCGCTGCTGCCTGCCGAAGCAGTGCCACCATCTGACATCGGGAACGCTGCGGCACCGATTGTTGAATGTCGCCGGAAAAATCGTCCATCAAAGTCGCCAATATTTTCTCATCCTTTCGGAAGAGAATCTGTTTCGAGACTGGTGGGAGTTTGCACTCAAGCAGTTAGCCCAACTCCACCCCATCAGTCCTTAACCGTGGATTTGGGCTGAAGTCCGTCCCACGCCAGTTGCAAGTTCCACATGAGTTGGCGTTCACCCAGTCAGCGCGGATTCACAAAGCAGAGGGTGATGCTATAATCGCCACATCAAACTGAAGAACATCAACAAGACGTATTTCAACGAACAAAACGGGGCTAAGGAGATGAAGAGGATTTATTCACTTGGGACGTTGGCAATCGCCGCAATGGCGCTCACCGTGACTCTGGCTATTCCCGGCGCGCAGGCGCAAAAAGGCGCGGCGGATTTCGATGTTCAGCATTACAAGATTGACGCTGAACTGATTCCTGCGGAGCAGATTCTGCGCGCGCGTGTTGAAGTGCGGTTCGTGCCGCAGACGGAAACACGGTCGGTCGTTTTTGAAATGAACGGCTCGCTCAAAATCAGCAACATCACGCGAACTGATGTGCCACTTCCTGCGGTGGGGCCTGGGCCGGTGGCGGTTCGGCAACCAGCTTCCGACGCCAAAGCGCGCGCAGCCAAAGACAGCAAGCCTGCCATTCCCAAACCCGGTTCAGCCAAAAACAATTTGGCGAAAGACGATCAAGCCAAAGATGCGGGGCAAGAAGCAAGCGGGCTGCAATTCATTCAAGACCAACGCGAAAACATGAACGTCCGGGTTGACCTGGGCACGGTCGCGCCTGCGCGCCTGCCCATCACGCTGGTCTTCGAATACGAAGGTGTTTTGGAATCGCCGCAAGGCGGGCCGATCACAAACGCAAGGCTGGCGTTTGTCGGTGATGCGGGATCGTATTTGTACTATGCGGCGCGCTGGTTTCCTTTCCACGAATATGCCGCCGACCGTTCAACCTACGAGATCAATGTGAAAGTGCCGAAAGGCGTCCTGGTTGCGGGCTACAGTGAACGGCCAGTCGCAGCGATCGCCTCCGTTGATCCGAAAAGCAAGACCGAGTTTTCAACCTTCAATTTCGTCAGCACCAAGCCGCTTCTACCCGGCAATTTCGCAGCAGGTAAATACATTGTCCGTTCAAGGAACCTTGGTGGTTTCGATGTAGATTTTTACGTCAAAGCTGGCGACGAAAAATGGGCCGACCACGCGTTGGATGTGATCGGCAAACACCTTGAGTTTTATTCGACGAAGTTTGGCCGTTATGCCTTCGGCAACAAATTGATCGTGGCCGAAACCGATGAAGAAACGCTGGAGACCTACACTGGCGCGGGAATCATGTTCGTTTCGCCGCGCGCGCTGACCTCCGGCATTGACGAAAAGCTGGCGCGCGAAGTGGCTTATCAGTGGTGGGGACAAGCTGTGGGCTTGCGCTCTTTCGACGACACCTGGCTGTCGCAGGGCCTGGCCGAATTCAGCACGATGCTTTATGAAAAAGAAGAACTGAACGAATCGCAGTTTCAGCAGACGGTGCAGGCCGAATTGGAAAAGGCGTTGGCCTTCGAACAATCTTCTTCCATCCGCAACGCGCCGAAACAACTTGATGATCAGACGCCGGCCTTCCGCTCGATCGTGTTTAACAAGGGCGCGCTGGTCTTCAATATGCTGCGGCAGTTGATGGGCGAAAAGCAGTTCGACAAGATGGTGCAGGATTACTATGTGAAATTCAGCGGCAAAAATCTGACGCTGGATGAGTTTGAGACCTTCGCCTCGAAAGCCGCCGGACGCGACCTGCGCTTCTTCTTCGGCCAATGGGTGGATTCGACCGGTGTGCCGGAATTCCGCGCTGAATACCGCACGCTGCGAACCAAGGACGGCTTCCGCGTGCCGGGCACCATCAAGCAGGATATGGACGCATTTGAAATGCCGGTAGAGATTGTCCTGAAGACCGAAGCAGGCAACGAACGCCAAACGCTGTTGCTGAAAGGCACGTCGGCGGATTTCGACATTTCAACCAAGAGCCATCCGGTGGAAGTCGTGGTTGATCCCGACACCAAGCTTTTGCGAAGTTCCGAAACCTTGCGCGAAGGCGTGATCGTCCGGCGCGGCATTGAACATTTCCGCGAACAGGAATACGTCGAAGCCGAACAGCAATTCCAGGCGGCGATCAAGCTGAACCGGGGCAATTCGTGGGCGTGGTACAACATGGGATTGCTGTACATGGCTCAGCGCAACTGGAAAAAGGGGCTGGATTCTTTTGAGCAGACCCTGAACGGAAACATGAGGCCGGACTGGATCGAAGTTTGGTCATACATCTACAGCGGCAATTGCTGGGACATGGTCGGCCAGCGCGAACGTGCGGTTGCTGAATACAACAAGGCCATCAGCAACGGCAACAACTACGACAATGCGCAGGAAGCCGCCAAGAGCTTCCTGGCCGAACCGTTCGGGAAGAAAAAGCCCGTCGCTCAAAACGGCGACAATGGAAACTAAGAATGTTTGTAACCGGCAGCCAGCAATTAAGGTTTTGCAGGCTACCGGTAACTTTTCCGCTATGCTGAAATTCACTCTCGCACTCTTCGCCCTGATTGCTTTCCTAAACTTTCAAACCAAAGCCCAGGCACAAATCAGCATCAGCTCTGGGGAAATCGGGCAGGCGAAAACCGCATTGAGCAGCACCGTCTCAAACGCAACGCGGTTTTATTTCCTGTTTGAAAATGATCGGTTCACGACGCCGCTGCAAGAGATTGAATTCGATGGTGAAGGGCAGGGCAGGTTTCGATTCAAACGCAAAGAGCAGGACGAGATCGTCAACAAGTTGATTGTTTCAGCCACGGTGCGCAACCAAATCCAATCGCTATTCAGCGAATCGAACTTTCTGTCCAGCAACGAAGATTACCAGCACAAGAAAGACTTTTCGCATTTGGGCACTGTCACGATTGGATTGGCGCGTGGTGGCCAGGAACGCAAGGTCAAGTTCAACTACACCACCAACTCCGCACTCAGCCAGCTTCGCGACATCTTCCAGAACATTGCCACCCAGGAGACGCGCATCTTTGAAATGGAAATCGTGCGCGCGAACGACCCCATCTCAATGCCCGCGCAATTGCGCATTCTGGAAGGCGAACTCCATTCCAAACGCATTGCCGACCCGCAACGCTTCGTCCCCATGCTACAAGAGATGAAATTGGATGAAAGCGTCCCGCTCATTGCCCGCAATCACGCCGAACGGTTATTGCAGACGATCAAGAAGGGCAAATAAGCCTTCTCCTGATTCAGCTTCAAAATCGCAGTACGTGATCTTTCACGCGCTGGCAGGGTTTCAATTCAATTTCATACTTCGCGGTTTCGGCTTCGCGCCAGAGCTGAGTGCGTTGGGCTGGGTCGAAAGCTGCCGGGCGCAGTGTATCGCTGTTTGCTTCGTTTTCGGAGACTAAACGCGCCAGCAGAAAATATTTGCCCGGTGCCAGATGTTTGAACTCGAACGAATCCTTTGGCCCAATCATCAGCTCGCGATATCGCAGCACATCGTCCATAGATGTGGCTTCAGCCGGAACCAAATAGACGCGCACCCGCTGCGGCAAATTCCCGCCTTCTTTGGCCAGTATCACGCGACCGCTGAGGCTGGCTGCGCCTTCGGTAATGACGACCTCCACGCCGGATAGTTTTTCGCCCGCTTTCAGCACAACCGGGTTGCGCGCGGCATCAACTTTGCTTTTGGCTGTCCCGCTCGCCGGTTGCGTGATGGCGCGGACATACCAGTTCTCGCCGGGCAGATCGGCCAGCAGCCGATAACGCCCGGCTTCCAGTTGCGTCAGTTTGAATTCGCCCTTTTCATTCGGCGCGCCGTAGTTGGCCGGTTGGGCAGAGAGCGATTTGGTCATCGAAATTTGATTGGCGACGGAAGCTTTGCCTTCGCCTTCGGTGATGAGCAGGATTTCTTCGATGGAGACCGTTTGCTTCTTTTCGCAGCTTTTCTGGGCGGGATTGGTTTCGATGACGACGCGGCCTGCGATGGAGGCGAGTTTGATCAAGCGCAACTCGATGCCGGTGACGTCCGCGTCTTTGACGGTGATGCGGCGAGGGGCCGAAGCGGCGGCGTCATCTTTGGCTCGGTCGTTGGAATTGTTTTTGCGCGCGATCAGATCGTATTCGCCATCGGGCACGACCTCAAAAGCAAAGCCGCGTCCGTTGCCTGCCAAGGCGCTTGCTCCCACAGAATTGAATAACTGGCCATCCGCGCGACCGATTAAATCCACCGACACGGAGCCGAAGTTGCCTTGTGATGGAATCTCGCCCGTCAGTTTGCCGCTGATGATGTGGCCGCGTTCAGCGCGATGGCGGATGTCAATGTTAAGAACCTCTTCGCCGCCGTGGACTGGAATTTCGGCGGCGGTGTCGCGCGTTGCGGATGGATAATAGGTCGGTGCGTCGCGGCCTTCGTCACCAGCGGCGTCGTTGACATTGACGATATAAACGCCGGGTTCCAAACCATAGAGGCGATATACGCCGCGATCATCCGTCAGGCGAGACCGGTCGCTGACGCGGCTGATGGTTTTTACTTCCGGCGGTTGACCGTCCAGCGTGCGAACCATTCGCAAATAGACTTGCGCGCCAATCATGGGGATACCCAGCTCGTCGGTTACTCGACCGGTGATGACGCCGCCTTTGGCCAGTGTGATAACGACGTGATCGCCCGCGCGATGCAGCCGGTTGAGCGTCGCCTGATCGCCCACCACGTAGCCGGGAATTTCAGACCGCAACTGATAAGCCGACGTAGAGACTGTGAGTTTGAAATTGCCCTCGTCATTGCAGTGTGTGGTGGATGAGCGCGCCTCAGAATTGCCGACTCGCAACGCCATCACCAAGGCTCCGGCGGCGGGTTCGCCCTCTTCGGTGACGACGCGACCGTAGATTGCGTTGTCGCGTTCGGGCTTGGCCGTTTGTGCCGCAATAGACAGGGCAAGCAGGAAGAAGGCGGCAGTCAGCATAAATAAGCCAAACAATTTAGATCTCATTTCTCCTCCTGTCCCTTCAGACGTTTGCTTAAATCTACCTCGAACGTGACTTGCGCTTCAGCACCTTTGGCCACCACAACTCGCTGTGACAGCGGTGGGAACGGCGACATCTGACCACGGGTGCGGTCGGAAGCAGGCTCAAGCCCAAGCCTGACTTCATACTCGCCTTCCGACAAGTTGGAGATCACGAAGCGGCCTTTGTCATCCGGCCAAGCCAGCTGTCGCGATTTTTCATCCAACCCGGATGAAACAAAAAAAGACCAGTCTTCGGGCACCTGTCCGCCGGTAATTTTGATTGTTCCGCGAATCACGCTGCTGGCCACGCCAAAGATCAGTCGAACGCCGATGACCTGTTCGCCTTTGCGAACTTCGATCCAATCTTTCACTTCAGCGCCGTCGCGCTCGGTTCGCAGCAGGCGCAGGCCGGTGCGTTCAAATTCCCAGATACGAATCATAGCCTTGCCTGGAGTCACTCCTTTGACGAGAAAGCTGCCATCAGCTTTGATCCCGCCTGAGTAAGACGAAGCACCCTGATTGCCGTCTCCGTCGCCACCGAACGAATTGATGTGAAGCAGGACTTTCGTCAGGTTGGCTTTGTCCGTGGGATCATTGCTGCCTTCAATGATGGCGGTGCCGCTGATGGTCGCGCCACGTACTGCTTTGAGCGTCAGGCCGGAGACATCCTCATCGGCGACCTTAAAGCTGAGGCGTTCGGTGTAATATTCGCCGCTTCCGCCCTGACTGCCGAAGTGCGCATTCAGCAAATATTCGCCATTGGTTAATCCTGTCAATCGAAAGTTTCCTTCGCCATCGGTTGGCGAATCTACTTGTAGGTTGTCGTGCTGGTTGCCTTCCTCTTTGACCATTCTGGTGGCGACGACGGCGGCTGCTGGAAGGGGCTTGCTGGTTTCGGCGTCAATCAACCTGCCAACGGCTTCATAAGTTTTGGTCGAGGTGTTGACGCGGATGTCTATGTCTGTGGCTTCGTCGCCGGAGCGGACTTCGATGATTTTGGCTTGCTTGAGATCGGTGGCGGCGGGGTGATAGGTGGTTGAGTAGCGTTTGGTATTGGAGAATTCTTCTTCCCAGCCTTGCCCGCCGACGCCGACTACGTATCGCCCCGACCGCAGGCCATAGATGCGGTAAATGCCACGGTCGTCGGTCTCGGCATTTTGATCATCCGTTTCTCCCTGTGGCTGGCGGGCGATCTCGCCTTTTTCGTCTACGCGCCGCAGCGACATCGTCTGCGCAATCAGCGGTCTGTTTTCGCCGTCGGTGACCCGCCCGGTAATGACGCCTCCGCGTACGAGCGCGAAGTCCACATTCTCGCGTGCTTCGCCGTCATCGAGTGTGATCTCTTTCGCCGGTGCTGTTTTGGCCGACTCGCTGGCGACCACGTCCGCCCTGGAAGTAACACTGACGTTGTACCGCCCGGCAGTCAGATTGGATACGCGATACCGCCCGTCATCATCGGTGCGGACTTTGTAGCTTTTGTTGATCCTCGGTGTGTCGGGCGGAGGCTGCGGATCGTCTTCATCGGACGTTTCGATGATCAGAATTTTGGCTTTGACGGCAGGGCTGTTGCCAACCGTCACCCGGCCAGAGACCGAGCAATTGCGCAGCCGGGCTTCGCGTTGTCGGGTTTGCGCAGCGGATACCACCAGCAAAGCGGCAAGCAGCATCGGGAAGCAAAGTAATCGGATGAATGGGCGCATAATGTCTCCTCGCATTTACAGTCATTTCTCCACAGCGAATCTGGCTGCGACATCTTTCGCACGCTGGCATGGTTGCAGCGTGATTTCGTTTTTTGCGGCTTCGGCTTCGCGCCGCAGTTGCGTGCGCTGGATTGGATCGAAAGCCGCCGGGCGCAGTGTCGCGCTGTTCACTTCGTTTTCAGAGACAGAACGCGCCAGCAGAAAATATTTGCCCGGCGCCAGGTGTTTGAATTCGAAGAATCGGTCTTTGCCAGCCATTATTTCCTGATACCGCAGCACATCTTCTGCGGCGGCTGGTTCCGCCGGAACCAAATAGATTCGCAAAGATGAAGGAAGTTTCTGATTTTCTTTTGCCGCCACCACGCGGCCTTTCAATCCGGCTGCGCCTTCGGCGATGGCGATTTCAATGCCGCTTAGTTTTTCCCCGGACTTCAGGTTAACCCCGGATCGCGCGGCATCGGTTCGTTTGGCTGCGCCACTCGCGGGTTGAGGAACTGGCTGCGTGATGCTGCGGACATACCAGTTCTCGCCAGGCAGGTCAGTTTCAATGCGGTAGCTGTCGGCTTCCAGCGAACGAATAGCAAATTCGCCTTTTGCATCGGGCGCAATGCGGTTAGTGGGCCGATTGTTTTCGGCCATCAGTGCATTCATCGAACGCGGATTGCGCCCTTCGCTGCGCGCGTGGATCAGAATCTCTTCTATCTGATTTTTGCTATCGCATTTTGGCGGAGGATTTGAAGCACTGATTGAAGCTGGCCGCTCAATCAAGACGCGACCGGACAGAGAGCCAAAGGTAGCCAGCTTCAATCCGATGCCCGTCACGTCTGCGCCTCTAATCGTTATGTGGCGCGGGGAAGATGCTGCCATTTCGCCTTCCTGCGCGTAGACCTGCGCAATGATCTCGTATTCACCATCTGCAAGTCCCGCAGTGTTGAAGCTTTTCGATTCGCCGGTTGTGTATCCCTGAGCGACGGGCGCTTTGGTCGCGGCGTCGAAGACCACCACACCGATGCCACCGAAGGGCAAAGAGGATTCGGTTTCGCCCGACACCGTGCCGCTGATGGCGTAGCCCGCGCCTCCGCGATGGCGAATGTCAATGTTTGTGACTTCTTCTCCCACATGAACGACGACTTCATTTGCAGCGGCGCGTGTGGTTGCCGGATACCACGTCGGAACGTCGCGCGCGCCGTACCCGCCTCCGGAATCCACTTCCACGCCGATGATGTATGCGCCTGGTTCCAATCCGAAAGCTCTGTAAATGCCACGGTCATCCGTTTTCGCGTTGATAATTCTGATAATGCCGGGGAGATTGCCTTTTTCGTCGCGAATACGATAGAGGATCACCTCGACTCCGACCAGCGGTTCATCTGCCACGTCTGTCACACGTCCGGTAATGACACCGCCTTTCACCAATCGCAACGTCACGCTTTCGCCTGCGCGATAGATTTTGCTGGCCTGATTGCCTTCGACCACGAATCCGGGAGCGCTGGCTGAAATAATGTAAGAACCCGCTGCCAACTCAGCCAGCTTGAAGTTTCCAGCTTCATCGGCAGTGGCTTCATACCCTCTGCTGCGTGCGCCGATGGGAGAGGCTTCGATAGAGGCTCCGGCGGCGGGTTGCCCGTCATCCAGAATCACGCGCCCGCTGATGGATTGGCTGGTGGCGGGTGGGGTTTGGGCAAAAGCGCCAGTTGAAAGGATCGCCGCGAGGATGACGAAAAAGATGATTCGTCTTTCATACCCAGCCGTTACGAACATTCGACCTCTTGCAGAAGTCACCCAGGGGAAAAAGAGCTTGCCGCCAGGGTTGCGCAAACTGTCAGTTTGCGTTGTTTGCGCGAAAGCTATTTCCGCCGGAACCGCGTCGTTCAGCCGGCCTGACGCCTTTCTTCGAAAACTTGCGCCAGCCACCGCCGCAAACTGACAGTTTGCGCTACGTCGGCTGCCGCTTATGTTTTTCAGGGGCAGCCTTCCGGCAAAAGAACAAAACCATTTTTGCAAGATGCCCATTGATGGTTTGTAAGGCTTCATCGCTCCTCCTGTTTCTGTTTTTCATTCAGATCAAGGGCGATTGTGACTTGCACTTCCGCGCCGCTGGTGACGCTGACATTTTGTTTTACCGGCGTGCGGACACGCTCGCGAACGGAGCCGTCGCCGATGATGTGTTCGGAATAGACCGTCAACACATACTCGCCGGTGAACAGCCCTTCCAGCAAGAAGCGCCCGCGTTCGTCCACCGTGACGGAGGAATTCATTGCGAAACTCAATACATCGTTATTGCGGCTGCGCTGTGCCAGCACCATCAAATGCCAACCCTGTGGCAACTGCCCGCCGGTGATCTGCACTTGCCCGCGAATGACGCCGCTGCCCTGGCCAAAGACCATTCGCAGGTCGTTGATCTTTTCGCCTTTGGCAATCGTCAACTCCTCTTTGATCTCGCTGCCGCCGCGTTCGATTCGCAAAAGTTGAAAGGATGCGTCTCCCATGCCGGACGCGAACATACGGACTTTGCCAGGGGGCAGGCCAGTGACGCGAAACGTCCCGTCAGCTTTGATAAAAGTCTGTTGCTGCATATGCTGCTCGCCTTCGACGATTGTGATGAGCAGGATTTGCCCCAGCTTTGCCTTGAGCGCGGGATTCGGAGCGCCCTCGATGACGGCAAGGCCGCTGAGCGCACCGGCGGACGTGGCTTTGACGACGATGCCGCTGGCGTCCTCGCCGGAAACTTCAAAGAATTGCTCTTCGGTGTAATATTCAACGCCCTGTTCCAAACCGCCGTTCAGGCGAACCCGGTAACGCCCACTGCTCAATCCCGCCAGCCGGAAGTTGCCCGCCGCGTCCGTCTGATCATATGCGCTATCGGACTCTTCCTGATTGTTTTCACCCTCGAAGACTTTGTTGCAACTGATGCTGGCGTTGGCGACTGGCTTGCCGGTCTCCGTATCTACCACGCGCCCCGCCGCCTGGTAACGTTTGCCGCCCGCGTTCAACTTGATGTCAATCCCGGTCTTCTCTTCACCCGCACTCAGCTTGATGATTTTTGCTTGTTTCTCATCCAGCGCATCGGGGTAGAAGGTGCGCCGGTATTTGCGGATGCCGCTTGTGCGGTCGAAGTAATGGATGTCGCCCGCGCTGACCGCGTAATCACCAGGGCGCAAGCCGTAAGCGCGGTACACGCCGCGATCATCCGTGGTCAGGTCTCCACGGGCTTCGCGCACATCCACTTTTGATAAGCCCTCCTTTTCGACAAGGAAAAAGCGCACGGGGTGCGCAATCTGTGGATGGCCTTCGGCATCCATGATGCGGCCAGTGATGACGCCGCCACGCACCAGCGCAAAATTCACTTTCTCACGTGTTTCTCCATCGTCCAGTGTGATTGCTCGGCCCAGTTCGCGATCCAGATCGTTTTCGGCAGAGATAAAAGCACGCGCCAAAACTCGAATTTGGTATTGCCCCGCAGGCAAGCCCGTGAATTGATACAGCCCATCAGTGTCGGCGTGGACTTTGAAGACGGTTTTGATGGGAGAGCCGTCGGCGGCTGTGCGAGCAGAAGATTGCCCATTGCGTGATTGCGTAAGTTCGCTGGCGATGACCAGCGCGTTGGCGGCGGGTTGGCCGCTGATGGCCACACGTCCGTAGACCGCGCAGTTACGTGGGCGATTGTCTGGCGGGCGAACTTGGGCGAATGCTGTCAGGCTGACAGCGACAAAGAATGTAAAGACGAGTGTGCGGACGGCTGGCATAAGCGGCATAGATTTCTCCGATGGCATTGCCGATGGTTTGGATGACTGAATCGTTAAATGATTTGATGCCGGAACGCGGCGATTGTACGAATCGAAAATGAACTGCGCAACTTCAACGAGTAATCACGTCGGGCGTTCCAAAAGCTTTCTCGCGCTGTAAAAAATGGCCGCTTGACGCATCTCTGACCGCTGACTAGAATCTGCAACTTCGTAACGTCCATTTGGGCGAAACCATCACCGCAATCCAAAAATTCCTGAGCAAACAATTCGGAGGCAGGCTTGATCGAAGTTGAGCATCTGACGAAGAGCTACGGGCAGGCGCGCGCTGTCAACGACATCTCTTTCAAAGTCGAAAAAGGCGAAATTCTGGGCTTCCTTGGCCCCAACGGCGCGGGCAAAACGACAACGATGCGAATCTTGACGGGCTATTTGCCTGCGACGGGCGGAACGGCGCGCGTGGCTGGCTTTGACGTCTTTGAAGATTCGATGGAAGTCCGCAAGCGCATTGGGTACCTGCCGGAGGTGCCGCCGCTTTATCCGGACATGGCCGTCGGCGATTACCTGGCGTTTGTCGCACGCATCAAGGGCGTGGCCGATGGCGATCTGGCCAAACGCGTCGCCGAAGCCATGCGCATGACCAATCTGACCGACCGCAAGGACTGGCTGATCAAAAAGCTTTCGCGCGGTTTCAAACAGCGCGTCGGGATTGCGCAGGCCGTCGTCCACAATCCTGATGTGGTCATTCTGGACGAACCAACCGTCGGGCTTGATCCGACGCAGCGCAACGAAGTCCGCAACCTGATCAAGGGGCTGGCCGGCGAACATACCATCATCCTTTCCACGCACATCCTTTCCGAAGTCGAAACCACCTGCGACCGCGTCGTCATCATCAACAAAGGAAAGATCGCCGCGATTGACACGCCTGGAAACCTGACTTCGCAACTGAAAGGCGGCGAGCGCGTGCGCATTGTTGTGCGTGGTGAAGCAGATGGTTTGCGCAACGCGCTGGAAGCGGTTGAAGGCGTCAGCAAGATCGAGGTCGAATCTCTTCAGCAGGGCCAGCAGGGTGAACATAGCGATGCGGTCAGCGCAATGGTCGAAAGCGATTTGGGGCTGGACTTGCGCGGAAAGATCGCCGCAACCGTTATTCACGGCGGCTATGAACTGCTGGAACTGCGCGCGATGTCTTTATCGCTTGAAGAAATCTTCATGCAGTTGACGACCGACGAAAGTTCCGTCGAAGCAAAAGCGGCTTAGATTTGTACCGCAGGCTGTCAGCCTGCGGATGACTTCTGAAGAAAAGCCTTTCAGGCATTAATGGCCGTCTGGCCAAGACCTCCGCAGGCTAACAGCCTGCGGTACATTTGAGGAGTTTTCCTGATGAAGGGAATTCTGGCGATCTATCGCCGTGAATTGAGCAGTTACTTCGTTTCGCCGATTGCGTACATCGTGATCGGGCTGTTTCTGGTCGTGACGGGATATTTCTTCTCGAACATTCTGGGCATCCTGATCGAACGCGCAATGATGGCGCAGATGCAGGCGATGCAGGGACGCGGCGCGCCGCCGGACGTGGATGTGCCGGGCTTGGTCATCCGCAACTTCGTCGGCGTCATCTCGACGATGCTGCTGTTCCTGATGCCGATGCTGACGATGGGCGTGTATGCCGAAGAGCGCAAGCGCGGCACGATGGAAATGCTGATGACTTCGCCCATCACCGAATTGCAGATCGTCCTGGGCAAGTATTTTGCCTTGCTGACGCTGTACGCCGCGATGCTGGCGCCGACGCTGGTGTACCACGTGGTGATGGGGATGTATTCCGAACCAGCACTGCCGTGGCGCATCGTCTGGGCCGGCTATCTGGGCGTCTTTCTGTTAGGGGCGGTGCTGCTGGCGCTGGGATCGTTCATCTCTTCGCTGACGGAAAATCAGATTGTCGCGGGCGTCATTACCTTCGTGCTCTTCCTGCTGCTGTGGGTGCTGGATATGGGCGTGCGCGGGCTGACCGGTGCGGCGGGCGAGATCGTCAAATACCTTTCGATCCTTCAGCATTACGAAGGGTTCTCGCAAGGTGTGATTGATACGTCGAGCGTCATTTTTTACCTGTCTGCGATTCTCCTGGGATTATTCCTCACCTTGCGCTCGCTCGATTCGATGCGATGGAGAAGGGCATAATTCAGGCTCAAACTTATGCAAACTAATCGTCAAGAAATCACACGGCTGGCGGGCTTTGTCGGCATCGCGATGGCGCTGGCGGGCTACGTTCGGCATTTGATTCAGGAATTGTGGGGCTGGGCCAACATTTCGTTGGTTGCGGTTGGGCTGGTGTTGTTGGTCGCTTCGATTGCGCTCAACTTCGGCAGCATCGCGGATTATTTTCGCGGACGCTCCGGCCGCTTGAGCGCAAATATGGCGTTGGTGACAGTGGCTGTCATTGGGTTGATCGGCATTGCCAACTTTCTCGGCTATCGCCATCACAAACGCTTTGACCTGACCACGGAAGGCCTCTACACGCTGTCGGAACAAACCAAGAAGGTACTGAACAACCTGCCGAAGGACGTCAAGGTCATCAAATTTGCCCAATCTGAAGATCAGCAACTGGCCGACCAGATGGCCGAATTCCGCTATCAGACCAAACGATTGAGCTACGAGCGGATTGATCCGCAGCAGCGCCCTGAAGTCGCGCGCCAGTACGCGGTCAAAGCGATTGGCGAAACTGTGGTTGCCGTGGGCGACCGCATCGAACGCCCCACCGCGACCGACGAACAATCGCTGGTCAATGCGATTCTGAAAGTCACGCGCGACACGCTGAAAACCATTTGCTTCACCGAAGGCCACGAAGAGAAGCCGCTGGCGGATGCATACAGTCAGGCCGATGCCAAACTGAAGGGCGAAAACTACCAGACCAAGGCCATCAATCTGGCCCGCGAAAAGCGTGTGCCCGCGGAATGCTCCGTGTTGGTTGTGGCCGGGCCGAAAACTTCGATCCTGCCGCCCGAAACTGCGATGATTGGCCAGTATCTGGATGGCGGCGGCAAGGCAATGTTGTTGCTTGATCCCGACACTGACCCGCAACTGGATGATGTGCTGAAGAAATGGTCGGTTACGCTGGGCAAAGACTTCGTGTTGGATGTCAGCGCAGCCGGACAAATGTTTGGTGGTGGTCCTGGCGCGCCGTTGGTGTTGAGCTATGGTTCGCATCCCATCACCAACAACTTCAAGCGCAGCACGATGACCATTTTCCCGGAGTCGCGTTCGGTGAAAGTTGCAGAAGGCTCCAACTCCGGCGTCAATGCGACCTCTTTGCTGACGACATCTGAACAGAGTTGGGCCGAGACAGAACTGAAGCCCGGAGTCGAGCCGAAATTCGACGAAGGTAAAGATACCAAAGGCCCAATTTCTCTGGGCATTGCCGCTAGCAAAAGCATGGGCGAAAACAAAGAAGCTCGTCTTGTGGTGATTGGCGATTCGGACTTTGCTTCAAACCAGGCCTTTCGCTTCCAGCGCAACGGCGATCTGTTTATGAATTCGATCAACTGGCTGGCGCAGGACGAAGACTTGATCTCCATCCGTCCGAAATCCGCGACCAGCCGCAGCGTCTCGATGAGCGAAGCGCAACAACGCACCTTCTTCTGGCTGGTCGTTCTGTTTCTGCCGCTGGCTGTCATCGGCGCGGGCGGCTACATCTGGTGGAAACGCAGATAAGGTGGCTAGTGATTGGTGGTTGGTTGCATTCAGTCACCAACCACCAGTCACCAACCACCGACCACTTTCAAAACTATGAAACGCAGTACGCTCCTTCTACTCCTCGCTGCCGTTGTAGGCGGCATTCTCATCTACTTTCTGGAAATCAAACCCGGCAAGCCGCGCGATGAAAAGCCGGAGACGGCCAAAGAAGCCTTCAGCTTCAAGCGCGAAGACATTGTGGGCGTCACCGTCACGCGCGGCAGCGAGACGATCAGCCTGGAAAATCAGGACAACAAATGGCTGATCAAACAGCCGATCAACGCGGCGGCGGACGATGCCGCGATCAATTCGCTGATCGGCGACCTGGTCAGCGCGCGTGTTGAGCGTGAATTCCCCAATCCTTCGGCAGACGCGCTGAAAGGCTACGGGCTGGATTCACCAGCGGTCAAACTCGACATCAAACTAAAAGACGGCAAAACGCAGCATATCGACCTGGGCGGCAAAGCCCCGGTCGAATCGTCGGCCTACGCCAAACTGAACGGCTCACAGAACGTTGCGGTCATCGGCGCATCGCTGCTGGCCAGCGCGGACAAGCCCTTGAGCGATTGGCGCGACCGCGCCGTGCTGGGCGCGACGCAATACGACATCACGTCGTTGAAAGTGATCAACGAAAACGGCAGCTTTGAACTGGGCAAGAAAGAGTCCGATTGGACGATCACCTCACCCATTGCCGGAGCCGCCGAAGACAGCGAAGTCAACAGCCTGATCAGCGAAATCACTTCAGCCAAAGCCGCCGAAGTCGTCAGCGAGTCGGGCGAAGATTTGCCCAAATACGGCCTGGACAAACCGAAAGTCACCGCCACCGCCAAGCTCAACACCGGAGCCGAGAAGGGAATTCTGCTTGGTTCAAAGATTGACGAGAAGTATTACGCCAAAGCCGCCGACCGTGCGCAGGTCTTCAAGGTGGATTCGGCCTTGTATGACAAGCTGAACATCAAACTCGGAGCCTTGCGCAGCAAACAGTTCGTCAAACTCAATCGCGACGAACTGACACGGTTTGAATTGAAGAATGAACACGGCAAGATCATTGCTGAAAAGAAAGACGACAAATGGCTGGTCGTCGAACCCGCCGATAAGAAGGATAAGGAAGCCCAAACCTTCAAACTCTTCACGCCCTTTGAATCAAAAGCCAGCGAAGTGATTGACAAGCCCACCGCCGCCATCAACGCCAAGTTCGCCAAGCCAGCAGTTGAAGTCAAGCTGACCGAAAAAGGCGGCAAGACCACGGCAGTCAAGTTCTCACAGGCCGATGGCGACGACGTTTACATCCGCGTTGAAGGCAAGCCGGAAATTTATAAAGTCGGCAAAGCCATCCTGGAAGGTTTGAACTTCAAGATCGAAGAAGCCATTCAACAGTAAGGCTTTATTCAAAAATAACTTGATCGTTTTTGTGACGGTGCGAAGATTCATTGATATGAATCTTCGCATTGATGCGACGGCGTTTAGAGTACCAGCTTTAGCTGGCAGCGGCGGCTTTAGCCGCCCGGCAAGACTCGTAAACGAGCCGCTTCCGCCTACGGTACTCTAAACGCCGTCGCCCGAAGATTCGTACGGCAATGATCAACTTATTATTGCCGTGTGTTACCCGCCACAATCGCTGTAAAAATAGCATTTGCGAGGTTCAAGTCCCTTCATACAGCTCTCAAGTCTCTTCGTGCAGCGTTCAAGTGCCACCGTACGGCGTTCAAGTCCTCCCATACAGCGCTCAAGTCGCTTCGTGCTGCATTCAAGTGTCTCCATACAGTGCTCAAGTCCCTCCGTACAGCGATCATGTCGCTCCGTACGGTGATCAGGTCACTCCGTACAGCGTTCAGATCGCATTGCGCATCGTTTAGGTCGCTTCGTACAGCGCAAAATCTGCTTGTTTTCCTTCACTGACTGAGTAAAATCCGCGCCGTTATCAGCATTCAATCGCTCAATCTCTTTGGGGGGCAGGTTTACCGGATCGTGAGCGGCGCTGACTCGGCCTTAGCCCAGCCGCAAGCGTTGTCCGGATTTGGGTAGTGGCTCAGTGAAGAGAGAGAGCACGATGCAACCACGTGTCAGTAGCCCGCGCGTGAGCAAGGGCTGGCGTGGCGTACGGCGGCCCTCCCTCACGGTCGGGCTACTGACACATCTCCCCCACATGAACCACTACCC
>JBBQVH010000150.1:0-17454 GCA_038211695.1 Blastocatellia bacterium | reverse complement strand
TGGTCATAATCGCCATGCTCCATCCACTCGTCCCACAGCTTGACGTTGTTCTTCATATACTTTTGCGCGTTGGGCAGCGCGCCCATTTCAAGGAAGAACTTATACCCATCGGCAGTTCCGTGATCAAAGCGCGAAAACTGTGGCACTCCTGGACCTGTGCGCGGCTGGCCAAAGCCGATGATGAAGTTGAAGGCATGAGGCAGGAAGAATGCGCCATTGTGATGCATATCATCGCCCAGCCAGTTATCTGCCATCGGCGCTTGTGGCGAGACGGCTTTCAGTGCCGGATGCGGATCAATCAACGACTGTGCCGAGTAATGGCCGGGATAGGAAATCCCCCACTGCCCTACGCGTCCATTGTTGTTGGGAACATTTTTGAGCAGCCATTCGATCGTGTCCCAGGTGTCTGTTGTCTCATCGGCATCCGTCGCGCTAGCCTTCTTCGGCTTGTATGCGCGCATCCAGGCGAAATCGCCTTCGGACATCGTCCACCCGCGCACATCTTGATACACAAAGATAAAGCCCTCTTTCATAAATAAAGCCGACGGGCCAAGCTGTGTTTTGTAGCTCTCTGCCCCGTAAGGAGCGACGCTGTATGGCGTGCGCTGCATAATCATCGGGTATTTCTGCGAGCTATCTTTCGGCATATAGACCGCCGTGAAGAGCTTTACCCCATCGCGCATCGCGATCTGATACTCGAACTTCGCATAGTGTTCTTTGACGTTGTAGCTCTCTTGAGCTGATGAAGATGCTGAGAAGCTCAATGCCGCCATTGCCGACATAACCAGCAAGCATAGCGTTCGCACCTGGAAAGCGCGGTGTAATTTCATCGCTTGTTCCTCCGTGGGTTGGTAATGATTGAAATTGTGAGATGACGGTCGGGACTGAGAGTAATAGCTGAGGCAAAAACAGGCAAGTCATTCATTTTAAGAAGCACATTTGGTCATTTCGAGTCTTTCAAAGTTGCCAGCCCTATACCAGCGAGTCATTCAGCTACACATCTATCACCTCTGGATTCGACTTCCCCATTTTGACCCGATTTTGCCTGATGGCCAGTTGGTTTATGCTGGCTTTTTCGCTACAACACCCCACTATAAAAACAAAATAAATAAAAAACTCTCAAAGGTAGGTTCCGCGCAAAAGTCATCGTTGTTAGAAATCAATGACTTAGAAGCAATTCTTCAGACTGAAGCACCTTGATGTAGAAACCACTCCCTCTAATTGCTTCTCTGGTCTGAGATGTGCAAGGAGGTGGCTTAACCTTGTAGAATCATAATTCGAAACATAGTCATTTCGAGCCCGGTCAAAGTCAAAAGCAATTTTTAAAAGACTGATCGGCCAACAACGTGAAGCGAGAATGAAGCAATCACGAAGTTGACTTGAGTTGTTGTGTACGTCCGAAACGCGCCTAACCATCAAACACAGAAGAATACGCATCGGGAGAAACCCTGCCAGGTTAAAAATAAGGCCCTGGCGATAACCAAACCGAGGAGAAAAATGCATAAGCCAATTAAGTATGTTGAAAAGGGATTGTCGGCCATCGCCGGAGCCGCCTTCAACACTGCCCAGTTCTTTAATCAGTTCAACCCCAACGAATCCTTCATTCCAAAATGGTCGGATAAGCCGTTGCAAAAATCCTGGGAGAAGACCAAGCCAACTTTGGGCTGGCCGCGTGTGACTGACAGCCTTTGCCCGAAGTGCGTCAAAGAGGCCCGCACCCGCATCATCGAAGGCGGAGAAGACCCTTGGCAGCTCATTCAGGAAAAGCCAGGTGAGATCAAAGCAACGATCATTGAGCGCAACAACGAAATCTGGATGATCAAGGATTGCCCGGTTCACGGTCATATCGAAGACATGATGGCCGTGGATGCGAAGTTCCTGGAGCACGTCGAAACGATGTACCCGGGCCGCGACATTGATGCCCACAACGACGAGCATGTTCATCATCACGCTTCGTCCACGATCAAATACGGACGCGGTTCGGTGCTGACGATTGACCTGACCAACCGCTGCAACATGATGTGCGATCCCTGCTTTATGGACGCCAACCAAGTTGGATTTGTCCACGAACTGGCTTGGGAAGACATCAAGGAAATTCTGGATAACGCCATTCAGGTCAAACCGCGCCGCCAGATGTCAGTGCAGTTTTCAGGTGGCGAACCCACACTGTCGCCGTACTTCCTGGACGCGGTTCGCTACTCGCGCAAAGTCGGCTACAACTCAGTGCAGGCCGCGACCAACGGCATCGAGTTCGCCAAATCGAAAGAGTTCGCGCGCAAGGCCGCTGAAGCCGGTCTGCGTTATGTCTACCTGCAATTCGACGGCATCGGCAACGCCGCCAACAGCCATCGTCAAGTCGGCAACCTGTTCGACGTAAAGCTGAAGGCGATTGATAACCTGCACGAAGCCGGCGTCGAAATCGTGCTGGTGACAACGCTGGTCAACACCGTCAATAACGATGAAGTCGGCCCGGTCATCCGCTTCGCGCTGGATAACCCGAAGAAAATCGGCTTCGTTTCGTTCCAGCCGGTTTCTTTCACAGGCCGCGATGAAGACATCACGGACGACCGCCGCCTGCGCCAACGTTACACGCTGTCGCATATGGCGCAGGACGTTCACGATCAGATCGGCATCACCGATCCGCACAAAGACTGGTTTCCCATTTCGTTGATGAGCGCATTTGCCGACTTCGCTGATATGGCGCACGGCCCTGATCGCGAATGGGGACAGATGAGTTGTGGCTGCCACCCGAACTGCGGCGTCGGCACGGCGGTCATGATTGACAAGGAAACCAAAGAGATGGCTCCGGTTCCGGACTTTATCAACATTCCCGGCCTGATTGGCGACATGCGCAAAGTCACTGACGCAGCGCGTGGCAAGAAATTCTCGATGGCGATGATGGGCATGGCGCTGCTGAAGAACTACAACCCCTTCAAAGCACCGACCCACTTCAAACTGTCCGACCTGCTGCAAAAGTTCGACAAGACGTTTGGGTTGTCTGGCAAAGATTACGGCAAATCTGATCCGACTCGAACCATTGACGACGTGGTTGCGCGCCGCAAAGATCGCTGGAACTTCCTGTTTATTGCGGGAATGTGGTTCCAGGATTTGTTTAACTATGACTTCCGCCGCACGGAGATGTGCATCATCCCCTACGGCACACAGGAAGGCGAAATCAGCTTCTGCGCCTATAACACGGGCATCGGCTGGCGCAACATCATTGAGAACATGCACTCGAACGCCACCGTCGCGAAGTGGTATCAGGATCATGGCCGTCACGAGATTTTCGCCAACAACCACAGCGTCAATCTAGCCGAAACCGAGCATCGTTTGAATGTCAACGCGGATGATTCTGGCCGTGGCCGCGAAAAAGGCGTGCTGCCGCAAACGGCAAAAGAAGAGCAGGCTGCGATGCGCAAACTCTATATGCAATCGGTAATGAAGCAGGCTGGTGCTGAACAGAAATTTGTTCAGATCGGTGGCCTGGGCAGCAAGAAAGAAGAAGGCACTGGCGCGATCAGCGTGTCTGGTGACTAAAGTTTCTCTCTCAACAGAGAACAAGGTTCACCCGAACCAAAATCATTTACGGCTGTCAGTGGCAAACGTCCATTGGCAGCCGTTGTTTATTGCGCTCATCACTGGTTGGCGCGATACTTTCGACGTTGATTCAAAACTGAAGGAGCAAAGGAGAAGCGATGAGCGAATTGAACTCACAGCAAATTGTGGTGCAGGAAAATGGCGTGCTGATTCCCAATGAGCTATTCGGCAAAGACGAACTGGTGATTGACGAACTGAAGAAGGCCGGCGTTTTGCAAAACGGTTCTAGTGAATCCGCTAAAAGTGAGCGTGGAGAATTGAAGCCCGTGCGGCGCGTCCAACCGATTGACCTTTCACGTGAGCTTTGCTGGTTGAAAGAGCATAAACACGAGTACGTCGGAAAATGGGTAGCGCTGGCTGGCGATCAATTGATCGGCCATGGCACGAATGCTCGTGAAGTGGCGGATGCTGCGCGCGCAGCCGGCGTCGCAATCCCGTTTCTCACACAAGTTGACCCGCCAGAGGAATTCCCATTCGGAGGCTGGTAACGATGCGCTACGAAATTGCCGAGTCAGTGCTACACGAATATGACCCCGGCGAACCGGGCATTACAGTGCCAGCGCGGCTGACGGTTGGTTCATTCAGCCAGAATGTCACAACCAAACTGGATACCGGCGCAGGGTGTTGCATCTTCCGACGCGGTATCGGCGAGGCGCTGGGATTGGACGTTGAGAATGGAACTCCACAATGGATCAGCACCGTTACAGGATCGTTCCTCACCTTCGGCCACGAAGTTACTTTGACGACTTTGGGACTCGAATTCGATGTGACGGTCTATTTTGCGCGTGACGTTGAAATCAAGCGGGATGTGTTAGGACGTATTGGCTGGTTGCAACAGGTCAGAATGGGCCTGGTGGATTACGAAGGCAAACTTTACGTCGGCAAGTATTCAACGATGTAGAAACGCCTCTTCTCGTAATTTCCGCGACTTGAATTATATACGGCTGTCAGTAGCAAAAGCTATTGGCAGCCGCTTTCTTTTGCTTGGGAATTAGGCCAGCCGCGGATATTTACAGAAGACGGACTGCTGACTCTGCACAAAAATCTTGTCTGGGGTTATGATGCGCGGGCGCGGCGATTTCAGAAAAGCCGCAACCTGCGTTTCACTAACCCCTAATTTATTACGGAGACCCTATGAAAAAAGACAAGATCACCAGACGGAAATTCGTCGCGGGTTCGGCCAGCGTCGCATTGGGCGCGATGATCGTGCCCCGCCATGTGCTGGGCGGCACAGGCTACATCGCTCCCAGCGATAAACTGAACGTCGCCGTTATTGGCTGCGGCGGACAAGGCGCATCAGACGCAACGGAACTCGTGATGGGCGGACAAAACATCGTTGCGCTGGCCGACGTGGACTTCGGCTACGTGGACAGAGCGCAAGCAGAGCGAACCAAAAATCGTGATGGCAGTCCGAATGAAAGCGGCGTCAAGCTGCAAGAGGCCTATGGCAAGGCGAAACGTTACGAAGACTTCCGCGTCATGCTGGATCAGCAGAAAGACATCGAAGCCGTAGTTGTTGCCACGCCAGACCACATTCACGCGATGGCGGCAAAAGCCGCGCTAGAACACGGTAAGCACGTTTATTGCGAAAAGCCGCTGACCTGGTCCGTGCACGAAGCTCGTGTGTTGCGCGAAACAGCGCGCAAGAATCCCAAATTGGTCACGCAAATGGGCAACCAGGGACATTCCAGCAGCGACGCGCGATTAATCAACGAATGGATTCAGGCGGGTATCATTGGCCCGGTGCGCGAAGTTCAGGTGTGGACGAATCGTCCAATCTGGCCGCAAGGTGTACCGCGTCCGGGCAAGCCTGTCGCTGACACATCCCCTGCCCCCGAAGTCGGACAGGCTGGGCCGCAAGGGCAAAGAATGGCCAAAGGTGGTTATGGCCAGGCAGGCAATTTCGGTAATGACTGGACGCAGGTTCGCGTCAACAAAGAAACGGCGTGGACTGTCCTGAATAACTTCTCGAAGCCGGACACGCTCAACTGGGATTTGTATCTGGGGCCTGCGCCTGAAGTTCCATTCCATCCCATCTATCATCCGTTCAACTGGCGCGGCTGGGTGGATTGGGGCACGGGTGCGTTGGGCGATATGGGCGCGCATTTGATTGATCATCCTTTCTGGGCGCTCGACCTGGGCTTGCCGACGCACATTGAAGCGACTTCGTCACCGTGGGGCTACGACAGCAAGAACAACATCGCCAGCCATCCGCTGGTAACGCAGGCGGTTTATCACTTCGCGGCGCGTGGCAATCAACCGCCCGTGCGAATGGTCTGGGCCGATGGCGGATTGATGGCTCCGCGCCATGAACTGCTTCCCGACAACGTCCAGTTGGATCGTGGCGGTGGCGTCATCATCATTGGCGAAAAAGGAATCTTGATGCATGGGACGTACGGCGAGAAACCGCGCATCTTCCCCGAATCGCTGATGGAAGCGGCCAAGAAGGTCCCGCAGAAATACGAGCGCATCATGACCAATGCGAAGGGCGAGGCGCTGCACCGCATGAACTTTGCGAAAGCCTGCAAGGGCGATGCAAAACCGAGTTCGCCGTTTGAGTATGCGTCGAAACTGACCGAGACGATGGTGCTCGGCATCGTGGCGCTAAAGACAGGACAAGGCGTGCAGATTAAGTACGACGGCGAACAAGGCCGAGTTACCAACGTGGACGCGGCCAATCAATACCTGCAGCGTGAATACCGCAAAGGCTTCACGCTATAAGTTTCGTCGCTGTATCTCAAAACCAAATGGCTCACGTTTCGCATCTGCTAACGTGAGCCATTTTTATTACTGAAGGTAGCGAGCCAAGAGCGTTGCTGTTATGAAAGCCCCAACGGGGCACAATGCAATACCCTAGGGCGAGCGCTCCTGCGCGACGCCCTAGGGCAAAATCCGTCCCACGAAAAAGCCCTGAAGGGGCACAATAACAGGCTATTTCGCCTCTTCGAGGCTTGCCAGCGGCGCGGTTGGTTTTCGGCGCGTTGCGCCGGACTATCACATTGTCGCCCCTTTGGAGTTGAGAGCCAACGACTTCTGCATAGCAACACTTCTTTAGGACACTACCCTGATTTTAGGTGGTCGTTTATGGCCTGCGCGGTTATTGCTCGCGCAGGCCATAAACGACCCATCTACCAGCCTAATGGTTGATGTCATCCGTCTGGTTATCTGCTGCTTCTTCAATTTTCTCGATCTCCTGCTCAGTGCTTTGATTCAGAAGAATGACTTCTGCTTTGTCTGTATGCTGAACTGCGATTCCTGCTTCTTCGCATTTATCGCATTTATAAATTTCGGTGTCTGTTTCCTGGTTGATGACGCCACCGCAATTGGCGTGAATAAGAGTTTCCTGCATTTGTTATGGTTCCTTTACGATTTGATGATCGTTGTTCGTGGTTGGCAAAGAAAAAGCGCAACCAAGGATTTTTCTTCTCCCTTGATCACGCCTCTTGCCATGACTTATCCGCTGCCTATCTTACTTCGGCATCTTGTCGCCGCGCCGGGCCAGCGTGTGCAGCACGCCTTTTTCGTCGCGGTGAAAGATGCCGACTTCGGCATTTTTGATCTGGCCGTAAAAAACCACTTCGCCTTTGTCGTTGATCGAAGGCTGGGTGAAGTTATTGAAGACTTCTAGCTCGCCCTTGCCGCCGGGAATTTTCTGGTCAATCAATGCGATGACTTCCAGCCCCTTGGCCGTCTTCAGAAACAAGCCTTGATTGCGTCCTTCCATCTTGCCGATGAAAGCGATCTCGCCGCGCGAATTGACGGCGGGCGAAAGGAAGTCTTTGAACATCCCGCTGTCGCCAGCTTTCTGGCCGTCTCTGGCAATCAACTGTACCGGCCCAGTCACTGGTTTGTAGAACAAGCCACGCCCGGCGTCCGGCCCGTCAAAGAAGGCAGCAAACGAGACCTCCCCCTTTTGGCTGATCGAAGGCGTGCGATTACCAAAGCCACCAAAGTTTGAGCCTTTGATCGGCGATGGTTGGCCGGTGATGGCGATCAGTTCCATTCCGCCAGGACGCGAGACGAAAATTCCGCTTTTGTCGCCGATGCGTTCCATAAATGCAATTTCGTTGCGGTCGTTCAGCTTCGATGGATAGAAATGCTCTGAGTAAGCATCGTCGGGTGCCAGGCCGGGCAAACCGACTTTCTGTCCGCTGCGAACAATCACGCGCAACTTGCCATCTGCCAGCATCATCAGGCCGCGGCCATCGGGGTCGCTGTAAGTGCCGATGAAAGCAGTGGTGCCTTTGCTGTTGGTGGAAGGATTGGCAAAGCCGCTGAAATGAGACGGCATCAATGGCACTTCATCGCCAAGTTTGACCACGCTCTTTAATCCTTGCGCCGTTTTGACGTAAAGCGCGCCTGCGCGGTGTTGAGCAACCGCCGCAGAAAGTGGGTCATTCGGGTCAGTAACGACGGCTTGTGTTTGTGCCCCCGCGCGCGAGCCAAACGTGGCGAAGAAGGTCAGATCGCCGTTGTCATTCATCGTCGGCACGCTGAAACCGTATACGCCTTCGGCCAAATTGGCGGCCTTGTCGCCTTCGCGGGTAATCTTCCAACTGCCATCCGCCTGGTGAACAAAGATGGCTTGCCCGGAATTATTCGGCCCTTTCGGGTCAATAAAAAGAGCGAGGAAGGCGACATCGCCTTTGCCATTGATCACTGGAAAACGGAAATTGGCGAAATCTTCTTCCGTCAGTTTTTTTCCTTCCGGTATTTTATCTTCGGCTGCTCGCTGCGTGATGGCGACCGGTTCGTCCTGTTTATCTTTTTTGACCTGATCGCTTTTGACCGACGCGGGCTTGTCAGCCGGTTTCTGTTGCGCACCTGCGCTGAACACAGCCAGAACTGAACACAACGCGCCCAGTGTGAGAACCATGAATAAATTGAATTTACGATGACGCATAAAAGTTGATGACCTCCAAGTTACAAATCGAGAAGCTGGAAATTGAGGGTTTAAGGGGCGCTGAATTGCTGATGACGGCGCGCCGAGGGCTTGCCTTAGAGTGCCTGGGTAATTGCGTTTTCGGCCCACTGGCGAAAGTCCGGACGCAAGCCCGGCACACTAGCGACGATCTTGCCATCTTTGCCGAAGATGAATGTCTGTGGAATGGGCGCGCGCGGATCGCTGCCGTTGGCCTTGTTGAACATGAAAAACATCTCTTTGGTTGAAAAACCAATGCGGTAATTCATGCCAAGCTGCTGTGTAAATGCCTTGACCTGTTCAGCGATCTGCGGTTCTTCGATGGTCAAGCCGACGATCTCGACCCCTTTGTCTTTGAACTTGTTGTGTAGCGCCGTCAAATCCGGAATTTCACGGCGGCACGGCCCGCACCATGTTGCCCAGAAGTTGACCAGTACGACTTTGTTATTGCCGACCAGTTCGTTGAGCTTGATGTTGCCGCCATTGAGCATTGGCAAACTCATGTCCCCCGCCCTGCTGTCCAGTTTGCTGTCCAGCTTGCCGCCCGATGAACAGGAGAGGAAAGACAGGGCTGTTGCTGCCAGCAGCAGGTTGCGCGCAAAGCGCATCAGCGAGAATCGCCGTAATGAAGTGCGTTGAAACATTGGATCATTCTGCCTTAAAGAAAAGTGTCGTTCGCGGTTGGGACATTGGCTTTGTGAGAAGCCGAAAGCGAATCGGGCGGTATCATAGCTTGCCCTTTCGCAGCTTGACAACCACGGGATGCGGCAAAGCGTTCGCCGATTTATTTTGAAGTCTTGGCCTCTCCCTTGATGGCCTGCTCTACGGCTTTCATCAAAACTTCGTTGCCAACACGTTCGCTGTAGCCAATCAGCCTTTTAATCAGCTTGCCATCCGCGCCGAAGATGAATGTTTGCGGAATGCGCATGCGCGATGAGCCATCGTTCAACGACAGGTAAAGCGATTCAGAAGCGAAGCCGACCTGGTAGGTCATTCCATATTGTTTGGCAAAATCCTTGACCGCCTGACGATGCCTGGCCGGGTCTTCCGTCGTCAGTCCGATGACGATCAGCCCATCCTGCCGGAACTTTTCGGCAACCTCGACCAGATGTGGAATCTCCTGACGGCATGGCCCGCACCACGTTGCCCAAATATCCAAAACGATTGGCTTGCCTTCCGTCAGCAATTTATTCAGCGTGATCTTCTTGCCCTCCAATGTCTGGATGATAAATTTCTCCGCTTTGATCTGATCGAGCGATGGTTCCAGGGGAAGTTGCGCAAGAGCCGGGATGTAGAAAACCGCGAGCGCCAGGAACAGAACAGACACTGAGGATAAATGTATTCTCTTCATCTCAAATCTCAATCTCAAATTTTGAATTTCAGACCTTTGGCCTTCGTTGTTTGGTGTTTTGATTAAATTCCGGGATTGCCGGGCCAGCGCCCAGCCCCGTGACTTCCTGCCGCTGATCTGCCAGCAAACCGGCGATCACTCGATTGCGCAATCGTTCACTGCGTCCGGCGGTCAGATGTTCGGCCAGCATCAGCATTCTGTACCACGAAGATTCCAGATCGTCGGCCAGCCGTGAAATCTGCGTGATGTCGTAGGGAACCGCCGTTTCCTCCGCGCCCAATCGCGCAAACACAGACAGATAACGCGCCGTCGCCAGATCGGGGCATAACAGTCGCCGTTTGCCCACCCGAAGTTCCACGCCCAGCAGCGTGTGCATCACTTCAACGTCGGCTTTTTTGGTTGAACCATTAAGATTGTAACTGCGCGTGCGGATGGCGCGGACGCGGTCGCGATAGATGACGGCGATCAGTTGGTCGCCCATCAGGCGCTTGACCTCTGCGACCACGTCATCTGCTTTCACCGGGCGCGGCACGGCGCGCAGGTGTGTCGCGATGTCGGTAATTTCAGCAATCTCAGGCATCACAATTTCTCGTTCAAAGCATCGGCGACTGTGTGAACGTCTTTGTCTCCACGCCCGGACAGGTTGACCAGAATGATTTCGTTCGGCGACAGGCGCGGCGCCAGCTTCACGACTTCGGCGATGGCGTGGGAAGACTCCAGCGCGGGAATAATACCTTCCATCTTGGATAACAACTGAAACGCGGCGAGCGCTTCATCATCCCCGGCGTATACATACTTGGCGCGTCCAGTGTCGTGCAGATAAGCATGCTCCGGCCCGATGCTGGCGTAATCCAACCCAGCGGAAATGGAATGCGTCAGCGAAATTTGTCCACGATCATCCTGCAACACATAACTGCGCGTGCCCTGCAGAACGCCAACTCTACCGCCGCCTTCTTCCAGAAACCGCGCCGCGTGCTCGCCCAAGCTGAGGCCGCGCCCGCCCGCTTCCACGCCGATCATCTTGACGTCCTTGTCATTCAAAAAATCATAGAACAATCCCATCGCATTGCTGCCGCCACCGACGCAGGCAACCAGGTAATCCGGCAACCTTCCGGGGCGTTCCAGCATTTGCGCGCGCGCTTCGCGGCCAATAATGCTCTGAAAATCGCGCACCATCATCGGGTATGGATGCGGCCCCAACACGGAACCGAGCAGGTAATGCGTATCACCCACATTGGTCACCCAATCGCGCAAGGCTTCGTTGATCGCGTCCTTCAAGGTCTTGCTGCCGGATTCCACGCCGACCACTTTCGCGCCCATCAACTGCATGCGAAAGACATTCAGCGCCTGTCGCCGCATATCTTCCGTGCCCATATACACGACGCATTCGACTCCAGCCCACGCACAAACCGTCGCCGTCGCCACGCCGTGCTGTCCCGCGCCGGTTTCGGCAATGATGCGGCGTTTGCCCATTCGCCGGGCCAGCAGAATCTGGCCGACAGCGTTGTTGATCTTGTGCGCGCCGGTGTGGTTCAGGTCTTCGCGCTTCAGGTAAATTTTCGCGCCGCCCAAATGTTCAGTCAGCCGTTCGGCAAAAGTGATTGGCGATGGACGGCCTACGAAATCCCGCAGCAACCGATGAAACTCTTCCTGAAACGATGGATCATCCTTGGCTTCGGCATACGCCGCCTTTAATTCGTCGAGCGCGTACATCAACGTCTCCGGCACAAAGCTGCCGCCGTATTGGCCGAAGTGGCCGCTGGCATCGGGTAACTCACTGAAGCTGGTCATGAAAAGTACTTCTCCTCAAACTGTTTTGTTGAACGGATTCGAAAGGTTGATCGGGCCGGGATCAACGTAATGCCCCAGAACGATGCCGATAATCAGCATGGCGACGCAAACTGCGGCGTCATTGCTGCGTTTCTTGTAAATAATGCCGATTCCCAACAATACCAGAATCAGATAGATCAGATGCGATTGCCGGTCGAACGAATCCAGGGAAAACGCGGCAGGCGCAGGGCCTGAAGCTTGCACACGGTTCACCATCGTCCCCGGAGTCGTTGTTGGCCTGGTGGGCTGTTGCGCTGGCGTGGGATACGGCGTTGGATATGCGCTTGGGTTGGAAGATGCCGGAGGTTGAACTCGAATTGGAGCCTGAGAGGGAATTTGAGCCGGTGCAGGCGCAGGCACCGCCCTGACAGCCGGATTGTCATTCACAGTTGCCGGCGTCGGGTATGGAGTCGGGAAGGCATTTGGATTCGCGACCGGCGCAAAGAGTCCCGGCGTAGCAGCAGGAGCCACAGGAGACATAGGAGTCTGTGTTACTGCCGGAGCAGTTTTTGTGGTGAAGCTCGAAAGCGTCAGCACCTTGTCAGGCGTGGCCGGCAGATACGTTCTGCCAATAAAAAAGCCAATGATGGCAAATACGAGTCCCAGTCCGGATCTTCTAGCGTTGTCCATAAAATCCTCCGTCTTTCAGCCAGCAAAGGACAGCCAGCAACACGTGTCTCTCCATTCAAGCTGTCATGAGCTTCAGCGCATCGGCCAAAGCCTGTAATTTTCCTGTGTCTTTGACACCGGGAGCGCTTTCGACGCCGCTGTTCACATCCACCGCAAAAGGCGCAACCACCCGCACGGCTTCCACAATGTTTTCCGGCGAAAGCCCACCGGCTAAAAACAGATTGACGTGCGTTGCGACTTCACGCGCAAGCTGCCAGTTTGCCGTCTTGCCCGTGCCACCGTACAAACTCTTATCAAACGCGTCGAGCAGAATCGCCGCTGCCGGATACTGCAAGACTTGCCGCGCGTCAAAATCATCGCGGGATCGCAACGCTTTGATTACACGCTCCGGGCCAACCGCCGCGCAATAGACGGCATCTTCATCGCCGTGCAGTTGCGCCATCTGAGCACCACTGGTTTGCAAAACTTCGATCACGTCTTCGGGCCGGGCTTCGTTGACGAAGATGCCGACAGCAACGATTTCGCCCGGCAGTTGTTCAATGATCGCCCGTGCGGCCAGCGGCGCGATGTAACGTGGGCTTTTTCTGTAAAAGTTAAACCCCAGGTACTCCGCGCCGCTGGCAATGGCCGCACGAGCGTCTTGAATGGAAGTGATGCCGCAAACTTTCAGCTTGATTGCCATCTTGCTGTCACCGCCCACGTCTGATCGGCGGGCGATTGCTGCCCGCCAGCCGGGCAACGGCGAATTCGACGGCGCGGCTTTCGCGGCCTTGCGCGTTGACGACGTACACCTGCGCGCGACCGGATTGCACACCATCGGGAAGTTTCGCCGTGATCTGCGTTGGCGATTCGCTCCAATTCGCGTCTCGCGCAACGGTGAAACGTTGCGCGCCTTGTTCGATGATGACGGTATTGCCGCTCGCAGAAAATCTGCCGCCGGGAATGGTGATCACGCTGCCGACAGGAATGTTCTGCTTGCCCGTATCGCGATTGGTAATCACACGAAACTCTGCGATCTTCGGCGGGCCAGCGGTGTTTTCCGCATACGCCTGAATCGGAGAGGTATTCGATTCATTGCCATCAGGGTTCCTGACAATAATCGCCGTGAAGCGGCTCGAAATCATTTGCAGCGGCAGCTTGAACGTAATCGCTTCGGGCGATTCATCAATCACGTCGGCGCGCGGAACGATGAATTTGAACTTCGCCTGCTGTTCGGTTTGCTGTTCGACGATGATGGTGTTGCCGGTCGGCGCAAACCTTTCGCCAACGAGAGTCACAATGCCGCCGGGATAAAACTCATTCAACGCACGTTCGTCCTGAACGGCCAAAAGCAAAGGACAGGCAGCGCAGGTGATGAATGGAAAGTAAGCCTCCGATTCAACGCCGTCTTTGTCGCTGACATAGATCGCCGCGAAGCCCGGCCTCAGTTCTTTTGGAAAGGCCGCAGTAATACGCGTCGGCGATTCGGTAAAGTTCACGGCTTCGTCGCGCGGCATCAGGTAATGATAAATCCCTTGTTCGATGCTGACGCGGTTGCCAGCCGCCGAAAACGGCGTCGCCGTGCCGCTCGCGTCAATCTGCAAAACGCTGTCCAGTTGAAGCTGCGGTTCGCCGGTTTTCAAATCAACCACGCCCGGCGGATCGCGCCGAATGAACGGGCCGCCAGTCCATTTCGGCACGCCCTGACCGGCCAGCCTACGCTTGAAGGTTTCGCCCGATCGCGTCAGGTTGAAAATCCCATTGCGCGACCGGAACAATCCGAAGCCATCTTCAATGACATAAAACAGCGGGCCATTATCAATGATCTGCCAGTAGACCGCGTACGAAACTTTGAACGCATCGGGCGCTTCCACCGCGTCGAAAAATTCGTTGGTGAAGTTGGCGATGTTCGTCTCGCCCCAACGCATGCGCTGCATACCGAATTCGCCGATGATGAAGTTGGCTTCGACAATCTCCGGCCTGCGTTCGCGCACCTTCGCCAGCGCGAAATTCAAATCCGCCTTGAGCGCGTCCTTGTAGCTCGCGTCCAAGCTTTGGTCCTTCACGCCCAGCGTCCACCACGACGACAGCGAGTAATAATCCACGTCCACGCGCGGCGCGACGTAATCAATCACGCAGCGATTTTCCAGCGGGTCTTCGCGCAGCGGGTCCGCGACGGGCGTGCCGCAGGGCTTGCCGGTTTTCGGGTCGCGCACCAGCGTGAATTCCAGGCCACTGTAAAGTTTTGCCGCACTCGCGGGGTTGCGCGCGCGCGCCAGCTTGACGCCATCAGAGCGCGATTGAATCCAGGCTGTGTAGGCGTCCCAGATCGTTTGTTTGTTTTCGTAACCCGACATCGCGTTGTCGCCTTCCCAGTTCAGGATAATGAAGGCCTTGCCCGCGAACTTCGGATTGGCCAACAGAGTATCGCCCAGCCGCGCAATCTCGTCGCGCACTGCGCTGTACTCTTCCTGCGTGTAGCCATCCGCCCAACCGCTGACGACTTCGGTCGAAGATTTGACCGTCAGCATAATGGTCGTAAAGCGCGGATCGCTGAACAGCTTGTCGTAGGCCGGACTCATCGCCGCCTGCGCCAGATCGTCGCTCATCTGGCCAACCTGATAAATGTCGCCCGGCATCGCCACGCGAATCGTGCGCGAGCCGATCTCGGCGACTTTATCTGCCGCCCAGTTCAACCGATCAACCGCGCTGCCCGCCGGATAAGCCGCGTAATCCACGCCCCAGTTGTAAACCCCAAACCGGTCTCGACGGTCAGCGGGAGGCGACGGAACCGCCGCACGCTCTTGCCCGAAGGCCGTTGCGTGATTTGAACCAAAGACTGTGACCGCCAGCAAAATCACCGGCCACAGCCACAGCCAGCCCATTCGAAGTGCTGAGCGATACTGCCTGCTCTTTGCCATACTGCTTTGCTCCTTTTGGGGGAAGACAGATTATTGAGGACGCGAATTCAATTATCAGTAGATCACGAAACCAGATGCAAAAAGCAGGAACACAAAAAACTCAAAACTGGCAAAAAGCGCAAAGGCCTTGGGGATAGTGTTTTTGTGGCTTTTGGTTTCTTCTTTGCGCTTTTTGTGTTCCTTCTGATTCGTCCATTTCGTGATCTACTGGTTATCACCGATCAGATTTTTCAAGGCCTGCCCTTCATCGCTTGCCCGCATCAACTCTTCGCCGATCAAAAAGGCGTGAAAACCGGCGGCCCGCAGCCGGTCAATGTCTTCGCGTGTGCGAATGCCGCTTTCGCTGACCAGGGTGATGGCCTTGGGCAGTTCCGCCGCCAGCGCAATCGAAGTCTCCAGTGTTGTTTCAAACGTCCGCAGATTGCGATTGTTGATGCCTAGCAACTGCACGTCATACCGCAAAACTTTCTCCATTTCGTCACGGTCGTGAATTTCGACCAGCACATCCAGGCCCAAAGCATACGATTCCTGCAGCAAGTCGTTGAACTGGCCGCCATCTAACATTGCGGCAATCAGCAGAATCGCGTCTGCTCCCGCGTGCAGAGCTTCGTAAAGTTGATACGCATCAAAGATGAAATCCTTGCGCAGCAGCGGAAGTGGAGAAACTTCGCGCACCACCCGCAGATATTCCAGCGAACCATCAAAGAAATCTTCTTCCGTCAGGCAGGAAATCGCCGCCGCGCCATTCGCCGTGTAATTGCGCGCAATGCTGACCGGATCAAAATCCTGACGAATGACGCCCTTTGACGGCGAGCGGCGTTTGATTTCGGCAATGATGTTGATGCCGTCGCGCCGCACCCCGCGAATGAAGCGGTTGCCATTCAACACAGTCGGAGCGTCGGCAATCAATTGCGCCAGCGGCGTCAGACGCTTTGACTCCGCCAGCCGTTCGCGTTTGCGTGCAACGATTTTTTCTAGAATATCCGTCATTGTCTTTCAACCTTGGGTTGCCCGAATCAATGATTCCAGCTTCACCATCGCCGAATCATTCAATATTGCCTGCCGCGCCAGCTCTGCCGCGACAGGCAAACTTTCAGCTCCGCCAGCGACAAACAGCGAAGCCGCCGCATTGAGCAAGATCAGATCGCGTGCCGCATCTTTTCCTTCGCCGGAAAGCACGGCGCGAATCGTTGCAGCATTCTCTTCCGCTGTGCCGCCGCGCAATGCTTCCAATGAGACTCGTTGGAGTCCAAACTCTTCCGGTGTGATTTCAAAGCGCCGCACACCATCCGCCGTCGCTTCGTGAACGATGGTTTTGCCCGCCAGCGTGATCTCGTCCAAACCATCTTCGCCGCGCACCACCCACGCTCGCCGCGTTCCCAATCGTGATAAAGCCTGCGCAACTTTTTCGCACGCCGCCTCATTCGACACGCCAAGGACCTGGAATGGCGCGTCAGCCGGGTTCGTCAACGGCCCAAGCAAATTGAAGATCGTTCGCACTCCCAATTCACGCCGTACCATTGCCACGCGCTTCGTTGCCGCGTGATGCAGCGGCGCAAACATAAAACAAATGCCAATCTCATCGAAAACTTCAGTCACTCGCTCCGGCGGCAGATCAACCCGGACGCCCAACGCGCGCAGCACATCGGCGCTGCCGGATTTGCTGGTCACGCCTACATTGCCGTGTTTGGCCACCGGCAGCCCGGCAGCAGCCACAACGAACGCGGCGGCGGTGGAAACGTTAAAGGTCTTTGCTCCGCTGCCGCCCGTGCCGCAAGTGTCAATAAAGTTTTCGTGCTTCGCCGTAATCCGGCTGCAACGCGCCCGCATTGCTTCGGCAAAGCCCGCCAACTCTTCCGCGGTTTCGCCCTTGCTGGCCAATGCCACCAGCGCCGCCGCAATCTGCGCATCAGTCGCGGAATCCCCCAGCATGGCGTCAAGCAAGACAGTGGCTTCAGCCTGCGTCAGGTCTTGTTTCGCAATGAGTCTGTTGAGGATGTTAGGAAACACTGTGATTTGCTGAATGAGGTTCTCGCGCCGTCGCAGTCTAAATTCTTCCGGCGTGTCAATCGCCAGGGGTTATATTTTTGGTAGTGGTTCATGTGGGGGAGATGTGTCAGTAGCCCGACCGTGAGGGAGGGCCGCCGGACGCCACGCCAGCCCTTGCTCACGCGCGGGCTACTGACACGTGGTTGCATCGTGCTCTCTCTCTTCACTGAGCCACT
>JBBQVH010000149.1:0-17838 GCA_038211695.1 Blastocatellia bacterium | reverse complement strand
ATTGAAATGTCAAAAGCTGAATTCTTTTGCACATCGGCGTAGAGAGTTGGCGACAGATGCAAGTAATGCAAGACATCAGGCAGCCATTGCGGCAAGGGCGAGAGGTGAGAAGACGTTTGGCCGTTCAATTCGGCTCGCGTCAAAGTCACTTCATGGCGGTCAATTGCGTTGAGCAGCGCGACCGCCGTCGGATGATCCGTGGCCTTCTTCGGCAGGCCAGGGTACAAGCCGGTTGTCATTGAAATCCGCGGATCGAATCTGACGCCCACTCAACTGCGAGGGCAACGAGAGGTGGCGTTCGACCCATTCTTCAACTTTATACTTGGTGTGATCGCTCTCGGTCAGGACGAAGACCATCCAAATCGCGAGCATCCATCCGCCGCTCAAACCCGGATGCAATCCGTGATCTTTAATTTCCCGGTCGTAGAGGCCGGCAACCTCCAGCTTGATGATCAGACCGAGCAAGAGCGGAATATCACCGACTTTTATATGGGTCAGTTGAAGTGTCTCATTCATGCCTCCAACAATACCCGGACAATTTCAAAAAGTCCCGGTCTCATCTCCGGGAAACGGCAGCTATGGTGCGCAGGAACGCTTTCAACTGCTCCTTGCCGCCCAGATGCGCCAGCGAATCCGTTTCGCCAATGTAGCCGACAAATAACGGCGCGCTCGACTTTAGAAACGCCGCGCGCAATTCCGCCAGATCAAGCTGTGCCATCGCTGCCGTTCCAATCGGCGCCGCCAGATACCCGACCGCTCCGTTGAATGCCGCCGCGTGATAATCGAAGGTTTCGCGGAACGTCCCGGCAATAAACTTCTCGCCGCGAAAGCGATCCTGAATTGTGCCCAGCAAACGATTGCGGTCGCGGTCATAGTAATGATCTTCGTAGCCGGGCGAATCTTCGTGATGCAGAATTTCCACCATCGCCACATTGGTCAGCGATGGGAATGTGGAGATCAATCGAGCAGGTTGTTTGAACCGGCGGAAGCGGCCTTCAGTTTTCAGTTCAGCAATCGTTTCGTAGGGCACGCCGTCGAGAATAATGATCAGACGGCGCACAGTTGAATTGTGATGGGATGAACGCGCGCTGAGCCAAGAACTGAGCGGGAGTAGGCAGCCACAAATAACAAAATAGATTGGCACCAATACGCGCCACCAGAAATGAAATCGCAGGGAATTTAAGCACCGCTCACATAGCGCAAGCGCCGGTCGGCATCAACAAAATGCAGTAAAAAAGAACTTCGCCTGTGGTCTTCAATCCATTCGGCACAACATTGACCTTTGCTCTCTCAACATCTTCATACCGAATTTTAAGCTCGCCGGACTGGCCCAAGAACCATCTCTCGTTCAAGATAAAATAGTCTTCCGCAGCCACGGCAATCGTCCCGGTGAGCTTATTTTTCTCCTCGGCCACATGCTTTATGTCTTCACCGCGGGAAAGGTAATAATAAACACGACCGGGTTTGAGCTTCAGTGTGATCGCTGTTCCCTTCCGTTGAAGAGCGGTAAATTTCGCTTTCAACTCTTCGGCGGTGGGCGATGGTTTTGCGTTCTGAGCAAGGCAGCTCATTGCCAGACTCACAATCAAACCCAGTATCGTCAAAATCCTGCTTTGGCTCATAGCCTTAACTCCTTGTCGCTGCCGCGCAGCGAGCTTTATGGTGCAACGTAGATCAAAGTGCGTTTGCCCATTGCCAGCGCACGTCCGGCCAGTGCGCCAGCTACGGGCAGCCCGATGATTGCTGCGATTGCGCCCGCACCTTCATCCGCGCAACTGCCGCCGCATTGTTTGAAGCCGAGCGAAACTGCAATCGTCACTCCCGCCAAAGCGCCGCCGACTCCGCCAATGGTGCTGAAGATCGCCTGCTTCGCCCGGTTGGGCGGCGCGACTGTCCAGACCTTCTTCACATCATTCCGATTGAAAGTTTCGAGCTTGCCTCTGCGCTCGATCACCAACTCGGTGTCCGAACAACTGACGATTAGGCCGGTACTCTTCTTTCCATCTCGCTTTTCCACTCGCAGCGTTTGAACGCCGGAAAGCTGGCGCAGCACATCCCACAATTGATTTGCGGGCGCTGTTCCCTGCCCCATTACTGGCAATGCGAAAAAAACCATTGCCAAAGACAGGCCGATTGCAACAAAACGTTTGTTCATAAGGCCTCCGATTTATCAGGAGTGTGGGGAATTGCCGCAGTCAGAAAAAGCCTTGCGCCGAGCCGCCACCACCGTAGCAGCCATACGATTAACCGGGCGGCGGCAGCATCAGCGCAAGATTCAAAGTCCCAACGGTTGCGGAAGCTGACTTGGCAAGGGTGATGCCACGACTTGGGTACGCAGGCGCGCTCGCCTGCGAGTGTTGTAAAGAATTGAGTTGGTGAGAAAGGGCGAGTACAGAAGATCGCAGGCGCGCGCGCCTGCGTACCCAAGAGGTGTCAGGCCAAGCTTTCACTCGTCATCAGAATCCTGCGCCTCGTCATTGAGGACATAGCGGCGGGTCAGGCCCAGGTCTTTCAGCTTCTGTTGCAGGCTTTGGCGGTGCATGCCGACTTTTTCAGCCGCGCGAGTAACGTTGCCGCCGGTTTCGACCAGGCAGCGTTCGATGTAGGCGCGCTCGAATTCGCGGCGGGCTTCGCGGAAGTCGTCAAGAAAAGGAATTTGAAGTGCGGAAGATTCTTCAGCAACAGCGCCTTGGGTTTCACGCTGAAAGCTGACGGCGAATTTGGGCGGCGCGGGTTTGGCCGATTTGATTTCTTCGGGCAAGTCGTCGGGCTTCAGGGATTTGCCATCGGCCAGCACGACGCTGCGTTCGATGGCGTTGCGAAGCTCGCGCACATTGCCGGGCCAGTCGTATGCGGCCAAACGCTTCATCGCGTCTGCGCTGATCTCCGTGCATTTCAGGCTGTAGCGTTTGGCGTAAGTTTGCAGGAAGCTTTCGGCCAGCATTGGCACGTCTTCGCGGCGGTCGCGCAAGCTCGGCAAATCCATTTGCACGACGCGCAATCGGTAATACAGATCGGCGCGGAACTTCTCTTCGGCGACTGCTTTGCTTAAGTCGCGGTTGGTCGCGCTGACCACGCGCACGTCCACCGGAATCGAATGCGAGCTCCCCAGCCGTTCGACCTTGCGTTCTTCCAGCACGCGCAAAAGCTTGGCCTGCGTGTTCAAGCTCATATCGCCGATCTCGTCCAGGAAGATTGTGCCGCCGTGGGCCTGTTCGAACTTGCCTTTGCGCTGGCCCGCCGCGCCGGTGAATGCGCCTTTTTCGTGGCCGAAGAGTTCCGATTCAATCAGTTCGCTGGGCAATGCGGCGCAGTTCATGGCGATGAACTGGCCGTTGCGCCCTCCGCCTGCACGGCGCTCGGATTCTTCGTGAATGGCGCGGGCGACCAATTCTTTGCCGGTGCCTGATTCGCCGTGAATTAAAACGGTCACGTCGGTCGCCGCGACTTTATGAATCAAGTCGTAGATGCGGCGCATCTGGTCGCTGGTGCCCAACAGATCGCCAACACCGCGCGCGGCTTTCAGTTCAGCCTTGAGCTTTTCATTCTCGCGCCGCAGCCCCTGGGCTTCCAGCGCGTTTTTAATCACCAGCCGCAGCTCATCCACTTCAAATGGCTTGGCCAGATAATCGTAAGCGCCTGCCTTGATGGCTTCGACGGCGGTGCGTTCCGAACCGTGCGCGGTAATCATCACGACGGGCGGCGCATCGTCGGATTGATTCAGTTCGCGCAAGTAATCCAGGCCACTGGTGCCCGGCAAATTGATGTCCAGCAGCATCAAATCAGGGCGCGCAACAATAAAAGCCTTTCGCGCCTCGTCCACGCTGCCCGCTTCGGCGACGGTGTAACTTTTCAGCGCGCGCGCCATGCCGTAACGCGCGGCCTCTTCGTCATCAACAATCAGAATTCTCGGTTCATTCATTGGGAAAATCCGGTCTGGCTTTAGGGAATAATGACGCTGGCGGCGAGCGACGGATAGACGCGGCGAAAGTCTCTGGCGTTGAAGGTGACGATGTGGTCAACCTGCGCTTTTGCCGCCGCGCAGGCAATGACCCCGTCATAAACCGCGCCTCCTGCAACACCGGTTTTCGCCAGATTCCTGATCAAATCGGAATAGTCATCAACGGTTAAAGCAATGACCTCCACTTTTCCGATAATGTTATCCTCCATCAAGTGATATGCCTGTGCAGGGGAAAGCATCGGGCGAAAGGGCGCTCTGGTAAGAACTGAATACACCTCCGCCAAGGTGTGAGCGGAAATGACAGCCGTAACGGTCTGTTGCTTCACTTTCTCGATCCAAGGCGCCGCTCTCTCGTTATCATCGTGCGATTCAACCAATGCGGCGACCCATACGGAGGTATCCGGCAGAACTTTCACAGAGTGATTTCTCCCATCAATTTCCTCATTCGCTCTTCGCGGTCAAGCTCGACGGCGTGTAGAAGATAGTATTTTAGGTACTCGTCACCTTGTTGTCCGGCGGCAACCATCAACACGCCGTTTTTCCGAATCAGCCTAAGTGGTTCCGCCTCGTTCGCACCTTCCTGGTGATCAGCCTCGTAGCCATTCTCAGGCAAGGGCTGAAGCCGAATCTCCCCAAGCTTGCCGATCGTGATTTCCAGCTTGCTGCCGGTATTTAAGCTAAAACATTTGCGAATGGCTTCGGGGATTTCAACTTTGCCTGATTGATCTATTGTCACTTCGACCATTTTTGTTTCCTCCTCGGAAAAAGAGCATGGAGTTCAGCCTTTAGCCTGTCGGCTCCCAGCCAACCAGATCAGTCGGAGTCAGACAGCCTAAAGGCTGAACTCCATGCTCTTTTTCATTGTTTCAGGGCGTCGCTCGCGACATGAGCAACTCCTTGCGATCATCGCTTCGCCAACTATACCGGCGCGCCACCGATGTTCAAATGCCGTTGCCTGAAACTGGAAGGATGACTTCAAAGCGTGTTCCGTTCTCGCCCAAAAGAGAGCTTGCCAATCTGATTTCGCCACCAAGTTCGCGCACGCGGCGCGCGACAATCGCCAACCCCAACCCGGTGCCGCGCTGTTTCGTCGTAAAGAAAGGTTCAAAGACCTTCTCGCAGTCGTCAGAAGCAATGCCCGTGCCGCTGTCGGTGATAGAGAGTTGCAATCGCCCGTCGCCATCCGATGAACTTTCAATCTTCACCTCGCCTTCCAGCGGGATTGCCTGCACGGCATTCAGCATCAGATTCAGCAGAATCTCTTTCAACGCGGCGGTCTTTTCGCCGTTGAATTCGGGGTCGCATTGCAGGCGGGTGGTGACCTTTGCCACGCGCTGTTCAGCTTCGCCACGCGTCAGCCTCAGCACGACGGAGACGATCTCGCTCAAGCGAGCGGGCGCGGCAGCAACGGCAGAGGGGCGGGAAAAGCTGAGCAGTTGCGAAACGCTGCGGCTCAAACGATCCACTTCGCCGGTGATCAAATCCAGATCGCGTCCGTATTCGCGGCTGACGGCTTCGTCTTCGCGCATGACCTGCGTGATGGACTTGATCGCGCTCAGCGGGTTTTTGACTTCGTGAGCAATGGTCGCGGCCATTTGCCCCAACGAAGCCATCCGTTCACGCGTGGCCAGTTCGCGTTCCAGCTTCACCTTCTCTTCCAGCAGTTGACAGTTTTCAATCGCAACAGCCAGGTGGCCAGCCAGCACCGTCAGCACTTCGCGTTTTTCCGAAGTCAGCGCTTGCGGGTTGCCGCCGACTGTCAGCAAGCCAACAACGTGGCCTTCGCGCCACAGCACGTAGCAGGCCAGCGCGCCCAGGCGTTCCAGCAAAGGCGTGTCTTCGATTTCAGTCAGCCGACCGGCCTCGGCCAAATGGCAAGCTTCGGCCTGAACGGCAGCCGTGCCACTCGCCGGGATGATGTTGACTTCGCCCAATTCCAGCGCGGTGCGCAGGCGGTTTTCGGCGAATTCAACGAAGTGATCCAGCTCCCCATAATTCGAGCTTTCAGCGCCGACCTGCGCCACCAGATCGCGGTACAGGCCGACTTCGCTGGCAAAGAGCTTTTGCAAATAGTGTTCGACCACACGGCGCAACGGCGCGGCCAGAAACAGTACCAGCAGAATCAGCAGCGCTTCGATGACATCGGCGCGCAGTTCATAACGCCCATTCAGCCAGATGCTCAGCCGCCGGATGCCGTACAGATAAACCATCATCACGACGACGGCCAGCACGGCATAAACAAAGCTCTGACGGATGATCAGTTCCAGATAGCGATAACGGTAAATGTAGTAGGCCACAATCGCCGTCGGCGCCAGCGAAGAAAGCTTGGCGATCAGATCAAAGTATGCGCCCAACCCGCGCCAGTCCTTTGCACCAAAGACATAGGTCACCAGAAACAGAAGTCCAATGCCGATCAGCGTCGCGCCAAAGACCTCAAAGAATCTGCGCTCGCGATCCGTTTGCCACTGCCGCGACAACCGCCAATCAATCAGCGCACATTCGCCGAAGATCGCCACAATCCACAGAATAAACGGCAGCATCATCAGCGACAGCTTCTGCATTGGCGGGGCGTATTGGCCGCTCCATAGCTTTACGATCACCCATGGCAACGAAACCAGCGGCACATAGCCGAGCGCGATAATTGGCTTGAAAAATTTGCGCGGCGCGCGGTCGTCATACCAACCCCAGATGCGGAAGTGCGCGTGCGCCAACGTTGGCGGCAGAAAGGCCAGCGCGGCGTAGGCAATTGAATCAGACAGCCGCAACCACCATTCGCCACGGTGGATTTCCTGCAGCGTGGGGTAATCCAGCAGCATGTCGTAAATCGTCCCGGTGAAGTTGCCGAAGTGCCACAGCCCAATGCTCAGACCCAATCCCAACAGCGACCGTTCCACCTGCCGGATGCCATACCGCCGCAGAATCATCCAGCACAGATACAGATGCAGCGCAGCGCCAGTGGCAAACCCGACCAGCTTCAGAATTTCATATGGCGAGAGGATGGGGGGAGCGGAGGCCAACGGCCCAAACGCAAGAAGAGATGCGGCAAAGATGGACATTTGAGCGATCACTGAAGTAGATGTGAAGAGATGTGGCGCAAGATGGCATCTTGCGCCAGCTCGAAGGGGCAAAGTCTCAATCGGCACAAGATGCCATCTTGTGCCACAAACTGAATCTCATTGGCCTACAACCTGCGCAGATGGAAGCCTCCGTCTACATTGATGACTTCGCCGGTTGAATACGGCAGATCACCGCGCGCGATGGCGGCCACGGCGCGGCCAACATCTTCCGGATAACCCCAGCGCCGAATCGGCCACGCGCCCTGTTCGATCAGCTTGTCGTATTTGTCTTTGACGCCGCCGGTCATGTCGGTGGCGATGACGCCGGGGCGCACTTCATAAACGTTAATGCCGAATTCCGCCAATCGCGCTGCGAACAGTTTCGTCATCATCGCCAAGCCCGCTTTGGCCACGCAGTAATCACCGCGATTGACTGACGCCGTGAAGGCTGAAACCGACGTAATGGTGACGATGCGAGGCGGGCCAAATGAATTCAGGCTGCCGCGTTGCACCTGCCCAATCATCTGCTGAGCAATCGCTTGCGTCAGGAAGTACGGGCCTTTCAGATTGATGTTGATCAACCGGTCAAAAGATTCTTCGCCCGCTTCCAACAAATCCGCCCGCACATTCGGCGCAACCCCGGCGTTATTGACCAACAGATCAATGCGGCCATATGCGTTCATCACTTCCTGCAACAACTGTGCGCGATCATCGGCGACCGAAACATCAGCGCGCACCGTAATGCCATCGCCGCCCGCTGCGCGCACCAACTGCAAACATTCTTCTGCTGCGCTGGCGTTGCCCGCGTAGTTGATCACCACGGCGTGGCCCAGCTTTGCCAGTTCAATGGCAATGCCGCGCCCAATGCCGCGTCCCGCGCCAGTGACCAATGAAACCGGGCGATCAGTCATTGTCTATATCTCCGTTTGGCTCGCCGGTGATAGGCGATGGCAAATCTTCTTCGGTTGGGCCGTCCCGCCACTCGCGCGCTTTGGCGGGCAGCGAGTCTTCCGGATACGGAGTCAGTTCTTTCGGGATTGGCTCTTCTTCGACGATGTCCAGCGCCTTCTGCAAGGCTTCGACAAAGAAGTATTCGCCAAACATTACGGCTTCGTGGACACCCAGGTTTTTGTGAATGTGATAGACGCCGCCGTTCAGAATGCCTTCGAACCCCGGCGTCAGATTGCCCAGGTATTCGTCACAGAGCGTGACCAGCGAAGTCAGCGCAAAGTCGCGATAGGCGCGCGCCTTCGTGCGGTCGGGCACGGCTTCCGCCAGATCCAGCAAGCCCGAAGCCGCGATGGCGCAGGCCGACGTGTCCACTTGCGTTTTGGCCAGCGGGCCGTCTTCGGGCGCGTCGTAATCCCAGGGCGTGACGCCGTCCGCCGGTGTGTTTTCCAGATAGTAGTCGGCGTTTAGCATCGCCGTTTCCAGAAACTCAATTTGCCCGCTTTGAATAAACGACCGCGTAAAACCATAGAGCGACCAAGCCAGCCCGCGGCTCCAGCACGAATCGCCGCGATAGCCCTGATGCGTGGATTGGCGCAAGGCTTCGCCGCTGTTCAGATCGAAGATCGCTTCGTGTGAAGTCGAGCCATCCCCGCGCACCAACGCGCGCCGCGTCGTCAGGCAATGCCGATGGGCAATGTCCAGCAGATGAATATCGCCCGTCTCTATCCCCGCGTGAAAGATCGTCCCGACGTTCATCATAATATCTATGAACAGCGACGCCGGTTCGACGAACGAACGCAGATATTGCCCTTTTTCCATAAAGCGCATCGCCATCGTCTTGCCCGCCTGCACCAGCACGGGCTGAATGCGTTCGGCAGGCCCGCCCAGTTCCAGCCAGCGTTGGTAGGTCGAATTAAAGATGAAGCCCAGATCGTGAACGGCGCGGTCATACTGGCGCGATTCCAGCGGCGTGGAATACGCAATGGCTTTCTTCAGCCAGTCTTCATCGCCTGTGACTTCGGCAAAGATGAACATCAGGCCCGGATAGAACCCATCACACCAGTGCGTCCAGCGTTTGCGGTCTTGGCCGAACTTACCCGCAACGGTGTACATCGGATAATAATCGGCGGGGTATTTTTCCAGCAGCAGGCTGACCTGCGCCTGCGCGAAACCGAAGGCGTCCAGCAATGTGTCGCGCGTTTCATCCTGATCGTGCATCGTGATCGGCATTTTCAGATCTCCCAAGGTTACATTTTTCGCCGGCAGTGTTCGCTCATGATTTTATGCGAATGTCGAAAGTCCGCCGCGAGCGGTAGAAACAAACATCGAACTCCATGAAGAAATTGACTTGGCCGAGAAGTAGGGGAACGTTTTCTGCTCGCGTCCAGGCAAAAGCCAATCGCACCGGCGCGAATCCTCCTACGGTTGCCGTTACAACCAGAGGACAAGCTTCAAATCCAGCCAAATTGCCACCCAATTTAATTGTCGCCATTTCAGGTTCCCACCGGACGCCAAGTTGGATGCCCAACTGAAAGGGCAAGACGTTGACCGCCGCCCCTGAATCCACCAGTCCATGAGCTTGAACCGAGGCATTCGGCGTAGCGAGTGTAATCGGCAACAACGGTGTCAGACTGGCCTCGCCCAGCCCAATCCCGGCAGTCGTAAATGAGTAGCGTTCCACCTCAGGCATGACTTTCTTCCACTCTCAACGCATCGAGCAACGCACTGGCAGCTTCAAACGAGTCATACGGAGACCAGACGGGATACTCCGCACCTGCTTTGAGTGACGTGCCTTCTTCCTTGGCAAGTTCGAGCACCAGAAACTCCACAACGCGCCATTTGTCGGCTCGCGGGAGTATCTGCAAAGTTGGCAGTAATTCGGTTAGCGCCATTGCTGTGTCCTCCGTGTTCGTCACTTTCGTTCGGACTTCTCGTATTCGCTCTTGAGCAAATTCATCATCTCTTCGCGGCGGTCATACAAACGCTTCAGCGGTCGCGGTTCGTGTTTGGCCATCGCATAAGCCGTAATCAGGGGCAGCGCAATGGTCGAATCCACATAACAGACTACCGTGCCGGGCAACTGGTCAGGATCAATCTTGCCCCAACTGACGGCTTCGCTAGGCGTTGCGCCGGAAAGCCCGCCGGTGTCCGGGCGAGCGTCGGTGATCTGCAAAAAGAAGTCGTGGCCTTTCTCTTCGATGCCGAGCACTTCCTGAATCTGCGGCTCGGTCTGCAAGGCGAAATTCTTTGGGCTGCCGCCGCCGCAAATGAAGATGGCCGATTTGCCGCCACCTCGTTTTGCTGTCAGCACGATCGCCGCCGTCTCGTTCACATCCGCCGAAGGATTCAGCCGAAGCTTGCCGCCCTGCAATTCCATTGCTGCGACGTTCATTCCGATGGAGCTGTCGCCCGGCGATGAAGTGTAGACAGGCACGCCGTGGGTGTAAGCTGCCGACAGTACCGACTGATTTTTCAACCCCAGCACGCGCTCGCGCTCGGCAACGTATTTGCCACACAGGTAATGAAACTCTGCCGTGGACATCTCGCGCTGGAACTCTTCAGCGCGGATGATTTCGCGAAAGAAGGCGTCGGTCGAAAGCAGCACTTCATAATCGAAGAAGATGTCGTAAATGCGCACCACGCCCTCTTCGCGCAAGATGACGTCCGAAGTCTGCGCATTGCCGCGATGCATCGCCAGGCCCAATCCGAAATGCGTGTCGTGATACAGGTTCGCGCCGGTCGAGATGATCCAGTCCACAAAGCCCGCTTCGATCAATGGAATGATGGTCGAAATGCCAAGCCCTGCGGGCGTCAGCGCACCGGTCAGCGTCAATCCGACGGTCACGTCTTCGCCCAGCATGCGTTCGGCGAACAGTTGCGCGCCTTCGCGCAATCGGGCGGCGTTGTATGCCTGGAAAGTGCTTTCGATCAGTTGGACGAGGGAGATGTCTTTGGTGATGGGAGTGGGCGCAATGCGTTTGCCCTGTAGAAACTTGCTCTTCTTCATTACTTCTCCGGAATCAGTTTGCTTGTGAAGTTTGATGGAAGGACGAGAGTCTATGGTCTCGGCTTAGGAAACTCAATCACGCGCTCGCCGCCTGCTGACCACGAATCTGACCGTGTTATACTGCCGGTGTTTCCCACAACAACAAACAACGAAGTTTAACTTAAACCATCAGGCACGAATTTTAAGGAGGTGTGCATCAAGCGGCGGAACGACTGTTTGGATCAATTGTTTTAGCCAACTGTTTAGAATGCCGCTGGATGAACAAAACGCTATGCGAAATATTCTCGGTATGATTGCTTTGACTGCTTTGCTGACGGGCGCGACGCTGGCCGATGTACTCTATTTGAAAACTGGCAGCACAATCAAAGGCACGTTCGTCGGATTTGAAAACAATCAATTCGTCTTTCAACGAACTGACGGCACTGTTGTCAGGTATCGCCCAACCGAAGTGGATCGGGTGGTCATGGAACGCGAGGTGTTGGGAAGCACTGGCGCTCCCGTTCCATCCCGTCCCGGGCCGCCATCGCGCTCAAGTACAAACCCGAATCCAAATACGAATCTCCCTTCAACAGGAGGCGCGCGTTGGGAATCGTCTCCGGCTTTTGACGTACGGTTGGAAGATCAATGGGCGCGCACAGCCATTACTGTCAAGCGTGGCCAGCGCATCCGCGCCGAAGCCACCGGCACCGTCACGCTGGAGGGGCGTACGCAGACCGGCCCTGATGGCGTGAATGGCCGCCGCGACCAGGACGCTCCGTTGCCGGATGAAAATGACGGCGCATTGATCGCCGCAGTTGGCCAGGATCAAAATTCAAGACCGGTGCTGGTTGGGCGCTCGCGCGAATTCGTGGCGGAAGACGACGGCGTGCTCTATTTCACGGTCAATCATTGGGAAACGCGCGATGCGCGCGGCGCTTTCCGCGTCACCGTTTCGGTGGATCGAAACTCCGGCGGCGGCTTTTCCAGTGCAGGCACCGGCGGAAACACTTCACGGCCAGGACAAGGCAAGGAAAAGATCATTACCGTTTCCGCTCTTCAACTGTGGACGGACACCGGCATTGATGTCGAACCGAACATGACCTTCGAGGTGACGGCAGATGGCGAGATCGAAATCAGCAGCCGCACTTTTTCCAGCCCTGATGGCAATCGCGATGCAAATGTCCGGGCGTCAACCTATCCGGTCCAGAACGAAGGCGTCGGCGCATTGATTGGCAAGATTCGCTACCGCGATGGGCGCGATTCCAATGCCGTGCTGGTGGGTTCGCACGGCACACCGGCGACTGAGGCGGGCGAATATGGCCGCCTGTACTTAGGCATCAACGACGATTACTTCAAAGACAACAAAGGTCAGTATCGCGTGATCATTCGCTGGTGATAGATCGCGTTTTTCATTTGTGTGTTTGGACAAAAAGGCTGTGGAGCGATTTGGCAAATCGCTCCACTCTACAGGCAGCGCGTGTTGGCCCGATTGAACGATTAAGTGTCGCCAGAACCTCAACGGCAATGGCTTAATGCTGGCAAAGACAGATGAGCAAACCTTCCAATGTGCCGTTCAGGGTGCTGGCTGCTCCATCCTCGGACGTGTTGAGGCGCAGCCGGTAATCGGCGACCACTTCACAGCCAATAAGCTGCTGATTTTTGGCTGCCGTCACTTTGCCGCTGAACCGCCCTTCCATCACCAGACGAGTGTCGCAATTCTGTTCGCAGTTGGCATTGCCGATGAACGGTTTGCGATGCGGGCCGATGTTGTTCAGGCCGTTCATCGTTCCTTTAACGACCACGCCGGAAGCGACCGTGCCGGTCCAAACGAAATTGCCGGAGTGGATTCCCCGGCCATCCGCAGCCGGAAGTTTGGCCGTCACCAACTCATTCACCCCATCTATTACGATCTTTCCATTCAATACCTTGCTCGCGGTCGAGTCGCAGGTGTGAGACGCCACAGGCAGAGACAGCTTGTGGGTTAATTTCCGCGTCTTGCAATCAGGCGTCGCGCAGGCTTCATCATTGATCGAAGTGCGGTTGAGCGAGCCTTCCTGCAAGTTTTTCGAAACCTTGTTCAGGCAAACCTTCTTACCCTTCAAGGTTTTCGGATCATCAAATTGACTTGGCATAACTGATTCCTCCTATGCTGAGAGTGCTAATTGAGAACGGTTGATTTGTAGGCCAACACGCGACTGCCTGAGAATGGCAAGGACGGGGCGAACCTTAAACCCGACAGGCAGGAATTGCAATCTAATTTGGCCGGGAATGCTGACGCCAGCACCCGGTTCGACCGTGCCGGTGATGTTCAGCCGACAGCCGCTTCGTCAATTGTCAGCACTACGCGATCAACATTGAGCGTGGCCATCACTCCCAATGGCAGCGTCAGGTTGCCGCGCGGGCTGTGGCCGCTGGGCAGGCCGAACATCACGGGGAGATTCAAGCCCGCCGTACATTCAGTCAGGACTTCTTGAATCGTGTAGCCTTGTTCGGCGTGCTGCATGCAATCGGTCATCTCGCCGAAGATAATGCCCTTCACTTCATCGAACTTTCCCGCCAGTTTCAACTGCTGCAACATCCGGTCAATCGCGTAAGGCCGCGTGCCTATGTCTTCCAGAAACAGGATTGAGCCGCGCGTATCCAGTTCATCCGGCGTGCCCATCATCGCGGCAACCAGCGACAAACAGCCGCCCAGCAATCTCCCCTGAACCTTTTCATCGCGACCACGATGCAACATCTCAGTTTTGTCAGAAACGATTTCGCCCAACGGTGACGCCGTCATCAGCGATTGCAGCAGCGTCTTTCGGTCGTAATGCTCTTCCCCGCCCGGTAAGTCTTTGGCCGCCATCGGCCCGTGAAAAGTCACCCAGCCGAAGCGCCGGTAAAGGTACAGGTGGAGCGCGGTCAGATCGCTGTAGCCGATGAAGATTTTCGGGTTGGCGCGCAGCACCTGCTCACCCAGCAATTTTAGAATCCGCATCACGCCGTACCCGCCGCGCGCAGCCCAGACGGCTTTGACTTCCGCGTCGGCAAACGCCTGCATCAACTCTTCCGCGCGCCGTTCATCACTGCCTGCGGTGTAGCGGGCCTTGTCCAGAATGTCTTCACGATATTTGACGCGGAAGCCCAGCCGTTCAAGCTCCGCCACGCCGCGCGCCAGATATTCGCGCTTCAGGTTACTGGCCGGGGCGACAATCGCCACCAAGTCCCCTGTCCGTAAACCAGCGGGCTTCGTTATGATCTTTTGACTCTGACTCATGGCCGCAGTATTCGCACTCAGGTTTCAAAGGTCAACGTGGAAAGCAGCCGGAAGCGTGAATTGACTCAATGGCCGGAATCAGCATAATGAACTGCGTCAAGTGCGCCCTCCTTTCAACGCTTGAATGTATTCTTAAAGATGGCGAAGAAAGCTAAATTTCAAGAGAAATCCAGTTCATACTACGAAGATGATTACGACCAGCCAGTGACGGGCAGGCGTTCTCGCGCCACGCACAAGACCGCCTCCGGAGCCAGAGGCTCGCGTGCACGCCTCCTCTTCAAATTATCATACCTGCTCGTCCCCTTGGCGCTGGTGATGGGTGTGATCCTCTACGTTTACTATCAGAAATATTCGGCAATCATTGACAGCGGGTTGCAGGGCAGGGTTTTCGAGCGGCAGCCTGGTGTTTACGCCGCGCCGCTTGTCTTGCGCACTGGCGCGCCAATGCGGATGAGCGATTTGATCGGGCATCTGCAAAGCGTCGGCTACGTCCAAGTCGGCTCTTCAGAAACAGGCACGCGCGGGCGCTATGCCGTGATCGGCAACACGCTGGACGTTCTGCCCAGCACGGACATGATGATTGATGGGGCAAAAGCATTCCCGCAACTGCAGGTCGCATTTGGCCCGGGCAGTTACGGCATTCAGTCCCTGACCTCCGCCGATTCGCAGCAAGCGCTGACCGAAGCGATGATTGAGCCGGAGCAGATCTCCGCCGCCGTCAACGGACAGCGCGAAAAGCGCAAGGTAATTGACTTCAAAGACCTGCCCGCCAGCCTGGTCGCCTCCATTGTTGTCATTGAAGACCGCGACTTCTTCACGCATTCAGGCATCAGCATTCGCGGCATCCTGCGCGCGCTGTTCCGCAATTACGAAGCGGGCGAAGTGCGCGAAGGCGGCAGCACCATTACGCAGCAATTGGTCAAAGGCTTCTTTCTGACGCCGGAACGCACGCTGAAGCGCAAGCTGTCCGAGGCGTACATGTCCATCATCCTCGAACAAAAGCTGACCAAAGAGCAGATCATGACGCTCTACTGCAATCAGATTTATCTGGGGCAGCGTGGCGGATTTTCGATCAACGGATTTGGCGAGGCTGCGCGCGCCTACTTTGGCAAGGATGTCACTTACCTGACGGCGCCCGAATCGGCGCTGCTGGCCGGAATCGTTCGCAGCCCAAACTACTATTCGCCCTATTCGCATGAAGATCGCGCGCGCGACCGTCGCAACTTCGTGCTCAGCGCGCTGACGGCTGCCGGCCCTTTAACCCCGAAACATTTCCAACTGTCGCCCGCCGAAGCCGAAGCCGCCAAACAACAGAGACCTGTTTTAGTCAGCAAAACCAACACTGACGCCGCCGACGCGCCCTATTTCGTGGATTACGCAATGCGGCAGCTTGATGACCAGTTCGGCGAAGACAGCCAGTCCATGCGGGCGCTGCGCGTTTACACCACAGTGGATTTGGATTTGCAGCGCGCGGCAGTGGCGGCGGTGGACAAACACATTCGCGAAATCGAAGCTTTGGTGGCGGCACGCCGCAATCGCACGACCGGCTTGCAGGTTGCGGTGGTGGCAATGGATGCCCGGAATGGCGATGTGCTGGCGATGGTTGGCGGGCGCGATTACGCGAACAGCCAGCTCAACCGCGCGACGGAAGCCAGGCGGCAGCCCGGATCGGTCTTCAAACCGTTCGTATACGCAGCCGCGCTGAGCGAAACCGATCCCCAACGCCGCATCACGCCCGCATCAATCTTCACGGACGCGCCACATACATTTGAAGGCGGGAGCAAGCCTTACGAACCGGGCAACTTCGGTGACAGTTACGAATACCGCGAAATGACGGCGCGCGAGGCGCTAACCAAATCGAAGAATGTCATCGCCGTGACCGTGGCGCAGCGTGTGGGCTATTCGCAAGTCGCCGCCTTTGCCGAACGCGCGGGACTGACCAAAGTCCCCGCAGTGCCATCGGTCGCCCTGGGCGTGGCCGAAGCAACGCCCTTGCAAATGGCATCGGCCTACACCGCTTTCGCCAACAAAGGCAATCGCGTCGCACCCATTGGCATCCGCCGCATTACCTCAAAAGAGGGCAAGACCATCTTCACCGGGCAGACACAGTCCGGCGAAGTCATGAGTCCACAGGTTTCCTATGTCATGACTTCGATGATGCAGGACGTGCTGGATCGCGGCACGGGTTCGCGCGTGCGCCAGATGGGATTCCGCGAAACAGCGGCGGGCAAGACCGGATCATCGCGCGACGCCTGGTTCGCCGGTTACACCAAAGGGCTGGTCTGTGTGGTCTGGATCGGCTTCGATGACAACGCCGACATTGGCGTCACGGGCGGCACGACGGCGGCGCTGATCTGGGCGGATTTTATGATTCGCGCGTTGCAGATCCGCCCGCAGTTCGGCGGCGCGTTTGATACCCCCACCGACGGCCTGGTTACACTGTACGTCAACCCCGCCAACGGCCAACCGGCGCAGATGGACACGCCCGGCGCCCATCCCGAATTCTTCCTGTCAGGAACGCAACCCGGGGAAGCGGGTGCGCCCGTTACTGGCCCCATTCCCATCCCCGTCAATCCACAATCCGAACCGCCGCCTTCTGCCACCGAACGGGCAACGACAACGCCTGCTGAGCCAATTCCGCCACGGGATGGTCTGTTGGGCGGTGGCAGCGATGCCTTCATTCCGCTGCCGCAGGGCGCGACGGTCGCACCCTCTGGCGCGCAACCCACGCCCACAGGCTCCTCCGTTCGTTCTGTCACGGATCGTGTGCTTTCCGCTATCAGAGGTACCAAGCCCAAGCCCACGCCGCTGCCTGTCGGCCCGATTCCAGTGGCTCCGATGCCACAGCGCGTCGCACCGAAGTCCGCCCCGCAGAACACGCCCGCAGGCAAATCAACGCAACGTTCGCCCGGGCCAACCCCCTGGCCGACGCCCAGGTTCACCGCTCAGACACAGCCGCCAAAGCCCAAGCCGACCATTATCGTCATCGGCAAGCCAACGCCTGATCCGCGCGCCACCAGGCCGCGCGTGGTGCCGACTCCGACGCCTGCGCCAAAAGCAAAGGTGACAGCCAAGGCAACTCCGAAACCAACAGCAAAGCTGGCCGCAAAAGACACGAAGAAGGGCGCGAAAACAACCGCCAACAAATCGAAACAGACACAGATCGCCAAATCAACGAAAGCTCCGCCCGCGCCAAAGGTGAAGCTGACGCCAACGCCTTCACCAGAGGCGCTAAGCCCCAAGCCGATCCCTGCGCCGCCGCCCGTGAAAGCCGTCGCATCATCGCCGGGCAAAACGTTTTACATGGAAGTCTGTTCCGTCACCGGACTGATCCCCGTCAAGGGACTTTGCAAACCCGTCCGCAGACAATTCCACGTTGGCCAGGAACCCACCAAACAATGCAGCGCGGATAAACACAGCGGGCAATGAAAAGGTAACTGCTCAGTCCTTCCAATGCCGCGTAGCGGCATTGGAATTTAGCCGTGGGTGAAGCCCCATGTGCGCCAAGTTAAGCCGGTAAAGCATTGAACTCATTGTCTTGATTCGGTCGTTCTTTGAAAAAGTGGATGCCTCTCAGCGAAATGGATTGTCTCTTTCGCTTTCGCGGACGCTCCCGCAGGACGGT
>JBBQVH010000148.1:0-18525 GCA_038211695.1 Blastocatellia bacterium | reverse complement strand
GATCTACTTTCCGGGGCAAATCCTGTCGAATGCTTTCACGGTCAGTTTGAATGCGTCGGGAGAATTCAACATCTTCGGCGAACGGACGATAGACATCGTGATTGATGTGGCGGGCTATTACAGCAACGAAGCGGTGGATGCCAACGGCGCGGGACTGCTGTTGACGCCGCTGGCGCGACCATTGCGGATTCTGGACACGCGGGCCAATCAGGGGAACTGCGATGCGGTCAGCACGCCGATCATAGGCGGGACTTCAATCGCGACGGCGGGACGGCTGACTTGCGAAGGGCTGACGATCCCGGCGAGTGCGCAATCCATTCTGGGCAACGTGACGGTCATCAATCAGACGGCGCAAGCGGGCTACTTGACGCTGTACCCGGACGGGCTGCCCGCGCCGCTGGTCGCGAACATGATCTACTTCCCCGGCCAGATTCTGTCGAATGCTTTTGTGGTGGGCTTGAACAGTGGATCGGGCCAGTTCCGCCTCTTCGCGGAACGGACGCTGGACGCGGTCGTGGATGCGTCCGGGTACTTCGCGCCGTGAGGGTGGTTAGCGCGGCGAATGAATGCGAATGGCAATCGCTCGCATTCATTCGCCACAAATTCATCTCGCACAGTCTTTCAACTGCCCGCACAAGCCTTTAACTGATTGATGCGCTCGCGCAAAGATTGAGTAAAACAGGCCACTTCGTCGGGCGTTGCGCCGCTGGCTTGCAAGCCTTCGCGAAGTTGGGCGTCGGTGATTCGGCCAAGAGTTTGCAACAGCCATTTCACGTCGCCGATGCGAATGTCACTTTTGAAATCGTCGGTGTGTTGGCCGGAATAGCCGAACTGGACAAAGTCGCCTTTCGTGCCTTTGACGAATTCTTTGGTTTGGTGCTTGAAGCCTTTGCAATCCCACTTTTCGCGGCTCGTGTAACCGCCCCACTTCCCCATGCTGCCGCCCCAGTCGGTAATCAAGTAGCGATCTTCCGCCTCGCCGCTCTCGGTGGCTTTTGCGGGGTAGCGGAAGATGGCTGTGTTCGAACCGCGCTTAACATCGCGCACGTCTTTGTTGTCCCAGTTCGAAGTCAGCATGACGATGACTTTCAATCCATTCAGTTCTTTGGTTCCCGTGAACGGATTTTTGAGCCAGCCCCAACTCTCTTCTTCATCAATCTTCTTGACGCCTTTGTCGCGATGCATTTCGAAGCGGGCATCAGTGAAGCTGCCGTCGGATTTCACGTGCGATTTCGCGCGGGTCAGCTTGCCGACGTTCTGGACGCGTCCGCTGGCGACGAAGTAGGCGGGTTCAACGAAATATCCCGCTGCCCAGGCCAGTCGTGTCGCAAATGTTTCGGCGTTCACCTCTGATCCAAATTTAGCCGTCCAATGCACGTCGTTGGCGTCCGTGACATGAATTTTGGGATTGCTGCCTGACATGCTCTCTTCGACGAAAGTGAAGGGAGGCTTCGGCGCTCCGGCACGCCCGCTAACCCCTCCAACAAAATCCAGGGCTTCCACTGCGCCCGGATCGCGCCACAGAATCGGTGTGCCCGGCTGGGTAGACTTTTTCTCTTTCTGGATGGCCTGCCCCGGCTGACAGATCAGCATGACAAGAAACATCGTCATAAGCGAAATTGACAAAGTGAACCGCCGGTTCTGCTGAAAGTTATTGGTCATAGTGGTATCTCCTTTTCGACGCGAAATATATCAGATTTACACCGGAATGCTGGAAATGTTCTTGAGTTAGAAGTGTACTTTTAATGAGCAATTATATGAGACCTGCCCCTTCTCCAATGGAATCGCCCACTAAGACCGCAAAACCAAACCAGCAAGATGATACTGAAAGATTACCAAAAAGAACTGGTTGACAGTGGAATGACCTCTGACTAAAGTTCCTCTGCGCAACTGAAAGGTCAATTCCCGAATCTATCAGAATCTCTCTTTTCTAAATTCCCCCGGCGTTTTTACATTGGATTGTTAGTTGTTGCCTGTGACGCATTGCCTGCCCCGGTTCAATCTTCACCGACCAGAGACGATCCTAATCTGCCCTGTCTGCCGTGTCTGGTTGCCAAGCGTTGCCTGGTCACCAAGTAACCTGAAATAACGAAGGAGTAGAACTGTGAAAAAGAGAAATGTCTCTCTCAATCCCGAACACCCGACTCAACCCTCGGCATCATCGGCCGCTTCACCGAGCAGGCGTAAATTTTTAGGCAACGTCGGCGGCCTGACGGCAGCAACGCTGGCGGCGGGCGTGGTTGGCGTTCCTTCCATCGGCGCAACCACGGCCAAGGCCGAGGCATTGGACATTACCGGCACGGATGCTGGCCGTGCGACACAAGCCTATGACATTCGCGTTGAAGCAGCGACGATCCAGAAAATTTTTCCGCAGCCGGATCATACTACCAATGGCGACGAAGACCGGTACTTGAACCGCATCGCAAATTATTCCAAAGGGCTGCCGCATAACTCGCTCGGTGAGGTTGATCAGGTTGCCTATAACGTTCTTTTGCAAGCGATCAAAACGGGGAACCCGGACGATTTTGAACGCATCCCGATGGGCGACACGCAAGTTCAATTGAAGAACCCACAGGCAGGGCTGACCTTCGAAATGCAGGGGGCCGATCCGGGGCATATGTACCTTCAACCCGCTCCGGCTTTTACCAGTGCCGAAATCGCCAGTGAGATCGCTGAAAATTACTGGATGGCGTTAACGCGTGATGTCAATTTTCTTGATTATAATTCACATCCACTGACGAATGCCGCCGCGCAGGATTTGTCACGGTTCAGTGATTTTCGCGGCCCGCGTCAGCGCTCTTCGTTGGCTTTGCGCGGGCAGTCGAATTTTTCCGGTGAACAATTTTCCGGCGAATCTGAAGCAAGCGTGCAGCAAGTTCCGCAACAGGATCGGCTGGTTGCGCCGCGTCGCTTGCAAAGCCAAGGCCCGGTGACGCCAGGCACGCTCTTTCGTGGAACTACGCCTGCCGACCTGATCGGCCCCTACATCTCGCAGTTTCTTTGGAAAGATTACCGGATGGGCGTGCAGTCCGTTAGCCAGAAAATGCGCACGACAATCCCCGGCGATGATTATCTGACGAACTATAACGACTGGCTTTATGCGCAGAACGCGCGAGGCAACGTGAATCTGCCGAACCGTTATGACCAGACGCCGCGTTACATTCGCAATGGACGTGATCTGGGCGAATGGGTTCATATTGATCTGCTCTACCAGGCCTACTTCAACGCGATGCTCGTTCTGATTGGGGCAGGCGCGCCGACTGACCCGAATAACCCATACAACAAATACCGCAATCAGTGCGGATTTGGCACGTTTGGCAACCCGCATATTCAATCGTTGATGACGTCCGTGGCCAGTAATGCGCTTCGTGCGATATGGTATCAAAAATGGTACGTGCATCGCCGTCTGCGCCCGGAGGTTTTTGCAGGCCGCGTTCACAATCACCTGACCAAGGCAGCCACATATCCGATCAATGCTGAGATTCTGAACTCGGCCGCCGTCCAGGAAGTCAATCGTAAGTTTGGCACCTACCTGCTGCCCATCGCTTTTGTCGAAGGCAGCCCGTCCCATCCGGCATACGGCGCGGGACACGCCACGGTTGCCGGCGCATGCACAACGATTCTGAAATGGTGGTTTGACGAATCATGGGTGATTCCGAATCCGGTGGTTGCGTCAGCGGATGGTTTGTCGCTGGAGTCATATCGCGGATCGGAAAATCTGACCGTTGGCAATGAACTGAATAAGGTCGCCTCCAACATCGCTCTTGGCCGCAATATCGCTGGCGTACATTGGCGGTCTGATGCGACGGAATCGCTCAAGTTCGGCGAAGCCATTGCCATCAGTGTGCTGCAGGATTTGAAGCACTGCTGGAACGAACGCTTTGACGGCCTGTCCTTCACCAAGTTCGACGGCACACGCATCACGATTTAGATCAGGTTGCTCTACACTAATCCGAAATCCGATCTCAGTCGGCAGACACAAGTCTGAAACAAAAAGGCGCAAGGGTAGGATGAATAGTTCCGCCCCTGCGCCTTTTCTGATTTCGGGTTGCTGCTTGTTACCCGCTTAGAAATTTCGAGAGCCACTGGGTGAGAATGGCTTCGTCGGTGGGTGAGCTGAAATCCGCTGCACCGACCTTGTCCGCGCCGATCAGCTCTGTGCGCCCGCGCACCAGCGCTTCCGTGTATTCCGCCGGAAATTCCGGATGTCCCTGAATGCCCAGCATCTTTTGACCCACGCGAAACATGGCCACCGGACAATGATCGCTTTCGCCAAGCAAGACTCCGTTGTCAGGCATCTTGGTGACTTGATCACGATGGCTGTATTGAATACCGCAACTGGATTGCTGCGGCTGCATCCAGCCTTCGGTTTTAACGACGTTCAGCGCGTGGACGCCAATGCCCCAGCCTTGGGGTGCTTTCTCGACCTTCCCGCCCAACGCTTCGGCCAAGACCTGATGGCCAAAACAGATTCCAACAAATGGCTTGTCCGCAGCACGTAACTGCCGCACAAACTCTTTCAACTGCTGAATCCAAGCGTCGTCGTCGTAGGCCGAAAAGCGGGAGCCAGTAGCCACATAAGCTTCACAAGCGTCTGCCGAAACAGGGAATTGACCATCGCGTACGACGAAGTTTTGCAGCTCAATTTGCGGCGAGTGCCGCGCAAACAGCGCAGCGAACATCTGATCGTAATCGCCCGCGATGGGGTGCAGATGATCCGCGACGTGATCGCATTGGAGTAGGCCGATTTTCATAAACTCAGCCTCAGATGAAATGACTTAGGCCGCGTGAAGGATTCAAAGCCGAGCTTGGATAAAGTGCAGCCGCGCCCGGAATCTTTGACGCCCGCCCAGGCCAGCGCCGGGTCCAGATAATCACAGCGGTTCATATAAAACGTGCCGGTTTCGATTTGGTCGCCAAGTCGTAATGCCGCGTCAACGTTTGTTGTCCAGATCGAAGCCGTCAGGCCGTACCGACTGTCGTTCATCAGTCTAATAGCTTCGTCATCATCTTTGACCGGCATGATGCCGACCACCGGCGCGAAAGTTTCTTCCGCCATCACCAGCATCGAGTGATTTACGCCCGTCAGAATTTGCGGCGCCAGATACGGCGTGCCAGCTTTACTGGCAGGGAAGAGGTTTTCGTCAATCAACGCCGTTGCGCCTTTCTGCAACGCTTCGGCAATGTGCGCCCGCGCTTTGTCGGCGGCGTCAGTCCGCACCATCGGGCCAAGCGTGATGCCCGCTTCAAGCGGATTGCCGAGCTTGTATTGTTTGGTCAATTCAACTGCGCCTTCAACAAACCGGTCGTAGACCTCTTGATGCACATAGATGCGTTCAATCGCGCAACAAGACTGGCCGGAGTTGAACATCGCGCCATCCACCAGATTTTCAATTGCCGCTTCCAAGTTCGCGTCGGCGCGAACATAAGCCGGGTCTTTACCGCCGAGTTCCAATCCCGTGGCGATGAAGCGTTCGCTGGCCGCATGCTGGACGGCGCGGCCCCCGGCGACCGAGCCGGTGAAAGCGACAAAGCCGATGCGAGAATCTTTGATGACTTCGGCGACCTGATCGTGGTCAATGTGCAGGAACTGAAAAACGCCATCTGGCAAACCCGCCGCCGCAAAAGCTTCGGCATAGCGTTCGGCGACGAGCGGCGTTTGCGGCGCGATCTTCAGTACGACGCTGTTGCCCGCCAGGATTGCCGGAACCACTGCATTAACCGAAGCCAGCCACGGATAATTCCACGGCGCCAGCACCAGCACCATGCCCAGCGGTTCGCGGCGAATGAAGCGTTGGAAATTCTCTTTGGGTTCAATCGCAATGTCGGCCAGTTCGCGTTCGGCGATGTCGCACAGGAAGTTGACCCGTTCGTTGAAGCCTCGGCGAAGCTCGAATGGGCTGTAGGCGATGGGCCGCCCGATCTGCCAAGTCAGCTCCTTGCCGATTTCGTCGGCGTTCTCGACCAGCCAGTCTTTCATTCGGCGGCAGATGTCAGTGCGTTCCGCGACCGGCACGCGCCGCCAGGCAGTCTGCGCGGAGACGGCTTTGGCCAGGGTGTTTTCGATTTGTTGTGATGATGCCAGTTGGCGTTCAGTGTAGATTGAGCCGTCAATTGGCGAGACGGTTTGTTGAATGGACATCGTCATAGTAAAGGTCGAAGATCGAAGATCACTTGTTGAATGAATCGGAGGGGTTGGTTAAGCCGCTTCAGCCCGTTCTGGCGTGTAACTCAGGTATTCACGAATCTCTGCTTGCATTTGATCAACTTCGACCAGATAACCCTCAGCCATGGCTTGATAGTTCGATTGTGAATAGGTTTTCCGGGCCTCGGCCAGAATACGCTCGAACATCAGAATGCGTTCTTGTGTCGCTTTCAGTTCGTTGTCATTTTGAATCATTCCACTACCTCGATAATTCCGCGCCTCGAAAGGTCGCGTTTGGTCTGCCAGCCAATAATCAGGTTCTCAACGCTGGCAAAACTGGTTGCTCGATTAACCCAGAATACACTGGCCCCCAAGCCCTGCTGCGCTTGAATGTGAGAGAACACAATGCGCACTTTGCCCGTTAGTTCGTCCACGTCGAATTCTTCTGTCATCACCAGAAAGATGTCAATGTCATTGGGATTCAGCTTAGCCGTGACGTAGCTGCCGTAAATAATAAAGCGATCAAGCTTGCCGGTCGCTTTTACCAGTTGGTGTATCTCCAACAATGTTGCGGTGATGTTTTGGCGATGCGGCGTGATGGTTCCGAAACGCGCGACAACTTCGTCCATCGAAGCTTGATGCAAGCCTTCGGGGAGATCGCCGTTGCTGTCAAAATCAGGTATCGGCATCCTTCACCTGCCACTTCCAGCCGCCCGTTCCTTCTTGTTGTCATCAATCTGCTTGAGCAGTTCTTTCACCGCCGTATCTAACTGGCTGTCACGGCCCGTGTAGCTTTCGCCGATGGGCCGCGTGACGGGAACATCCACCGGGCGTGGATTCAGTTCCATTGTCTGCCCACTGTTGTCCTGCACGCGGGCGCGCGGGATGCGAAAGCCGGAGCCGTCCAGCAACTGCAAATTCCAGGTGAAGATGATCCAACCGGCGGTGGGTTCGCCGACGACTTTGCCGAGCTTCAATGAGCGATAGCCTTCGGTGAAGTCTTCAGCGTCGGACAGCGAATGCTGGTTGGTGACCAGAATCGTTGGCGATTCCAGCGAGCGCTGGCCCAGATAGCCGCGCGCCGGGGCCGATGGCAATCCGCGCGGCGTCATTGTCAGGTAGCCTCGACGCGCCAGCACATCAATCGCATAAACGTTGACGAAGCCTCCGTTGTTGTTGCGCACGTCCACCACGACGCCTTCGCGCGCGTGGTTTTCGTCGTCCAGGTCTGTGTACAACTGCGCCAGCGATTGCGAAGACATATCCGGCATGTGGACATAGCCCAGCCGCCCATTGCTGGCTTTGGCAACATAGGCGCGTTGCGCTTCGACCCATTGGCGATAAAGCAGACCTTTTTCGGTTGCGGTCGTTGTCGGACGAACAACGACTTCGCGCGGTGAAGAACCGTCGGCAGATGACGAAACTGTCAACGCGACGCGGCGGTTGGTTTTGTATTGCAGCAATTCGTCCAGGTTGGTTTGCGCATTGATGCGCGCACCGTCCACGGATAACAGGTAGTCGCCAGCGTTGATGTTGCCAGCGACAGCGGCAGGGCTGAGCGTGATGACTTCGGTGATCTTCAGCCGTCCGTTGGTTTCATATTCAGTGCGATCAAATCGCAATCCAAGTTTGCCGACTCCGGCGCTTTGATTGCCGCCACCGACCGGAGCGGAAACGCCCAGATGTGAAGCGTTCAATTCGCCGACCATCAGATTCAGGATGCGGCGCATTTCGTCCGGTGTACGGGCCGCAGCAACGCGCGGCTCATATTCAGCTCGCACGGCGTCCCAATTCGCGCCGTGGTGGTTGGCGTCGTAAAAATGATCGCGCTGTAACGCCCATGCCTGTTTGAACACTTCCATCTTTTCCTGGTTGAAGTCCACGTCCATTTCCGCAGTCACGGCCAATGGACGCGGCAACCGCGTGTCCAGCGAGATGACGCTGATGCGGCCTTGTTCCAGGTAATAAACCTGTTTGCCGTCGGGCGAAAACTGGGCGTCTGTTTTGAAGCCAGGCGTTGACGTCAATTGGCGCGCAACGGGTCTTTCTCTGTCCAGTTCGTCCAGCGACCAGGTGTAAAGATTCGTCTGGCCTTCGGCGTTGGCAGTCATCAGCAGCGTTTTGCCGTCGGGGCTGATGGTCAGCGAATTGACGTCCACGCCGACAGGTAAAAAGCTCAGGCGTTGGCGAATTCCTTCAAAGACAATTTCAACGGCTTTGGTTGCGGGTTTCTTTTCTTCTGGTTTTGGCTCAACTTGCTGCAACGGTGGCGCTGGCGTGGGGGAAGCCGGTTGCGCGCGGCGTTCAATCGCGGGAATGCGCGGCGATTCTTCTTTGAATAAATCGCGGAATTGATCTTCGCGGAATTTCGGCGTCCGCGGCAACAAGTCAACCCGCGCGATTTGGCCGTCTTCGGTTCGCATCACGGTTTGGAACAGAATGTAGGTGCCGTCCGGACTCCACGAAATCGAATTGCCGGATACAGAAGCCAGCGAACTGATTTGTCTGGCTTCGCCTCCTGCCGCCGCAACAGCATAGATATTTTTGAAGGCTTTGTTGCTGATTGCCGCATACGCCAGCCATTTGCTGTCGGGCGACCAGGCGAAGGCGCGGTTGTTGATGAATGGCGCGCGTTCCAGATTGGCATCGGCCAGCTTGCGCTCCTGCTTCGATTCCAGTTCGTACACGCGCAGCTCTTTGCCATCGCGAACGAAAGCGATCAGCTTTCCATCCGGCGAAAAACGCGGCACGGCGTCGGCGGTGCCATTGGTTAACTGCGTTTCGGTGTTCGTGGTGAAATCGTACAGGAAGACGCGCGATACACCGTCGCGGTCGGAAACATAGGCGATGCGTTTGCTGTCTGAAGACCACACCACGTCGGATTCCGCCGCCACGCTGTGCGTCACGCGCACTGCATCGCCGCCATCTTTGGCCGAAGCGGCGAACAATTCTCCGCGCGCGGCGAACGCGACCTTCTTGCCATCGGGCGAAAGCGCCAAATCCTGAAAGCCGTTGGATAAGGAGAGATGTTCAATGCTGGGGCCGCTTGGCGCGCCGCGCCGAGTAATCTGCACTTCAGCGGCATTGCCCGTTGCGCTGTCGAGCTTCCAAATCGCAAAGTTGCGCTCAAAGACAATCGCTTTGCCGTCGGTTGAAATCGTCGGCCACACGACGCGGCCATCTTTGAATTTGGTGATCTGTTTTGCCTGTGTGTTGGCGCCAACAGGCTTTGACCAGATGTTTTGCGCGCCGCTGCGGTCAGAAACGAAAAAGACCGCGCGGCCATCGGCGCTCCACATCGGCCACATTTGTTTTGCGCCGCCTTCGGTCAATTGTTCGTACTTGCCGCCATCCTGCCGAAGCCACAGTTCTGATTCATCAATGTGGCTGCGGCCTTTGCGCCACCACTGGCCCGCGCTGATGCCGCGCGCCGCAAACGCTAGGGTCTTTCCATCCGGCGATGGCGCAGCGAAAAATTCGCTGGTGAAGCGGTCTGCGCTGACCTGCATCGGCGTGCCGCCTTCGCTGCTGATGCGAAAAATATCGCTCATCCCGGCGATGTCTTTGCTGCTGGAGGTGAAGTAAATCCATTTGCCATCGCGTGACCATCCGTCCAATTGATCGTTGACGTCGTCGAACGTCATTCGTTTCAACTCGCCCGTCGCCAAGGTCAGCACATAAATGTCGCCGTTGCCCGTGCGCGTCGAAACGAACGCCAGCTTCTTGCCGTCGGGTGAATAAATGGGGCGCGATTCATTGGCCGGATGCGCGACCAACAGCCGCGCTTCGCCGCCTGCGGTTGGAACTGTCCAGATGTCGCCGCCCGAGACGAATGCAATCTCCGCGCGGTCGGGCGAGATGGCCGGTTCGGCGAAATAGGGCAATGCTTCTTTCGACGCTTGGCCGAAAGCGACAAACGAAAGCAGCGATAAAAGCGTGAGCATGCGAAGGCGAGAATTTTTCATGATGACCTTATGGGTGCGCACGCGCCCTCGCGTGCGTGTTTCGACCTTTGATAAGGAATGCGCGAATCGCCAAGTCTCGCAGGCGAGGGCCCGTGCGTACCCGGGTTTACTCCGGCGTCACATAAGCCGCCGTGATGCCGCCGTCCACCAGAAAGTCCGTGCCGGTGATGTAAGACGATTCGTCCGATGCCAGAAACAGAGCGGCTTGGGCGATTTCTTTGGCTTCGCCAAATCGTCCCATCGGAATATGAACCAGACGGCGCTGTTTCTTTTCGTCCGTATTCAGATAACTCATCAGCAATTCCGTTCGCAGCGGGCCAGGGCAGAGCGCATTGACGCGAATGTTTTCGCGCGCGTGAATGATGGCGAGTTCGCGCGACATCGCCAGCACTGCGCCTTTGCTGGCGGTGTAAGCAACCTGCGGTGTCGCCGCGCCCAGCACAGCCACGAACGAAGCCGTGTTGATGATCGAACCGCCACCCGCGCGCCGCAGCGCCGGAATGCCGTACTTGCAGCCGAAAAAGACGCCTTTGGCGTTGATGGCCATCGTCAAATCCCAGATGGCTTCGTCGGTCGTCACGGCGTTGTCGTCGGAGTGATGCATGATCCCGGCGTTGTTGAACAGGATGTCGAGCTTGCCGAACTCTTTTTCGGCAAAGGCGACCATTTGTTCGCAATCGGCTGCCTTGGAAACATCGGCATTGACGTAAGCCGCGTTGCCACGTGCCGCCTGAATCAGCCTGACGGTCTGTTCGCCTTCGGCGTCGTTGACGTCCACGCAAATGACTGCTGCGCCTTCTGCGGCAAACAGCAGCGCGGCTTCGCGGCCTATGCCGCTCGAAGCGCCCGTGATGAGCGCAACTTTGTCCTTCAGTCTCATAAATCAGATGCCTTTCTGTTTTGTAATTCAGTCAATGACTGCAATCGCTTCAATCTCGATCAGAAACTCTTCGACAGCCAGGGAGGTGACGCCAATCCAGGTGCTGGCTGGCGGCGTTTCAGTGGAAAAGAACTCCCGCAACGCTTCGCCGATGGATTCAATGTCTTTGGGAGATGGCTTCACCACGTAAAGACGCAAGGAGACGAGATCGCTGCGATTGCCTCCGGCGGCTTCGATGGCAAGTTCCACGTTGTGTAACGCCTGCCGGGCCTGTTCGCTAATATCATCCCCGCCGATGATCTGTTTCGTCGCATCCCAAGCGGTTTGGCCGGACAGATACACGGTTCTGCCGCCGTGCGCGACTACGCCTTGCGAAAAGCCGATGGGCAGGCTGGGGAAGAGTGTGTCGGGGTTGAGATATTGTTTGGGCATTGGTGCTCCTTGATTGTGGTATTGCTACCAGAGTCTTTCCATTTCTTACAGACTGTCCGAGCGGGACTTTGCTCTTTCATCTCTCTCGATGGTTAACGCGAATTGACGTGAGAACATGCTGAGTGCTCACTTGCCTTCCAATCGAACATCCATTCGGCCTTTATTAAACAGACCATGATTGAATTTCGCCCAACCGACCTGCTCTTTCCCGAATTGGTCTCGGGCGACAAACCGCACGTAGATGGTGTTTCTTTTGGGATATTCGCTGAAGGGACCAGGTCCCATTCTTTGTTCACCGTCAACCATTTGCCAGTCATTTTCCTGTGTCCACTGTGCCAGGCGCGTCCGAATTTCCGGATCAACTGCCTTGCTGCTCCCGCTTGCAACCCATAACTGAAACAGCCCTCCCGCAATCATAGCCAGGACAAAGCAGGCGAGTATTACCCATGGAAAATAATCGCGATTTTGTATTAACAGGATCATGTTCATATTCGGTTTCCGGTCCAGTTCAAGTAGCTCCCGCCGACGCGGGGCCTTTATATCCGTTCAAAGTATCTTTTACGTTCCCAATCCGTCACCGCTGAATTGAAGGCCGATTGTTCGGTGCGGAAGAAATGCGCGTAATGCTCAACCACGTCTTCGCCGAATGCTCGTTTGGCGAATTCGCTGGCGGCGAATCTGTCGGTCGCTTCGGCCAGTGTGTAGGGCACGCGCGGCAAAGTTTTCGCAGCGTAAATGTCGCCGGTAAAACAATCGGGCGGTTCGGTCTTGTTGGCGATGCCGTCCAATCCGGAAGCCAGCGATGCGGCGAACGCCAGATAAGGATTCGCGTCCGCGCCAGGAATGCGGCATTCGATGCGAAGGCTGCTGCCATTGCCGACGACGCGGAAACCGCCCGTGCGATTGTCGTAACTCCACGCCAATCGAGTCGGTGCCCACGATCCATCTACATAACGTTTGTATGAATTGACGGTCGGCGCATAAAACGGCATCACGTCATAAACGTGCGCCATCCAGCCGCCCAGAAACCAGCGAAATTCATTTGAACATTTCACCGGGCCGAATTGGTTATCACCCGCAAAAGCATTCTTGCCGTCGCGCCACAAACTGAAATGAATGTGGCAACTGGAACCAGCACGGTCAGCGGCAAACTTCGCCATAAAGGTCACGCTTAGTTCCATCGCTTCGGCGATTTCTTTCAGGCATTGTTTGTATACGGCGTGGCGGTCGGCCATTTCCAGCGCTTCGGCGTAGCGCACGTTCAGTTCGTGCTGGCCCAGACCCCACTCGCCTTTGGACGTTTCAACGGGCACGCCCGAATGCTTCAGATGATGGCGCGCCGCCGCATTGAAAGGTTCAGTGCGCGTGCCTTGCAGAATGTGATAATCCTCCAGATACCAGCCCGCCGGCGTCAGCGTTTGATAGCCCTGTTCGTGCGCCTGCCGGTAGCTGTTTTCAAACAGGTAATACTCCAACTCTGACGCGGCAAAGCTTTCAAAGCCCAAACCGCGCGCGGCATCAATTTGTTTTCGCAAAATCGAACGCGGCGCAATGCTGACAGGCTCGTGCCGCTTTTCGTTTTGCACATCGCAAAGCACCAGCGCCGTTTTGTCCAGCCAGCTTGCCGTGCGCAAAGTATTCAAATCCGGCACCAGATGGAAATCGCCGTAGCCAAGTTCCCAATTGGCAAACTTATAACCGGGCACCGGCTCCATTTCCATGTCTACGGTCAACAGGTAGTCGCAGGCATGAGTGCCCTGGCCGATGACATCATCAACAAACATCTCGGCGTCGTAACGTTTGCCGACCAATCGCCCGTAATGATCGGTGAAGCCGACGATGACGGTTTCGATCTGGTCTTGAGCGACCAGTTCGCGCAACCGTTCGATGCTGAGCATGCCTTTGATCTTGTTTTCGTTTTGGCTCAACCCGGGTTTCCTCTTCTTTGTTCCGAAGAAATATGTCGTGGAATCTGATGTCTGGACACTTTTTCAAAATCGGTGCGATGCCTGAGAAAAACAAAGGGAAGCAAAAAAGGCAAAAATCACAAGAAGAGCAAAAACTTTGCCTTTTTTGCTCTTCTTGCCCTTTTTGCTTCTCGACCGCTTCAAGCTCAAAGGTCTAATTGTGAAATGTGTCCCGACACCAGGTCGTGGAATCTAATTCGTCTTTGAAAATTTTACCGATCGCACATTCCCATTTCCGTCCATGATCGCAATCAATTGCTGGCCGTTGGGTTGTTTGCCAAAGTCCAAAATTTTCTGGCCTTTAACGGTGCTCGTTTTGAACTTATTTCCATAGGTGTTCTTCACGTCTTCCAGGGACCAGGTGACCAGCAGTTCCACGCTATTCAGTAACTGGTCTGCTTTGCTGAAGCTGATCGTCAGGCCAGTATGAAAGCTCAGATATTTGACCGTGTACTCTTCGGCGTTGTCCGTGTTCTTGGTCTTGACCAGAGCGGCGGTGCGCATCAATTCAGTAGCTTCTTTTGTCGTGGAAATCCCAATGCCTTCGACCAGGCGATAGAACATTGCGAAGGCTTCGTCGGGCCGCGTGAAGACAGGCTCTTCCGATGTGCGGCCAAGTTTGCCACGCGTAGCCGTTATGACCTGGCTTTTGATTGGCTCATCGGTGTCGTAAACGTCCGAAGGCTTATTCTCCGCTTCTTTCTTGGCTGCGGCTGAAACGGCCATTGCCAGATGCGGCAATTTGGACAGGTTGGTTGTGATCTGATCGCCAATCATACCGCGCGCGTAATTGATCGGCACCGCGAAGTTGATATTCTGGCCGCTTTTCAGCAGATACGTGACAACGCCAATAATTTCACCCTCAGCGTTAAAAAGTGCGCCACCACTGCTGCCACGGCTGATGGGCGCGGTGATCTGGAAGACGCGGTGCGTGTCCAGGCGGCGGACGCCACTGATGACTCCAGTGCTCAACGAATTGGTCAACCCTTCCGGGCTGCTGATAGCAATGATTGAGTCTCCGACTTCGGCTTTGTCAGAATCACCGAGCGTCACCGTGGGCAGCTTGAAGCCTTTGATCTTTAGAATGACGATGTCTTTGGCATCGTCCACGTCCACCAAATCGGCGGTCTTGTAGATGTCGCCACTGGGCAGTTTGACGCGCACCAGCGCCGCGCCTTGCACAACGTGCAGGTTGCTGACAACTGCGCCGTTCGGCGTGACGATGAAGCCGCTGCCTTGCCCAATGACGGTGCCGCGATCGTCAAGCGATTCGACGACGACGACTGCTTGGGATTGCTGGCGGGCGATTTCACCGGGCGATTTGTTCGATTTTGCATTTTGCGCCCCAACAGAGGCGGCTGAGATCAGCAACAAACTGATAACTGACCAAAAGAACTTCATAAAATTTCCTACTTCAATTTCAGCGTCGGCAGGTAAGGGGATTCAGGGCGCGGGGTCAGCGTTTGCCGTGGGCAATCCACAATCAAATCCATTGCTTCAATCGGAATTTGTCCGAACAACACTTCGCTGCCCGGCGGGCCAACGACACATTCGACAATCGCTTCGCGTTTGCCAAACCGCACAGACACGGCACCCGCGATGGGCCGCTCCTCTTTGCGCTCATAGGCATAGGTAACAATGGCTTTGCGCAATTCGCGCAAGCCAAGCTCTTCGACCTGATCCTGCGGCAACACCAACATCACCGCGCCGGTATCAACAATCGCTTTTGTGGTGAGGTTGCGAACATCCTTCTCTTTCATCAATCCACGTTTAACATTCTCCCGGTCGGTGGCGTTTTCCAGAAACAATTCAACATTTACTTCACCCATAATTTCCTCCTTGATTGGCTAGTTTGATTGGATGAAAAGAGTATGACCGATGAATGTCAGGTTGCAAACAGCCAACCCGACACTCATCGGTCATTAGTTTTGGAAACAGTCCGGTTTTAGAAAATCAGCCTGAGTGCCAACTGTCCCTGTCGCGCGCTGGTGTCGCCGCGACCGGAGTTGACGTAGCTGGACACATTGCGTTCGGTCGAGATTGTGCCGAGCGTGTTGTTGCCCAGAATCGTGCGAGTCGGCGCGCCGAACGTCACGCGATTGAAAAGGTTGTACAACTCAAATCGCAGGCTCAGCTTGACGCCTTCACGAACCTTGAACTCCTTGCCAGCCGTCATATCGGTGTAATTCAGACCCTGCAGGAAGAACGTGTTGCGCCCGATTGTGCCTTCGTTGGCGGAGCCGGGCAGATACACCCGGTCGTTCGCCGTGATGGTTGCGGCATTCGCCGGAATAAAAGACGAGCCGGGCAATTGCAGCGTCGAAATCTGCACGCCGTTGGCATTGCGGCGGCCATTATCCACCGAAGCGCCGAGCAGGCTCAGATCGGCCAGACGCGGTCGGTCGCCGCTTAGACCATCGCCGTTGATGTCATAACCGGCCGTGACGCTGAATGGGTTGCCCGACTGGAATGTCGTCGTCCCAGTGATCTTCCAACCGCCCAAGACACGTCCGATGATGCCTTCCTGTTTGCGCATGAAAGGCAGTTCGTAGCTGTAACTGCCCACGAACCGATGCGCAGCATGGAATGCGCTTAACCCACGCAAACTGGCCGCCGCGCCACCTTTCTTACCCGATGGCGCGTTGGTGTCAACGACGGTTGAAGTGGCTTCCGAACCGGTGTCAATTGTTTTGCTGAACGTGTAGAAGGCATTGAAGCTGACACCGTTCGAGTACCGCTTGGTTAGCTTGACGATGCCTGCGTGGTAGTAGCTCCAGCCGAAGTTTTGCAGATTGACGTTGCGGCTGAAGTTCGGGTCAGGTCGGCGTTCGTTGGAGCGCGTCGTGGCGATGGAGATGTAGCCATGCGGCACTCCGTCAATAATGGTGATGCCTTTCTGCGCCAGCGTCGCTGTCGTGCTGTTCAACGCGCTGAATGAGCGCAGCGAACCGCTGGCAGCGGTGTTGACCGTGCCATCAGCATTGTTGATAACACAGATTAGGTCAGTGAAGTTGGTGCAGGCGCGATCAAACACGACTGGTTTGAAGCTGCCACCACCGGTATCTACTAGCACTGATGGCGAAACGAACGGATAGATCGCATCGTTCGCGCTGTCAAAGAACGGCGCACCGATGCCGCGATTGCCGTTGTACGCAACCTGAATCGCGTATTTGCCGATCTGGCGTTCCAGCGTCAGGTTCCACTGCTGCGTGTACGGCATCTGCAGGTTCTTTTCCGGGATCAAGAGTGTCGAAATCAGCCTGCCGCCGATGTCGCGCACCGCACCCGTGTTGCCCGCGCTGGCGGCAGTAAACGTCGCGCTGCGCGAGGCAACGCCCGGCGTAAAAACAAATCCGCACGACGGATCGGAGATTTCGTTTGTGCAAAGCCCGGCAAAGTTGCTGGCGAAACCATTGGGCGGTTGTGTGCGGATACTCAACTGATTCTGCGAAAAGATGGATTGAAAGATACGGCTGTGGTTGATGCCATATCCGCCGCGAATGACGAACTTGCCCGCGTCGCCGGTGATGGCGTGCAGCAAGCCATTTTTAAACGACGGCGAATAAGCAAAGCCGATGCGCGGCTGTACGTTGTTCTTGTCATCGCCGAAACCATATGTGAAGCGATTTTCCTGCTCCGTCGGCGCTTTGACGTATTCGTAGCGCACGCCGAGGTTGAGCGTCAGATTCGGCTTCAAGCGCAGATCATCTTGCAAATAAACGTTGGTTTCGCCCAGCCTGTTTTCAGCCTTCGGATTGCCGAAGCCTTTCTGGTAGCTGGTGATGAAACCACGCATGAAGTTTTCAAAACTGGTGTAGCCCGTCCGCGCAACGATTGCCGCCGTGGCGTCATTCGTGCCGAACGTCCAGAAGCCGCGTGCGCGGTCGCCGGTTTCGTCGTCCAGCGCCTGGAATCGCTGGTCAATACCCACCCTCAGCGTCTGGCGGCCAAAGTTCATCGTGTGGTTGTAAACCAGTTGATGATCGCGCTGGCGGCGATTGATCGGGACGTTGGTCGAAGTGCCGATGATGCCGCCACACGCGCCCACGCCGGTGCCGGTGCAAAGATTGGTCGAGAAGCGGATGACAGGGATGTCATTGCCGTCGCTGACATCCTGCAACGTCGAGCGGTTGCCGAAGCCATAACGGAATTCACCGACCTGACGATTCGAAAAGATGTGCGTCCACGTGTAACCGAGGTTGTACTGCCGGTCGTTTCGCGCACCAAAGGTATCGCCAAGGATAAAGCGTCCGGTGGTGTCATTTTGACGGCTGTATTGATAACGCAGCGTCAAGTTGTCTTTTGTGGTCGCTTTGAAATCCAACCGGCCAGTGTAATCCGACCGCGGCAGCAAGGTCGTGATGCCCTGCGTGACGCAGCGATTTTCACGCCCGCTGGAAATCAACTGGGCGCAAGCGCCCGGATCATTCGGTGCGACGCCATTCAATTCTGGCGTTCGATACAAACTGATGACCTTGCGCATGAAATCGAGGTCGCGTTGCAGATTCGGATGCGTCAGCGGATCAACGCAGAACGAGCGCAGCGGATCGCCCGGCTTGGGATTGATCGTTTTACCGTCGGGGCCAATTGGGCAAGCCTTCGGGTCTTCACCCGGCAGGAAGATCACGCGAGTATAAGTGGCAGCAGTCTTGTTGAAAATTCGCTCGACGCCGATGAAGAAGAACAGCCGGTCACGTCCGTCAAACGCCGCCGGGCCAAAGAATTTTTCCGGCAGCCAAAGCGGGCCACCGAAGGTGCCGCCGTACTGATGCCGCCGCACGGTCTGGCGCGGCTGCAAGGGCTGGGCGGTTGTTGATGAGAGTCCCGCCGCGTTTCGGAAAAATCCGTTGGCGTTGAAGATGTCATTCTGGATGAAATCGAAACCGTCGCCATGAAACTTATTGGTACCGGATTTGGTCTGCACCAGCACCGCCGCACCGCCGCGTCCGAACTCTGCCGAGAACGAATTGGTCAGCACTTGAAGCTCTTTGATCGTGCTGATGTTGACACCCTGACGATTCTGGTTTTCAGACGAATCATCATTGCTGACGCCGTCAATCTGGAACGTCGAACCGCGCGAGCCGAGTCCGCCGAAAGCCGCGAACGATCCGCTGGAATTGGTCGGGTTGTTCTGGC
>JBBQVH010000147.1:0-19449 GCA_038211695.1 Blastocatellia bacterium | reverse complement strand
AGAAAGTCGCTCTGACCGCCTGCATGCACAAACTATTGACCATCCTCAACGCAATTATTCGCCACCAAGAAGAATGGAAATCGCCGCAGATCTCTGCTGCGACCTCTTGACTTCTTACACAGTTGCTCTGCGGTGAATGGGCTTGACGCAAACACGCCTTGCAAAAATGTGACGGACACCCGCGTGAAAAAGAAGCCTTGCCGCAGCTCTTAGGCGTCCGGTAAGATGCGCCGCGTCACCTTCAAATCACCGTTTTCGTCATTACGATCCGGCTCCCGCCCAACTTCGCAAAAGGAGATTGCACCGTGGCACTTATTCGATTCACCGCCAACTTCGACGACCTTTCCACCGACCGGGGTTATCAGTTCCGCTTCCACTGCGACAAATGCGGCAACGGTTTTATGTCGCGCTTTCAAACTTCGATGACGGGCGTGGCGGGCGATCTGCTGCGCGCTGCCGGCAACATCTTCGGCGGAATTTTGTCCAGCGCAGGCAACAGCGCCTACGACATTCAACGCGCCGTCGGCAGCAAACAACACGATGACGCTTTCGCCGTCGCCGTCGAAGAAGCCAAACAGCAATTCCACCAATGCACGCGCTGCGGCAAATGGGTCTGCCCTGAAGTTTGCTGGAACGCGGCAGCCGGTTTATGCGAAGGCTGCGCGCCGAATTACGAAGAAGAGTTCGCCTCCAGCCACGCCCAAGCCAAAGCCGATGCCGCGCGCAATCAGCTTTACGAACACGCGCAACAGACCGATTACGCTTCCGCCATCGATATGAGCGCAGGGGCCGTCCATTCCGCGCCGAGCCGTCAGGCAGTGAATCCGGTGGTGGAGGCAGCCAACGCACCTTCCATCGTTGGCGCTTCGTGCGCGAACTGCGGCAGCGTTTCCAACAGCAAGTTCTGCCCGGAATGTGGACAGGCTATGAACGCCAAATTGCACTGCAAGGCTTGTGGAACCGAGATGGAAGGAAAGCCGAAGTTCTGCAAAGAGTGTGGAGCGAAGATCGAATATCAAAGCTGAAAGAACCCTATCATCACGTCATCTGGAATTTGACCTGACAAGAGCGAATCTATGACGCCAATGAAAATTGATGAAGTTGTGCGAGACATGCACGCGCTCGAAAGCGATTTGGAGAATCACAATGGAAACCGTAACAATTGAAATAGACCAAGCGACAGCGGCGATGCTTCAGGCAAAAGCTGCCACACAAGGAGTGTCGCTGGAAACGCTCTTGCAGCGCTTGGCCGCTAACGGCACGGCAACAGTAAAAGCTTCATCGCCGACAAGCCTTGAACAGTTTATGGCAGATATGGAATCCCTTTCGGAAGGCACGGAACACATTCCTGCGACGCCGATCAGCTACAACCGCGAAGACATCTACTTTGACCACGACTAAACGATCCGCCTGCCAAGATGGCTTACTTGATAGATGTCAGGGCTCGCGACATCGTGGACTGCTTAATTGGGGCGAAGGCTCACGACATCGTGGACTGTTAGGCCAAAGCCCCATCAATATTGGGGGTCGCTTCCGTTCACACGGCCTTTAACGTGGTCGGATGAACGAAAATAATCCCCAGGAAATTGTATATCGTCGTCAAGCTTTCAAGCTCTTTGAATCAAGAAAATCGGTTGCTCAAATTCTCAAGCGCATACCACGCTCGCGTTCGTGGCTTTTCAAATGGAAAGAGCGGTTTGCGCGGGACGGTTGGCGGGCGCTCGATAGTGGGTCGAAAGCGCCTGGCAACTCTCCGCAGCAGCATTCCGAAGACACTCTCGAGCTTGTACTTCGGATTCAAGATCGCTTGGAAAAAAGCGACATCGGTTTGATCGGGCCGCGCCAGATTCAAGCTGAAATCAATCGCCAGCATTTGATGAAATCGCCGCCTTCGCTCGCCAGCATCAAACGCTGGCTCAAAGAAGCCGAATACACCGGAGCATCTGAGCAGTCTGCCGGCTCGGCTTACTATCCGACGTTTCAGGCCGCCGATGATCTGGCGATTCTTTCTTGCGATTGGATCGCGCGCTATCTCGCGGGCGGTCAGAAGGTCTTCGTCTTTCACACTATCAATTTGCGCACAGACGAACTGGCGCAAACGATCCGGGCGGATAAATCAACTCAATCCGCTTGCGACCATTTGCTGGAAGCCTTCTCGATTTTGGGCTTGCCCGATTTTCTGCAAATTGATAACGATGCCGCCTTTACTGGGCTTGGCTGCCCCAGGCCGGTCTTCGGCCGCTTCATTCGTTTGCTGTTGTACCTGGGCATCGAAGTGATTTTCATTCCGCCCGGCGAACCGAAACGCAACACGACGGTCGAACGCGCCAATGGAATCCGGGCCAAAAGTTTTTGGGAGAAAGTGCACTTTTCTTCGCTCCGCGAAGTCGAGCGCAAAGCACCGAAATTCCTGGCTTGGTACGAAAATTATGCGCCGCCGTCTTTGAACGGAAAGACCGTCAAGCAAGCTGCGGATGAACAACGCCTGACAAAATTGCGGCGACGGCAGATCGCGCAGATTCCGAATCAGTTGCCGTTGACCGCAGGACGATTGCATTTCATGCGTCGCGTAGCTGCGTGCGGTGAAATCAGCATTCTCAAAGAGCAATGGAAAGTCTCAAAAAGCATGAGCGGCGATTAAGCCCGGGCGACGATTGATCTGAGCCGGCAAGAGTTGACGATCTATCACCGGCACAGCTCGCGCTCGAAGCCACGACTGCTCAGACAGTACGACTACGCAATCAACGGACCGGTGCGAAGCTTGCTGCCGGAACTCAAGCGCCGCCCACGCAAGGCGGACATCTTGAAAAGAATTTGAAACCTGCTCGATCAAAACCCGACATCCGAGCTGCCGGACGAGAAGTCGAAAATTGGGTCGGTTACGAAAACGCTTCGAGCGATACAAATGGCCGGAGAGCCTGTCAGTCAGGCCTTCTAGCGACTGCATAAATCAAATTTCAAATTTTCAACTCGGAGTCCACGATGTCGTGAGCCTTTTCCCAATTAAGAATGAGTCCACGATGTCGTGAGCCCTGACAGGTAGCCTTTAAGAAAATGTTTCCCGCTCGGTGGCGGCGTGAAGATGAAACTGCTGTGCCCAAAGACGGTGTTTAGAGTACCAGCTTTAGCTGGCAGCGGCGGCTTTAGCCGCACTGCCGCCAGTGATGGGGCAGCTAAAGCTGCCGCTGCCGCCGCCTAAAGGCGGTACTCTGAACGCTTGGCTGCTCGAAAATCTTTTTCTTGAGTTCTATATGTGCGGACGTTACACGCTTCATCACAGTGCAACAGAGATCGCCAAACGATTTGGCGCCGGTTTGGATGCAGACCCAATGACTGAACTGATCCGGCCTCGCTACAACGTTGCGCCATCGCAAATGGTGCCCATCGTTCGCCAGATTGGCCATCAGATTGGCGAAAGAGAAATGGTTGGCTGCAAGTGGGGGCTGATTCCCTTCTGGGCCAAAGACCCCGCGATTGGCAACAAGCTGATCAACGCCAAAGCGGAGACACTGGCCGAAAAGCCATCGTTCAAATACGCGCTCAGCCAACGTCGCTGCCTGATTCCCGCCGACGGATTTTACGAATGGCAAAAGAAAGGCAAATTGCCAAGCCAGCCAATGTATGTGCGGCGACGTGACGGCGGCCTGTTTGCGTTTGCGGGATTGTGGGAAGAGTGGAAAGCACCCGATGGCACAGATGCTGGCGAGCGCGTGCAAAGCTGCACCATCATCACAACAGAGCCGAATGAATTGATTTCGCAGTTTCACCACCGCATGGCCGTGATTCTGACACCGGAGGGGGAAGCCGCTTGGCTGGAGTTGAAGAATAAAGCGGCGGATGTGTTGCCGCTGCTCAGGCCTTACGACCTTGACGATCTGGAAGCCTTCCCCGTCTCACGCGCTGTCAACAGTCCTTCGTTTGAGGATGCATCGTGTGTTGCGCCACTGTCAGCCTAATTTGATCTTGCGAACGATGCTGGAATAGAGCCAGGGCAGAAATCTTTTGACATAAACCGCCGCCACTTCCACGCCGCCGATCATCACTTCTTCTTTGCCGCGCGCGATCGCGTTGAGCGTCTTTGCCGCGCAGGCATCGGCGGAAATGCCTTTCGCCTGCGAGTTATCCATCCTGCCGTGCTTGCTGCCGTCGGCGGTCAGGGCGTTGAGCGAAATCTCCGTCTTCACAAAACCCGGACAGATCAGCGTCACCTTCACGTTCTGCCGCCAGATTTCAGCGCGCAAGGAATCGAAGTAACCGTGCAACGCGTGCTTTGATGCGGAATAGGCTGAACGCAATGGCGTGTCCAGGTAGCCCATCAAACTACTGATAACAACAATGTGGCCGGAACCGCGCGCGAGCATTGCGGGCAGCACGGCTTTGGTCAGCGCGATCGTGCCGAAATAGTTTGTGTTCATGACCGCCAGCTCAACGTCAAACGAAGTCTCGGCCACCAGCGAACGATGGCTGATGCCGCCGTTATTGACCAGAATGTCAACGCGGCCAAATCGCGCTTCGGCCTGGCTCGTCTTTTCGGCAAAGGTTTCGAACCGCACCAGGTCAAGCGGCAGAACGAAGATGTTTTCCGGCGCGCCTGCGCAAGCTCGCCTGACGCGTTCCAATTCAGCTTCGCGGCGACCGGAGAGAATCAGTTTCGCGCCTTCGCGGCTGAAGGCATAAGCCAGCGCTTCGCCGATGCCAGACGAAGCGCCAGTAATCCAAACGACTTTGTTTTCAAAACGCATGAGATGTATTCGCGGTTATGACGAGAGTGAATTTTCGGTCTCGCGCAGCTTTGACAAGCGGTCTTCAAGTTGCGCCTTCACATTTTCCAGCCCAGCTACTTTGACGCGCAGCCTGCTGATTTCGACTTCTTTGTTATTGAGCAAGATTTGATGTTGCCCTTCAAGTTCGCGCAGCCTGGCTTCAGCGGATTCAGCGCGTTCGCCAGCAGGCGCAAGCTCGGCGATTTGCGCATTCAACCGGTTGAGTTCCCTTTCCTTTTCGCTGGCCAATCCCTGCACGCGTGCTTCAAGTTCGCTCAATCGCGCGTCACGCGCAAAGAGCTGCGCATGCAGCGGCTCAAGTTCCTGGATGCGCCTGTTGAGCCGGGTAATCTCAGCCTCACGGTCGCTAATCTCGGCATCGTGTTCGGCTTCAAGCTCCTGAACTTTGGCTTCATCCGCATTAGCACGCGCGCGAATATCGCTGCCGCTGGTGCCAACCAGCGTTCGCAACCGAACCAGTTCGGCGTTCTTTTCTGCCAGCGCGGCTTGAAATAGGGATTCAAGCTCTTGCAGTTGCCTGTCATCTGCTGTTGGTGCAGCGGGTGAGGAAAGTAGCGCGGTGGGCGCGGTAGAGGCTTCCAATTCACTGATGCGAGCCTGCAACCCGGCAATCTCCGCATCCTTTTCAGTGCTGATCTGTTCAGCAGCGTGCGCCAGCAAAAAGTTTTCTTCCAACCGGCGAAGCTTGGCATCGCGTTCAGCCAGTTCTGATCCAAGCGGTTCAAGCTCTTTGACGCGCAATTGCAGCAGCGAAATCGCCGCGTCCTTGTCGCGCAGCGCGCCGTGCTGATCGGCATCAGCAGCCTTTGCTGATTGCCACTTCGCATCCGCTTCGCCCAGCCGCGCTTCAAGATCGGCAAGCTGCGAATCTTTTTCGCCAAGCATAAATTCGTGCTGGTCTGCCAACTCCTTGATCCGCGCTTCGTGATCGGTCTGCGCCTTGAGCAAGCTTTCCAATTCCGCTACGCGGTCGGCCAATTCCGCAACGCGGTCGGCCAGTTCGGCAGCCTTGTCGCCATCGCGTTCACTGGCGATGCCATTCGCGTTGGTTTGGTTTTGCTCCGCTTGTTTTAAGGCAGCGTCCATCTTGCCAAGCCGCGCGTTCAGCGTCGCGATCTCTTCCTCCCTGGCTTGAATCGCTTTGATGGCTTCCCCGTGTTTGCTGCCCCAATCGCGCAGTCGCAAGTCTCGATCCGTGATTTGCAGCTTTAAGGGCGCAAGCTCTTTGACACGGCCCAGCAGCGTCGCAATCTCGCTGTCTTTGGCGGAAAGGGATTGTTTGACTGAGGCAAGCTCTGCGAGCAAAGCGGCATGCGGCTCGGCAGGTTTCGCAGGTACAGGTTCGGCGACAGTGCTGGCAGCGGCCTCTGCCAGCTTGGCCCGCAGAGAAGTGATCTCAGCATGAAGCCCAATTGCCTCAGCCTTCTTCGACTCGATTTCAGTTTCGAGCGGTTCAAGAGCTTTGACCCTCTCTTCCAGCACGCCAAGCTCAATCTCGCGGCTTTTCAGTTCGGCGGAGGTGTTGACCACTTCGGTCTTCAGCGAATTCAAAGTGCTGCTTTGTGAATTCACTTCAGCGCGCGCGGCTTCCAGATCGCGCCCGAAACTTCGCAGCCTGGCTTCCAGCGACTCTTTCTCTGCTCCCCCACCATTTGCGCCGCGCTGCCGCGACAGCAGCCAACCCGCGGCTGCGCCGACTAGCAGCGCGACGATCCATCCAACAATATTTTGCGAACCCATCGGTAAGCCTCCTCAAGATCAATTCAATGGCTGCGAAGCTTATGCATCTTGTGGGAAGCTGACAAGGCATTCGCGAACCAAATTTCAGACTCTGAAATAATCGCCGCGCCAGTTGCTGACTGCACGCTTCAGGTCGGCGGGCTTGGCGAATTTGCGATCCACGGCCTGCCGCGCCAGCGTCGGCAACTCCTGGTCCGAAGCAAAGCGCAATGCGACGATGAAGCCAATTGGTAATTGGCCTGCCTGCGCCGCCAGATCAGCAGGCAGCACGCGGTGATACCGAAGCTGCTCTTCCAATCGAATCACCCGATCCTGCGCGCGCAGCGGATTGATGCGGGTCAGAAACATCATCAGAAACAGGCCAATCGCCAGCAGCAGGGCTTCGGCGGTGTCCGGACTGGGAGCCTTATACAAATTCACCACACACCAGATCAGATGAATAAACAGAATCGGGGCCAGCACGAAGTGAAACGGCACGTGCCAGCGGGTGTGATTTGAAAAGTCTTGGGTGGTTTCAGGCATATTTTTCTCCTGTCAAAGAGCATGGAGTTCAGGCTTTAGCCTGCCGAAGTTCGGGGTAGCAAACCGGCAGGCTAAAGCCTGAACTCCATGCTTGTTACTTATAGCGCCGACGTTCGCGACGCGGATCGTTCCATTTTGACTTTCGGTAAATCGGGCGTGAAGTCTTCACCGGGATTGATGAATTGGTCACGCTCGAACTTGTACTGCTTGTCGTAAAGTTGTTTGTAGCGGCCATCTGCGATGAGCAGTTCTTCGTGCGTGCCGTGCTCGACGATCTGGCCGTCTTCCAGCACCAGAATCTGATCGGCGCTGCGAATGGTCGAAAGCCGGTGGGCGATAACGAAGGTCGTGCGGCCCTGGCGCAGGTTGCGCAGCCCTTCCTGAATCAGCGCTTCGCTTTCGCTGTCCAGACTGGAAGTTGCTTCATCCAGAATCAGAATCTTCGGGTCGGCCAGCAACGCGCGCGCGATGGCGATGCGTTGGCGCTGGCCGCCGGAAAGTTTGACGCCGCGTTCGCCGACAATGGCTTCATACTTTTTCTCGAATCCTTCGATGAATTCCGCGCAATGGGCAATGTGGGCAACGCGTTCGATTTCGGCTTGTGTGGCGTGCGGTTTCGAAAAGCGAATGTTGTCGGCAATGCTTCCATCAAAAAGGAAATTGTCCTGCAGCACGACGCCCAGATAGCGGCGGTAATCGCGCAGTTTGATGTCCGACAGATTCCGCCCATCAATTCGGATGCGGCCCGACAGCGGCTGATTGAAGTTCATGACCAGGCTGATCATCGTGCTTTTGCCCGACCCGCTGGAACCGACCAGCGCCGTGGTTGAACCGGCAGGCGCGTTGAATGAAACATCCCTCAGCACAGGCACACCTTCGTTGTATTCGAAATTGACGCCTTCAAATCCCACGTCACCACGCAACACAGGCAAAGACTCGCGTTGCGAATCTTCGTCGTCCTCGGTCTTCATATTCAGAATTTCGCGGATGCGGTCGAGTCCGGCAAAGGCTTCGGTGATCTGCGTGCCGACGGAGGTAATTTCAATCACCGGCATCGCCATCAATCCGGTGAAGGCAATGTACATAAACATCTCGCCAATGGTCATTTCGCCACGCAGCACGGAACGTCCGCCAACCGTAATCATCACCACGCCAATTGCGCCAACGACAACCGCAGAGAACGCCGTGATTGCCGAAACACCCGTCATTGACTGCGCGACGTTGCGAAACAGCTTGTGCGCTCCCCGAGCGAAGACCAGTTCCTCACGCTTTTCAGCGGTGTAGGCTTTGACAATGCGAATGCCTCCCAGCGATTCGCCCAGCCGGCCTGTGATCTCGCTTTGAATTTCGCCGCGCATGCGAAACAGCGGGCGCAGCTTTTTGAATGCATACGCCAACCCGCCGCCGAAGCTGGCGAGCACAACAATTGTTACGCTGGTCAATCGCCAGTTCAGATAAAACAGCACGCCCACCGCGATAATGGCCGTGATGATGCTGCCCACCAGTTGAACCAAACCGGTGCCGACCAGATTCCGAATGCCGTCGGCGTCATTCATGATTCGTGAAATCAGTTTGCCGGTTTGCGTGGAATCGAAATAGCGAATGGGCAGCCGCTCAATCTTGGCCTGAACGCGCTTGCGCATATCAGTGATCGCGCCTTGCGCGGCAACGCCCAGAATTTGAGAGAGCGAAAACGAAGTAATTGCTTGAATCAGCGTGGCGCCGCCGACAGCCAATGCGATGGGGACAAGCAAATTCGCCTTGTGTTTGCCTACAACGTCGTCAATCAGATACTTGGTCGAAGCGGGCAGCACCAATCCCACCAGCCGATTAATGATCATCAGCACGCCACCCAGCAGCAGCCGCCAGCGATGCGCAATCACCAACGCTCTGGCTTCGTGCCAGGCTTCGGACGGATTGAATCGCTTTTTTTTCTTCTTCTCTTCCGTCATTGCAACTCCTTTGTGACGTGGCTGGTCTGCCTAAGCATCAACTCAACAATGACCAGCCAACACGCGATCAGCTTATGCCGGATGGCTACGCTGTAATGGCGAATAAACCACAACGACAGCACAGCCAGGGCACATCCCACGATAATCTCAATTACGGCGGTCATCATTCTGAAAGGGGCGTCCGAACAGACGCCCTCTCACCTGATTAAGTTTGGATACTGCGTGAAAACTTGAAACGAATAGCGAGAAAGACTGGCGGGAATTTATTTTATTTGTAAAGGAAAGGGCGGGTAGTGAGTCTCGAACCCACCCAAGCCACTTTTCTACCCCATATTTATTGGGGTTTTGAGTCATTTTGCCAACGCCCACCGCTTCAATGCGCGTATACATTAAGCGAGTGGCAAAAGATCGAAACGGATATGTATACAAAGACCCTGTCTCCTGTAAATGAATCGCGAGCGTAGCATCCACTGACTCACGGGGCAAGAGGCGCAACCTTCAAATCGAGGCTTCCGGCAAGACAGATGGGCACACCCCGCCCGAGGGATGGCTAACAAGGCCAATGGCGTTAAGTTAAGCGAGGGGGGAACACAAAAAGCACGTCTGAAGAAAAGCAAAAGGCGAAAAGGAAGAGGAGGCACGCAATGACAGTAATGGTTTTATGCTTTTTGTGCCTGCCCCTTGTGCCTTTTGTGTTGACTGCCTTTCCTTAACTTAATGCCATCGCCCTTTCACGCCCACTCTCAGATAAGCCAGGTAGGAAACGTTGAAAGTCACTGCAAAGGCCACCGGCATTCGCCAGCGCCGGAAAAGCGCAGGCAAGCAACACCAACGGATACAGCTTGACTAATGCCCCGCGTTCGATCTTTCGCCGGAGAATCAATTTTCTTTTGGCCTCTTTCGGGAAGCTTCGAGCGCGGCAATCAATTGCCATCGCCATTTGATAGATGACGCGGTAATCGCGGCGATGGCCGCGCTGCCGGCTTTGCCCGAACGCATCAGTCAGGTTGAAACGACTTACCAACGACACGGAATCGGCGTCGGTTTGGTCTTCAGTAATTACCCGTTCTCGTTCGTGTGGGGTTATCTACGCTCAAAGCTGGTCGTCTCCACGGGATTGCTCAATACACTTTCATCCACGGAACTAGCCGCGTTGCTGGAACACGAAGCGGCGCATCACGCCCGGCGGGACAATCTCACCAAACTGGGCTTGACCGTTTGCCGCTACCCTTTCGCCGATGTGGCCGTTGACCAGACTCCTTTTCCGCTGGTGGAGTGAACAGGTGGAGATGGTCTGTGACGAGATTGCAGCCCGACAGACACAATCTCCGGTCGAGTTAGCCGGGGCGCTGGTGCGACTCAAACGGCTGACGCTCCTTGCTCCGTCGCCGGTAGTGCGCACAGCCGGGTCAGGTTTCTTCGGTGAAGGCAGCGATTGCAATTGAGCGCGATACCTCCTCCCGCAGATCAACTGGCTTTAGTTAATCAGGCAGCAGAGCAACACGGGATGAGCGTCGGCCTCGTAATGAGCGATTATCCCTTCTCTTTTGTGTGGGGTTTCGGGCGCTCCAAGCTAGTGCTCTCGTCGGGTCTGTTGCACACGCTATCGCCTGAAGAACTCGCCGGACTGCTTGAGCATGAGGCCGCGCACCATACGCGGCGCGACAACCTGGCCAAATTGGCGCTCACCTTCTTTGGACAAGCTTCGCTGGCCTTCCCGTTGGCGTGGCGGCTGCATCGCCTCGCGCGCCAACATCAAAGGCTTCGCGTTTGAATATATGACTTCAGGGCGCGGCTTGGTCATTGGCGACCCCGGCCCGTGGCTCTGTTCGGGGATGACAGGCGGCGTGGTCTATCTGAAGCTCGACGAGGTAATGGGCCTGGATGAAGCCGCGCTCAAACGCCGTCTAGCCAAAGGCGCGGAGGTCGAGATTGTTACAGTCGAAGGCAGTGAAGACGAAAAGAACCTGCGCGAGATGCTCAGCAAATACATCAGCTTACTCGACGCGCACGAGCAGAAAGAAGAAGCCGACGCCATTCGCCGCTTGCTGTACGATTGGCAGACGGCGTTCGTGAAGGCTGTACCGAAGAAGAAGTAACCTCTACAATGCTCGGCCAAGCTGATGCCTTGCGAAAATGGCCTGCTTCACTCCGATGAAGTAGGCCATTTTCTTATCACGTCACGTCGCTTGTTTGTGAAAGCGAACGTGCGCGGGCGCGACATCGGCAGCTTCGTCAAAGAAGCGCAAGCAGTGATCGGTAAGGAAGTGCAGATTCCCGCCGGTTACTACCTGACTTACGGCGGGCAGTTTGAAAACCTGCAGCGCGCCTCGGCGCGGCTGTTGATCGTCGTGCCGCTGGCGCTCTTTTTGATTTTCATCCTGCTGTTCTCGACGTTCGGTTCGGTCAGGCAGGCGATTCTGATCTATTCCGGCATCCCGTTCGCCATTGTCGGCGGTATCTTCGCGCTGCTCCTGCGCGGGATGCCTTCTCGATTTCGGCGGGCGGCGGTTTCATTGCACTCTTCGACGACGCCGTGCTCAACGGCGTCGTCGTGGTCAGCTACATCAATAAACTTCGTACTGAAGGGAAGCCGGTCGCGGACGCGGTGAGCGAAGGAGCGATGACGCGCTTGAGACCCGTGCTGATGACGGCGCTTGTCGCCAGCCTTGGCTTCATCCCGATGGCGATTGCGACTTCGGCGGGCGCGGAAGTACAGCGACCACTGGCGACCGTTGTCATCGGCGGGTTGATTACGTCAACTTTACTGACGCTGCTCATCCTGCCAACGCTCTATCGGTGGTTTGAGCGCGAGCGGGCGTGAGCCGATATGGACAACATCCATGAATGAGTCTCAATCCGACGCATCTATCGAAACTCCGCTCTGGCGCAACGGTGATTTCCGCCTGCTCTTCAGCGCGCAGATTATTTCACTGCTCGGCAGCGGCGTAATGACCGTCGGCCTTGCGCTCTTCGCCTACCAACTGACGGGCGGGGCGTCCGCAACCGCCGTTATCGGCAACGCGCTGATGCTGCGGATTCTGGCCTTCCTGCTCTTCTCGCAACCGGCGGGCGTAATCGCCGACTGCATCAGCCGCAAAAAGATTCTGATCGCTGCCGACCTGTTGCGCTTCGGTTTGCTGGCGCTCTTTCCGTTCATCACCACCGTTTGGCAGATTTACGCGCTGATCTTTGCCATCAATGCGGTGACGGCGTTCTTCACGCCGACCTTCGAGGCCAGCATTCCCGAAGTCGCCGGCAACGAACAGTACGTCCGGGCGCTCTCGTTTTCGCGCGTAGCCGTGGACATCGAAGCCGTCGCCGCGCCAGCGGTCTTCATCCCCAAAAGAAGGAGCTTCTTGTCTTTCGACAAGATTTCCGTTTGTTCCGTATTCTCTTCCCCATCTCTTACGAGAGCAATTTATCAACGACCATTCCGTGAACGTCAGTCAACCGGAAGTCACGCCCCTGAAACCGGTACGTCAGCTTCGTGTGATCGAAGCCGAGCAGTTGCAGCATCGTCGCGTGCAGGTCGTGAACGTGTACCGGGTCTTGCGCAACGTTGAAACCGATTTCATCCGTTTCGCCCAGTGTCATGCCCGGCTTGAAACCACCGCCCGCGACCCACATCGTGAAGGCTTTGTTGTGGTGATCGCGCCCGAGCGAGCTACTGCCGTCGGGTTCGCCCTGCACCATCGGCGTGCGCCCGAATTCGCCGCCCCAGATAACGATGGTGTCTTCCAGCAAACCGCGCTGCTTCAAATCCAGAATCAATGCCGTCGTCGCTCGATCGGTTTCCTTGCATTGCTCCTTGACGCCTTTGTGAACCTGGCCGTGATGATCCCAGGCTTCGTGGTAAAGCTGCACGAAGCGCACGCCGCGTTCGACCAGTCGCCGCGCCAGCAGGCAGTTGTTCGCATACGAGTTCTTGCCTGGCTCGGCGCCGTAAAGCTCCAACGTGGCTTTTGACTCTTTTGACAAATCCATCAACTCCGGCGCGCTCTCCTGCATGCGATAGGCCATCTCGAACGAATTGACGCGCGTCGCGATCTCGGCGTCGCCGGTGCGTTCCAGCAGGTGTTCGTTCAAATCCTTGAGCGCATCGAGCGAATCGCGCTGCATCTCGCGCGAAACGCCGCGCGGGTTGGCCAGCGACAGGATGGGGTCGCCCGTGCGCCGGAACGCCACGCCCTGATAAACAGTCGGCAGGAAGCCGCTGCCCCACAGGCTGGAACCGCCGCTGGTGCCGCCGGCGGAAGAGAGCACGACGAACGCGGGCAGGTCTTGCGTTTCCGAACCCAGTCCATAAGTCACCCAAGCGCCGAAGCTCGGACGCCCGAACTGCACCGAACCGGTCTGCATGAACATCTGCGCCGGAGAGTGGTTAATCGCGTCGGTCATCATGGACTTGATGATCGTGATCTCGTCGGCGGCTTTGGGCAGATGAATCAACGCTTCGGACATCTCCGCGCCCGACTGGCCGTGCCTGGCGAATTTGAACTCGGTCGCGAACAGCGCCGCGTCCGGCTTGATGAACGCGAGCGTCTGGCCCTTGAGCAGTTCTGGCGGACAGGGCTGGCCGTTGTACTTCCGCAACCCCGGTTTGTAATCGAACATTTCAAGCTGGCTGGGCGCGCCTGCTTGAAACAGGTAAATCACGCGCTTCGCCTTCGCCGCGAAGTGCGGCTTTTTCGGGGCCAGCGGATTGTTCGATTGCCCTGGGATCGAAGCGAGACTCTTGTCATTCAGCAATGAAGCCAACGCCATTGATCCGAGTCCGACGCCGCAATCTCTGAAAAAGTGACGGCGCGTGACCAGCTTCCGGCCTTCGAGTTTGATTTGATCCTTATAGTTCATCTTGACTCCTGATTGTGTTTGTTACTTCAATCCGCAATCCGCAATCCGCAATCCGCAATCCGCAATCCGATCATTGCTTCGTAATCGTTTCGTCGAGGTTGAGCAACACGCGCGAGACCATTGTCCATGGCGCGAGTTGGTGCAGGTCAATCCCCGGCGGCAAGTCGTTCAAGTCGGGCGACGAAACATATACCGCCGACGCCGTGTTGCCCTTGAGTCGCTCTTGTTGCTTTTGCAAGAGAGCGAGCAGCCGCTTCATCTCATATTCATCCGGCTGGCGGCTGGTGCAAAGCCGGAAGGCATAACGCAGCTTCGCGCGGTCATCCGCCCCGCCTTCTTTCCACACACGCAGCGCGAGCGATTGCGCGGCCTCCATGAATGCCGCGTCGTTCAACGTCGTCAGCGCCTGCAAAGGCGAATTGGAGCGCGTGCGCCGCGCACAAGCCATGTCGGCATTCGGCGCGTCGAACACGGACATCGAAGGATAAGGCACGCTCCGTTTCCAGAACGTGTACAGCCCGCGCCGGTAACGATCCTCGCCCTTGCTCGTCTCCCAGACTGTGCGACTGCGAAAGCTGACGGCCATTGCACCGTCGGGGATCGGCGGAAACACGCTCGGCCCGCCGATCTTCAAACTGAGCAGCCCGCTCACCGCCAGCGCAATGTCGCGGACAGCCTCGGCTTCGACGCGCAGACGCGGCGCGCGCGCCAGCAAGCGGTTGGTTGGGTCAATCGATTGCGGATTGCGGATTGCGGATTGCGGATTGAAGCTCGAAGACTGGCGATAGACAGCGCTGTTTACAATCAGGCGATGCATCGCTTTTAAGCTCCAGGGTTTTGGTTGCTGATTTTCGGGAGAACAGAATTTCTTTGAATCCGCAGTCCGCGATCCGCAGTCCGCAATCCCATCACGGAACGTAACCGCCAGCCAGTCGAGCAGTTCGGGATGCGACGGCTGTTCACAGCGCGTGCCGAAATCTTCGGGCGTCGCGACCAGTCCTTGTCCGAAATACTGCTGCCAGACACGGTTGACGATGACGCGCGCGGTGAGCGGATTGTTCTTGTCCGCCAGCCATCGAGCCAGGCCCAGCCGATTGCGCGGCGCATCTTGCGGGAAGGGATGCAGAAATGACGGTGTGCCGGGCGTGACCGCTTCACCCGGACGTTTCCAATCGCCGCGCTTGAAGATGTGCGTTTCGCGCGGCACCGCGCGCAGCGTGACGACCATTGTCGTCGCCGCGTAAGGCCACTGCTTCATCAAATCGGCGGCGGCTTTGTTTGCTTCGGCGAATTCGGGGACGGTCGTGCGGTAATAACGGAAGACTTCGCGCTGCTGCGCTGCCCTCCGCTGGTTGGCTGGGGTTGAGAGAATGCGCCGGACCTGCGGCGGCAGGGGGTCGGCGTGCGGGTTTGGCCCAGTGGTGATCGAAATACGGAAGCGCCCGATGTTCGGCGCTTCAAAACGTTCCGCCGCGCCACCACCGAATTCTTTTTGCGCGAGCGAAAACTTCAGCAGCGTGCCCTCCTCAAATCCAACCGGCACTACCGGCACGAACACTGCGCGGCGATCCTGATTGCGCAGCCCCGGCCCAGCGTCAATGTTCCAGGACGTTTTCGGATTTCCGTCAATCGCCAGCTTGATCGGGTTGCCGGCGGTCGCGTAATCCGCCGTGGCATCGCTGATCGTCAGCTTCTCCAATTTGTCTGCTTGCGCGGCGGGCGCGGCTTCGGCGGTGAATTCGGACAGCAGCAACATCCCCGATGTCGAGCGGCCAGGGCCAGTGCGCGGCAGCGTGTCATCGGTCAGCATCTCCAATCGGAAGCCGGTGATGTTCTTCAAATTGGTTTTTGCTTTGATGTAGTAAACGACTGTCGGCGGATTGTCGCCGCGCGGGATAAAGGAATGGTCGAGCAACTCTTCGAACTTGACGCCGTTGGTGGCGATGACTTCCGGGTTTTCCAGGATTGTCCATTCGCCCGCGTCCTGCTTTGCTTTCAGTTCCCATTCCGCCATTCGCTGCGGTAAATCAGGATTTTTGGCAAGCAGATCGTCTTCAGTCTTTGCGATGCGGGCGAAAATGTCAGCGCGCTTCTGTTTCTCGGCGTCGGTTGGGACTTCGATCTCGGGTTCGTCATCTTGATTCAGAAAGGCGTAGAACTTGTAATACTCGTCGTGTTTGATCGGGTCGAATTTATGCGTGTGGCATTGCGCGCAATTGATCGTCATCCCCAGAAACGCCTTGCCGATGGCGTCCACGCGATCAATCAACCCTTCGACGCGGAACTGTTCAGGCTCCACCGCGCCCTCTTCGTTGAGCATCGAGTTGCGCAGGAAACCCGTCGCCACTTTTTGCTCCAGCGTCGAGTTCGGCAACAAATCACCGGCCAGTTGTTCAATCGTGAATTGATCGAAGGGCTTGTCGTCGTTGAAAGCGTTGATGACCCAGTCGCGGTAGGGCCAGATCGAACGGTCGCGGTCTTTCTCAAAACCGTTGGTGTCGGCGTAGCGCGCCGCGTCCAGCCACCAGCGGCCCCAGCGTTCGCCGTAAGCGGGTGAGGCGAGCAAGCGTTCGACCAGCTTCGGGTAAGCATCCGGCGACGTGTCGGCCAGAAATTCGTCAATCTCCTTCAGCGTTGGCGGCAGCCCGGTCAAATCCAGGCTGAGGCGGCGAATCAGCGTGGGTTTATCGGCTTCGGGCGAAAGCGTCAGGCTCTCTTTTTCCAGCCGCGCCAGGATGAATTGATCCACCGGACTGCTGACGCGAGCCATGTTTTTGACTTCAGGCAGCGGCGGGCGCGTAGGCGCGCTGAATGCCCAATGTCCCGGCTTCTCGGCGACGTTGACCGATGCGCTGTCGGGCCAGGGCGCGCCTTCATCAATCCAGCGGCGGATGAGTTCGACCTGCCCGGCGGCAAGCGGTTCGCCGCCTCTGGGCATGCGCGCTTCGCCGCCTTCGCCCAGAATGCGGCGCAGTAGGCGTGACGTTTTGCCGTCGCCGGGCGTGATGACGCGTGCGGCGCTCTGGTTATTGTCCAGCCGCAATTGGGCCATCGCTTTTTGCGGGCCGTGACACCCGGCGCAACGCGCCTGGAAGATGGGTTGAATGTCGCGCACGAAATCCACACGCGCTTGCGATTGATCGGCGCTGGCATGCGGCAACAGCGCGAGAGCTACACCCAGTAACACGAGCGCCAGCAGCTTGAATGAACGGTTCATAACAGGTTCACCAAATTGAAAAATGAAATGACTGACCATGCAATTTTCCTTCTGATTCCAAACTCCGAATTCATCCAGCGCCGGGAACTCTGGTTTTTCACTTTACGCGCGGATCCATCTTCACCCGCAGCGGCTGGATGAACTGCTTGCCGTTTACGGTCAGCTTTACCGCATACATTCCAGGCAGCACGGCGGCAGCACCCTCGCCGAATCCGCCGCCGCGTCTGCCCTCAGCCGTTGGCGTTGGTCGCAGGTCCCAGACCCAGCGATGCATGCCTACGGCTGTTGACAACGGTTCGGGCGCGGGTCGCCAGATGGGAGCGATATTGAGCGATTCGGGATTGGCAGGTTGCGCGCGGTCTTCACTGGAATAGCGGCGAATCGCCTGGCCCGCGGGATCGAGGATTTCAATCGTGACCGGCCCCGCTGGAGCGGACTTCAGGTAGTAATCAATCATCGCGCCGTAGGGCGGATTCTCTGCCAGCGGTTCGTCCAGCGGGAAGGGCGTGCCGTTCTCGTTCCCCTGCGGTGAATTGTAGGCGTCCGTCGGGCGGAACAGATGCGCATCAGACTTTGCCACTTCATCATTGATCTGGCGCAACGGCGTGATGTTATCCAGCACCCAGAAGCTGCGCCCGTGCGTGGCGACAATCAGATCATCCCCATGAATATCGAAATCGCGCATTGAGCACGGCGGCAGATTCAATTGCAGCGATTGCCACTGATCGCCGTCGTTGAACGAAACAAAGACGCCAAGCTCCGTGCCTGCGAACAGCAGACCGCGGCGCTGCGGGTCTTCTTTGACGGTTTGCAGGTAAACGCCCGGCGTCAATCCGTTCGTAATCTTCTGCCAGGTCTTGCCGCTGTCGCGCGTGCGGTAAATGTACGGCTCGTTGTCCGTCAGGCGATGGCGGTCAATCGCGGCATAGGCCGTGTTCACGTCGAAGTGCGACGCTTCCATCATCACCACTTTGCTCCAACCGGTCAGCGCGGACGGCGTGACGTTCTGCCAGGTCTTGCCGTCGTCATCTGTCAGTTGAATGTAACCGTCGTCGGTGCCGATCCAGACGCGCTGCGCGCGCAGCGGCGATGGAGCAATGGTGAAGATCGCGCCGCGACGTTTGTTCACAGGCGCATTGGCTGCGGCAGCTTCATCCAGGTTCGACGGCACGCCGGGGTCTTCGCGCGTTAGGTCGGGACTGATCTGCATCCAGCTTTCGCCGCTGTTGATTGTCTTGAATAGAAATTGATTGCCGTAGTAGAGCGCACGCCTGTCGGCCTGCGAAAAGACGAGCGGCGAAGTCCAGGTGTGTCGCGCCGGTTCGGTCATCCCGCGTTCTGGCGAGACGTTCGTTGTTTCACCCGTCAGCACGTTGCAGCGCGTGACGCGGTCGCCGAACAGGATTTCAGGATGCAGCGGATCAGGCGCGGTGTAGCCGTTCTCATCGCCCGCGCACAGCCCCACCCAATCACCCAGCGTGATCTTGCCGCGATTGCTGCGATGTGGGACGCCAATCGCGCCGCTGTCTTGTTGCGCGCCCGTCACCCAATAGGGGAAGCGATAATCTGCCGCTACGTGATATAGCTGCGCCGTCGGCTGGTTGTACCAGGAACTCCACGTTGTCGCGCCATCCACGCTGACGATTGCGCCCTGATCCGCGCCGGCGATCATGCGGTTCGGGTCGGCGGGATCAATCCAAAGCTCCTGATAATCATCGCCGCCCGGCGCGCCCTTGATCGGCGTGAAGCTCTTGCCCGCATCGGTCGAACGATACAGCGCGGTGTTCGGCACATAGACGATGTCGGCGTTCTTCGTATCCACTGCGATCTTGCAGAAGTACCAGCCGCGTCCCCAGATGCGATTGTCTATTGAGACTTGAACCCAAGTCGCGCCCGCGTCATCCGAACGGTAGAGTCCCCCGCCCTCTTTCGCATCAACGATGGCGTAGACACGATTGTGATTCGTGGGCGCGACGGCAATGCCGATGCGTCCACGATTCAGTCCGAGCTTTTGCGCCGGCAACCCGTTGGTCAACTGCTGCCACGTCGTGCCGCCGTCTGTGGATTTATACAAGCCGCCGCCCGGCCCGTACGACGGTGGATAGATACTCCATGGCGTGCGCCGCGTGTTCCACAAGCTGGCATAGACGATCTGCGAATTCACTGGGTCGAACGCCAGGTCAGCCGCGCCGACATTCTCGTTTTTGAACAGCACCTTCTGCCACGTCGCTCCGCCGTCGCGCGAACGAAAGACTCCGCGATCAGGGTTGGGGCCATAGACGTGGCCGAGCGCGGCGGCAAACACGATGTCGGGATTTTTCGGGTCAACGATCACGCGCCCGATCTGCCGCGTGTTGTCCAGGCCGATGTGCTTCCA
>JBBQVH010000146.1:0-19926 GCA_038211695.1 Blastocatellia bacterium | reverse complement strand
GCCATCTCTATTTCCACGCCTAAATTGTTTTTGATTGCTCGCTGGTAAATCGCCTGAGCAGTCGCAACGTCCTGCGCTGCATTCCCCACCGATTTGAAGTAGGTGATCTCGTCATCTCGTTCGCGCCCGGCTTTCATTCCGGCAGCGATTTCGCCGATCTCGCCGTAAATGTCCGACGCCTGAATTTCGCCGCGTTCAATGGCGATGATCAAATCTCCGGCCTCTGATAATGCAGCCTCGCGCTGATCCACGACGATCTTTGCGGCGCGGCGCAAGGTTGCACAATCAATCTCCTGCATCGCGCGATGGTACGAACCGATGGCGTTGATGTGCGCGCCCGGCTTCAACTGATTGCCATCGAAGACCGGCGTCGGCGATGTGGTCGCGGTGCAGATGACATCGGCGTCGCCGATGGCTTGCGCAGGCGACGCGGCAGCCAGCAATTCAATCGAATCATGGCTTGGCGAATCAAGCTGCGGCTGCATTTCAGCGATGAACGATTCGACGGAATCGCAGCTGCGGGCATAAATCCAAAAGCGTTTGATTGCGCGCACTGCCGCGACGGCCAGCAGTTGCGTCCGGGCCTGCGCGCCCGCGCCGAAGATGGCGGCGACTTCGGCATCTGTCCGCGCCAGCAGTTCGGTCGCCACACCGCTGGCCGCACCGGTTCTGAGCGCGGTCAGAAAACCGCCTTCCATCACGGCCACAGGCTGGCCCGTCGTTGGATCAATCACAATCACCAGCGCGTGAATTCGCGGCAGATTCGCTTGAGGGTTGCGGTTGTGGATGGAAACAACTTTGACGGCCAGCGCGTCCGCATCGCGCAAATACCCCGGCATCACCAGCGTCACGCCGTCGTGCGCGGCTTGCGGCAAAGCCGTGCGCAAGGGGATGTCCGCCGTTCCAACAGAAAGTTCGATGAAGGCGCGCTCGACGGTCCGGATGGCTTCGCGCATCGAAAGCGACTGTTGAATGTCCGACCGGGTGAGTAAGCGCATAAAGCTGGCTTCAGTTTTAGATGACGTAAGTAGGCATGAAAAATTAACTTCCCGATGTGGGACAAGATGGCATCTTGTCCCACGACAGACGGTGCGCCGAAACCGGGAAGTTAAAATTTTACGCTCACTAAAGTAAAAAGGCTGCCCGAGTGAACGAACAGCCTTCGATGGTCAAGATATAGCTTTCAAGATAATGTTTTTCGTCTGCCGAGCAAACCGTCGCGAAAGAGCATGGAGTTCAGGCTTTAGGCTGTCCGGTTTCCGGGAAGAATCTGGCCAAGAAAGCCGACAGCCTAAAGGCTGAACTCCATGCTCTTTTTCTTGAAGTCTATAGAATCTGCGATCAAGAACGTCGCCGCTGTTTCTCGCGTGCCTCTTCGATATTTTCTGGCGCGGCGGGCGATGAGAATAAACCGCCTTTGATCTGTGGTGCGATTTCAACTTTGCCCAGCAGGATGCGCTGCACGCGTTTGGGCAGGATGTATTGCGACGCGCGGACAATCTTATCAATCGTCGTGGTCAGGTCGCCGCGGCCATCCCAATGTTCGCGCAAAATGTTGTCGTCCGTGCGCGCCAACAGCCGCAGCAGCACCAGCGATACAAGATACAGGTCGTCAATTTCGCCGATGAACGGGATAAAGTCCGGAATCAAATCAATCGGTGAAATGACGTAAATGATGGTGCCGACCAGCAGCGCTTTTTCGGTTGTCGGCACGCGCGAATCTCGAAACAGCCGGCCCAGCAGCTTCAGGAAATTCGGGATTAGCATAATCACGCCCGTCAAATATCCTCGCGCAGTTTTTTTCTCAATTGGTTTCTCAATTGGTTTTTCAATTCGCATTATTTTCTCTTCTGTCATTCATCCTCCTCCTACATTCCACAGTTAGTTGCTGGCATTTGCCGGGGCGCGGCCTCAGATGGTTAAATGCCGCGCGCCGTTGCACCTGGTTCAATCTGTCTTCTGAAGCGGCGCAATTTAAGCACTCATCTTCACTTGATTCAATCAGGTGCCTTTTATCGTTATGGCACAGGTTTTATCGTTATGACACAGGAACACACTTCGACCGATGCCTTTCCCGAATCGCTGGAACTGACCAGCGATGATTCGGTTTTGCAGATCATCTGGGACGACGGCCATACCAGCCGCCACTTGCTGTCGGCCTTGCGCGCGGCATGTCCGTGCGCGCACTGCAAAGGCCATCATCCGTCACAAAGCATGAACTTGAAGGCGGAGCAGTTCCCGGACATTCGCATCAACGATCTGGCTGTCGTGGGACGTTACGCCTATAACATTGTCTGGAGCGATGGCCACAACACCGGCATCTACACGCTCACGTCTCTGCGCGAAATGGAGAACTCTGCCTGAAAAAGTTGGACAAACTCTCAGTTTGTCCTGTCCACTTCAGATGAAGTCTACCGAGCAAACCAGGCAAACTGACAGTTTGCCTACTCCTGTTGAGGATTCTGCTATGCCTAACTTTCTTCGCTGTTGTTTGATCACATGTTTGTTTGTTTGTTTCGCGCTTTGGCTGACGCAGTCACCACAAGCCAGAGAAGCCGAGCCACCAAAGCTGGAAGACCACTTCGCTAAATTCGATGCGATGCGCGTGCATTATCAGAACTACGGCAAGGGCAAGGAAGCCCTGGTCTTCGTTCACGGCTGGACGTGCAATCTGACGTTCTGGAAAGCCAATCTCCCCGCATTTGCAGATCAAACGCGTGTGATTGCGATTGACCTGCCCGGCCACGGCCAAAGCGACAAGCCGCAGATCACCTATTCGATGGAGATGTTCGCGCAAGCGATCAACGCAGTGCTGGAAGACGCCAAGGTCGAGCGCGTGACGCTGGTCGGTCACAGCATGGGTACACCCGTCATTCGCCAGTTCTATCGCAAGTATCCCGCAAAGACGCGCGCCCTGGTGATCGTGGATGGTTCGCTGAAACCATTCGGGGACAAGGCCGCGATGGAAAAGTTCCTGGGGCCTTTTCGTGGGCCGAACTACAAACAAGCCGCTGAAGGGATGATTAGCTCGATGGTCGCGCCGGTCAAAGACAAAACCAATCAGGCCGAGATCAAAGCGGCAATGTTGAGCGCGCCGCAGCACGTGATGGTCGGCGCATTCGACGGCATGCTCGACGATTCCATCTGGAAGACGCAGGACAAAATCAACGTGCCCACGCTGGCTATCATGGCTGCGAATCCGGGATGGAATGCGGAGTACGAAAAGTTTGTGCGCGAACTGGTGCCCGGCATTGATTTCCAAGTTTGGCCCGACGTCAGCCACTTCCTGATGATGGACGATCCGCAGAAGTTCAACGACACCGTGCTGGTTTTTTTGAAGAAGAATCGGCTGATCAAGAATTGAGATGACAGGGGGGGCGATGATGAAAAGAGCGATTCGCATCACAGCCGCCATTCTTGCGCTGCTCGCGCTGGCGTTTGCCGTTTTCTGGTTCGCGCGCCCTGAAGACGTCAATTTTGACGAGGCGCGGGCGACGCTACCCAACTCCGCCTACAGCCGGTTTGTGGATTTGGACGGCGTGCGAGTGCATTACCAGGAAAAAGGCAACGGCACGCCACTCGTGTTGGTTCACGGCTACACAGCGTCAACCTATGCCTGGAAAGATGTCTTTGAGCCACTGGCGCAGCACTACCACGTCGTCGCCCTTGATCTAAAAGGCTTCGGTTTTTCCGGCAAACCCGATGGCGATTACACGCGGCGGGCACAGAGCGAATTGGTGATCAAGCTGATGGATCACCTGAGCATTGACCGCGCGATTTTGTGCGGCAATTCGATGGGCGGAGAAGTTTCGCTGAATGCGGCGCGGTATCACCCGGAACGCGTCCGCGCCTTAATTTTGGTAGACAGCGGAGGGGTGACGGTCAGCAATTCAGGTTCTGTTTCGCCAGGATTCGCCCAGTGGCCGGTCATCGGGCCAACGGTGACGGCGCTGGCGTTGACGACGGATTCGCTGGTGCGGGATGGATTACGGAAGAGTTATTTCGACGACGCCAAAGTCACGGATGAAATGGTTGCGTCCTACTACCGCCCGTTGAAAACAAGCGGTGGCCAGCGCGCGGCCTTCCTGGCGCGGCGGCAGGCTTCGCAACAGCCGATTGAGCCGGAGATCAGCAAAATCAGCCAGCCTACGCTGATCCTCTGGGGTGCGGATGACGAGTTGATTCCTGTCGAAGCCGGTCGCAAGTTGAATTCGCTGATTGCCGGTTCACGGCTGGCCGTGCTGGATCATTGCGGTCACGTTCCGCAGTCTGAATGTCCGGCTCCCTTCCTGCGCGAAATAACTGGCTTCATCACAACGTTGATTCCCCCAGCAAACCAAGCCGCCGGGCAGGCACCCGGGCAAGTGGTGGGCAATCCATGAAGACTGTCATTCTGTGTGGCGGGCGCGGCACCCGATTGGGCGAACACGGCGCAAGCGTGCCGAAGGCGCTGATCGAAATCGGCGACCAGCCGGTGCTGTGGCATTTGCTGAAGCTTTATGCGCATCAGGGATTGAATGATTTCATCATCTGCCTGGGACATCTGGGCGACGAGATCAAACGCTATTTTACCGAGCATTACTTTCTTGACCGTCAACCGCTGTACGCAGACCTTGCGCCGGAACCGGGCCTGGCCGGAGATTTCGAGTTGCATTGGCAGCACGCTGACGGCAATGAGCTCAAGATCACTTTCGCCGAAACCGGGCTTGATACCAATACCGGCGGGCGCATCAAGCGGATTGAAAAATACCTAAGCGGTGACGAAACCTTTTGCGTAACGTATGGGGATGGACTGGCCAATGTTGATTTGAAAGCCTTGCTGGAATTTCACCACGCGCACGGACGTATCGCCACACTGACGGCGGTTCATCCGCGCTCAAGCTTCGGCATCATCAAACTCGACGGCGAATCAGCGGTAACCGAGTTTGAAGAAAAGCCTGTGATGAAAGAATGGATCAACGGCGGCTTCTTCGTTTTCAACCGGCGTTTGCTTGAATACTTGGGTGAAAACACCGTGCTGGAGCGCGAGCCGCTGGAACAATTGGCGCGTGAACGGCAGTTGATAGCGTATCAACATTCCGGCTTCTGGAAATGCATGGACACCTACAAGGACAACCTCGAATTCAATCAACTGTGGGACGCTGGTCAGGCTGAGTGGAAGATTTGGGCCTGATGCAGATGACGAAAGATGCAGATTACAAAAAATGATGGCTTCTTTTTGGAATAATCGAACAGCATTTGTGACCGGCGCGACTGGCTTTGTTGGCGCGCACGTGGCACGGCAGCTTGTCGAACAAGGCGCGCGCGTCGTCTGTTTGCAGCGCGACGCCGTGAAATCCAACTCGCTTGACCTGTTTGACCTGCGCCGACGCGTCACGGTCGTTCAGGGTTCGATTGAAGATTTCGCGCTGATGGAACGCATCATCGTTGAATACGAGATCGAAGCCGTCTTCCATCTGGCCGCGCAAGCCATCGTCGGTGCAGCCAATCGTTCTCCGCTCTCGACCTTTGAAGCGAATATTCGCGGCACTTACTTTCTGCTGGAAGCCTGTCGTCGCAGCGATACCGTCCGGCGCGTGGTCGTTGCGTCCAGCGACAAAGCCTACGGTTCGCACGACAACCTGCCCTACAGCGAAGACTATCCGTTGCTGGGGCTTTTCCCCTACGACGCATCCAAAGCCTGCACGGACATTCTGGCGCGGTCGTTCGCGCATACTTACAAGACGCCCGTGGCCGTTTCGCGCTTCGCCAACATCTACGGGCCGGGCGATATGAATCTGTCGCGAATCATTCCCGGCACCATTCTGTCCGTGTTGCGCGGCGAAGCCCCAATCATCCGCAGCGACGGCACACCGGTGCGCGAATTTGTCTATGTGGACGATGTCGCGCGCGGGTATTTGTTGCTGGCAGAAAAGATTGAAGGCGTGATTGGAGAAGCCTTCAATTTCGGCGCGGGCGATCCGGTGCAGATGCTGGATCTGGTCAATCGCCTGATTAAAGCGGCGGGCAAAGAAGGCGAGCTTCAGCCACGTGTGCTGTTGGAACGCAAGATCGAACGCGAGATTGACGCGCAATACCTGTCCGCCAGCAAAGCGGAAGCTCGTCTGGGCTGGCGCGCCGAAATCGGTTTGGATGAAGGCTTGCGACGAACCATTGAATGGTACCGCGACAATCTGGGCAATTAAGATGGCAAAAGGAAAGACAGCTACTGAGCCGAATGAAATGGACGACGCCCGCCTGGTCAGCGGCGGCACGATGAATGACGAGCAACAGGTCGAACTCTCGCTCCGACCGCAATACTTGCGCGAATACATCGGCCAGAAGAAGGTCAAAGACAATCTGAAGATTTTCGTCAAAGCGGCGCTCGCTCGCAGTGAAGCCCTGGATCACGTGCTGCTGAACGGCCCGCCGGGATTGGGCAAAACCACGCTGGCCGCAATCATTTCGCGCGAGATGGGATCGCAACTGAAGATGACCGCCGGGCCGGTGATCGAAAAAGCTGGCGATCTGGCAGCACTGCTGACCAATCTGGAAGAAGGCGACGTGCTTTTCATTGACGAAATTCACCGGCTGCACCCGGCCATTGAGGAAATCCTTTATCCGGCGATGGAAGATTTCGAGCTTGATCTGGTGATTGGCCAGGGACCGTCGGCGCGGTCTGTGAAACTTGAACTACCGCGCTTCACGCTGATTGGCGCGACGACTCGTCCGGGATTGATTACTTCACCGTTACGCGGGCGGTTCGGCATCAACTTCCATCTGGATTTTTATCCGGTCGAAGATTTGCAGATTATCGTTGAACGTTCGGCTTCGATCTTGAACGTGAAGATTGAAGACGCGGGAGCAAAAGCGATTGCGCTGCGTTCGCGAGGCACGCCGCGTATCGTCAATCGTTTGCTGCGCCGCGTGCGCGATTTTGCCGAAGTCGAATATGAAGGCGTCATCACCGCCGAAGTCGCCACCGACGCGCTGAACCGGATGGAAGTTGACCGCTTCGGGCTGGACGAAGTGGATCGCAAGTTGCTGGCGACGATCATCGAGAAATTCAGCGGCGGCCCGGTTGGTGTCGGCACCATCTGCGCCGCGATCAATGAAGAGAAAGAAGCCATCGAAGAAATCTATGAACCGTATTTGATTCAGATAGGCTTCTTGAACCGTACGCCGCGCGGACGGGTGGTGACGGCGGCGGCATATCAGCATTTGGGACTTGCTCCAAACGCAGGCACGCCCAACTTATTGGACGCGCAGAAAGATTTATTCCAGTGAAAACAATGCAGGAAAACAGGCCTCCCAGTTTCACCGAACGGTGGTTGACACGCTTCAAAAATCGCGCGCCTTTCACGGCGCGCCTGATTCTGGGCATTAAAAGCCGCGCTTCAAAACGCCGTATTCTGTACACGACGGTGATTGACTTCCTGCACAACGACCTGCCGATTTCGGCAGCGGCGATTACTTACTTCGGGATGTTGGTGCTGTTTCCGGCGCTGTTGTTGTTGTCGGTTTATTACCCCAAAGCGCTGTTATGGATGCGGCCCTTTTTTCCAGGCTCTTATGAATTTGTGCGGCGCAATCTGGAGGCGATGAAGGATGTTTCCGGTGGAATTCTGCTGTCCTCTTTTCTGGTGCTGCTATGGGCAGGCTCCTGGATTTTCAACACCATCGAACGGACGATCTGCCGCCTCTGGAACACGCATCCGCGCGAATTTTTGAAAGGGCGATTGCTGACCATTGGCATGATGGCGGCCATTGGCGCGACGCTGCTGGTTTCTTTTATTTTGACATCAGGACTGGTTGCCATCGGGTCAGTGGCTGAAAGATCGCCCCGCGCGCGTTTGTGGCTGGCCCAGACATTTAACTCCGGACTGCTGCCTGTCACGATTGCGCTGCTCAGCCTGCTGCTGACGGTTCTGCTCTTCGGCTTGATCTACCGGTTTATGCCGAACACAAAAGTGCGTGTGATCGAAATCATGCCCGGCGCCATCATCGCGGGCTTGCTGTGGGAGGCAAGCAAATATGCTTTCGCGTGGCTCTTGCCGTACTTTCATTATGACCTGCTTTATGGATCAATCGGCGCGATGGTGGCATTACTGACCTGGAGCTATGTTTCCAGCTTGATCATGTTTTTCGGGGCGCAATTAAGCGCGGTGCTGCACTGCCAGCATCAGGCCAATGCTCAAGAGGTCAAAGACTCTAAAGCTGCACAGGCCGCCCCGGCTGCCCCATTTGCCCCATTTGAACGCTGACGATGCACATTTCCGAATTCAACTTTGAACTGCCTGATGAGCTAATCGCGCAACAACCACTAGAGGCGCGCGATGCTTCGCGCATGCTAGTGGTGGATCGAAAGACGCAAACCTTCCGCGACGGTGCATTCACAGAATTCCCGTCATTTTTTGAATCGGGCGATGTCATTGTATTGAACAACACACGTGTCTTCCCTGCCCGGTTGCTTGGTCATCGCGTTGTGAATGGGGAACGTGGCGCGCAGGTCGAAGCGCTGCTGGTCAGGAAACTGTCCGATACAAACGAATGGGAAGTGCTGGCGAAACCGGGACGGGCGTTGAAGGAAGGCGCAATCATCGAATTCGGCAATGGGCAGTTGCGCGGTGTGGTGAGGGCAATCATTGAAGAAGGACGACGGCAAATTCGATTTGAATGCGATGGCGATTTTGACCGGATTGTGGATGAGATTGGTAACACGCCGCTACCGCCATACATTAAACGCGGGCAGAACGAAAAGCAGGGGGAATTGCTGAGATTGGACGAGCCGCGCTATCAAACGGTCTTCGCCAAACAACGCGGGGCGATTGCCGCGCCAACTGCCGGGCTGCATTTCTCGGCGCGCATCTTTGATGAGTTACAAACGCGCGGCATAAACGTTGTCGAGATCACGCACCACGTTGGTTACGCAACCTTTCAACCGGTCCGCGTTGAACAAATCGAAGAGCACCAAATCGCCGCCGAAAGTTATGAGATCAGCGAAGCCGCCGCCGCCGCAATCAATACGGCCAAACAATCCGGCAAACGAATCATCGCCGTTGGCACAACTTCTGTCCGGGCGCTGGAAAGCGCGGCCAATGAAGACGGCACAATCCGCGCTGAACACCGCAGCACGGAATTGTTCATTTATCCGGGCTATCGTTTTCGCATGGTGGATGCGTTGCTGACCAACTTCCATCTGCCGCAATCATCACTGCTGATGCTGGTGTCGGCTTTCGCGAACAAGGAATTGATTTTGAGCGCCTATCGCCACGCCGTCGAACAGCGCTACAGGTTTTATAGTTACGGTGATTGTATGTTGGTGATTTAGTCCACTCTTCATGCAAGCTATCAATCACAACTACTACTCAAGAGCATTCAAGGGATTGATGCGTCCGCTGTCGTTGTCAGACCTGAATGAGCTGTATCAGTTGGACATGCGCTGCTTTATGGACGGCGAAGCGTACGAGCGCGAGACATTCAGATTCCTGCTCAACAACCCCAGGGCAATTGCGCGGCAGATTCGGTCTGATTATGACGAAATGGCCGCATTCGGCATCGGCGTCATCGAAGAAAACGGGATCGGTCACATCACGACAGTCGGCGTTGCCCCGGAATACCGTCGCCGGGGATTGGCAAGACTGATCCTGCACGAAATTGAGCGCAGTTTTTCCGCGCGTTCCGTATCAACAATTCGCCTGGAAGTCAGGATCAATAATCAGGCGGCGCAACAGCTTTACGAACAAATTGGCTATGTCATCATTCAGCGGATGGGCAAGTATTACTCTAACAGCGACGATGGCTATCTGATGGTTAAGTCTCTGGAAACATTTGACTAAGTAACTAACCAGCAACCTTTGCCCCAGCGCTCACCTCACGACCTGGACTTTTCCTGGACAACTCTTCTGCTAAAAATATTTTCCCCTGCCTTTCCGGGGCAAAAAGTTTGATTCAACAATGAGTTAGCGAATCAAGCCCGCCCCCATAAACGATGATTTCCTAATTTTCAGACCAATCCGGGCCAATCCGGAGTTTGACAACATCCCGCTAATAGGTTATAAAAACAGGCACTTAGCAACATAGATGCGGAGTGCCCAAGGTTTCAATCCTAATTTTATAGAAGGGAGTTCGTATGAGAGAAACACTCTCTAAGCGTCCCAGAGTAATAGCGAAGGCAACAGTGAAAACCACCAAGAACACGGCGGTGGGTGCGAAAGCAAAGCTGCGCTCTACGTCGAAGCCTAAGCCGTCCTCTGTTTCTAAATCACCTGTTCATACGGCGGCCAAAACAAAGAGTGTTACAACCAAGCCGTCAAAACCAACCAGGAAACTGGCCGTTGCCAAAAAAACTGTCGCAAAACCGGCAAAAACTACAACCAGGAAAAATGCTCCCGTCAAAACTGTGGCCAAACGCAACGATTCCGCGGTGAAAACGAAACCGGTCCGGATTCAAGAGACAAAGAGTAAGGCGAAAGTTCAGGTCAAAGTGCCGAATCCGGTGGCGAAAGCTGGCAAGTCCACGCCAAGCCCTGCAGTTCGTGTCCAACCAGAACAACCTCAACCTGACAAAACGATCACCAAGGCCAGACGCAGGCCAATCCCGCCGATTCCGGCCCCGCTGCCGCCAGCGCCGGGACCTCCGCGCCGTCCGGTGGCGTCGGGCGCGTTGCGCGCCTTCGAACATGCAGTGCGCGTCTTCAACCGCCGCCACTTTGAAGAAGCCAAGTCGCTGTTTGATACGCTGTTGTCGAAGTTTCCGGCCGAGGTGGAACTGAGTGCTCGTTCTCAAATGTACATTCAGGTTTGCAGCCAGAAGCTGGCGCACGTTGAAACCTCGCCGCGCAATGCCGACGAACTGTACGATCACGGCGTCTATGCGCTGAATATCGGCGACTTTTCGCAGGCCAAAACCTTCTTTGAAAAAGCCCTGCGGATGAAACCGGATGAAGCCCATCTGCTCTATTCGCTGGCGGCAACGTATGCCCAAACCGGATCCATGGATCAGGCGCTTGATTACCTGAAGCGAACCATCCAGGTTCAACCGCGTTACCGGTTCCAGGCGCTGCATGATTCGGACTTTTCCGTCCTGCGCGAAAACAAGCAGTTCCTGGAATTGATCGGACTGGCTTCGCCTTTCGATCTGCTGCAATCGCGGCGGTAAAACTGACGACAACCGGAAATACAGATGCCCACGAATGATTCTCTGATTCGTGGGCATCTGTATTTCCGGCTCCAACAAAACCTTCTAGTGGAAGACTTCAGAAGTTTCGTCTCCCTGTTCTTATTTTCCTTTCCCACATTTTCCTGTCCGATGCTTACTGCTCGGACAGGAAAATGTGGGAAAGGAAAATAAGCCTGGAAATGGGAAGAGGGCTTCCGAAACTATCCACTAGCGAATTTTCAACTTCAGCAAATTTGCCTTCACGCCATCCATCGCCAGTTCCAGATCAACCTCGCCGCGGCCAACCAGCGTTCGCGAAAGGCGCACGTTTAGTTGATCCAGTCCGAAAAAGCCTTCGGCAATTCCAGCATACAAAACTTCTGAGCTAACGCCGCCAACCTTCACATCCACAGCGCTGAGCGCGCTGCGTCCGCGCACGCCCGTGCCGTATGCCACCAGAAAGACCTGGTCACCGGCTGATCCCAGATCAATTGGCGCGGCAACAAACTTGTTCTGCACTTGATCGAATGTCGCAACGGGTTCATACATCTGCGTACCATCAGCCTTGATGCGCAAGACAACCGCAGCAGGCACTTCCCGCCCGTTGGCATTAGCGGCAAACATTGACGGCGCGACGCCAGCAATGTTCACAGCCCCAGTCGCCAGCTTCCCTTCCCCGTTTGTCACAATGACCATCGCCGCGCCATTGGCCAATCCGGCCGGCATCAGAAAGTTGATCTGTCCCGGCGAGACGAAAAACAATCGCGCGACCCTGTCAACATTGGCGCTGTCGCGCACAACCACCGTCGTTCCTGCCAGCGAATTCGGCAGCGGCGTGCTGGAACCAACTTGAATTGCAGAAGCCAGGTTTTCTCCGAACGCCGCAACAATAGAATCGCTGGCCAGCGCCGCTCCGTTAAAACTGGCGGCAGAGACGTTGGCCACAGTGCCAGCATTCGACAACAAGCCTTTCACATCCGTGCGGATGCCCGGCAGCATTGGGTAAAAAGCTTCGCCGGGACATTCGGTTGCGCCCGGCCCGTCGCGATGGCCGGAGATGTTTTTCAGATTCAATCCCGAAGAAGCGTGAAGCGATTGCCCCGCCGGATCAATCCCGCGCTGATCGGCTTTCCAGGCCAGAATCTTTTTCAAGCTGTTGAGCGCTGCAGGCGGAGGCGTCGAACTGGTGAAATCGCCGATGATGACTACGCCCATCGTGTTGCCATTGACGCCGCTGAAATGCGCACCAACTACGTTGTCGCCTCCCGCGCGGCCTTCATAAATCACGCCGGTCTGATCAATCACATAGTTGTAGCCGATGTCCGCCCAGCCGTTTGAGAAGACGTGAAAGTTCCAGACGCTGCGCACCAGCGCCGCCCAATCGCCATTGGCCGCTGTGCTGGGGCTGAAGGTGTGATGCACGATCAGATGCGTGACCGCCGTGTAACCCAAGGTGCCGTGCGTTGTGATCTGGCCGTCTGGACAGCCCCATTCCGTGCGCGTGACGACGGGCGGTTTCGGGTATTTCGCCTGCTGCTGTTGCTGAAGATTTTCCGTTGTCATTGCTTTACCCGTTCCCTGCTGAGCTTGTTGCTGAATTCGTTCCTGCATCGCGCCGGGCGTCGCGCCGGGACTGATGAAAAACAATCGCAGGCTTTTCAGACCAGACTTCCCGCTGGCCACGCGATATTGCACAAACTTTGTTTGTGCATCGAAAAGCAGAAGCGCGCTGACAGCTTCTCCGCGCTCGTTGGCCGAATCGCCGTCGGTGCCCGCCGATTGCCACTCCCCCCAAACGATGCCATCAACCGATCCGCGCAAACTCAGCCTGACGCCTTCTCCTTCCATCCAAGCCGCGCCAACCGCCAAAAATGGCTCAGCCTGCTCAATCGGCACGGCAATCGGTTCGGAGACGACAACGCCTCCCTTGCCGGTCTGCTGGATCAGGTCGAACTTGATCTCGCGGCTTCTGACATTCGGCTGCCGGTCTTGCGCAGTGATCGAAGACGAAAACAGTGCGGCGAATGAAAGAGCCAGCAATCCAAGGCACAGACGTTTTTTCATGGGAACCCCTTTCAGATGATGGTGATTGATGTTTACCCTGCGGCTCGGTTATAACATAGGCAAATAACGGTCGGTCAATCGGTGCAGGTTTTACAGTACCGGGAGCTGCAAGCAACCGGGTTTATCAAAATGCGAATCATCAGCGGGCAGAAGGTAGAAAGCTGACGATGCGATATATCCAAAATCCGCCAAATCCCTGGCAGACTGAAAAGCACGAATGGATCGGCGAACCGCCCGAAGCCAAGCTGGAAGTTTTTGAAGAAACGGCTACGCGTTCGATCATTACCAGCAACAACAGCCCTGACATTCCTTTCGATTATTCAATCAACTGTTATCGCGGTTGCCCGCACGCCTGCACGTATTGCTTTTCGCGCCCGACGCACGAATATCTGGGCTTCGGCGCGGGCACGGACTTCGAGCGCAAAATCGTCGCCAAGATGCGCGCGCCCGAATTGCTGCGCGAAGAGTTGATGAAGAAAAGCTGGAAGGGCGATCCGCTGGTTTTCTCGTTCACGTCCGACCCGTACATTCCGCTGGAAGCGAACTACGAACTGACGCGCAAATGCCTGGAAGTTTGTCTGGAGTTCCGCAATCCGGTCAGCATCATCACCAAATCGGCGCTGATTCGTCGCGACCTGCAATTGATCAAACGGCTTTCTGAAGAAGCTTCAGCTCACGTCTATTTCACGATTCCCTTTCTGGATCATGACATCAACCGCGCGCTGGAACCGTTCGCGCCCTTCCCCGAAGCGCGCTTTGCCGCGATGAAAGAGTTCGCCGATGCAGGTGTTGAAGTCGGCTTGGCCATTGCGCCAATTATTCCCGGCTTGAACGAATCAGACATCCCCGGTTTGCTGGAACGCGCCAAAGAAGCGGGCGCGCGAAAAGCCTTCATCGGTTTGCTGCGCCTGCCCGGCAGCGTCCGCCCGTACTTTCTGGAACGGCTGGAAGAAAAGCTGCCGCTGCGCGCAAAGAAAGTCATCAATCACATCAAAGAAGTAAAAGGCGGCGTGCTGAACAAAAGCGAGTTCGGCGAACGATTTCGCGGCGAAGGGCCGTTCTGGGAAATGGTCAAAAAGAGCTTCGAGATTCACGCGCGGCGGCTGGGCTTTAACGAACGGAAGTATGAATTGCGCGAACCACGAAAAACCTTCCGGCGACCGACCGCGCAGCAGTCCCTGTTCGACTAAGGAATAAGTCCACCAACTCACCACAGAGGCGCAGCAGAGGCAGCGCAGAGGTTATCCGTCTTCTCTGCGTTTCCTCTGCTTTCTCAGTGCCTCTGCGGTAAAGACGACTTCCGCTCAGCAGTCTGATGGTCTGCTTGACCATTTCTCGCGCCGCGTGCTACAAGCCAGTCAATTCACAAGAGAACCCAAGAGAATTATGAAACGCAATTCCGCGCCCTTTCGCAGCGCGGCTTCTCTAAAGATTCGTCCAACTGAAAGGAAAGTGTATGTCGTTCGTTGCCCGCTTCTCTGCGCTTTTGCTGACGTTCGTGCTGAGCATTGCCGCGTTTGCGCAGCCCGCGTTTGCTCAACCCGCGTTTGCTCAAAATGCTCCCAACCGCAAACACGGCCCCGTCGTCGGCGTTCAGCTTTACAGCTTCCGCAATGAAATGAAGACCGATGTCGAAGGCACGCTGGAAAAGGTCAAGGCGATGGGCTTCACAATGGTCGAAGCCGCTGGCTACAACTGGAAGTCCGCCGCTGAATTCAAAGCGATGCTCGACAAAAACAGCTTCAAGACGGTCAGCTTCTTTGCCGATTACGGAAAGATGAAGACGGACTTTGCGTCCATCGTCGCCGATGCCAAAACGCTGAAAGCCCAATACGTCATCATCGGCTGGATTCCGCACCAGAAAGACTTCACGCTGGAAGATTGCAACAACGCCATCCGTGACTTTAACGACTGGGGCGAGAAGCTTAGCAAAGAAGGCCTGAAGCTGGCCTACCACGTTCACGGGTACGAGTTTCAGCCTTACGGCAAAGGCACTCTGCTGGACAAGCTGATGTCCGAAACCAAGCCCAAAAACCTGAAAATCGAGATGGATGTTTTCTGGGTTGTGCATCCGGGACAAGACCCGATTGCCTTTCTAAAAAAATACGGCAAGCGCATAGACCTGATGCATATGAAAGATATGCAGAAAGATTTGAAAGGCGATCTGACCGGCCACGCCGATGTCGAAGCCAATGTCGCCATTGGCACGGGCCGGATTGATTACACCCCCATCGTCAAAGAAGCCCGTAAACAGGGCGTCAAATATCTTTTCATCGAAGACGAATCTTCCCGTTCGATGATGCAAGTTCCTGTAAGCTTGAGGTATCTCAACAACATTAAATAACCATTGGCACTTCGCCAATCAACACGGAGACCATTTGAAATGAAATTGAAAAGCACCGCACTGTTATTCGTCGCGATTACTCTTTTCCTCCTTCTGCCGTCCTCCGGTCTGGCAAAGAAAGAAGGCAAATGGGTGAAGCTGATGGATGGAAAAACCTTCAATGGATGGAAGATCGCCGAACCGGCAGTGAACAGTTGGAAGATAGAAGATGGCGCGTTCGTCGCTCAAGGCCCGCGCAGCCATCTGTATTACGTCGGCGATCCGAAACCCTTCGTCAACTTTGAACTGCAAGTGGACGTGATGACCGGGCCGGTATCGAACGGCGGTATCTACATCCACACCGCCTGGCAGGAAACCGGATTCCCGAAAGCCGGATATGAAATCCAGGTCAATCAATCGCACGGCGACTGGCGCAAATCGGGCAGCATTTATTCGGTCCAGGATGTGAAAGAGGTCTACGTCAAAGATAACGAATGGTACCGTTACAACATCATCGTCGAAGGCAAACACATCGTCGTCAAATTGAATGACAAGATCGTCAACGCCTGGACGGAAGAACCGGATCGCCAGCCCGGCAAGGACTTCACACGCATTCTGTCTTCCGGCACCTTCGCATTGCAGGCCCACGATCCGAAGAGCGTCGTGAAATACAAAAATATCCAAGTGAAGCGCCTGGACTAAATCAGACCGGGATATGTACGGCAAGATTGGCCACAGAGGCACGGAGCCGCAGAGTAAAGAAACAGCGGAGGGTAATCGCTACTTGATTATGCCCACGCTCTGCTTTGTGCCTCGGCGTCTCTGTGGCCAATCTTTTACTGCAATATGGTTCGATCCACATTCATTACCCTCCTTGCCATCCTGATCGCCTGTTGCCATATTGCTATCTCTGAAGCTGACGCCCAACAAGCCCGCAATCATCAAGGCACCATCACAGTCTCTTTCGATCCCACCCAGCCTGCTAACACATTCAGCCCGTATCGCGCGCTTGGCGCTGGTGTGGACGGACACGAACGGGGCGAGATTGATCGCATCTATCAACCCGCCAACCTGCGCGCGATGCGCTCCGCCGGATTCAAACCGCTCAGCTATCGTCTGCGCACTGAACTGGGCGTCGAAGCCTGGCACTGGAATCCAAAAGGCAAGTGGAGCGATCCCCAACATCAGCAGGGTTACTGGACATCAGACAGCAACTCTGCGCAACCGATCTCTACCTGTTATGGCTATCACCTGCCACGCCAGGGCAGCACAACGGATCAAGCCAATAACGACGGCTATTCGCGATTGGATGACGGCGATTTGACCACCTTCTGGAAGAGCAATCCTTATCTGGATCAGCATTACACCGGCGAAGAAAACGCGAAGCATCCGCAGTGGGTGCTGATTGACCTGGGAACTCCACAACTGGTCAATGCAATCAAGATTGCCTGGGCACGGCCTTTTGCCACGGAGTATTTCGTTGAATACGGCGTTGGAAAGCTGGCCGGGCCAGAAGCAGCTTATTTGAGAGGCGAGCGCGCAGAAATGTGGCGCGCCTTCCCCAAAGGCACAGTGCATCACGCGAATGGCAGCAACGCCACAATTCAATTGTCAGACTCACCGGTTGCCATTCGTTTCGTGCGCGTGACGATGACCAGCAGTTCCGGCTCGCCGCCACCCGGTTCTCGCGATGTCCGCGATGGATTGGGTTATGCAATCCGTGAACTTTATCTTGGGACGGTGGATGACGCCGGAAACTTCAAAGACCTGATTCGTCATGCCAGCAATCACGACCGGCAAACCGTCATCTACGTTTCCTCCACCGACCCGTGGCATCGCGCCGTTGATAAAGACAGCCGCACTGAACAACCGGGACTGGATCGCGTGTTCAGCAGCGGCTTAACCAATGGCTTGCCAATGCTGACTGCCGTCCCTCTGCTGTACGACGTGCCGGAAAACGCGGTAGCGCTGATTCGCTACCTGCAAGCCCGCCTTTATCCCGTCGAACGCGTAGAGATGGGCGAGGAGCCGGAAGGCCAGCACATTTCGCCCGAAGATTACGCCACGCTGTATCTGCAATGGGCGGACGCAATTCACAAAGTTGCGCCGAAGCTGCAACTCGGGGGGCCTTGCTTTGCGGCGCTTGATCCGATTCCGCAGCCAAACTTGAATGAACAAAGCTCGCGTTCATGGATGAAGCGCTTTCTGGATTACTTGGCCTCCCACAATCGCACGGCAGATTTCAATTTCTTCTCGTTTGAATGGTATCCGTTTGATGAAGCCTGCGACCCCACCGCGCCGCAACTTGCCGCTGCGCCGCAGATGCTGGCAACTGCGGTACACGAGATGGAACTTTCCGGCGTCTCGCGACAAATTCCCTGGTTGATGACGGAGTACGGCTACTCTGCCTTTGCCGCCCAAGCCGAAGTGGACATTGCAGGCGCGCTGCTGAATGCGGAGGTGGTTGGACAATTCCTCACGCTCGGCGGAGAGGCCGCGTACTTTTATGGCTACGAACCCAATGAACTGATCAGCGAACTTCCTTGCACTTGGGGAAACAACATGCTGTTCCTGAGGGATGAACTAGGGCGTGTGCAATCGCCATTGGCAACGTACCACGCAGCGCGATTGTTGACGCAGGAATGGGCGCAGGCCACTGACTTGCCGCATCGGGTTTATCCCGCCGCTTCGGACATTCAAAACCAGCAAGGCCAATCACTGGTCACTGCCTACGCCGTTCACAGGCCCGACGGACTGTGGGCGCTAATGCTGATCAACAAAGACCCGCAACAGGCATGGTCGGTGCAGGTGCAATTTCGCAATTCAAAGACACAGGTGGTAACGCCATGGCAGGGGCCGACAACGCTTTTTCAATACTCTTCCGCGCAATATGTCTGGCGAGCAAATCAAAGCCACGGCCATCCGGTGCGCAACCTCCGGCCCACCCAAAAAGCTTTCGCGGATGGTTCTGGGGTATCCTTCCTGTTGCCGCCTTATTCGCTTTCAGTGGTGCGTGGGCACGGCCCGAACCAGTAAGTAACGACCCGTTTATGATGCAAGCTTTGCCGATAGATTCGCTGCTGCCTGAAATTGTCGAGCAGTTGCGACGATCTCCGAATTTAATTATTGAAGCTGCTCCCGGCGCGGGCAAAACCACGCGCGTGCCTGCGGCGTTGCTGGATGCCGAAATCGCTCGCGGCGAAGTGTGGGTGCTGGAACCGCGCCGTCTAGCCGCGCGAATGGCTGCGCGACGCGTGGCCGAAGAACGTGGCGAACGCCTGGGCGAAACAGTCGGCTATCAAGTTCGCTTTGAAGAAGTCTCCAGCGCGCGAACGCGATTGCGCTTTCTGACCGAAGGCGTGCTGACACGGCGACTGCTTTCTGATCCGAAGCTGAAAAACGTTGGCGTAGTCGTACTGGATGAATTTCACGAACGCCATCTGCAAGCCGATTTGGCGCTGGCGCTGTTGCGACGATTGCAGCATTCAGGCCAAACCGGGGCCACCCGGCCCGACCTGAAGCTGGTGGTGATGTCCGCCACGCTGGACGCCGCGCCGATTGCAAATTACCTCGCCAACAATAATGAAGCCGCGCCGCGCTTGAGTTCCGAAGGCAGGCGATTTGACGTTGCGATTGAACACCTGCCCCGCGATGACAACCGCCCGCTGGCGGATCAAATTGCTTCAGCGATCAAACGCCTGCTGACGGAAAACTTGGACGGCGATGTGCTGGTCTTTCTGCCTGGCGCAGCAGAGATTCGCCGCGCACAGGCGGCCTGTTCGGAATTCGCCAGCAAACACGACTTGCTGATCCTGCCGCTGCACGGCGATCTGCCAGCCAACGAACAAGACCGCGCCGTCCGCCCTGCCGATAAACGCAAAATCATCTTGTCCACAAACGTCGCCGAAAGCTCTGTCACAATTGACGGCGTTGTCGCGGTGATTGATTCCGGCCTGGCGCGCATCGCGGGGCATTCGGCGTGGTCGGGCTTAACAACACTGAACGTGCAGCGCATCAGCAAAGCGTCCGCCACGCAACGTGCCGGACGCGCCGGACGCACCAGACCGGGCCGCTGTTTGCGCCTGTACACCGCGCAGGATTTCAACGCCCGCCCTGATCATGAAGCTGCCGAGATTCACCGCCTCGACCTGGCCGAACCCGCGCTGGAATTGCACGCCGCGAACATTACTGACTTAAACACTTTCGGCTGGTTCGAAGCGCCGCCCGCTTCCGCCATTGAAGCCGCCGATACCTTGCTGCGAAAACTCACGGCGATTGATGCGCAAGGCCGCGTGACCAAGACGGGCGAGCAGATGCTGCGCTTTCCCCTTCATCCGCGCCAATCGCGCCTGCTGATCGAAGCGCAATCGCGCGGCGTCTTTGATGAAGCCTGCACCAT
>JBBQVH010000145.1:0-20400 GCA_038211695.1 Blastocatellia bacterium | reverse complement strand
GCGCGATTACCGTCCTGCGGGAGCGTCCGCGAAAGCGAAAGAGACAATCCATTTCGCTGAGAGGCATCCACTTTTTCAAAGAACGACCGAATCAAGACAATGAGTTCAATGCTTTACCGGCTTAACTTGGCGCACATGGGGTGAAGCCCACGGTAGGCAGATAAAGCGATCCCGCGCCGCGTCAGCGGTGCCTGAATTCAAACGTCACTGACGCGACGTGAAGACATTTTGCTCGTCTCCCGTGGGTTTCACTCACGGCTAAATTCAAATGCCGCTACGCGGCAGGGGAAGGGATGAGCAGTTCCAAAGTGTAAAGGAGAAGCAAAGATGAAACTGATGGCTCGCACTCGGCAGCATATTCTGTTGCTGTTTTCATTATTGTTGTGGATTGCCCTGGCGCCCCTGGCGGTGGCACAGGCAACGGCAAAACAGCCAGAGAAAACCGACGGGTTGACGGCGGCGGAATTTTCTCGTCTGAGCCGGGAATTTTCAGAAGACGGGGGCACTTTCCGTTCGGACAATTTCACATCGAACGAAACGCCTTACCTGCATATTGTGGATAAGCTAAAACAGCTAGGCGCAAACGGTGGAGCATATCTGGGCGTTGGGCCGGAACAGAACTACACCTATATTTCCAAGATTCGTCCGCGTATCGCCTTCCTGTTCGATATTCGCCGTCAAGCGATCATTCAGCATTTGATGTACAAGGCAGTCTTCCATCTGTCGCCGACGCGCGCGCAGTTTCTGTCGCGCCTGATCAGCCGTCCGCTGCCGAAAGAAAAGCCGTTTGCCGCCGACGCGTCGATTGAAGAACTGGCGACGTATTTTAGTCAGGCAACCGTGGACGAAAAGGCCTATGCCGCCAACCTGGTAACCATCCGCAAAACAATTCAGGAAGACTTTCAATTTTCTCTTTCCGACGCCGACCAGAAAAGCCTGGAATATGTCTACAGCAACTTTCGCGATATGGGCCTGAATCTTTCTTATCAGATGGGGCAGATGGGCGGCGGTGGAGGTTTTGGCGGCGGCGGTTACTTTCCCAATATGAAAGACCTGATTTTGCAGACGGACTTGAATGGCAAGTTGGGAAACTATCTGGCTGGCGTGGGCGATTACGAATTTGTGCGCGGCATGCACGAAAAGAATTTGATCATTCCAGTGGTCGGCAATTTCGCGGGCAAAAAAGCTATCGCAGCAGTGGGCGATTATCTGCGCAAAAATAGCTTCACAGTGACGGCATTTTATCTGTCGAATGTGGAGCAGTACCTGTTTATGGACGGACTGTTTGGGGACTTCGCCGCCAACGTCAAAAAGCTGCCGATCACCGACAAGAGCTTGCTGATTCGCTCTGCTTCCGGGCGAGGCGCTTCGCACCCGGCGCGGTTGCCGGGCCACCGGTCAGCGACGCTGATGCAGAAGATTTCCGTCTTTATCAAAGACTTCGATGAGGGTTCGTTCAAGACGTATAGCGATTTGCTCTTGACGGATTACATCGCAGCAGAGAAACCGTAAGCTACATACGGATCGGAAGGAACAGAAGCATCATTACCAAAGGCCCAAAGACCTTTGCGCTTTTTGCCGGTTCTGAGTTTTTTGTGTTCCGACCCTTTTGCCTCTGGTTTCGTTATGCACTGATCATCAATTCCGCTGTACCACATTCAAGAAAAGGAAAACTAAGCCCAATGAAAACGACCCAGGCGTTTCTTTCGCTCCTGCTTTTGTTCGTCCTCGCTGTGGCGGCCTTCGCGCAAGCCGCTCCGCCACAGGAAAACTATCCCGTTCATCCCGATTCGCAAGTGCAGCCCGGCGTGCCCAAAGGTGAAGTAATGAAGTTCACCTTCGAGAATTCAAAAGTCTTCCCCGGCACATGGCGCGAATATTGGGTCTATGTGCCCGCGCAGTACACGCCCGACAAACCGGCGTGCGTGTATGTCAATCAAGACGGCGTTCAATGGAACGCGCCGGTCGTGTTCGACAACCTGATCCACAAAAAAGAAATTCCCGTGACCATTGGCGTGTTCGTTATGCACGGCAAAGTGCGCGCGGGCCAGCCGGACGCGGCGCTGGATCGTTTCAACCGCAGCTACGAATACGACGGGCTGGGCGACGGCTACGCGCGGTTCATCCTGGAAGAGATTCTGCCGGATGTTGAAACCAAGAAGACCAGCGATGGCCGCGCGATTCGCTTGTCAAAAAATGGCAACGATCGCGCAATCGGCGGCTCTTCCAGCGGAGCGATTGCCGCGTTCACTGCCGCGTGGGAACGGCCCGACGCCTTCAGCCGCGTCTTCAGCACGATTGGCACTTACGTCGGTTTGCGCGGCGGCCAGAACTATTCAACGCTGATTCGCAAATACGAACCGAAGCCGATTCGCGTGTTTTTGCAGGACGGGTCAAACGACAACAATATTTACGGCGGCGATTGGTGGATGGCCAACCAATCCATGGAACGTTCACTGGTCTTCGCCGGATATGAAGTCTCACATGCCTGGGGCGAAGGCGCTCACAGCGGCAAACACGGCACGTCGCTCTTTCCCGACGCCATTCGCTGGCTGTGGAAAGACTGGCCCGCGCCCGTCAAGAACGGCGTGACGAAAAACAACACGGTGACAGACCTTTTGATTCCCGGCGAAGGCTGGCAACTGGTCGGCGATGGATACCGCAGCACCGAAGGCCCGGCAGTCAATGCCAAGGGCGAAGTCTTTTTCACCGACAGTCCGAACAACAAGATTTATAAGGCGGGCCTGGACGGCAAGGTCAGCCAGTTCATCGCCGATTCCAAACGCGGCAGCGGACAGGCATTCGGCCCGGATGGACGGCTGTATGTCGTCACGAACGGCGAAGAAAAAGTCATCGCTTACGACGCCGCAGGCAAAGCCACGGTCATCGCCGAAGGCTTCAACGGCAACGACATCGTCGTCGCCGGCAACGGCAATGTCTACGTCACAAACCCACCCGCTGGCAGCAGCAACGAACCCAGCAAAGTCTGGCTGATCAAACCGAATGGCGAAAAACAGGTGGTGGATACGGGCTTGCGCTATTCGAACGGCGTCACGCTTTCGCCGGATCAAACGCTGCTGTATGTGGATGACTATCGTTCGCACTGGGTCTACAGCTATCTGATTCAGCCGGACGGCACGCTTGCCTACAAACAGCGCTATTACTGGCTGCACGTGCCGGATGTTCCCGACGACAGCCAGGCCGACGGCATGCGCGTGGATCGCGACGGGCGGTTGTATGTTGCTTCGCGGCTTGGCGTTCAAGTCTGCGATCAGGCGGGCCGCGTCAACGCCATCATCCCGACTCCGAATGGCAGAATCTCGAACCTGAGTTTCGGCGGCGAAAACTTCGATTGGCTGTACGCGACTTGTGGCGACAAAGTCTACAAACGCAAGCTGAAGGTCAAAGGCGCGAATGCCTGGGACAAGCCGAACAAACCCGCAGCGCCCAGGCTATGACAAGGACATAGGATTCCAATCTCGCTCGAAAAGAGAGTGTAATGCGGACGATTGAATGCTCGATTGAGGAGATCATCACCGCACATCCCAATTTGTATCTGGAGCATTGCGCGGTTATGGCTGTGGCTTTGATGAGTCGGCAGTCGGCCTCGCCTTGTAAATTCGCTTTTCAGTGTGAAGCGATTGAAGCGCCAACACTGATGGGGCAGACCGATTTGTTGCTGCAGGTGGCGTGGAGTGAATTGACGGCTTTCAAAGCTCAGCGCGTGTGGCAAACCGAGCAGCCGAAATCTATTATCGAACGCGCCGCCGTCGCCCTGGCTGCGCTGATCTTCGCGCGTTTGGTTCCGAATGGACGAATGCGTGTGACGCGGGAAGGCGAGCGGGCTGATTACTGGTTGCCGGATTTGCAATGCGCGTTGGAAATCAGCGGGACGACGCAGCCGCAGCTTCTGGCGCGTCGCCACCGGGAGAAGGTCGCACAGGTTCTAAGCAACCCGCTACAATGGAATGGCTATGTTGTCACTTGCTGTCTTGCTAAGCGGCAAGGGTTGATTCGCTGGTCTTATCACCAACAGGAGGTAAAGCGAGATGGGCGTTCGTAAGCTTGCGAAATTAGAGTCTTCACTAAACAAGTTGTTGGACGAAGCGTCCTGGCTGCTTTCGCACGCACAGGCGCTGTCCGATTATGGCCGCCAGGAAGAGGTTGTGGCGGAACTTGCGCGTGCAGCGAGTTGTGAAGAACAGGCCGCCTATCTGCTTGATGCCGCAGGGCGCGAGCAGGAAGCAGTCTTGCATCGCGTTAGCGCAGCCTCTTGCTACGAGCAGTTAGGCGAATGCGCGCGCGCCGTCACACTCTTACGCGCGGTACTCTCTGTTCAACTGACGGATGCTTACCGGGGCAGAGTGAAGGAACAACTTGCCATCTGCCTGGCTCAGGCGACAAAACGCGATACCTTGCCGCTTGTGACGCACAAGATGGCCCCGGTGTCCTAATCATTGATTTAGAAAGAGGAGAAATTAGAGATGAAAAGAGCGATCTTCGTTTGCTCGTTCATTGTAGTGATAAGTTCGGTCGCGTTTGGCGCGCCGCAAGAGGCAAGACCCGCCGCGCCCCAGGCCGCTCGTCCTCCTGCGCCGCCGCCGGTTGTCTCGCCCGAAGTTCATGCCGATCGTCGTGTGACCTTCCGGCTGCGCGCACCGCAATCCAAAGAAGTCAGTGTCTCTGGCGAATGGGCTGGTGGCGGAAAGGCCATTCCGATGACCAAAGACGCAAGCGGTTTGTGGAGCGTGACTGTCGGGCCGATTGAGCCGGACTTGTACGGCTACGGTTTCACAGTGGACGGCGTGGGGATGCTCGATCCGTCGAACACTTTCATGAAGCCGATGCGTTCCAATCGGACCAGCGTTCTGGAAGTGCTCGCTGACAAACCCACGATGCAGGATTTTCAAGACGTGCCGCACGGCGCGGTGCATGTTCACGCCTACCGCTCCAAAGCCGTGGGCGCAATCCGCAGTCTGCACGTTTACACGCCGCCGGGGTACGACAAAAATCCTGCGGCGCGCTTCCCGGTGCTTTACCTGTTTCATGGTTCGGGCGACAACGATGCGACGTGGACGGCGGTGGGCCGCGCGCATTTCATCCTGGATAACCTGATCGCGCAGGGCAAAGCTAAACCAATGGTTGTCGCCATGACCGACGGGCACGCGGCACCGAACACGCCCGAAGCGCGAGGGCGCAATACCGAATTGTTCAGCCGCGATCTGATGGGCGATGTGATGCCGCTGGTCGAAGCAAGCTACCGCGTCAAAAATGATCGCCTGAACCGCGCCATTGTTGGGCTTTCAATGGGCGGCGGTCAGTCGCTGACCGTTGGTTTGAACCATCCGGAATTGTTTGCCTGGGTTGGCGGAATGAGTTCTGCAATCAACGCGCCGGAACAGACTTTTGCCACGGCACTGGGCGACGCCAAAGCGACCAACGCCAAATACAAACTGGTCTGGTTGGGCATCGGCAAAGACGATTTTCTGCTGAAGGCGAACCAGCAGTTCGACGAATTGCTGACCGCCAAAGGCGTTAAACATACCTTCAAGCTGACCGAAGGCAATCATAGCTGGCCCGTCTGGCGGCGGTATCTGGTGGATTTTGCGCCGCTGCTGTTTACTCAGTGACAGCCGGAGGAACGATGTGAGGAACGATGTAATGAAGAAATTCGCATTGAATCGTCGAATCGCGCTGGCGGTGACATTGGTCATCGCCAGTTTGTTTGCCGTTCAGGCCGCAGCGCCGCGCAGCGCCGGATACGACGTGAAAGCGTTCGGCGCGAAAGGCGATGGTCAGACGCTGGACACGGATGCCATCAACAAAACGATTGAAACTGCTGCGGCGGCAGGCGGAGGCACGGTCTACTTTCCCGCCGGTACATACCTTAGTTTTTCCATTCGCCTGAAAAGCAATATCGCCTTGTATCTGGACGCGGGCGCCGTTCTGCTGGCGGCTGATCCAACAGAACACAAAGGCGGATACGATCTGGCGGAGCCGAACGAATGGGATATGTACCAGGACTTCGGCCACAGCCATTGGCAGAACAGTTTGATTTCGGGGATTGGCTTGCATGACGTTTCGATCCTGGGACCGGGAATGATCAACGGCAAAGGTTTGACGCGGCGCGGGCCTGGGCCACGCGCAGAAGCCAGACCCGGTGACAGTCCTGTCAGTTTGGGCGGCGGACGGCAAGGCGCACGTCCGCAAACGCCACTTGGCGAAGGTGCGCAGCGCAATGCGAACAATTCAATGGATGGGCAAGGCAACAAGGCGATTGGCCTGAAGCTCTGCCGCAATGTGACGATCCGCGACATCACCATTTCGATGGGAGGGCATTTCGCGCTGCTCACCACCGGCGTGGACAACCTGACGATTGATAACGTCAAGGTGGATACCAATCGCGACGGCTTTGATATTGATTCCTGCCGCAACGTGCGCATCTCCAATTGCAGCGTCAACGCGCCGAACGACGATGCCATTGTGCTGAAAAGCTCTTTCGGATTGGGCTTTGCCCGCGCGACGGAACATGTGACGATTACGAATTGCCAAGTCACCGGCTACGACCTGGGCACCTTTCTGGACGGCACCTTCAAACGCACGCAGCAGCAAGCGCCCGACCGCGACGGCGTGACCGGGCGCATCAAGTTCGGCACCGAATCGAACGGCGGCTTCAAAAATATCACCATCTCCAATTGCGTCTTCGACCGCAGCCGTGGCTTGGCGCTGGAAACCGTGGATGGCGGTATTATCGAAGACATCACCATCAACAACATCACCATGCGCGACGTGACAACTTCGCCGCTTTTCATTCGCCTGGGCAGCCGGATGCGCGGCCCGAAAGACACACCCATTGGCGCGGTTCGCCGGATCAACATCAGCAACGTCGTCGTGTCCGATGCCGAAGCGAAATTCGCATCGCTCATTGTGGGACTGCCCGGCCACCCGATTGAAGATGTGCGATTGAGCAATATCCGCATCGTTTATCGCGGCGGCGGCACGAAAGAAGACGCCGCCGTCGAAGTGCCGGAGCGGGAAAACAATTACCCCGAACCAAGTATGTTTGGCGCGATTCCGGCCTATGGTTTTTTTGTCCGCCACGTCAAAGGGTTAGAGATGCATGACATCGAAGTGAGTTTCGCGAAAGATGACCTGCGCCCGGCGTTCGCGCTCGACAATGTCAAAGGCGTGGATTTACGCGGTCTGAAAGCACAACGCGTCGCCGATGTGCCGATGTTCATCTTGAAGAATGTTGAAGACTTCAGCGTGCAGCAAAGCAAGGGAATCCCTGACACAAGGCTGGATCGCGTTGTGGAGAAGAAAATTTTATGAAAAACAAACACGGGTTTTATTACGCTCTTCCAGCGTTGCTGTTGTTGCTGGCAATCGTCGCAGTGGCGCAACAACCAAAGGAAATACTGCTGTGGCCGAAGGGCGCGCCCGGTTCGGAAGGCAAGACCGGCGATGAAGCGGTGCGCGTGACGGAAGACGGCGAACACGTCGTGACAAATGTCCACAAACCTTCGCTGACGCCGTATCTGCCGCCGAAAGACAAAGCCACGGGCGCGGCAGTCATCATCGCGCCGGGCGGCGGACATCGCGAGATGTGGGTGGATCACGAAGGGCATAACCTCGCCAAATGGCTCAGCGCGCGCGGCATCGCGGCCTTTGTTCTCAAGTACCGGCTGGCTCGTGAACCGAATTCAACCTATAAGATTGATGAACACGCGCTGGCCGACACGCTGCGCGCCATTCGCCTGGTGCGCAGCCGCGCAAATGAATGGGGAATCAACACGCAGCGCATCGGCGTGATGGGCTTCTCCGCTGGCGGCGAACTGGCCGCGCTGGCAAGCATGCGGTTCGATGGCGGCAACAAAGATGCCGTTGACGGGATTGAACGTGAAAGCTCCAAACCTGATTTTCAGGCGCTGATCTATCCCGGCAGCTCTGGCCGCATTGTCCCAACCAAAGACTCGCCGCCGGTTTTTCTGGTTTGCGGGTACAAAGACCGGCCAGATATTTCCAGCGGGCTGGCGCAGGTCTATTTGAAATTCAAAGAAGCGGGTGTTCCGGCGGAGCTTCACATTTATGCCAGCATCGGCCACGGCTTTGGTGTACGTGATAAGAACCGTAGCGCCGCTGGTGGTTGGCCTGCCCGGTTTGAAGAATGGCTGAATGACTTGGGTTTTTTGAAGAAGTCATAATCAATTGTGCCTTGACCAAATTTTCTGAAAGATCGAACGGAAGATGACGATTCCAAATTTACAAAAATATCTGCTGATATTCGCGCTACTTCTCTTTCCAGGATTCGTGCTTGCGCAGAGCGTAAACACAAACACGAAAAGCGTGGAAGGATTGCAGCGTTCCTTCACGAACCCGCCGGACGATTCCAGGATCATGATGCGCTGGTGGTGGTACGGGCCTGCGGTGACGAAACCGGAAATTGAACGCGAAATGCGGTTGATGAAAGACGCAGGCATCGGCGGATTTGAAGTGCAGCCCGTTTATCCCGTCGCCATGGATGACACCGGCGCGGGCATCAAAAACCTGCCGTTTCTTTCCGATGAATTTCTGGATGCCTTGCGCTTCACCGCGGACAAGGCGCACGAACTTGGCCTGCGAATGGATTTGACGCTGGGCAGCGGCTGGCCGTTTGGCTCACCCGCAGTTCCGGTGGGCCAGGCTGCCGGGCGATTGCGCATTGACCGCGTGAAGCTGAGCGAAGGGCAGAGGCGCGTACCTTTGCCGCCATTGGCAGAAGGAGAAAAACTGATCGCGGCTTTTCTGGGGATGCAGCAGGTCACGGACATCAAAGATGGCGCGGCATGGCTGCCCGCGCAATGGGTTCTGAATACTCCTGCTGAAAGACAGAATGAACTGCGCTTTTTTATCGCCAGCCGCACGGGCCAGCAGGTCAAGCGCGCGGCCATCGGCGGCGAAGGCTTTGTCATTGATCATTACGACCGCGCCGCGACTGACACTTACTTGAAAAGCGTCGGCGACCGGTTGATGCAGGCGTTTGGTTCCAATCGCCCTTACGCGATTTTCTGCGACAGTCTGGAAGTTTTCGGCTCAGACTGGACGGGAGATTTTCTAAGCGAGTTTCAGCGCCGGCGCGGATACGATTTGAAACCGCTGTTGCCATCATTGGTTGTGGCGTCTGCTGATGCCGAATCGCAAACTGCCGGCATTCGTCATGATTGGGGGCAGACGTTGACGGAACTGCTCAACGAACGCTTCCTGACGCCAATGCGCGATTGGTCAAAACAGAATCGCACTTTGTTTCGCATTCAGGGATATGGCGTTCCGCCAATGACGCTGTCGGGCAATGCGCTGGTGGATCTGCCCGAAGGCGAAGGGACGCAATGGAAGGTGGTGCGCGCGTCGCGCTGGGCGTCGTCGGCCAGTCATTTGTATGGCAAGCCCGTCACTTCGTCTGAAACGTGGACGTGGCTGCATTCGCCGTCGTTTCGTGCGACGCCGCTAGACGTGAAGGCCGAAGCTGACCTGCACTTTCTGGAAGGCATCAACCAACTGATCGGCCACGGCTGGCCTTACACCGCGCCGGGCGTTGAATATCCCGGCTGGCGGTTTTACGCAGCGGCGGCTTTCAATGAAAAAAATCCGTGGTGGATTGCGATGCCAGATATGGCGCGCTACCTGCAACGCATCAGTCATTTGATGCGGCAGGGGCAGCCGGCCAACGATGTGGCGTTGTATCTGCCGACCAGCGACGCCTGGGCCAGCTTCAGTGCGGGCCGCGTACATATGATCGAAACGTTGAAAGAACATGTCGGATCAGATGTCATCTCGCGAATTCTGGAAGCCGGATACAACTTCGACTTCTTTGATGACGACGCGATGCGCAATATCGGGCGCGTCGAAAAGAACGCGCTGGTGTTGGGCGCAAACAAATACAAAGCCGTCGTACTGCCCAACGTTGAACGCATCCCGTTGGAGACGCTGCGCAAACTGGAAGAGTTTGCACGCAATGGCGGCATCGTGATTGCGACGCGCCGCCTGCCTTCTGTGGCACCGGGCTTCAAAGCGACCGAGGCAGAGAACAGTGAGGTGCGCGTCATCGCGCAACGCTTGTTCCAGGGCCAGTTGCCGACGGCGCACTTCGTGGATGACGAAAGTCGCGGGCTGGCGCCGAAACTCATCTCTCTGTTACGGCCTGATGTTGCGCTGACGCCTGCCATGGCTGACGTTGGCTTCATTCATCGCCACACGGATGCGGCGGAAATCTACTTTCTGGCTAACACCTCAAATGCGCGCCAACGCATCAGTGCGACGTTTCGTGTGCAGCAAAAACAAGCCGAATGGTGGAATCCTTTTGATGGAAGCGTGACGCCCGCCGAAGCGCAAGCGACAGACGATGGCGTGAAAGTTCCACTCGATCTTGAACCCTACGGCTCGCGCGTGCTGGTCTTCACCACGCGCAAACTTCCGGCAGCGCGTTCCGTCAACGCCGCTTCGATTGCTGCCATTGATTTGAGCAACGGCTGGCAAGTCTCTTTCGGGCAGGGCAAGCCCGCGCCGATGGACAAGCTGCGTTCGTGGACAGAGAGTGAAGAGACGCGCTACTTTTCAGGCGAAGCCACATACGAAAGAAGCGTGACGGTGCCCGAGACGATGCTGCAACGCGGCGCGGAAGTGCTGCTGGATTTCGGCGAAGGAGAACCGATTCCGGCGCGGCCTTTAAGAAACGGCATGCGCGCATTTTGGGATGGGCCGGTTCGCGACGCTGCCGTGGTTTACGTCAACGACATTCGCGCTGGTTCCGTCTGGTGTCCGCCGTATCAGGTCAATGTGGCAAAGCTGTTAAAGCGCGGCGAGAATCGCATCCGCATTGTGGTCGGCAACACCGCGATCAATTACCTGGCCGGACATCGGTTGCCCGACTACAAACTGCTGAACCTGCGTTACGGCGTCCGCTTTGAACCGCAGGATATGGAGAATCTGCAACCGCTGCCGTCCGGATTATTGGGAACGGTTCGGCTGATTGCCAAATGATATGGGTGCGGTTCTTTTAGAAAGACGCATCTTGGTCATTTTACCAGCTTGAGATGGGAACCTTTCGGCGGCCCAGCGGGTTTGGGTTTGGCGTGGGCACCTTGCCTTCGGCGTAATGATGGGTGTGATGTCGTTGCTGTTCCTGAGCCAGATGAAACTCCCAATAGGCATCGAAGTCATCACTCGCGCGCAAGCTTCGCAATTGTCAGATCGCTTCGGCTCCCGTCAGGTGCCAGCGTGCACCAGTGATTTTCATTCGATCTTTGACAAGGTACCGGCAGGTGCCTTCGATGACGCCGGTCGCGACCAATAACGCGTGACAGCTAATCTCGCTTTCGTCGGCGAGTTTGATGAACCGGTAAGGGCCTTCCAGGCGCAGGCCGGTGGCTTCGGCTGAGAGAATTTCAACACCGAAGCGTTGCGCCTGCATCGCGGCGCGGCGCGCCATGTCTGCGCCTGACAGCCCTGACGGAAAGCCCGGATAATTTTCAATCCGCGACGACATCCCGGCCTGCCCGCCCGGCGCTTCGCGTTCGATCATCACGGTGCGCAAGCCTTCCGATAGAGGGGCAAGGTCTCTTTCATCCGCCTGCTTCTTTCCTTCACAATCACCACCTGCTCACTGCGGCACGCCCATTCGCCGCAGCAAATCGCCAAAGCGCGCATCGCTGCGGATTGAATCCCAGACCGGCTCATCTTTGTAAAAGGATCCGATCGCGCCCGCTGCCAGGCCACGGTCCAACCATGCCAAGGCCAGTTCTTTCTCGTTCAAAGTCGCATAGATTTTGGCGATCCAGTGCGCCTGGCTCAGGCTCTCGCCTGACATCTCTTCCAACTCCTTGATGATCCGGAGCGCTTCTGCCCGCTCCCCTCTGGCCGCGTAGATCATGCCCGTACCGTAAATCAAGATCGGATCATTCTTCCTGTCTCGCTTGGCTTTCTCCAATTCCGCGAGCGTTTCGTTGAATAACCTGTTTTGAATGTAAACTCCTATTTCAAAGGTAGTGCCAAAAGGCGGGCCTAGCTCATTGGCCTGCTGCAGCAGTTCAAGCGCTCGCGCATAATCTCGCTTGAGGTGAGGAGGAATGGCCAATGACCGGGCGATGACTGGTGAGAGTGGATCAAGCTCGCGAGCTTTCAGCAATTCCTCCTGACCTTCATCGAGACGCCCCTGAAACACGAGCGAAATTCCCAAATACCAATGGGCTAATGCCAAGCTCGGGCTGAGTTCGATCGCATGCCGCAGTTCACCATCACCCAACGAGAAACTGTACGGAGTGAAATGGACGTAGACTTGACCAAGTACCATGTGAGCTTCGGCCAGGTTTTCATCGAGCGCGAGGGCTTTGCGCGCGGCGTCTTCCGCTTTGCGCCGGCCCTCGCTGGGCGAAAGGTAGCCGTAGGCTCCAAGGCTTGAATAGACGTTAGCCAAGCCCGCGTAGGCAAGCCCATAATTGCGATCTTCTTCAATCGCCCGCTCGAAATAGCGGATGGCCGTGAGCAACTCCTCGCGGGTTCGACGATGGCTATATGCCCGTCCCTGGGTGTAATACTGGAAAGCCTTGAGGTTCTCCGTCGGACGCTTGGCCAGTTGTTGTCGCTCAGGGCCGCTCAGCTTCGCGCGCAGCTTTTCGGAAATCTCTTTCGCGATCTCTTCCTGCACGGCGAAGACATCGGCCAGCTTGCGATTGTACTGCTGTCCCCAAAGCTGTTTGTTCTCGCGCACGTCCACCAGTTCCGCACTGATCGTCAGATTCTCGCCGCGTTGCAGCACTCGCCCCACGACTACCGCGCGCGCACCCAGTGCCTGTCCCGCGCCGATCAGGTCAGTCTCTTTCCCCTTGTAACCAAAGACGGAGTTGCGGGCGATCACGCGCAAGTTGGGAAGTTGCGTTAGGTTGTTAATGATGCTTTCGGTCAGGCCATCCACCAGATAGTCTGTCTCCTCGGCGCGATTCTGATTCGCGAAGGGCAAAACGGCGATGGAATCAATGGGGACTGAGGTCTTCTGCGCCTGCCAGTACAAACCAACACTGACCGCTGCTGCGACCAGGGCCAGCAGTGCAATGAGCGCGGCGAGTTTGTGCCGTTTGATCTCGCCAAAAATAACCCTGGCGCTGGAGGTTGTGGGGATGGCGGTTCCCGCGGCAGTCGGCAACGCTTCTGCCGGGAAGGGCGCGGCCTCATCTCTTTCCACCCGGTCGGCGCGTTCGAGCTTGGCGGTAAACGCCAATTCTTCCTTGAGGTCTTTCAGATCATTGAGCAAGTCTCTGGCAGTCTGGTAGCGCTCCTCACGATTCTTGCGCAACGCCTTGCTGACGATGCATTGTAGCTCATCCGGCAGAGCCTCGACCTTCTGTTTGAGCGGCGCGGGTTCGCGGTTGAGAATCGCGGCCATGACCTCAATCGCATTCACGCCCTCAAACGGCGGATAACCCGTCAGCATTTCATACAACACGACGCCCAAACTGAAAATGTCACTGCGCACATCGGCCTTCTGCCCGCGCGCCTGTTCGGGCGACATATACTGCGGCGTGCCCAGCAGCCTGCCCGCCTCGGTCTGGGACAGAGGGACGGAGGGACGGAGGGACGGAGAAATAGGGAATGATTCGACGCTCCCCCTGTCGCCCTGTCGCCCTGTCCCTTCGTCTCTCTGTCCCTCCGTCAGTTTGGCCAGTCCGAAGTCCAGGACTTTGACGATGCCGTCGCGCCGCAACATCACGTTCTCGGGTTTGATATCACGATGGACGATTCCAGCTTCGTGCGCGGCGGCCAGAGCGCTGGCGATTTGAATGGCGAGGTCAAGCGCTTCGCCGAGGCCCAGCCGCCCGCCGCGCAAACGTTCGCGTAGCGTCTGGCCATCAATGAATTCGGTGGCGATGAAGTGTGTTTCGGCAGCTTCTGTCAAAGCGGTGCCGACTTCGTAAATGGTCAGGATGTTCGGATGATTGAGCGCGCTGACCGAGCGGGCTTCCTGCTCGAAGCGGCGTAGCCTTTCCGGGTCGCGGGTGAAGGCTGGCGGCAACAGCTTGAGCGCCACTTTCCGCTCCAGGCGGGTATCTTGTGCCAGGTAAACCTCGCCCATCCCCCCCGCGCCGAGCAAGGACAGCACCTGATAATGGCTGAGGCTGCGTCCAACCAGCGATAGGGTCAGCGATGTGGCCAGCGAAGGATTTTTCTGTTGGGCGGCCATCTCGGCGACTAGGCCGGCCACCTTCCCGGCGATGAAACCGTCTGCCTGCTGGCGCGCCCGCAGCAGCGATTCGACCTCGCGGCGCAATTCGTCTTCGCCGTCGCATGCCTCGGCCAAAAAGTCTAGACGCGCTTCCGGCGCAAGCTCCATCGCGGCGTGGTAAAGCTCGCCGACGCGCAGAAATTGCTCAGACGTCACGGGTAGGCTCCCTGCGTTTCAATTCACGAAACAACCACGCTTCGGCCAGGTTCCAATCGCGCCGCACGGTGCCGATCGAGACGTGCAACGCTTCCGCCGATTCTTCATCGCTCAGCCCGGCGAAAAAGCGTAACTCCACCACGCGAGCCTGACGCGGAGCCAATTTCTCGAGCGCCTGCAAGGCGTCGTCCAGCGCCACCAGTCCTGCGCTCCGATTCGATGGAATGTTGGCCGCTTCCGTCAGGGAAACCTGTATCTCGTCGCCGCCGCGTTTTTCACGATTCCGGGCGCGGGCGAAATCCACCAGGATGCGCCGCATGATCTGCGCCGCCAGCCCTAAAAAATGCGCGCGGTTCTGCCATTCAACGTTCTGCCAATCAATCAGCCGCAGCCAAGCCTCGTTGACCAGCGCCGTCGGTTGCAGCAGGTGGCCCTGTCGTTCATCCGCCATGTAGCGTTTGGCCAGCCGATGCAACTCCTGATTGATCAGCGGCGATAAAACTTCCAGTGCTGCTTGATTGCCCTGATTCCAAGCGACCAGCAGTTGCGTGATTTCATGGGAGGATGGATTCCCCATAAATGCTCCGAAGTTGATTTCTGAAAAAGCTTGAATAGCAGCGAGGTGCCGGAAGTTACCACAATGGCGCGGTTCGCTCCAACGCAGCGGGCGGTCGCAAGCCGGCAAAGGCAACCACAAAAAATATTTCCTACCCGTTAGCGTTTTCGTCTGCGCACGACGCCTTCATCAATGAGGACGGCAAACGGATCGCTTGCGCCTGTTTGCAGGAATACATTGAATCTTCGATGTCTAGTAGATAGTTTCGGAAGTCTTTCCCCATTTCCGGGCTTATTTTCCTTTCCCACATTTTCCTGTCCGAGCAGTAAGCATCGGACAGGAAAATGTGGGAAAGGAAAATAAGAACAGGGGGGCGAAACTTCTGAAATCTTCCACTAGGCTGGCCTGACGCGTTACGCTGCTTCAGAGGGCGACGCCGCAGCAGTTCATCCGCCGATGACGGCCGCTTATCTCCTGATGTGTTCTTCCGTCCATCAAATCGGTGGTTATCAACAATGTGGCTGGGGTCGGATCCCATAATCGCGGGTTCCGTTAACCTGGCCACTCATTTAATCCATCCTATCCTGTGGAGAATCTATATGACTAATAAGCTTCGCGTAATCAATGCGTCGGCTTCCCAAGAGCCGCTGTATGTGTTTGTAACTCCCAATCCCGCGTGGGCGATTGCCGACGGGCTGGCGGGACTGGTTTCGGTGATCATCCCCGTCGGCGAGATCGCCGGTCTGGTCAAGGAAGCGATCACTGTGGCGCGGGCCGCGAACGCCGGAGCGTCCACGGGATTGCTCGCCGATTTCGCCACCGCGCTCGACGATGCTCTGGAGTGGCTCTCCGGTACCTGGATCGGACAAGGCACTCAAGCCGCCTATCAGGTCGGAAAACGGGCAGTTACCAGCATTTACGAAGTCTACGAGCAATTCAGCCAAGTCCTCACGCTGAAGTCCACGCTGTCCGGAATTCGCAACGTCGTCGGCGGAGCGGCCGATCTCGACGCGGCGGAGAAGCGGGTCAACGAAATTGTAGCGGCTTTCGAAAAGGTCTTCGCGGAGCATGCCTACAAGGTCCTTCCTCTGGAGATTCAGGGTTACGATGAGATATCGAAGAACCCGCTCAGTTATCTGGCGCCGTCGGGTTGGGCCGCGCTCGCGAACGCCGACACGGCTCATCTGACAGTTTATCGAAAGGGCCGGTACCTCGCAGACTTCAATGCTCACGCGCAGAGCGCCTATGTCTGCACGGACGATCTGGTGTGGCGGATAGACGGCGAGGATTGGGCTGAGCGAGTGGAGACCATCCACGGCGTCACCCCCGTGGAAATCGCGGAGAAGCCCCGTCAGGATGTGGAGTGCTATTTCAAGAACGACCTGAAACTAACGGGAGACGTCAAGGAGGGCTATAAGCTTGAGGAAATCATGAGAATCAAGGTCGGGAAGAAGCACCGCGTGCTCCCGATGAACCTGCGCGTGGACATGAAATGGAAGGATCAGGGGCACGGCAATCAGAAAGGCCAGCTCTTCATGGCGCTCGAGCGCGACGGCAAACCGGTGCAGGGATCGAACGGCGAAAACGTGGTGGTCGTTACTGGTATGGCTCCCCACGAGCTAACCACTGTCGCCCTCGAATACCCTGAGAACTCCGAGTTCGTCAACGACATGAAACCTGACGACGAGATCGTCTTTTCGGTCGTAGTCGGAGCCGGCGGTGGCCAGGAACTGTATATCGACTCACTGCTGGTCACGCTCCCAACCTCCACGCTTATCTACCAAGGCCCTTCGTTCGAGAAGCAGATCGGGACCGACGACCCTCCAATCCGAAACCTCTACCATACATTTCCGGTCGTCACCCACCCTCACAAGGCGATCCCTGGTCGGGGCGCGTGGGTCCCGCAGATCAAGAAAGCCCAGGTGGTGGTCAACTGGGATGCCTCCACGCTGCTCAACGAGTATGAACTCAAGAAGATACTGGCCGGCGAATCCCTCGCTGAACACAATATCCTGGATCAGATGATTCGTGACGGACAGGGGAACAACAGCATCCGCACCGTGATGGAGGTGTGGAAAGGGGGTACGAAGAGCCTTGAGAAGAACCTGTGGAAGAACGCCCCCGATCCGGAAGGTCTGAAGGGACCCGACATATGGAAGGTGGATGTTCCTGAAACGCTGCTGAAGGCGTCGCAGCTTACTAAGGACTCTGCTGCCGACACGCCGATCGAATGGGCTATCTCGGTGTGGTACGAGAAGGACAACAATTGGCTTAATTTCCAACGCGAAACCCATCTCCAAATCAACACCTTCGCGATCTTCGTCGAATATAGCTGGTGAGTAAGTCATTCGCCGATGTGCCCGTGAACCTGTCGCCTCGCCTTGGGGTTTCGGCGCCAGGCGATTGCGATGGCGATGGCAAAGCAGATGTCGCCGTCTGGCGTGAATCCGAGAGCGTTTGGTACGTCAAAGGCAGCCGTGATGGGGCAGTGATGGTCAAAGCGCACGGATCGCGAGGAGACATTCCCGTAATCGCCCGGTCGAAGCCCTGAGCGGAAAATCCACACCTCGATCCTCATTTCAGAAACAGGCAGGCCATAATGGCCTGCCTGTTTGGTTTGGTCGTGGTGTTTTTGGTAAAAGCCCAAGGCCGTATCGCGCGCCATTCCCCTTGATTTCAGTATACGGCAGAGGGGATGAGCAGGATATGAAATTACTGCTATAGAATTTAAGAAAAGGAACCAACTACGAATAAACACGAATGCTCACGAATAAATTCTGGCGGTAAAGCGAAACCAAGACTTATCTCCCCAATTTCCTCATTCGTGGCCATTCGTGGCCATTCGTAGTTAAAAACATTTTCTTGAAACCTATACACTGGGTCTTCACCGCAGTCGCCACCACGTACTGTCGTGGCATCTCACAGATTTTGGCAGATTTTGGCAGATTTTGGCAGATTTTGGCAGGTTTTGGGTGGAACAAATTCTTGACGGGAGCATCTCTCAATGAAAAAGCTGATCCTATTTCTTGTTTTCACGTTCACACTGCCACTTAGTTCTGGCGCATCAACAGGGGGGCAAAACCCTGACATCCAGCGTTGGGGGCAACAGGCCCGTAACATCACGATCACCCGCGATGATTGGGGGATCGCGCACGTCCACGGCAAGACGGATGCCGATGCGGTCTTCGGCGCGATCTATGCCCAAGCCGAGGACGATTTCAATCGGGTCGAGACAAACTACCTCAACTCGCTCGGGCGGCTTGCGGAGGCTGAAGGCGAGACCGCCGTATGGCGGGATTTGCGCATGAAGCTTTTCATTGATCCCGAGGCATTGAAGACGCAATACGAGGCCAGCCCGCCGTGGTTGAAGACGCTGATGAACGCCTGGGCCGATGGTCTGAATTTTTATCTGGCAAAACATCCCCAGGTGAAACCGCGGGTGATCAAGCGCTTCGAACCTTGGATGGCGCTCTCTTTCACCGAAGGCAGCATCGGCGGCGACATCGAGACGATAGGACTGGAAGGGTTGCAGTCTTTCTACGGAAACAACAAAGTTGCAGTGAAGACGAAAGATGACCAACCGCCTTTCACTGAACCTGAACCGAGCGGATCGAACGGCATGGCCATCGCACCGGCGAATACAGTGGCGCATCATTCATTGCTGTTGATCAATCCGCACACGTCTTTTTTCTTCAGGTCCGAGTTGCAGATGACAAGCGGCGAAGGCTTGAATGCTTACGGCGCGTCAACCTGGGGACAGTTCTTCATTTACCAGGGCTTCAACGAACGATGCGGTTGGATGCACACGTCCAGTGCCGTTGATGCCGTAGACAGGTACCTGGAAACAGTCGTCAAGAAGGGCGACCGCTTCTATTACAAATACGGGAATGAAGAACGTCCGGTCGTGACATCCGTGATCAAGGTGCCTTACAAGACCAGCACTGGGCTGGCCGAGAAAACGTTCACCGTCTATCGAACTCAGCACGGCCCTGTCATCGCTTCGACGGAAGGCAAATGGGTCAGCATAAGCTTGATGCATGAACCAGTGAAGGCGCTGACGCAGTCTTACACGCGCACGAAGGCGAAGAACTATGCGGAGTTCAAGCAGACGATGGAACTGCACGCCAACTCGTCGAACAACACGATCTACGCGGATGTTGACGGCAACATCGCCTATTTTCACGGGAACTTTATTCCGAGGCGCGATTCCAAATTCGACTGGACGAAGCCGGTGGATGGCAGCGATCCGGCGACCGACTGGAAGGGGCTGCTGTCGGTGGACGAGACGCCGAACTTGCTCAATCCGGCCAGCGGCTGGCTCTACAACAGCAATGACTCACCGTGGTCGGCGGCAGGGCCGAGTAGTCCGAAGCAAGCCGGCTATCCGGCTTATGTTGATTCGGGCACTGAATCTGCGCGCGGACAGCACGCCGTCAGAGTGCTGCAGGACAAGAAAGATTTCACGCTCGACTCGCTGATCGCGGCGGCCTACGACAGTTATCTGACCTGGTTCGAAAAGCCGATTCCTGCACTGATCAAAGCGTGGGATCAGACGCCAGCGTCCAATCCTCTCAAAGCAAAAACGTCCGAACAAATCGCGCTACTGCGCGCGTGGGATCTGCGATGGTCAGCGGCGTCCGTTCCGACTTCGCTTGCTGTGTTCTGGGGAGAAGATATTCAGCGCAGAGTGAGACGGACTGGCCTCGCCGCCACGGACTATATCGCCAGCGAAGCCACGGCGGAACAATTGCTACAGTCGCTCTCAGCCGCATCTGACAAACTCGCGGCTGACTTTGGAACCTGGAAGACGGCGTGGGGTGAGATCAATCGCTTTCAGCGTCTGACGGACGACATCGTTCATCCGTTCACCGATGCCGGGCCAAGCATTCCGGTGGGCTTTACGTCCGCGGTGTGGGGTTCGTTGGCCTCGTTCGGCACGCGCCCGTACAAAGGCTCAAAGAAGATTTACGGAACCAGCGGCAACAGCTTTGTGGCCGTCGTCGAATTCGGCAAGACAGTGCATGCCAAAGCCGTGACCGCCGGCGGAGAGAGCGGCGATCCGTCGTCGCGGCACTTCAATGATCAGGCAAAACGCTACAGCACGGGCCAGTTGAGGGATGTGTATTTCTACCGCTCGCAGCTCAAGGGGCACACTGAGCGGGTATATCATCCGGGAAACGATAGACATTAAGAAAAAGGAGCATGGAGTTCAGCCTTTAGGCTGTCGGCTTTCTTGACCGTACCTTTCCCGGAAACCAGACAGCCTAAAGCCTGAATCCACGGCTAAGAAAGTCGCGATTCAGTTTCGCCTTTTATTCACGTGGCTTTCAGACATTTTATCAAAATCGCTCCTTCACCTGTTAAGTGAAGAGCCAAAGTCGGTAAAAAACGCCGCGAAGCCGATGAACATTGGTGAAATCAATCTAGCCCATTTCTT
>JBBQVH010000144.1:0-20493 GCA_038211695.1 Blastocatellia bacterium | reverse complement strand
GCGAAAACTCACGGCGATTGATGCGCAAGGCCGCGTGACCAAGACGGGCGAGCAGATGCTGCGCTTTCCCCTTCATCCGCGCCAATCGCGCCTGCTGATCGAAGCGCAATCGCGCGGCGTCTTTGATGAAGCCTGCACCATCGCGGCCTTGATCGGCGAACGCGACATCGCCTCTGTCGAGATGTTTAACGGCAGACGAATGGCCAACCACGCCAAACATCACAGCCCATCTGATCTGCTGGATCGTTTAGACCTATTTACCGAAGCCGAGCGCAAAAACTTTTCCGCGTCTGCCTTGCGCGAAATGAATCTGGATGCTGGCGCAACAATGGCCGTGGATCGCGTGCGTCGGCAACTCCTGGGTACGCACGCGTCCTCGCGTGCGGGTCGTGGCAAGATGGCGCTTGGCGAGAGCCAGCACGCGGGGACGCGTGCGCACCCAGGGGACGATGCGCTCTTGATTTCGATCCTTGCCGGTTATCCAGACCGTGTGGCCAAACGTCGCAATCTGAAAGATGAAAAGGCTGAGCTGTTGCTGTCCGGCGGCGGCGCAATTCCGCTTGCGCCCGCCAGCAGCGTGCGCCAGTCCGAATTCCTGGTCGCCATTGATGCCGAAGAGCGCCGCGATGCTTCCGCCAACCGCACACGCGTGGTTCGGTTGGCCAGCGCCATCCAGCCCGAATGGCTGATTGATCTGTTCGCCGACGACCTGCGCGAATCCATCGAAGCCACCTGGAACGCGCAGCACGAACGCGTCGAAGTCGCTGAACGAATGCTGTATGACCAGTTGGTGATTGACGAACGCCGCAGCCATACCGCGCGCGGCCCCGCCGTCACCAAAGTCCTGGCCGAAAACGCGATCAATGCCGGTTGGCAGAAATTCGCCGACGAAGAAGCCGTCACAAAATTCCTGGCCCGCGTCGGGTTTATCGCTCAACACTTCCCCGAAGCCACAATCCCAGTGTTTGACGAATCGCATGTTCGCGCCGCGCTCGCCGAAGCCTGCAATGAATTGCGAAACTTTGCCGAATTGCGCCAGGCAGCAAAAGGCGGAAGCTTGCTCAACTTGCTTCGCGCAAAGCTCAATGGCGAACAAGCCCGCTTGCTCAGCCAGATGGCTCCTGACACCGTCAATATCAGTGGCCGCCGCAACGTGCGCGTCAATTACGAATTGGACAAGGGGCCGTGGATCGCCTCGCGCTTGCAGGATTTTTTCGGGATGAGCGACGGGCCGAAGATTGCCGGAGGCCGCGCCGCGCTTGTGCTTCACCTGCTTGCGCCGAATCAGCGCCCCGTGCAGGTGACAACCGATCTGGCCGGATTCTGGCAACGCACTTACCCCCAAGTCCGCCGCGAACTCAGCCGCAAATATCCGCGCCACCCATGGCCGGAAGACCCAACCAGCAAGAGCAAAACATCTTAAAAATTGCGCCGCAAGAATCGGATAGATCGCCCCGTCCCATCCGGCTAAGATCGCAGGCGGAGGTCAACAAGATGACAAACTTACTGAACAAAGAGAGCACAGCTGCAACGATGACAGCCGTCGCAGAAAGATTCTGGCAAGCCGTCCAGACGCGCGATGCCAGTTGCAACGGATTGTTTTATTACGGCGTGCGCACCACTGGCATCTACTGCCGCCCTTCGTGCGCGTCGCGCCAGCCGAAGCGGGAAAACGTCGCCTTTTTTGCGCTGCCGGAAGCCGCACGCCAAGCAGGTTTCCGCGCCTGCTTGCGCTGCCGACCCGATGAAACGGCCATTCGCGATCCGCAGGCCGAACTGGTGCAGAGCGTCTGCCGACTGATTGACCAGCAGCTTGAAGAGCAATCGAATTTCGCCGCGCTGAGCGAACAGGTCCGCTTCAGCCAGTTCCATCTGCAACGCCTATTCAAAAAACTGATGGGCATCACGCCGCGTCAATACGCCGATGCCCGCCGCTCCGATCTGTTCAAAACCAGCATCAAGGCAGGCCAGAACGTGACCGAAGCAATGTACGACGCCGGTTACGGATCGAGCAGTCGGCTGTATGAAAAGGCTGCCGCGCAATTGGGCATGACGCCCGCCACTTATCGCAAGGGAGGAAAAGGAATGAAGATCAATTACACGATTGCCGAATGTCCGCTCGGCTTGCTGCTGGTCGCGGCGACAGACAAAGGCATCTGTGCCGTCACGCTCGGCGATCAGAACGAAGAGCTAACCGAAAATCTGCGCGCAGAATTCCCGCAGGCTGACATCATGCTCGACAAGGAGCATCTGCAATCACAGGTCAAAACGCTGCTCGCCCATCTGGCCGGGCAAGAGCCGCATCCGGCCTTGCCGCTGGACGTGCAAGGCACGGCATTTCAAAAACGAGTTTGGGAAGAACTGCGCCAGATTCCCTACGGCCAGACGGTTTCTTACGGCGAAGTCGCCCGCCGCATCGGCCAGCCCACGGCTACGCGTGCCGTCGCCCGCGCTTGCGCCACAAACCCGGCGGCGCTTGTCACGCCCTGCCACCGCGTCGTCCGCGAAAATGGCGACTTGAGCGGCTACCGCTGGGGCGTCGAACGCAAACGCCAGTTGCTGGAACAAGAGCGCAAGGCTTCTGAGCAATAAGTGTCAGGGCCACGCGTGTAATCAAAAGGTAGATTTCACAAGAAGGGCTTTCCCGCTTTATGCAGCGGATTGTTTTTGCGGGCCGTTGCGGAAGGTTGAATCGTCCCTGATCGCCTGCGTTTTCTGGCTCGGTTTATCTGCTAGCCAATCGCCCGTGACCAATTCGATGGCGTTCTTTGCCACGCCGACAAATGGCGTAGCGTCCAGCGCGGTGTTGACCAGTCCTTTGATCAACCCTTTCTTTTTTATTTCGTAGCCGACCAAACCGATTGCCACTGCGGTGCCAATGACTGGAATCGTCTTTGCCGCTTTGACCGCCACCCGTGCGCTGCCAGCCTGTATGATGCGTCGCAATACACTTGTCATGCTTTTCCTCCTGCTCCTGTTTCAACTTGTACACAAATACCATACAGCCACTTTGCAGCAAATTTGCCACCAAAAGAAGGCGGGAAATTTGCCAATCCGTTTCAAAGGCGAATCTCATAGCCATAACCACGGCCTATTCGTATAATCCTGCCCGCTATGGCCAATCAATCTCCACAGTCCGATCAGTCAAACAACGGCACGCGTGATCTTTTTCTGAGCTACAACGGTCGCGACCGCGAAGCCGTCGTGCGCCTGCGTGAACTGCTCCAGCAACGCGCCATCCAAACCTACTTCGACCGCAGCGACCTGATACCCGGTATTCCCTGGCAGAACGAGTTGGAACGGGCGATCAGCGGAGTGCGCGCCGTCGCTGTACTGATCGGTAATGATGGCATCGGGCCATGGCAGCGCCCGGAGAAAGAATTGGCCATAGATCGCCAAGTGCGCGAAGAGAAAGCAGGCCGCCAGTTCCCTGTCATTCCTGTCTTGTTGCCCAATGCTGATGTAGAGAAAGTCACAGGCTTCTTGATGCGCAACACGTGGGTTGACCTGCGTGGTGGCCTGAACGATCCGGCGGCGCTCGATGCGCTGGCCCGCGCTGTGACTGGCAAGCCAGCGACGGCTGATACATCGCAACGGGAAGCGCTCTGCCCGTATCGTGGCCTAGAGCCTTTCCACGAAGATGATGCTCCGCTCTTCTTCGGGCGCGACAAGTTCGCCGACGACCTGTTACAGAAGGTGCTGGCCCATCCGCTCATCGCCGTGGTCGGCCCGTCCGGCAGCGGCAAATCTTCTGTTGTTCAAGCGGGGCTTTTGCCACGGCTGCGGCGCGAAACGTGGCCCAACAAAACCTGGGCGACAGTTATCTTCACCCCGCGCGATCAACCATTTCACAGCTTGGCTAAGGAACTACTGCCGCTCTATGAAACGGCCAAGAGCAAAACTGATCAGATGATCGAAGCCCGCACGTTGGGCGAGGCGCTCGCCGCAGGAACGATCCCGCTGGACGATCCCATCAACGCGGCGCTCAAAGCGACCCAAACCGCAAACCGCCTGCTGCTGGTGGTAGACCAGTTTGAAGAACTCTTCACCCTGACCCAAGAGCGCTACCGCCAGCCGTTCATTGAATCGCTCATCGCCGCCGCCACCCGCGCCGATTCGCCCGTGACTGTTGTACTGACCCTGCGTGCAGATTTCTACGGTCAGGCGATTGGCCTCAGCCGGAGCTTGAGCGATTCGATTCAGCAGGGGCTGGTCAACCTGGGGCCGATGACCAAAGACGAATTGCGGCAAGCCATCGAAGCGCCAGCCCAGCGCGGCGGGCTGAGCTTTGAACCCGGCTTGGTGGCGCGTTTGCTGGACGATGTCAAAGGCCAGCCGGGCAACCTTCCCCTCCTCGAATTCGCGCTGAAGGAGCTTTGGCAGCGACGGCAGGGCGGAACGATCACGAATGAGCAATACGACGCCATCGGCACGCTTGAAGGAGCCATCAGCAAACGCGCCGATGCACAATTCGAGCGCGTGCCGCCTGCCGAGCGCGATGCAGTGTTGCGCGCCTTCACCCGCTTGGTGCGCGTTTCGGCGGCGAGCGAAGAAGGCACTGACACCCGCCAGCGCGTGCGGCTGAAAGATTTGGACGCCGCCGTGCATCCCATCGTTAGGTCGTTCGTGACGGAACGCTTGTTGGTGATGAGCCGCGACGATGAGACGAACGAAGAAACCGTCGATGTCTCGCACGAAGCACTGATCCGACGGTGGGAGCGGCTCAAGGAGCTATTGAACAAAGACCGGCAGTTCCTCCTCTGGCGGCAGCGCCTCGGCCTGATGTTAAAGGAGTGGCAACACGCAGAGCGGGACGCAGGCACTCTATTGCGCGGCGTTCCCCTAAACGAAGCCCAACGCTGGCTCAAAGAGCGCGGGCAAGACCTGAATGATTCGGAGCGAGAATTCATCGCAAGCAGCGAGTCAGCAGCAAGACAGCCACGTCGCTGGATTGCAGCAGGGGCGACAGTAGTGGTCGCGACCGTGATAGCCACGTTTGGTTGGGGTCGTTGGAATAACAGGGATGAGATTCAAATCAGCAAAATACTGGTTAATGCGCCAAATGTGATAAAGGCTGCCCCGGTAAACGATAAATCTATTGCGGAATGGGTACGCACTTTAATTTTGACCGGTAAATTGAATGAGGCTTTGACCGCGACACGTAGCCTTAATTACGAGGATGCTCAGTTCGAGACGATGGTCAATGTTATTACATCACTAGCCGAAGTAAATGAGTATGAGACGGCCAGATCAGTAGCAAACGATTATCTAGAAGCAGCGCGCAAGATCAAATCTACAGCCGCCCGTGCTCAAGCGCTCGCTAGAGTCGTAAAGGCACTAACTAATTCTGGCCAAGTTGAGACATCGAGACTTGTCGGTAACGAAGCGCTCGAAGCGGCACGGGGGGTTGAAAAAGGTTTTTTTCACCTAGAAGCGCTGGTACGTATCGCTAACGTTTTTTCAGAGACTCGACAGATTGAGGCGGCGCAGCTCGCTACTGGCTTAGCGATTGAAGCAGTGCAGGAAGTTGAGGATGTTACCTTCCGTGATATTGCGCTAGATGAGGTTGCCCAAAGTCTAGCTAAGGCTGGGCAAATTGAGGGCGCGCTCGAAGCGGCGCACAAAATTCAATCTTCTTCCTCACGCTCTCGAACACTGTCTAGTATTGCAGAGATAATGGTCAAAGCTGGCCAAATTGAGGCTGCGCTCAAGATTGAAGATGCTGACACCCACTCTATGGTGCTAGTCAGGGTTGTCGATGCGCTGGCTAAGACAGGCAAGATAGAACTAGCGTTTGAAGAGATGCACAAAATCAAAGATGGATACCACCGCTCTGACGCACTTGCCAAAATTAGCCTGTGCTTGGCTAAGGCCGGGCAATCTGAAAGAGCGACCCGGGCAGCAAGTGAAATTACGTATGAATTTCTGCGCTATGAAGTGACAGTTAGCATTGTCGAAAGCTTAGTTAAGGCTGGACAGATAAGCTTAGGTCTTAACATAGCGCGTGGGATCAAATCTGAAGAACATCGTAACCGAGCGTTAGTTAATATTGCTGCCGTTATGACCCAAAGTGGTAAACCAAGCAATGCAAAGGATGTACTTGATGAGGCGATCCGCATCGCGCAACAGATCACCAGCGACCATCTCAGATCAGCAGCCTTTGCTAATATTGGGAAGGGACTATCTAAGCTTCGTTATTACCGCCTAGCCCGTGAATTGGCTGATCAGAACAATATTTCATCAGCCGATAAACTCACTGTCTATACAGCAATCCTGCGCGAGCACTACGTCGAGCGAAATGCGAGTCTGGCGAAGTTGTTTGAAGAGGAGCAGCGGAAAGAAGACTAACCGCGTGCGCAGGACGCGAACGCACTGCGCCGCTGAGATTGGCGCGCATCCATCACCGCAAACTGAAGCAGGGATGCTGAAAAAGCAAGAAAACGGTTCGTGTTATGATGGCCGCGCCGCTTATGAGAAAGGAGTCGTAATGTCGAACAAAGCAATTGAATCATTGAATGAAAGTCCTCAGCAGGGCGTCTGGACGCAAACCTTGCGCGAATTGGACGCCGAGATTGCGGCAAGCCCAACCTTGACCGAAGTTGAGAAGCGGTTCCTGCTGGAAGAGATGGATCAGCTTTCCGATGAGGAATGGGAACCGATCACTTGCGCGGGCGAATCAATCTCGGAAACGATCATCAGAGACAGGGGAGAACGATAGTGATCTGGTTCGTTGACACCAACGCGCTGGCCAAACGCTACGTGAACGAGACAGGCAGCCAGTGGTTGCGGCGCGAAGTTGCGCAGCATCACGTTCTGCTGACGCAAATTACCCCAATCGAAATGATGGCCGCGCTGGGCAGAAGGTTTCGGAAAAGGCCAAATCTCTCAGTTCGCTCTCTACCAAGCGCGCCGCCGATTTTTGGCGCATCGTGCTCAGCCGCAATACCAGATCGTTGATTTGAGCGTAGCCATCGTCGAAGAGGCGATGCGGCTGGCGGTCGCTTATGAATTGCGCGCCTATGATGCCGTGCAATTGGCGACAGCGTTGATTGCAGCTAAGGGGAATGATCGAACGCGCTTTGTTTTCGTCACCGCCGATGCGCAACTCGGAGGGGCTAGCGTTGCCGAAGGATTGCAAATGGAAAATCCATTGAATCACTAATCGGCATAGAAATAAAAGCCGCGAAGCTTCCTATTTCTCTACTTGGATCGTAAGCCACTGAGAAAAATAAGAATGCTTCGCGTTTTTTCTATTGTGGTCGGGACGACCGCGGTCCGGTTATTTTACTTGCGAACCGAGCCATTCGCTGCGCAGTTTTTTCATTTCTGGCGTGACTTCTTTGTTGAGGCTTTCGAACGAGACGACTTCGACTTGTGGGTCTTCGGTGAAGGTTAGCTGGACGGTCTTCTTGACGCCGCGTTGTTCGACTTCGATGGTGATGGTGTCGCCGGGTTTGTGTTTGTCCAGAATGGCTTGGACGTCGGAAGGTTTGGCCACGGCTTGGCCGTCAAAAGTCAGAATCTTGTCGCCACGATCCAGACCAGCTTTGTATAGCGGGCCAGTGGTCTGCGTCGGGCCGCCGATGGTCAGGGCGCTGCCTTGTTCGCGCAGTTGCGCATCCAGCCAGACTTTGCCAGCGCGCGCTTTGCGGAATTGGAAGCCGGCTTTGGCGAGCAAAGGTTCGTAATCCACGACCTCGCGGCCTTCGATGTAGCGGGCAAAGTAATCATTCGCGAAGGCGGCATCGCCCGTATATTTTGCGAGCGAGGCTTTCAGATCAGGAATCGTGTAGGGCTTTTCGGGATTGTAGTTTTTCTGATGCTTGCCGTAATCCTGCCACAGTTGGCGCATGTATCCATCCAGCGTTTTGCCAGCCAGCGTTTTGCCAGTGAACTTCGTGCGCAGCGTCAAATCCAAGCCTGTCGCCACAGCGCTGCCGTAGGTGTAATACGACAGAAAAAGATTCTGGCTATTGGTGGGATCGGCTTGTGGCGCGCCGTCGGCAAAGACGGCTTGCTGGCTCATGCCGATGGGACCGAACAGCAACCGGCCTGGCGTGTTGACAACAGCGTTGATCGTATAGCCAAGGCCGCGTCCGAAGCTGGCTTCGTCGCCGCTGAATCCGGCGCGCATCATTGCCAGGCCGCCGTAATATTGCGTGAAGCCTTCGGCCAGCCACAATCCGTCAGAAACGTTGGCATCTTCAAAACTGAAAGGTTCGATGGTGCGCGGGCGCAGACGTTCGACGTTCCAGCAGTGAAAGAACTCATGCGACACCGTGCCCAGATTGCCGCGCGGACTGCCTTTGATCGAACGATTGCTGGTCAGGCTGGTGGAATTGCGATGCTCCATCCCGTCCCCACCGATTTGCGGCACGTAATTCGAGATGAAGGTATACGTGCCGAAATCAAAGTCAGGCGTTTCGCCAAAGATCGCTTTCTGTTCGGTCACAATCTTTTTGGCCATCTCAGCAAAATCATCCACCTCTTTGTCCGATGCCGTCGGGTCATTGATGGCCAGCCGGAAGGTGTAGGTCTTGCCGTTCGATTGGACAGGCCATTCGCGCATGCGGAAGTTGGCCAGCATCGTCGGCGAATCCATAAAGTATTGCAGGTGCGGCGCGGTGAAGACTTGCGGATCAGCAGTAGGTACAAGCTGCGTGGCGATTTTCCATTCGAGCAGCGTGCGGAAGCGAATGGTGATCGGCGCGTTCTCCAACCCTCTGGCCCACATGAAACTGGCGGGAATGCTCAGATGCGCCATGGTGTTATCAATGCCGGTGAAGGTGCCCGACCCCAGATCGCCGAAGAGCGTGTAGCTGACGCGGACTTTGCCGTGATGCCCGGCGACGTTCCATTCCGGCGGGCTGGTTCGCGTGACGCTTAGCGGCGCACCTTTTTCATCTGTCACTTTTACGTTGTAAACATTCTTGGCGAACTCCTGCGCGGAGTAGCGCCCCGGTGAAGAGCGGCTCATATGCACTTCCAGCGGCTTGTTTGCGGCCGCGCCGCTGAAAGTCACACTAATTTCGGCTTCGTGATGCACGGCGTTCGGGAAAGAGATTTCGTATTCGACTTTGCCTTGCGCAAACGCTGACGTGGCGAACAGCAGAAATAGAATTGATAAGGAAAGCGGGCGCAGGGTATTTAAAAATCGTTGGGGGCCAGAATCAAACATGTTTTGTTCTCCTGAAAAATTGGGACCGCGCTCGTCACGAGCGCTATAAATAAAAGTCGCGAAGCATCCTATTGCCCTGCTTGGATAGTAAGCTAATGAGGCAAGAAGCCAGGGAAGCTTCGCGCTTTTTCCTGTTGCGGTCGGGACGACCACGGTTCATCAGATTACTTCGCCACCAGATTGACCAGCCGTTTGGGCACCACAATCGTCTTCACAATTTGGCGGCCATCCAGTTTGGCTTGAACGCGGTCGTTGGCCAGAGCGGCGGCTTTCAATTCATCATCTGTCGCTTCCGCCGGAACCACCAGACGCGCAACCAGCTTGCCGTTCAACTGGACAGGAATTTCCAGTTCTTCTGCCTTGGCCAGTTCGGCGTCGTACTCCGGCCAGGCCGAAGTCACGACGATTTCGTCGTGACCCAGACTCTCCCACAACTCTTCTGCAATGTGCGGCGTGAAGGGAGCCAGCATTTTGACCAAAGCCTGCATGGCTTCTTTCAACGCGAACCTGTCGGCATCACTGCTATCGTCTTTCAGCGAATTATCGAAGGCGTAGATTTCGTTGGTCAGTTCCATCATTGCGGCGACGGCGGTGTTGAAGTTCATGCGCTCGCCAATGTCATTTGAAACACGCCTGATCGTCTGGTGCGTCTTGCGGCGCAGAGCGCGGGCTTCGTCTGAAAAAGTGGACTGCTGATCGCCTCCCAATTTTGCAGCCGCCAGTTTGTCGTGCCATTTGTATACGATGCGCCAGACACGGTTCAGGAAGCGCGACGCGCCTTCCGCGCCGGTTTCGCTCCATTCCAGGTCTTTTTCGGGCGGGGCAGCGAACATCATAAACAGACGCACCGTGTCCGCTCCGTGAATCTTGATCATCTCGTCGGGATCAACCGTATTCTTCTTCGACTTCGACATCTTCTCGGTTCTGCCGACCGCTGCCGCGCGCCCGCAGAATTTGCACTTGCCATCAATCACTTCATATGGATACAGCCAGTCGTGCTCTTCGCAGCGATACGTGGCCAGACAAACCATTCCCTGCGTCAACAGTTTTTTGACCGGCTCGCCAAACGTGATCAAGCCCAGATCGCGCATGATCTTCGTCCACAGCCGCGTGTAAATCAGGTGCAGCACGGCGTGTTCGATGCCGCCGATGTATTGATCCACCGGCGTCCAATAAGCCGCGACATCCGGCGCGAAGGGCAGTTCTTCGTTCTTCGAATCGGTGTACCGGAAGTAGTACCACGACGAATCCACAAAGGTATCCATCGTGTCGGTGTCGCGCCTGGCCGCGCCGCCGCAGGTTGGACAGTCCACGTTGACGAAGTCTGGCGCTTCGGCCAGCGGCGAACCGGTCGTGTTGAAGTTCAAATCCTTCGGCAGTTCAACCGGCAGTTGATCTTCGGGTACGGGAACGATGCCGCATTTCGGGCAGTGAATAAACGGCAGCGGCGTGCCCCAGGCGCGTTGGCGCGAAACGCCCCAATCGCGAATCTTGAAGTTGGTCTTGGCTTCGCCGAAACCATGCTCTTCGGCATATTCGGTCATTGCCTTGATGGCTTCGGGAACGCTCAGGCCGCTGAACTTGCCCGAATTGATGACCACCGCCGCGTTGTCTTTGTTGGTGAAGGCAGCTTCGACCGGCGCGTCATCAGCATCCGCCGAATCAGCCAGCTTAATGACACGGGGAATCGGCAGACCGTATTTCGTGCAGAATTCGAAGTCGCGTTCGTCGTGCGCGGGTACCGCCATAATCGCGCCTGTGCCGTACCCGGTCAGCACGAAGTTGGCCGTCCAGATCGGCAGCCGCTGGCCATTGAATGGGTTTTCAGCAAACAGGCCGGTGTTGACGCCCTCTTTGGCGGCACCTTCAGCGATGCGGTCTTCTTTGGAAATGGCTTTCTGCTTTTCGGCAAAAGTCATCAGTTCGTTGCTAGCTTTGCCTGAAGCAACCAGTTCTTCGACCAGCGCGTGTTCGGGCGCGACGATGACGCAGCTTGCACCGTAGATCGTGTCAACGCGCGTGGTAAAGACACGAACTTTTTTGCCGTTGGTCGGGGCGTGTTCCTGGGCAACGCGAAAATCCACTTCCGCGCCTTTGCTGCGCCCGATCCAGTTGCGCTGCATTGCCAGCACGCGTTCTGGCCACGCGTTTGCCAGTGTATCCAGACTGTCCAGCAGTTCGTCGGCGTAGTTCGTGACGCGAATGAACCACTGTTCCAGTTCGCGCAGTTCGACGGGCGTGTCTTCATGCCGCCAGCAGAAGCCGCCTTCGGCTTGTTCATTCGCCAGCGAAGTGTTGCACTTGACGCACCAGTTGACGGTCGCGTTGCGGCGATACAGCAGGCCCTGCTTCCACATTTGAATGAAGAACCACTGGTTCCAGCGGTAATATTCCGGCGTGCAGGTCGCGATTTCGCGCCGCCAGTCGTAATTGAAGCCCAGTTGCTTCAACTGCGCACGCATCGAATCAATGTTTTCCAGCGTCCACACATCGGGCCGCGAATTGTTTTTGATGGCGGCATTTTCCGCCGGCATGCCGAAGGCGTCCCAACCGATGGGGTGCAGCACGTTGAAGCCCTGCATGCGTTTGTAAGCCGACAGCGCGTCGCCAATCGAATAGTTACGAACGTGGCCCATGTGAATGCGGCCCGATGGATAAGGCAGCATCTCCAGGCAGTAAAACTTCTGTTTCGCCGAATCAACATCGGCGTTAAATGCGCCCGCCTCAGCCCAACGCTTCTGCTGTTTCTCTTCGATCTCGACAGGAAAATATTTCTCGTTCATTGTTTCGTCCTCTTGGCTTTCCAGCCAATTCAGTCCCGCCTCGCAAAATAAGAACCGGCGATCACATCACTTCACGATGCGAGGCAATATCACAAACTTGTTTGAAGAAGAATTGCGGCGGAAGGAGCAGCGCAATGCGAAACCTATCAGCGGGCATTGCGCTGCAACATAAGGGAGAGGGTCGTCAAAGAAATCACTGGTTGGTTGACGAACCCGCGAATGAATGTGCTGACTGCGTTTGTCATTGCTTTCCTGTTCTCCGATTCAATTTCGGCCCAATGCAATTTCGGCTATGAATACAGGCGCGGATTCTACAGGAGCGGCTTTGCAGGGTTCAAGCAGAATAAAGACCGGAAGCGGCGACGCCGGAAGCAATCGCCGCTCTCGGTGAAGTTAGAGAGGATGATTTTTACTTGATGCGAAGTTTGATTGGGTTGGCGGTTTTTCCCGCGATTGTGACGAACGCATCCACTTCGCCACGCCCGATCAGTTTGCGCGGCAGACTGACGTTGATCTGATCCAGTCCGGCAAAATCCGGGTGTTTCCCGGCGAAAAGCACGCGCGCTTTGACATCGCCGATGTAAACCTGAACACGATCAGGCGATTGATTACCCCAGCCTGTGCCAAACAACACCAGGTAAACCTGATCGCTTTCCACGCCGAGATCAATTGGCGACGGGACAAAGCGGTTGGTTGAATTGTCAAAACTCGCCACCGGTTCATAAGAGACGGAATTGTCAGCTTTGACGCGCTGCACGACTGCCGCCGGGACGCCGCGCCCGTCGGCGTTGGCCGTAAACAATCCGGGCGAAACGCCAACCACGCCCAACAAGCCGCGAGCAACCAGAGCGCCTTTGTTTTTGACGGTGACTTCGGCTTGCCCAAGGGTGTTGATTTCAGGCAGAACAAAATTGACCTGATCCGGTGAAACCGCCAGGACGCGGGCGGGGAATTCAAAGCCGCCACTGTCTTTGACGAAGACCTGCGTCAAATTCGGCGTCGCCGGATCGCCCAGGTTTGTGCCGAATGCGGCGACAATCGAGCCTCTGGCCAAAGTATCCACGCGGAAGCTGGCCGCGGACGTGCTGACCAACGGAGAAGAGGTGGCTGCGCCGAAATCCAATCCGTAGACCGACGCGCCAGTGAAGGCTTGACCGCTGGCCAAAAGCGCCTCGCCGAAAATGGGTGGGGGGGCGGCGGGGGTGGTGCGCCAGGTGTTGGAGTTGCCGCTGAAAACCTCCGCCGCGAAAAAGTCGAAACTCAACACCTCGCCATTGGGCAAGGTGAGAGCGGACGGATTCCCCGTGTTGCGCGCAACCAGATTGCCCCAGGTTTCCGTGCGCGGATCGAACAAAGCGGTGAGGGGCGGCCCGTCCGGAAAACCGACGAAGGCCAGCGCCTTCCCGTCCGGTAGGAGCGCGGCCAACCTCCCCGACAGCACGAAGCCGTTCGAGTTCGGCACGTTGGTCGTCGTCCACGATTCAGTCGCGGGATCAAAGAACTCCGCGCTGGCCACGTCATTCGCGCCGCTCAAATGCAGGAGTTTGCCGTCAGGCAGCGTCAGCGCCGAAGGAAGAGGATTGCCGGTCATCCCTCTGGGCGGAGAAATCTGCTTGCTGATTCCTGTCGCCGGGTCAAAGACGTGAGCCATGTTGAATATCGCGCCGAGCGCCAGCACTTTGCCATTGGACAGTGGAAGAATCAGGCTGCGATAAAAAAAGGCCGAACCTTGCACCGTCCATTTTTCCGTCGCCGGATCGAAAATTTCCGGCGGGCCGGCGGCGGTGCCGCTGCTGTCATTGCCGGTCTGTCTCGTGCCGCCAATGACCAGCAATCTTCCATCCGCAAGCAAGATCGCCGTGTGCGCAAACCGCGCGTAATTCAGCGGCGCCGTGTCGCGCCACGTATTGGTTAGCGGGTCGTAGAGTTCAACATCTTTGATCTCATATCGTCGGGAATCTTGCCCTCCAATCGCGATGACCTTGCCGTTGTAGAGCCGGGTCAGCGTGCTGTGTTGGAGGCGCGGAGTCGCGGTGCGGCTCCATTGCGGCCCGGTTGGCGGCGACTGCGCTTTGACGAATGCCCATTCGGATAAAGAGAAGATCAACGCTGTCGCAGCGACGGCGAGCAAGCGAGCGAAGCCGCAGGTAGACTTTTTCATTCAATACTCCTTGTCAATTGATTGTTGTTGGGTTGCGAAAAGAGAGGCGACCGGCAGGTGGATGCGAAAAGGACTAAGACCGGTTGCGTTCGTGACAAGATTAATATCATGCGTTTCTCACTCGCACCTTCGCCAGTGCATCGTCAGGCTGTGGGCAAGCTTCTTTTGATAAGGTAGAATCCGCCCTCGTTCAAACTACCGTTTCATCAATCAAGGAGATTTTACGTGGCCACAGTCAGACCCTTTCGCGCGTTGCGTCCCCTGCCAGAGCAGGCCGCAGCCGTCGCCGCAGTGCCTTACGATGTCGTCAACACTGAAGAAGCGCGCCAGCTCGCCTTAGATAATCCGCTGAGTTTTTTGCGCGTGTCGCGCCCTGAAATTGAAATGCCCGACGGCACGGAGATGTACTCCGACGCGGTCTATGCCAAAGCGGCTTCAAACTTCGACCGTCTGACCGCCGAAGCGCCGCTGACCATTGAAGACGAGCCGAGCTTTTATGTCTATTCCCTGCGGATGGGCGAACGCACGCAAATCGGATTGGTCACCTGCTGTTCGGTGGATGAATACGATAACAACATCATCCTCAAACACGAACGCACCCGGCCCGACAAAGAAAACGACCGCACACGCCATATGCTGACACTGCGCGCGCAAACCGGGCCGGTCTTTATGACCTATCGCCCCAGCACGACGGTCAACGAAATTATCAACAAGCTGATTCGATCCGAACCGCTGTTCGATTTTGTCGCCCCCGACAACATCGCGCACACCATCTGGCACGTGCCGGTGGAGATGAACCCGGCGATTATCGAAGCATTTGGCGATGTGCCAAACCTCTATATTGCCGACGGCCACCACCGCGCCAAAAGCGCCAGCCGCGCCCGCGAAGAGCTTCGTGCGAAGAATGCCGATCACACGGGCAATGAAGAGTACAACTTTTTCCAGTGCGTTCTTTTCCCTGCCGATCAAGTGCGCATTCTGGCTTATAACCGCGGGGTCAAAGACCTGAATGGTTATTCGCCCGCAGACTTCCTGAAAGAGCTTGAGCACGAATTTGAAATCCGCGAGAACGTTGAGCCAATTCCGAAAAAACACAACCGTTTTGCGATGTATCTGGACGGTCGCTGGCATGGATTGAAGCTGCGCACCGATGTGACCAAACGGATGAAAGTCACCGACCGGCTGGACGTCAGCATATTGCAGGATTTGCTGCTGGCGCCGGTGCTGGGCATTCAGGACCCGCGCACGGACAAACGGATTGATTTCATTGGCGGCATCCGCGGCGCGCGCGAACTGGAACGTCTGGTCAACGAAGGCAAAGCCGCCGTCGCATTTTCGCTCTATCCAACCACGCTCGACGAACTGATGGAGATTTCAGACGCGGGCGAAATCATGCCGCCCAAATCCACGTGGTTCGAACCGAAGTTACGGGATGGGCTTTTAAGCCATCTGATTTGAGATTACGAAACAAACGAAAATAACGAAACAAACGAAAAGGTTTGGAGATCGCCAGATTTTTGTCTGTTTCGTCTGTTTCGTTTGTTTCGTTTCTCTCTTCTTACTTTTCTGAAGGAAACATTGATTGCAATGAAAGTTCTGATCGCCGACAAATTCGAGCAAAGCGGAATTGATGGACTGAAAGCCATCGGCTGCGAAGTTATCAGCAATCCCGATTTGAAAGACGATGCGCTGGCCCAGGCAATCGGCGAAACACAAGCCGACGTGCTGATCGTGCGTTCAACCAAAGTCAATGAAGCCGCGCTTGGCGCTGGGCGATTAAGCCTGGTCGTTCGCGCTGGCGCAGGCTACAACACGATTGATGTCAAAGCGGCGTCCGCCCACGGCATCTATGTTTCCAACTGCCCCGGCAAAAACTCAACGGCGGTGGCGGAACTGGCGTTTGGGCTGATTCTGGCGCTCGACCGCCGCATCGCTGACAACGTCACCGAGCTGCGCGCGGGGCGTTGGAACAAGAAAGAATTCGGCAACGCCAAAGGCTTGCACGGACGCACGCTAGGTTTAATCGGCCTTGGCCAAATCGGGCGCGAGATGATTCAGCGCGCGAACGCCTTTGGAATTAAGACCATCGGCTGGAGCCGTAGTCTGACGCCGGACGCCGCCGAAGCGCTTGGCATCCATTATCGCCAGACGATTCTGGAAATCGTCCACGAAGCCGACATCATCAGCATCCACGTCGCCCTGACGCCCGAAACGCGCGGCTTCATCAACGCTGACATCTTTGAAGTGATGAAGCCCGGTGCGATTTTCATCAACACTTCGCGCGCCGAAGTCGTGGATCAAACTGCCCTGGCCCAGGCCGTCAAAACCAAAGGCATCCGCGCCGGACTGGACGTCTTCGCCAATGAACCGGCAACGGCGACCGGCGATTTCACGGACGACATTGTCAGTCTGCCGAACGTATACGGCACGCATCACATTGGCGCTTCGACCGATCAGGCGCAGGAAGCCATCGCCGCCGAAACCGTCCGCATCATCCGCGAATTCAAAGAAACCGGTTCAGTGCCGAACGTTGTCAATCTGGCCGACCGCACTCCGGCCACGCACTTGCTGGTTGTCCGCCACAAAGACCGTCCCGGCGTGCTGGCTCACGTACTGAACGAAGTCAAAGCTGCCAACCTGAACGTCCAACGAATGGAAAACATTGTTTTTGCCGGAGCCGAAGCCGCCATCGCGCGCATCGAGCTGGATGGCACCCTGGAACCGGAAACAATGGATCGCATTCGCGGCGGCAACGGCGACATTATCGAAGTCAATCTGCTCGTTCTGTAATTTTAAGTTATGCCAGTCATCAGCCGTTTTTTCGGAATTGTCATCTCGATGTATTACAACGATCATCCGCCACCACACTTTCACATTGATTACGCAGAGCATAAGGCGCAGATGGCGATTGAAACGTTGGCAGTGACCGAAGGAAAATTGCCTCGCCGCGCCGTCACTCTGGCAATGGAATGGGCGGCATTACACCGTGATGAGTTGCGCGCCGATTGGGAATTGGCACTTAATGGACAGCCGCTCGAAAAGATTGAGCCTTTGGATTAAGAGAGGTACAAGATGGTTTTGATTCGTTCAGTGGTTCCCTTGGAAAACTTTCAGGTGCGATTGGAATTCAGCACGGGCGAACAGAAGGTTGTCAATCTTGAGCCATTGCTGCGCGGCCCGATCTTCGAGCCGATCCGGCAAAGCTACGAGGTGTTTCGCTCCGTCACCGTGGACCCGGAATTGGGCACAATCACCTGGCCAAACGGCGCGGACATGGACCCGGACGTGCTTTACGGCAGCCATTCTCCGGCCTGGATGGAGACTGCCGAGAAAGCTGTGGCCTGATTTGCTTTGATCGAAATTAAACCAGCCGTATTTTGAAATCAGAACGAAGCCACTCCCATCTTCCATCCGCCGAAGCAGCCGCCCTGTGCTTGGTCTTTCTGCTGATCGCCGTTCAGTTGTTCTGGCCGCCGATGATTGGCTTGGCCTCGAACGGCGATTTTGAACGGCTGATGCATTGGGGCAAGTTCGAATACCTCACCACCGACGACAACGAAAAATACTTCAACTGGGTCAACCGCGATTTCCACATCACGCAAAGCCCCTGGACGGCGTGGCGTGGCTTTGGTTCGTCTGAAGTGATCTTCGTCAAACTCAGCGCGATTGCTGGTGACTGGTTGATTCGCGGGGATCGGTTTGATCTGCGCGTGATTGGCTTGATTCATCTACTGGCCTTCGTTGCGGCCCTGTGGTTGTTAATGCGTGGTTGGCGCATTGCGCTGCGGCTTTCGCCGCTTTATCTGCTGCCGGGGATTCTGCTGATCTTCTGCGATGTTGGTTACACGGCGTACTTCAATTCGTTTTACAGCGAACCGGCGTCGTTGATCTTCCTGCTGGCGATGGTTGGCGCGGGGCTGGCAATTACGCCGCAAGAGCACAGGCGACTGGGCCTGTTGCTCTTCTTCCTGTCTGCCGGATTGTTCGTTGTCGCCAAGCCGCAAAACTTCGCGCTGATTCCGCCGCTGCTGTTATTTTGCGCGCGGCTGTTTCAGCTTTACCGAAAACCCCATCAGCGAGCCATCACTGTCGCGTTTGCCTTAGCGCTGGTGTCCGCGCCGGTTGCGCTCAATCTGATCGCACCGTGGTACACGAACAATGGCCGATACCAGAGCACCTTTTACGGCATCCTGAAAGATTCACCCGATCCGGCAGCAGACTTGCGCGATCTGGGATTGGACCCGAAGTTCGCCGTGCTGGCTGGGACAACTATTTTCCACGCGAATCTGCCAGTTGACATCAAGAGCCATGAATTTCAGGAGCAGTTCTATCGCCGCATCAATCATTTCGAGATCGCAAAGTTTTACCTGACGCATCCGCGCCGCTTTCTGACAAAGCTGAAAGTGACGGCACAAAACGGCTACCAACTGCGGTTGAATCTGGGCAACTACGAAAAACCCACAGGGCTGCCCGCGCGAACCGAATCGCACCGCTGCAGCGTGTGGAGCGACTTCAAGCAAGCCTACTGGCCGAAATCGCTGTGGTTCTTCGCTGGGTACTGTTTGCTGCTTCTTGGCTTGATCTTGAAAGGCTATCGCCGGTCATCGCCGCCTGAACGCACGCTGCGCGAATTCCTGCTGATGTTGTGGCTGATGATGCTGGCGGCGTTCGTCACGCCGATGCTGGGCGATGGCGAAAGCGATCTGATGAAGCACCTGTTTCTGTTCAACGCGCTCTTCGATCTGTCGCTGTTACTGCTGTCGGCGCTGGCGCTGGCGAAGTTGTGGCGCGTTGCGGGCGGCGTGCTACAATCTCGCACTCATTCCAAACCCAACAATCAAACGCAGCCTGCTTAAAGCTGCCAACTTTACTTATCTTTTCAACAGGAGAACCTTCAATGTCCGAACGCATTTTTAACTTCAGCGCCGGCCCCGCCGTGCTGCCTGAACCCGTTTTGAAAAAAGCCCAAGCCGATCTGTTTTCCCTGCCCGGCGTCGGCATGTCCATTCTGGAAGTCAGCCATCGCTCAGCAACTTTTGAACAAGTCATTAAGGAAGCCGAAGAAGACCTGCGCGCGCTGCTGGGCATTCCCGAAAATTACAAAGTGCTCTTCCTGCAAGGCGGCGCAAGCATGCAGTTCACGATGATCCCGATGAATCTGCTGCCCGCAGGCGCAAGCGCCGATTACATTCTGACCGGCAGTTGGGGACAGGGCGCAATCAAAGAGGCCAAGAAACTTGGTACCGTGCGCGAAGCCGCAAACACTAGCGACACCAATTTCAACCGCCTGCCGAAATCGGAAGATATCAAGCTGGATCCGAATGCGGCGTATGTTCATTTCACCTCAAACGAAACGATCTTTGGCGTCGAGTTTCAGGAGGAACCCCATGCCGGTGATGTGTCGTTAGTATGCGATATGTCGTCGGATTTCATCAGCCGCCCGGTTGATGTTAGCAAGTACGGATTGATTTATGCTGGAGCGCAGAAGAACGCGGGCCCGGCAGGCGCAACCATCGTCATCATTCGCGACGATTTGCTGGCAAGCGTTCCAGACGGCCTGCCTGCGATGCTGGATTACAAGAACCTGGCCAAGAATGGTTCGATGTACAACACGCCGCCTTGCTTTGCCATTTATATCTGCGGCCTCGTCTTCAAATGGGCGCTGAATGAAGTTGGCGGTTTGCAGAAAGTACAGGCGATGAACCAGGAGAAAGCCGGGATTCTTTACAAGGCGATTGACGCTTCGGACGGGTACTATCGCGGCCACGCCGAAAAAGATTGCCGCAGCCTGATGAACGTGACTTTCCGTTTGCCCAGCGAAGAGCAGGAAAAGAAGTTCGTCAAGGAAGCGACCGCAGCGGGCCTGGACGGATTGAAAGGCCATCGTTCGGTCGGCGGCCTGCGCGCCTCCATCTACAACGCATTCCCGAAAGCGGGCGTTGAAAAGCTGGTGGAATTTATGGGCGAGTTTCAGAAGAACAACGGCTAATCCCGTTTGAACGCAAGTTTCAGCACGCCGGTGTAAGAAAGCGAACAGTAGCGTTTTCCCATTGGTATCTACACAAATCTGATGCGCGTGGTCTTTGCCCTGAAAGGGCAGCAGTTAATAGACGTGGACAACGTCCACGGATGCGTTCGACATTCGTTCCGACCCTGAAAGGGTCGAAGTTCAATAATAAGTGCGACCCTTTCAGGGTCGTACTACCATCCATCATCTTCCGGGGACGATGTCCCATGTGCGCCAAGTTAAGCCGGTAAAGCATTGAACTCATTGTCTTGATTCGGTCGTTCTTTGAAAAAGTGGATGCCTCTCAGCGAAATGGATTGTCTCTTTCGCTTTCGCGGACGCTCCCGCAGGACGGTAATCGCGC
>JBBQVH010000143.1:0-21181 GCA_038211695.1 Blastocatellia bacterium | reverse complement strand
CCCCCCCACTCGGCAAATTCGGTATTTGGGGGCGCGTAATAATGACCGCGCCACACTTAACCTCATTGCCCGAGAGGCTGGCCTGTATGATATGTTGCGCGCGACAGGCCGCAGTCTGGGCTGGTCATCCAACGAGTCGTTTATTCCATCAACACCATCACAGGAGAAACCGATCATGACCAAAAGAATCCTGGCATCGGCTGCGAGCTTGCTTGCGGCCAGCCTGTTCGCTGCCTGTTCGCCCGCGGCGGAAAAGAGCGCGCCCATTGCCGAAAACAAACAGGCGGCATCGTCAACAACGAACGCGGCAACGAATACAGCATCAGGCGAAGTAACAATCATTCGCAAAGACCCTCGCTTCGACAAACTGGTTCCGGCTGACGCAAAGGTCGAAAAATTGGTTGACGGTTATGTCTGGACCGAGGGGCCAGTCTGGAACAAAAAAGAAAGCTATTTACTTTTCAGCAACATCCCAAAAAACGAAATCGTCAAGTGGCAGGAGAGCAAAGGAGCCAGCCAATTCCTCTCGCCCAGCGGTTACAGCGGCAAAGAGCCTTTTACGGGCAAGGAGCCGGGGACGAATGGATTGACCTATGACGCGGAAGGCCGCCTGGTCATGTGCCAGCACGGCGACCGGCGCGTGGCCCGTCTGGAAGCCGATGGCAAGACGATCACGGGTTTAGTCAGCAAGTTTGAAGGCAAGCGATTGAACAGCCCGAACGATCTGGTTTATCACTCGAACGGAGATTTGTACTTCACCGATCCGATCTACGGTTTGCCGAAAAACTGGGACGATCCGGGCCGCGAACTGGATTTCTGCGGCGTGTACCGGCTGGGCAAAAATGGGAAACTGACACTGCTGACCAAAGAGATCACGCGGCCCAACGGCATTGCCTTTTCGCCGGATGAAAAGAAGCTCTATGTCGCCTGCTCCGATCCGGATAAAGCAGTCTGGATGGTTTACGACGTAAAAGCCGATGGGACCCTTGCCAATGGCAAAGTCTTCTTCGACGCGACAGCTTGGGCAAAAGAGAAAAAGCCAGGCTTGCCCGATGGAATGAAGGTAGATAAAGACGGCAACCTGTTTGCGACCGGCCCGGGCGGATTGCACGTGTTTGCGCCGGACGGCACACACTTGGGCGCGTTTGACACCGGCGTCCCGACGGCCAATTGCAATTGGGGCGACGATGGCTCAACGCTGTACATCACCGCCAACACTGCCCTGTTGCGCGTCAAGCTGAACACTAAAGGCAAAGGGCTGTAACGGCTGAGGCAATATGCATCGCCATTCCCCACACAGATCATCATCCGCCGCAATCTTGCTCATCGCGCCGATAGCATTGGCCCTGTCCTGCCTATCGCTATCGGCGCAAGCCCTTCAAACGCAACCGAGCTATACCAATCAGATTGAGCCGATCTTTCAGCAGAAATGCGTTGTTTGCCACAACCACACTACGCGCAAAAGCGATTTGAATCTGGAAAGCTACGAAGGCTTGATGAACGGCGGCAAGCGCGGGATAGCCATCGTTACAGGCAAGAGCGGCGACAGCTTGCTAGTCAAAATGATTGAAGGCTCAATCAAACCACGCATGCCGCTCGGCGATGAACTGAGTGCCGATGAAATCAAAATCATCCGCGCCTGGATTGACGTGGGCGCTGCGGGGCCAACTGGCGCTGGGGCGAAGCTGGCAGCCGGGCCGGTTGACGCAGTGACCAAAGCCAGCCTTCCCGACATCAGGCCAACCATCGCCGTCAAATCCGCTGTCAGCGCGCTGGCATTTCGCAATGACAACACCTTGCTCGCGGTCGGGCGTTATCGGGAAGTTGAATTGATCAATGCTCAATCAGGGCAAACCATTGGCAAACTGACCGGCCACGCCAACCAGATTCGCGCCGTGGCTTTTAGCCCTGATGGAAAACTGCTAGCAGCCGCAGGCGGCAATCCGGCGCAATTCGGCGAAGTCATAATCTGGGATGTGGCGGAACGCAAAGAGCTTCTTTCGATTCGCGGCCATCGCGACAACATCTTCGCCTTGGCATTTAGCCCTGATGGCAAAATGATTGCGACGTGCAGCTATGATCGAATGGTCAAACTGTGGAACGTGGCGACCGGCCAGGAAGTCAAAAACCTGAAAGACCATACCGACGCCGTCTTCAGCGTTGCCTTCAGCCCGGACGGCAAACGGCTGGCTTCCGCTTCGGCTGATCGTACGGTGAAGATTTGGGACGTTGCGACAGGCCAGCGCCTTTACACGCTTGGCGATTCGCTCGACGCTGTCAACGCCATCGCGTTTCATCCTTCAGGTAAATACCTGGCGGGTGCGGGACCGGATCGAACGATTCGTATATGGGAACTGGGTGAGGCCGAAGGCAGGCAAATCAAATCATTGATCGCGCACGAAGATGCCATCAACCTTATCGCCTTTTCGCCCGATGGCAAACAATTGGCATCAACCGGAGCGGATCGGAAATTGAAGCTGTGGGACGCGGACAAGCTGGAAGAAATTCGCATGTTGGAAGGCCAATCCGACTGGGTCTTTTCGCTGTTGTTCAGTCCTGACGGCAAACGATTGGCTGTGGGGCGGCAGGACGGTTCAATCGCGTTTTACGATCCCGCCACTGGAAAGAACGTGGCAAACAAGGAGTCACGATGAAAAAGCAATTCTGGCTTTTGTTGATGCTGACCCTGGCTGCAAGCTCGATGGCGCAGGCTCAGGTCGCGCAGCCGTACATCACCACGACTTCACCGCTGGGCGCCAAACGTGGCACGACGATGACGTTCACTGTTGACGGCTACAATCTGAGCAATGCCAGCGAAGTGCTCTGGAGCAAACCCGGTATTACCTCAAAAATTACACTCAACTCAGAACTCGTTCGCGAGCCGCATACACGCTCAAGCCCGACAGCAATACTGATCGTTGATAAATCCACCAAACACCGGCTAACCATCGAAGCGGCCATCTCTGCCGAAACCCTGCCCGGCATTTACAGCTTCCGCATTCGCACGCCGCTGGGCACGACCAATCTGGGGCGCATCGCCGTTGGAGCGCTTCCTGAAATCAAAGAACGTGAGATGAATGATTTGCTGGCGGAAGCGCAAGCCATCACGCTGCCGGTGACAGTTGTCGGCGATTTGCAAAAACGCGGCGATGTGGACTGCTTCAAATTTTCAGCCAAAGCCGGCCAGCAAATCGTCTTTGAAGTAATGGCTTCAATGCTCAATTCTCGCCTGGATTCAGTGCTGACTTTGTTTGATGACAAGAGCGCTCAGCTTGCGACCAATAACGACAATGGCACGAGCCGCGATTCCCTGATCGGTTACACCTTCAAACAGGACGGCGAATACGTGATTCGGATCAGCGACCTGGAACGCCAGGGCCAGATGGGCGCGTACGGTTACCGGCTAAACATCGGCGAATTGACTTACATCACGCATGTCTTCCCGCTCGGCGTCAGAGAAAATACGGCGACCGACGTGACCAATTACGGCTTCAACCTGGATGGACAGAAATCGCGTGTGCTGTCGCAACAACGAATTGGCGTTGATGAAGGCAAGCTGCTGGTGATGAGTTCAGCGCGCGGCAATTCGTATAATTCATTGAAGCTCGCCATTGGCAATCATCCAGAAGTGATGGAGCAGGAAAAGCCTACGACCCTGGCCGCGCCGCAATCCGTCGCGTTGCCCGTAACGATCAACGGGCGCATCTTCAATGCTGCCGGTTCCAGTGATGAAGACTTTTACCGATTCAACGCGCGCAAAGGCCAGCACGTTGTACTGGAAGTCGGCGCGCAAGCGTACGGTTCGCCCTTGGATGCCGTGATCGAAGTGCTCGACGGCAAAGGCAATCCGATTCCCCGCGTCATCGCCCGCGCCTTGCTGGAAACACAAATGACGCTGAACGACCGCGACTCAGGCTCGCGCGGCTTCCGCATCACGACGTGGAATGGAATTCACGTCAACGATACCCTGATGGCAGGCAATGAACTGGTTCAAGTTGAAGTTTTGCCCAAAACGCCGGACGAAGACATCTTTTTCAAAAGCTTTCAGGGCGCGCGGCTCACCTACGAAGGCACAACGCCGGAAGCGCACGCCAACGGGTCAACCGTTTATAAAGTCTCGCTGCACAAACCGGGTGCGAAACTTGCCTCAAACGGCTTGCCGGCCGTCACCTTCAATTACCGCAACGACGATGGCGGGCCGATGTACGGCAAAGACTCCAAGCTTAATTTCATTGCGCCGGAAAGCGGTGAATACATCGTGCGCATTCGCGATGTGCGCGGGATGCAGGGCGAACGGTTCGCTTACCGGCTGACGCTTCATGAGCCCGAACCAGACTTCGCGCTGTTTGCTGACCTTGAAAACCCAAACGTGCCGCAGGATGCGACGCTACCCATCAACGTGACGGCTTACCGAAACGATGGTTTTGACGGTGACATTACCGTCCGGCTGCTAGACCTGCCTCCGGGTTTCACCGCCAGCGAAGGCGTAATTCGCGCGGGACAGATTTCGACCGTTGTCACGATCAGCGCCAGCAACGATGCCCAAAAGAGTTTCCCGCTTCGCATCCAAGCTTCCGCCACGATCAACGGCAAACAACTCATTCGCGAACTGAAGACCGACGAACGCATCGCCGTAGTTTCCGCTGCTCCGCCGCCGGAATTACATGTCTGGACGGACGCAGCCCAGGTCGCACTGGAACCGGGCGGCAAAGTGATTGTCTCCATCAAAATCAAACGCGAGCATGGTTTTGCGGGCCGTGTGCCGTTCGACATCCGCAACCTGCCACACGGCGTCATTGTTACCGATGTCGGGTTGAATGGCGTGATGATTACTGAAGAAGAAACGACGCAACGCTTCACCCTGTCGGCTGAAAGCTGGGTTGAACCAATGGCGCAGCCGATCTTTGTGGTAGGGCGCATCGAAACGACTTCGCCTCAGCGGTCGGAATTTGCAGCCAAGCCATTCTTGCTAGTCATCAAGCCGAAGGAGAGTGGAGAAGGAACAGTGAAATCCGGCCAGCGGTAAGGCAAAAGAAAATCATGGCAGTGAGACAGAAGATTCAAGGTTTCATTTGGTCGTGGAAGACTTCAACAACATCGCCAGGTTGGATTGCGGTGAGAATTTCAACCACGTCGCCCATCATTGGAAGATGTGTTTTTCGGCGGTTGTTAGGAGCGCGAAGAACAATCAGGGCGATTGACCTGCCTTTCATTCTCTGCTGGGTCTTCATGTTCTTATCAGCAGTGAGCATCACAGAAAAGCCCTCTTTCTCTGCTTCATCCAGAAGTAATCCGTTTCTCAGAGCACCCCATCTCAGTTGCATGGTGCTTTTTACTGCGTGATCCGGAAGAGCGCGAAAGAGCCGCCAATCAAGATTATGATCGAGAAGAATTTTCACCGTTGAGAAGAGAGTTGAAGAGGTCAGTTCGAGCAAGCTCTAAAACCTTAACCGCTTGCTCACGGGTGACGGGCGGGAAACCTTCTAAAAATTCGTCCAGAGGTTCGCCGCCTTCCAGATAATCGAAGAGGTTTTGAATCGGGACGCGGGTATTGATGAAGCAAGGCTCGCCGCTGACACGCTCAGGATCAATCCAGATAACGCCCTCGATAACTTTCGCGGCGTCTTCGGTTGTAATGGTAGTAACTGCTTGGGTAACCATGGACAAACTATACCACCATCACGGCATAGCTATGAAAGTGATTTTGGCGATCTACGCATGTCAGGCTAAAATCCTCGCCGAGGTGACATGAATGACGAATGATCCGTCAATTGAAGTGCAGTTGCGCGAATGGGTGAATCAGCTCGCGCCTGAACACAAACAGATGCTGCTGGGAATGCTGGCAGAAGATGACCGTGTACAGCGTGCAGCGCGGCTGGATTTTGCCGTGAAGCAGCTTGAACGGCTGTGCACTGATCGCAGTTTGAACTGGGACAGTATGACCGAAGGCGAACGCGAATCCTTCCTGGACAGTTTGATCCGTGAAAACGAGATGTACTCCACGCATGTTGGCGGGACGGCATCAGCGATGATTGCGCCATGCCATCAATGCGGACGCGATATGGCACCCAGCGATCTGTACCGCATTTACTTCGGCGAACGCCCGCCTAGCACGGAGCGATCAGCGGCCATGCTGGTGGTCATGGATATGGACATAGACGCCAACTTCCCTCTGCTGTCGGAAAACGAAATTATGGTTGGCCGGCTGGACCCGCATCGCGGCATACGCCCGGATGTTGATCTGTCCCGATATGACCCGGCATCGCGTATCTCGCGCCGCCACGCACGCATCACCGCGCGCGGCCACCAATACTTCATCGAAGACATGGGCAGCGCCAATGGCACCATCGTTAATGGTCGCAACCGGCTGAAACCGCAGGAGCCGTATCCTTTGGTTAATGGCGACGTGGTCAAACTTGGCGAAACAACATTGAAGTTTGTCGGCTGAGCGCATTCGCAATCCCATGCATTGATGCACAGGTGCACTGGCATTCCTTATACTTTATTGCTTCATCTACAACATCACGTCAGTTCGCATTGCTGGAGAAACGATGAAACGATTTTCGCTGTTCATCATCATTCTGGTTTGCGCCGGTTTGTTTACGATTACCGCGCGACCGCAAAACCAGAATGCGCTGCCAAAAGATAACAATTTAATTGCCATCGTCGGTGCCACCGTGGTGGACGGAACAGGCGCGGAACCGCAGCGCAATACTGTCGTCATTCGCGGCGACCGCATTGAAACAGTCGCGCCAAAAGTCGAACTGCCCGCCGGTGCCAGAATCATCAACGCCGAAGGCTTAACCCTAATGCCCGGCATTTTCGACCTGCACACGCACTTGCCCTACTCTTCCATCAGCGGCGCAACCAGCGACTGGGCAAAGAATTTGAAAGCCTATCTATACTGCGGCGTCACATCGGTGGTGGACTTCGGCACGTATCCTGAAACTTTTGAGCCGATGCGACGGTTGATTCGCACTGGCGTCATCGAAGCGCCGCGCATCAGTCTGGCAGCGCGCATCTCAACCCCTGGCGGCCACGGAGCCGAAGGCGGGCGCGGTGATTTCTTTTCGATTGAAGTCACCACTCCGCGCGAAGCTCAGGCTGCCATCCGCCGTGTGCTGCCTTATCAACCCGACGTGATCAAAGCCTTCACCGACGGATGGCGCTATGGCGCGGCAGCGGATATGACCAGCATGAACGAAGATACGCTGACCGCGCTGGTTACCGAGGCGCACAAGAATGGGTTGGAAGTGTTGACCCACACCGTCACGCTGGACAAAGCCAAGATTGCTGCGCGCTCCGGCGTGGACGTAATTGACCACGGCACCGGCGACAAAGATGTGGACGAAGAGCTGATCCGGTTGATGAAAGCAAAAGGCACGACCTATGCGCCGACACTGGCCGTTTATGAACCGCGTGGGCGCGACATCCTGACGCCTTTGCTGGCGGCAGTGCTCAATCCGGCGGCACGCGAAATGATGAATCCGCCGCTGGTGCCGCCGCAGAATCCACCGCTCAACCCTGCCGCAGGATCAGCGGAAAACGGTGATTCGGGGCGGCGGCAACGCTGGGCGACACTGCAACGCAACACCGCCGCCTTGCGCAAAGGCGGGGTCACCTTCGGCACAGGCACCGACGCAGGCGTTACCGGCACGCATCACGGATGGGCGACCTTGCGCGAATTGCAGTTGCTGGTGGCGGGTGGACTGACGCCGATGGAAGCCATCACCGCCGCGACAGCAAACGCCGCCCGCGCCCTGAAAGTAGACAACGAACGCGGCACGATCACGCCGGGCAAGCTGGCTGATCTGATTTTGATCGAAGGCAAGCCATACAAAAACATAAGCGACATTGAGAAAACCAAGCGCGTCTTTCTGGGCGGACGCGAACTGGATCGTGAGAAACTGGCGCGCGATATTGCGTCGCCGGCGCTGACGGCAATTCCGTCAGTCAAAGCGCAGGAACTGGTTGACGATTTTGAAAGCGCCAGCGGACGCAGCGCAGTGGATACCTTGTGGGTGAATTCCAGCGACGCGGGCGCTGATGCTTCAAAAATGCTTTTCGGCAGAATCACCCGCGATGGCGGCAATCACGCGCTGTCAGTCACCACGCGAATGGCGGAAAAAGAACGCCCCTTCGCGCACATCAACTTGCCGCTGAACAAAGGCGCGGTTGAACCGGCAGATGTGCGCGAATTTCGCGGCGTAAAATTTGATGTGCGCGGCGATGGAGATTATCGCCTGCTCACTTCGACTTATTACAACGGCATCTTCCAGGCACCATTCAAGGCAGCCCCGCAATGGCAGACAGTCAGCGTTGATTTCTCCACGCTGAAACCAAACAACCCGCGAGGAAATGGAGCATGGCGTGGTGATGACGTATTGATGCTCAGCTTCGAAATGGCGCGCGCAGCAGGAAACTTCAGCTGGCTGGAGATTGACAATGTTCGTTTTTACCGTTGATCACAATCGGACAAGCGGTTACATTGGCCTCATCTCACAGGATATTTAATCAAGGGAAAACATGGCGAATCAATCACCTCTCTACCAAAAACTCGATAGCTACGTTCGCGGCGTGCGCGGCGAATTTGAAGACAAGTTGGCGGCGCTGGTCGAAATCCCAAGCGTCAGCAGCGATCCTGCTGCATCAGCAGACATCCGCCGCTGCGGCGAATTAGCTGCGCAATACCTGCGCGACATGGGCGTCAAGGCCGAGCCAGTGCCAACGCCGGGCAATCCCGTCGTGATGGGTTCTATCGTCACCAACCAGAAATACCCGACGGTGACGATCTACAACCACCTGGACGTCCAACCCGCCGATCCATCGGAATGGCACAAAGCGCCATTCAAATTTAACAAGGTCGGCGACAAGTACGAGGGACGCGGCACCACCGATGACAAAGGGCCTGCCCTGACTGCGATGCTGGCCGTGCGCTATGCAGTTGAGAACGGCCTGCCTCTCAACTTCAAATTCATTTGGGAGCTGGAAGAAGAAATCGGCTCGCCCCACTTTGAATACTTCGTCAAACGGAACAAAGGCCATCTGATCACTGACTCGATTCTGGTTTCCGACACCATCTGGATTTCGCGCAAACAACCGGCGGTGCCATACGGACTGCGCGGCTTGCAAGGCTTCCTGTTCAAACTTGAGACCCATTCAAAGGATGTGCATTCGGGATTGGTCGGCGGCGCAGCGCGCAATCCCATTGGCGAACTGGCTCAGGTCATCACCCAATGCTACGACGCCAAGACCGGCAAGGTGAAAATTCCGGGCTTTTATGAGGACGCGATTCCGCCAACCAAAGATGAACTCAACAGCTTCGTCAATTCCGGCTTCACGACCAAAGGCTACATGAAAGCCCACGAACTGAAATCCATCCGCGCGAACTTGAAGACCGAAGGCGACGTGCTGCGGGCGTTTATGGCCGCGCCAACCTTCGAAGTTCACGGCATCACCGGCGGTTATACTGGGCCAGGCGTCAAGACCATCGTTCCCTATCGCGCTGAAGCCAAGATCAGCACGCGGCTGGTCAACAATCAACGCCCGGCAAAAATCGCCAAGCTGGTCAAAGACTTCGTCCGGGAACTCAATCCTGATGTGAAGGTCGAAGCCATTCAATCGCTTGAACCATACCGTGGCGATTTCACCGGCCCGTACGCCGATGCCGCGCGCGTGGCGATGAAGTTCGCCTTTGGCAGAGAACCGGCTTTCACCCGCGAAGGCGGCTCGATTGGCGCCGTCGTCACAATGCAGAAGCACCTGCGCGCGCCGATCACCTTCATGGGCCTGAGTCTGCCCGAACACGGTTACCACGCGAAGAATGAGAATTACGACTGGCCACAAACGGCGGGCGGAATCAAAATGTTCGTCAAGTATTTCGAGGAAATTGCAAAGCTGAAGTAAGCAATACTGTTTTTTGAGGGGAGAAAATCAAATGGGCTTGCGGGCGAGTAATCGTTCGCAAGCCCGCTTTGATTTTCGTGACGGGGCGATTGGTCAATCTCCGATTCGACTTAATCGCCAAGCAATTCTTCCAGCACCTGCCAATAATCTTTACTGACCGGCATGACCGACAGGCGAGGCAAACGCACCAGATCAAACTCCGTGAGCGCCTCGGCGGCTTTAATTTCGGCCAGCGTCGCGGGGCGCGGGAATCGGCGTTTCGGTTTAAGGTTGATGACGACCAGATGGTCATCCTTCTCGTTCGGATCGGAGTAAGGTTCGCTGATGGCTTCGGCCAATCCAATAATCGCCCGTTCATTTCCGGTGTGATAGATCAGGATTTCATCGCCCAGCTTCACTTGTCGCAGATTTTTCAGCGCCTGATTGTTGCTGACGCCGTCCCAAACGGCCTTTTTGTCACGCTCCAAATCGTCGTATGAGTATTCGCTCGGTTCCGTTTTAAATAGCCATCGTTTCGCCATCGAGTTTGTATTTCCCTTTGAGTGTCAGTTTCAAAAATAGAAAAGCTGATAATTTGTATCAACCCGCAGCTTGAATGCCGGGGCGAGAGAACATTCGCAGAATCAGTGGGACATCATTGAGGCATTAGCAAGCTTGTGGCTTTGCCAGGCCGGCGAGCGTTGCATCGGCGGCGCGTTGCAAATCTTGGGGCGCGAGGATCATCTGCAAACCGCGCTGGCCTGCGCTAACACTGATGCGTTCGTGATCAAGCGCACTGTGATCTAGATAGAGAGGATATCTCTTTTTCGATCCCAGCGGTGAGACGCCGCCACGAATGTAACCCGTCAGTGATTGTATTTCCTTTACCGCAACCAGCTCAACCTTCTTGTTGCCCGTGGCCGAGGCAAACTTCTTCAGGTCGAGTTCGGCATTGCCGGGAACGCATGCCATGACAACCCCGGATTTGTCGCCTCGAGCCACCAGCGTCTTGAAGGTCGCCTCCGGTGGCATGTTCACTTTGCGCGCCACGGTCAGGGCATCCAGTTCATCTTCGCTCACTTCGTATGCGCGAAGCTCGTAAGCGATCTTCAGTTGGTCGAGCATTCGCGCGGCAATCGTCTTCATAACAAATTTATTTGGGGGTCATTTGCTTTTAGCGGCCATCACACCCGACTCAGCTTCAAGCGCAGCGTCCCATGTCCGGTAAAGCGCGGCAATTCGCTCTTCCAGGGCACGATACTTTTCGCTTAACTCAGATAGTTTGCGTTTATCACGCGCGACTTCTTCGGTTGAAAGTTGTGCCGCTAACACGGGCAAATCCGCTTCGGCGCGGTGAATTTCGGCCTCGATTTCAGCCGCCGTCGGAGACTTTTCGCGCGACTTGTTGGTCTTGTTCTGCTTTGTTGGCACCTCAACCTTGCGAACAGCCGCGCGCTCGGCTTTCTGGGCTTCAGCTTCACGCGCCTGTTGCTCAGCCTGGATGCGATGATGCGCTTCGTAAAATTCCGTGTAGCCGCCGTCAAAATATTCAACGGCTTTCTCAGTAAAGGCCAGAATCTGCGTCGCAATGCGATCCAGGAAATAGCGGTCGTGTGAGACAGTGATGATTGTGCCGCCGAATTCGTTCAGCGCGTCTTCCAGCGCTTCGCACGATGCAATGTCCAAATGGTTGGTCGGTTCGTCCAGCACCAGCACGTTGACGCGCGAATAAATCAACTTGGCCAGTGCCAATCGCCCTTTCTCGCCGCCGGATAACGCTGAGACAGACTTGAACACGTCATCGCCCGAAAACAAAAACCGTCCCAGGAAGCCGCGCAATTCGCCGTCCGTGACCGTCGCCGAAGCAATGGTTCGTAGCTCTCCCAAGACTGTATTGCGGTCATCAACGGTCAACAAACGTTGATCGTAATAACCCACGTTGACGCCTGTGCCCCAACGGAATTCGCCAGCGAGCGGTTTCTGTTCATCCAAAATTGTGCGCAGCAACGTTGTCTTGCCCGTGCCATTGCCGCCGATAATGCCCAGCCTGGCGCCGCGCCGCAGCGTCACATCCAAATGATCGGCCAATGTTTTCCCCGGGAACCCTATCGCCAGATCATCCAACACCAGCACCTGATCCCCTGTCCGCGTTGTCGGCTTCAGTTTGAAGTTGGTGGCATCCAGATCATTGACACTTTGCAGCCGATCCACCCGTGCCAGCAGGGTGCGTCGCGACTTGGCCTGCTTGGTCTTCTGCCCGGCTAGATTGCGGCGGATGAAATCTTCCGTCCGCTCGATCATCTCGCGCTGCTGTTCATAGGCGCGCTGCTGCTGTTCGCGACGCTCTTCCTTCTCAACGACGTAAGCGCTGTAATTCCCTTTGTAGCTGTCAATCTTACCGAACTCCAGGTCGAGCACTCGCGTCACGGTGTGATCCAGAAAGAAGCGGTCATGTGAAATAATCAAGTAGGCTGATCTATAGGACGATAAAAAACCTTCCAGCCATTCGACGGCGTCCACGTCCAGATGATTCGTCGGCTCGTCCAGCAACAGAATGTCCGGTTCCAGCAATAACAGCCGAGCCAAACCCAGCCGGTTCTTTTCGCCGCCGGACAACGTCTCGGCGCGTTTGTCGAATTCATCCTTTCCGAAGCCCAGCCCAAGCACCACCGATTCGGCGCGGGCGTGATAGGTGAAACCGCCTTCGTGTTCGTAAGTGTGCTGGGCGTCGCTATATTCGTTCATGACGCGGTCAAGCTCATCACCCGTCATTTCATTCATCGCGTGCTCAAGCTCGCGCATCTTGGCTTCCAGAAACCGCAAATGTTCAAACACAGCCAGCGCCGCGTCCATGACCGTCTCAGAGGCCGAGAAATCAACATGCTGCGCCAGCACGCCGACGCGCATTCCACGCATCGCGTCAAATTCGCCATTGTCCGCGGATTCGGCACCTGTAATCACTCGGAAAATCGTGGTCTTGCCCGCGCCGTTGCGGCCCACTAAACCGACGTGCTCGCCAGGATTCAATTGGAATGTCACGCCGCGCAGAACCTCTTGCGCGCCGTACGATTTGGTAACTTCAGTTAAACGGAAAAGCATGGAGTGTTAGTGGTCGGTGATTGGTGGTCGGTGGAAAACATGAACGCCGACCACCGACCACCGACCGCCTTTGATTACTTCTTCGGGGATGCTGCCGCAGAAGGCGGGACCTGTGGCGAGGCAGCGGGACTGGCTGCGCCGACGGCTGGAGCCGGACGCAACACACCGAAATTGTTCGGGTTTTCCAGCATGCGCTGAGCCAGATAATTTTCAATCTTGGCTTCGTCGCGCGCACGAGCCTGCAGCGCGGCATCGGCAATCTGTTTACGCTGCGTCAGGATGGCATCGGAAATTTCCTTACGCACCTCATCCATTGTCCGGTCGCGCGATTCGGTCTGCTTGTTTGTGACCTTGAAGACGTGCCAGCGTCCGGCCGAATCCTTGATGGGCGGAGTAATGTCGCCTGCCTGCATCCCCATCAATTCGTCACCAACCTTGGCCGGAATGCCCATCGCCTGCGGCAGGCCAGCAAATTGCTCTTTGGCAAGGAAGCCAAGGTCGCCGCTATTTTTGAAAGACTCGTGCTCAGAGAACTGACGGGCGACTGTCGCGAAATCCGAGCCGTTCTTGAGACGGACCTGAATTTCGCGAATCCGCTGTTCCGCGGCGGCATCGCCGACGGCATCGAACTTCGTCCCATTACTTGCCGGATCAATGATGATGTCAGAAATATAAACGCCTGGCTGTAAGGCAAACTGCTTGGGGTTGCTGTTGTAAACGTCAGCCACTTCGCGTTCCTGCACCTTCAGTTGCGAACCAAGCTTTTCATTCAGCTTCTCCACCGACAGTTGGCGTTTGGCCAACTCACGGAACTGCTCCTCGCTCTGGTTGGTTTGCTTCAACTCGCTGGCGAAAGCTTCTTCGGTCAGGCCGCGATTCTGCTTGTACCGTTGGACGGCTTGTTTCAGTTCGTCATCCGTCGGGCTGATGCCGTCTTTCTGCGCCCGCTGATAAAGCACTTCGTCATTGATCAAACTATCGAGCGCCTGCAATCGGGAACCAGCCAGAGCCAATGGGGAAAGCTGGCTTTCCTGCCCACGAAACTGCTGGGCAATCACTCGATCAACGTCTTTCACCATGATCTTATTGCCGTTGACAACGGCGGCAACATCATCTGCACCGCTTCCGGTGGCACTGCTGCTGTTGCCACAGGCGGCGACGGCAATCGCAAAAGCAAACAAAACTGAATGCAACAAAATTTTTCGCACTGTAAAAAACTCCTCTGAGGGTGTCCGACAACAGCCCGGTCATCTCGGGCTGTTGTCGCGGGGATCCATAATCACGAGCCAGCGGCAATCTGAAACTTGCCGGGCATCGCCTTCATTGGCTTAGGGGCTTATGCCAACGCAATCACTTCAATTTCAACTTTCACATCGCGCGGCAATCGCGCCGCTTGGACCGTTGAACGCGCCGGACGGGATGCGCCGAAGAACGTCGCATACACTTCATTCATCGCGGCAAAATCATTCATATCGGCCAGAAAAACAGTGGTCTTCACTACCCGATCAAGCGAAGACCCTGCGGCTTCAAGAACCGCCTTGACGTTTTGCAACACACGTTCCGTCTGAACGCGAATCTCTCCATCAACCAACTGCATCGTCACTGGGTCAAGCGGAATCTGCCCCGAAGCGAAGATAAAACCATTCTCTCCTGTCACTTTGATTGCTTGCGAATAAGGGCCGATGGCCTGTGGGGCAAGGTCCGTCCGGATGCTTTGCATCATTCTTTTCTGTCTTTCCTGTTTCTGTTGTTTGAATTTGGAATGCGAAATTGAGCGCGGATTGTAATCGAAAAGATTGATTTGTTGAAGCCCGGCAGAATGCCGCCTTCTTCGAGATGAAAGCTGCACGCAAAACGAGTTGGTAAGTCCCTGTCTGCTTTTGTCCTGCCTTAGGCTGTGCGATGATGCGCGGGCAGTACGATCGTTTCTTTTTCAAAGCCCACAAATCAGAGAAGTCATCAACTAAGGATCACAACAGATGAAAAGCAAGCTTGCGTTTCTTCTTGCGGTCGCGGTCATTTTTCTGTTCGCCGCAATGCATTCAAACCCATCCGGGGCGGCAGCTTCCGCCGCAGATTCGGCGAAACCGTTTCTCGAATCCGAGATCATTTTCCCGCTGGAACATTGGCACAATCACGCTTCGTGCATTGTTGAATGCCCAAATGGCGATCTGCTGGTCTGCTGGTTCAATGGTTCAGGCGAACGCACAGCCGATGATGTGAAGGTCGAAGGCGCGCGATTGAAGAAGGGCGCAAAGACCTGGAGTTCGCGGTTCACGATGGCGGATACGCCCGGCTATCCAGATACCAACTGTACGATGTTCATTGATCCGCAAGGCAGATTGTGGCTGCTGTGGCCGACCATCCTGGCCAACGAATGGCACACGGCATTGATGAAGTACAAAATCTCCAGCCGCTATCAGACCACGGGCACGCCGCAGTGGGAGACGCAAGACGTGCTGCACGTCACGCCCGGCCAGGAGTTCGTTGATACTGTCAACAAAGTCATGGATCAGTGGGAAACCTCTCGCCCCGAATCGCCGGAAGCACCAAAGGAAAAGCTGGATGCTTACATTGCCCGCGTGCGCAAAATGGCTGCGGATAAGCTTTCGCGCCGCATTGGCTGGATGACGCGCGCGCATCCATTCGTGCTGGATGGCAAAAGGTTGATTGTGCCGCTCTATTCTGATGGATTTTCGTTTTCTTTGATGGCAATCACAGATGATTGGGGCAAGACCTGGAAGACCAGCACACCTTTGGTCGGAGGCGGCAATATTCAACCGAGCATTGTGCGCAAAAAAGACGGGACGCTGTACACCTTGATGCGCGACAACGGCCCCGCGCCGAAGCGACTCCATCAAAGCGAATCACGCGACAATGGCGACACCTGGTCGCCGGTGACCGACAGCGATCTGCCAAACCCCGGTTCGGGCGCTGAGGTCATCGGCTTGCGGAACGGGTATTGGGCGTTGATTTATAACGACAGCCAACGAAGCCGGAATACACTGGCCGTGTCCATCTCTGACGATGAAGGGAAAACCTGGAAATGGAAGCGGCATCTTGAACTCGATCCGCCTGCCCCTGAAGCTGGCGCGTTTCATTACCCATCCATCATTCAGGCGCGCGACGGTTCACTGCACGCATCGTATAGCTATCACCTGAATCGTAAAGATGTGGCCAAAGATTCCGCAGGCCAGCCGATGCGAAAGACGATCAAGCATGCGCATTTCAATGAGGAATGGGTGATGGCCGGAGAAAAATGAGAATAGGAATGACTTCTTGAACATTTTCGCTCGCCAGTCCAAGGCTCAAGCGCTAGAATGCGTTTCCTTGAGTTCATCACCTCAACTCAAAATTTCAGTTTTATAGTTTTTAGATTGGCTCGCCCCAGCAAGCTGACGCGTGAATTTCGACAGCGTTCGAGTGCGAGCCAAAAGGTAACTTGCAACGATATGATGTACAGCCAACAAGAGTACGATATGGTGCGGCGGCAAACGATGCAGATCGAGGCGGAAAAGCGCGCCTTGCTGCGATGGGCATTGATTGCGGTGACAGTGTTATTTGCCGCGTCGTTGGTGCTGAGCGGTTTAATGTATCAGCGCTACAGTTCAGTGGAAAGTACGATCCGGGCGGCTGAAACTCGCGCCACCAACGCCGAAACGCAGCTTCAACAGGCCCGCAAGGAGCGGGATGACAAAATCACACAACTGGAAAAGTATGCTGCCGTCGCATCGAAGCAAAATACAGTTATTGACACCATCGTTCCGAAGATGTTCAACCACACTGCCCCGGAAAATGAATTAGGAGAGCTAGCGCACGCCATTTATAACCAGCCCGGCCATATGATCCAATTGTCCGGCATTCCTCCTAACAATATTCTTCGCAGCTTTCGGTATCGCGGGGATGGACGCCCGCACAAATACACCTTTGTGCCCGGCGTGATTGACAGTAAATGGGTGCTCTATTCGGTGCTGGTCAAGAATCAGGAAGACAAATAGATCGAAGTCTTGACAGATCAGCAACCGGCTCCTATATTTCGCTGGCCTTAATGGGAGGTCGTCTAATGGTAAGACTGCGGACTCTGGATCCGCCTATCGGGGTTCGACTCCCTGCCTCCCAGTCTTTACAAAAACACCTGATGCCCGCTTTTTGAATTTGTGGACATCAGGTGTTTTTTGTTTTGCTTTCAGCCAAAGCAACCTCAACATCAGCAATTCGGTGGCATCACAGGGATCGTCATGCTGGCCGCACTGGTCAGCGTCAGGGGGTGCAAATTGTGTCCCTGATTGTAGGCATTGGCGCTGTTGCGTGCGTTGACGCTGTAATTGATAACAGAGCCGAAAACACCGATGTCGGACTGGCCATACAGTCGCAGCCAACCCGAACGCCCTGAAGGGATGAAGTCTTCGATGCGCGGAGATGGGCAGGAACCGCCGAGGCAATAGAATCTCCCTCGGTATTGGCAGCCTGCTGAAAGCGAATAGCTCTGCGCGTTTTCCAGATCGTCATAAAGCAAGCTGGTCAGCGTTCCAATCGCATTCGCTCCGGCGCGCAAATCCCCTCCGATTCGATTCACCACAATCAACGTGTCATTCCCATCTACTCGACTTGGCAGGTTATCCGCCGCGATGACACGCGGAGCCATGCTGTAGCTCACTCCATCAAACTTGATCGTCGCTGAAGTTGCTCCCGTACAGGCAGGCCCAACTGGCAAAGATGACAAAGCGGCAAACGCTTGCGCGCCCAAATTCGCGGCGTGGCCCGACTGAAACTTCACGTACTCATCACCGATCAGAAAATTGAAGTTCGCTGGACAGCCTGCGCCGTCGGTGGCGACGGCAAAAATGTATCCTGTGGTTCCGGGATCAAAGTCCGATGCGGTAAACGCCATTGTCTGCTGCGCGGTCAGGCACACGAAGCTATCAGCAACCGAGCAGGCTTCGCTGACGAAGAAGAGATGGACGAAGGCCTGGCGTGTCGGTTCGATGTTGGTGATCGCAAGGCGCGTATTCTGCGCTTGTGGCGACGTGGCGCTGGAAGTGAAAACCGGAAAGGCAAGCACCGACCCGGCTTTTTGATCGCTGCTGATGACACTGGGCGGCAGGGGAATCTCAACGTCTTGTTTAACCACAACGTTGAACGCGCAGCTTGCCGTATTGTTGGAACTGTCTGTCGCTGCGCAGTTGACCGCAGTCGTACCCACGGGAAAGGTTGCACCCGAAGGCGGGGTGCAGATGACAGTGACCTGGCAGTTGTCCGTGGCTGTCACGGGGGGATAGGTCACCACTGCTGAACTGTTGCTGCCCGCCGATGTCGTCACTCCCACCGGACAAGTGATGCGCGGCGGTTCGGTATCCTGCACCGTCAGCAGCAGCGTGAAGCGCGAAGGCGCGTCGGTGTCGCAGATGACCGAATAATTTCCCACGGGAAATGGCGGGCGGCGCGATGAAACGCAATGCGTCAAATGGCATGGGCTGGGCGAACTGGTGCGAAAGCCCGTCGCGCAAACGCCCGGATCAGCATCCAGCAACAGCAGGCCCAAAGTAGCCGTCGTCGTCGCCGTGCCGCGATTGACACCGCTGTCTGAAAGCTGAAGCGTCAGCGTAATCGCGCTTCCGAGTGGTTGGCTGGCTGCTGTGAAAGTGAAGCTGCGTTCGACGGGCGGGCCGCCCGCTGTCAGCCTGCCATAATTTTGCGGGCCACCTGTTGGCAATGTTACGCCGCCGCTGGCCTGCAAGGTGGCGACAAGCTGTTGGCTGGTGTTGGCCGTGCCGGTATTTTGCAGCGCAATGCTCAGGGTGACGGGTTCCCCCGGTTCGATCAATCCATCCGGCATCGCGCAAGACTCCGCTGTCAGCGTCCAACCGGCAACGACGATATGAGGCTGCGCAGTTTGACCGCTGGCATCGCTGTGCTGAAGCAATAAACAGAATGCGGCTGCCAGCAGCAACAGCAGCAATGTAAGTCCGACAAAACGCTGAAGACGAACATCCGGCAAAGCCGGCAAACGACACGGCATACTTCCCTTCCTTTATTGATTCGGCATTGATTCGGTGATTTCAATTCAACGGTGGGGATTGAAAGTGCGCTGAGTTTTCCTGCGCCGATGCCATTGTCGCTGAGTAAATCGCCCGCGACAAGCATCGTCAAAATCGCGAGGGCGTTTGTGCCTCTTTCTCGCCAAGCACCAGCATCGGCTTCGGCGTCTTTTTGAGTTTGAACTTTTCGATTGAGCATTGCTCGATGTGGGCCATCGCTTCCTCCACCGAATCGGTCACCATCAGCAGCTTCAAATCTGCTTCGCCAATGGTCTTCGCTTCGACCATTTGCTGTAGAAAGCCCATCATCGGTTCGTAATATGCGCGGCCCATCAGAACAACGGGAAAGTCCAGAATCTTGCGTGTTTGAATCAGCGTCAACGCTTCGAACAGTTCATCCATCGTGCCGACGCCGCCCGGCAACACAACAAAAGCATACGAATATTTGATGAGCATGACTTTGCGGACGAAGAAGTAACGAAACTCAAGCATCGTATCAAGGTAGGGATTCGGTTGCTGTTCAAAAGGCAGAACGATGTTGCAGCCAATCGAAGTGCCGCCCGCTTCTTTCGCCCCGCGATTGGCGGCTTCCATAATGCCAGGCCCGCCGCCCGTCATGACCGTGAAGCCGATCTTGGCCAGCGCCGCGCCGACTTCACGCGCCAGTTGGTAGTAAGGATGATCTTCCTTGAACCGCGCCGAACCGAAGACCGTCACGCAAGGGCCGACGAAATGCAGCCGCCGGAAGCCGCGCAGGAATTCATACATCGTGCGTAACAACATCCAGGCTTCTTTGCTGCGTGATTTTGGGCCTTCCAGAAAGTACCGCTCATCACGATGAGTCTTCTTTGCTTCTTTGGCTTCATTGGTTGGCAGTGTTTCTTGAGATGGGTCTATTGGCATGTGCGTACCTTGTTGGCATTCTGTGTGGGGAGGCGGATGTTGCCGAAGCGCTGTCAGAAAGTCAAAAGCCGATTCCCTCCACTGCCACAATGCCAACCCGCCCGGTCGCGTGCTACACTCCGCGCGTTTTCACGCCAACCACAAAATACAAACGGAGGGCTTTCCCGGATGGCCATTTCAACTGGCAGCAGTTTCGGCCACTATGAAATTCTATCCTTGCTCGGCGCGGGCGGGATGGGCGAAGTCTGGCGCGCACGTGATACCAAGCTTGGTCGTGATGTCGCGATCAAAGTCCTGCCCGCGGATTACGCCAACAACGCTGACCGGCTGCACCGATTTGAACAGGAAGCGCGGGCGACTTCGGCGCTGAATCATCCGAACATCCTGACCGTTCACGAACTGGGCATTCACGAAGGCTCGCCATACATCGTCGCCGAATTGCTGGAAGGCGAAGAACTGCGCGCGCCATTGAAACGAGGCGCGATTCCATTGCTGCGCGCGATGGATTACGCGCAACAGGTCGCGCAAGGCCTCTCAGCCGCACATGCCAAAGGCATCGTCCACCGCGACCTGAAACCGGAGAACCTCTTCGTCACGACCAACGGCCACGTGAAGATTCTGGATTTCGGCCTGGCCAAATTGAGACCGCCCGAACCGGAATCCAGCCACGATTCCGACGCGCCCACACAGCGCAAAGTCACAGACCCTGGCACGGTGCTGGGCACGGCCAGCTATATGTCGCCCGAACAGGCGCGCGGACAGGAAGTGGACGCGCGCAGTGACATCTTCAGCCTGGGCTTGGTGATATATGAAATGCTCAGCGGACGCGCGCCGTTCGCGGGCGTCAACGCGATTGATGTGATGGGCGCGATCCTGAATCAAGAAGCTACGCCGTTGCGCCAACACGCGCCTGACACTCCTGCCGAGTTGCAGCGCATCGTCAGCAAGTCACTGCGCAAAGACCGCGAGCAACGTTACCAACACGTCAAAGACCTGCTGCTTGATCTGAAAGACTTGAAGCAGGAATTGGAATTTGAAGCCAAGCTGAAAGGCGCGCAAGCGTTCATAGTTCCGCCTTCAGGCGGTGTTGCGACGCTGCCCGCTGAAGACGGAACTACGAACGCGCAGCCAGTCGAGGCTGCGACAAATGAAGTCGCAGCGGCGCGCACGACTTCAAGCGCCGAAATCATCCTCGGCGAAATAAAACGGCATAAGACAGGCGTAGTGATCGGAGTCGCGGTGTTACTCGCCTGCGT
>JBBQVH010000142.1:0-21448 GCA_038211695.1 Blastocatellia bacterium | reverse complement strand
TCCGCAAAAGTGGTATCTGCTTCTTGAAGAGATGACATCTGTGAGATTCTCCTTTCGAGGATGATTTGTTCACTCACAGTTTGCCATCTCTTCTCAATTACTTACGACCTTAACTTGGCGCACATGGGGTGAAGCCCACGGAATACGGGGAGAATGTTTTCACATCGCGTCGCGAAGTTTGAATTCAAGCGCCGCTGACGCGGCGCGGGAAAGCTTTGCCCGCTACCGTGGGCTTCACCCATTGGTATCTACACAAGCTCGTTAAGCATCCAACTGCCCTGAAAGGGCTGGATTCAATAGCCGGGGACATCGTCCCCGGAAGATGTTGGGCGTTATTCCGACCCTGAAAGGGTCGCACTGATCGTTGAACTTCGACCTTTTCAGGGTCGGAACGAATGGCGAGAAGCATCGGTGGGCGATGCCCACGTCTATTAAATCCTGCCCTTTCAGGGCAAAGACGAATAGCGTCGGACTTGTGTAGATACTAATGGTCTTCACCCACGGCTAATGCCAGCCACCACTATGCGGCGAAGAGGCCTGAGTAGTGATGCAAAAAGAATTGCGGCGCAATAACAGTCATTGTTGATGGCTGCCATCACACCGCAATCAAATCTCCGAGGCTTTAACGCCGCCAGTAAACCGTAATGGCTATTCCGGCAATTCTTCCTGAAGCGGCTCCGGCAAGAAGAAGCTCAGAATCAGCCCGAACGTATAAATCACTGCTGCGACCACCGCCGCTGCATAGGCCAGCTTGGTTGCCGGACTATTGCCCGGCATCAGCTTGACCACCTGCGTGGTCAGCAACGCCGCTGCCGACCCGATCATTCGCCCGCCGATATTGGCCGCGAAGCTTTCACCCGTGCCGCGCAGATGTGTTGGGTAAACGCGCGGCAGATAGTTGCCCCAGAAACTTAACTGCGCCACGGTAAAGAAGCCCGCAAAGAAAATTCCCCACTTCAGCGCCTCCAGGTTCGACACCGCCGGGTACAGAAAGACCAGCGGCACCACGATCAATCCGGGAATCTGGAAAATACGAATCAGCTTGCGCCTGCTGATAATCACCAACGCCAGCGCGGCCAGTGCAAACCGGCCCGCCAATCCGCCAATCTCCTGCCAGCTTTGTACGCTGGCCACGGCGGTCGAAACCACGCGCTGCCGGTTCGCGGCTTCCGCCGGAGGCAAGCCGCGCGGAGCAGGCACGGCTCCAATGGTGGGCGGCGCAGCGGGCGAAGTGATTTGTGGCGGCGCAGGAGTATCGAATTTGACCAAGCCCGGCACAATCTGCGGAATCTGTTGAATCGCGCCGAAGGCCACGCCCAGGCTGCAAGCAAACATCAGCGCCGAAACAATCGTCGTTCGCCTGTAAGCTGGGCGAAACAGCTCCGCAAAGCTGGGCCGCTTCAACGTGCCCGCTGCTTTCTTCTCTGCCCAAACGGGCGATTCCGGCAGAAACGGGCGAATGACAATCAGCGGGATCGCCGGGATCAATCCTGAAATCAGAATGTACCGCCAGTTTTCGTGCCCGCCGTTAATCGCTGGCAGTGAATTGGCCGACCTGCCAATCAAATAAGCCATCCCGCTGACCATCACGCCGCCCAGACTGGAAAACGCCTGCGTGTAACCCAGCACCTTTTCGCGCTGTCTTGGATTTGGGAACAGTTCCGCCAGCCACGCTACCGCCGCGACGAACTCCACGCAGACGCCGACGAATTTGGCCGAGCGCAAGACCAACAGCATTGTCAGCGAAGTCGAAAAGCCCGCCGCAAATGCCGCAAAGGCGTATAGCAAAATGCTCCACGTCAGCACGCGCCGCCGCCCCAGCCGGTCGGTCAGGTACCCGCCAAGCAGACCGAAGACGCCGCCGCACACCGCGGGCACATAAAACATCAGATCGCGCCATTGACTGTATTCGGGGGTCCCAAACTTCAACCCGCCCATGCCTTCCAGCGCCGGGCGAATGATCAGCGGCAACATCAGCAATTCATAAGTGTCGAATGCGAACCCAATGACCGCGATGATGCAGATCAGCCATTGGACAGGTGTTAGTTTCAGTGGAGTGTCGGAGGAGGATTGATTGGGCATAGTTTTGTAAATCGCGATGAGCGCGTTTATTCATCGCTCAAGGTCTGATCCAAAGATGCTTGTTGCAAGCGCCTGTAATCGTTTAACAACGACTGCATAATGTCGGAGAAAGTCCAGTTCGGGTCGAGCGAAGGATCAGCCTTCATCCGCCGGTCAAGCTCGGCATAAGCTCGCGCTCGCGCCCAGGCAAAGAATTGCGCCAGATCGTGATCAATTTCAGACATCTGCGGCGACCTCTGTTGAATGGATGTTTATTTGTGTCGTGTTGCTTGTATCTTCTTTGATGAAGAACGCGCGGATTCTCAAGCTTCGGCGGAAAGGTGTCAAGATTTGGCCTAGAGGAATTTGCGGTTGACAGCAGGTTCGCAGTCTGCGAACCTCGCAATGGATCAGCAATCGTAATGAGCAGTTACCACGATCAACTAACGAGGGCATTGCAATGATGAATCGAAAGACCAAGAAACATTTTCCAACTAAAGGGAAAAATAATGAATGTTATTTCTTACCCGACAATCAAGCTGTTTATCCGCAAGCATGCCGACAGCAAGCCCTCTCTCAATTCCTGGTATCGAATTACTTCAAAAGCAGGATGGAAAAATCTGGCAGAGGTTAAGCAGAGCTACCCGCACGCCGACCTTTACGGCAGTTGCACGATCTTCAACATTGGCGGCAATAAGTATCGCCTGATCGCGAAGGTTGATTATCGCGCTCAAGTGATCCGCATTCGAGAGATTTTGACCCATGCCGAATACGATAAAGACAAGTGGAAAGCGGACTGTAAGACTCAACCCGCAACGCTACGCCGAGCTACTGTCGGCGGCGTTGCCCGTTAAGATCGAAACCGAAGAGCAGCACGAGCGGATGCTTGCGTTCGCCGATAAGCTTATTGACAAGGGCGAACAGCGTTCGCCGGAAGAAGACACGCTGCTCAAACTGTTGGCGCATTTGATTCAGGATTACGAACATAAAACTTACCAGCCGGAACAAGCCACGCCGCAGGAAGTGTTGATTGAGTTGATGGAAGCCGGAAGTCTGAAGCAATCTGACCTCTATCCGATCTTAAACTCAAAAAGCATTACGTCGGAAATCGTCAATGGCAAGCGCGGCATCAGCAAAGCCAACGCTAAGGCCCTTGCCGAGTTTTTCCATGTTTCCGCTGAATTGTTTTTGTAAGGTGAGACGCTATGCGCAAAAAATATATCTTCTCTGTTTTGTTTGTCGTGACACTGATGTTGTTTGCCCGGCAGTCAACAGTTTCAGCCCAATTGGGCGGGCTAAGCGATTCAAAGATTGTCGCTGGCCTGAAAGAGGCGCTGCAAATCGGCACTAGCAATGCCATCAATCTGACCGGGCGCGTGGATGGCTTTTTCAAAAATGCAGCGATCAAGATTCTGTTGCCAAAACAGCTCGACACTTTGGCCAAAGGGCTGCGCATCGCCGGGCAAAGCCAGATGGTGGATGAATTCACCCTGAGCATGAATCGCGCCGCCGAAAAAGCCGCGCCCGAAGCCCGCAAAATCTTTGTGGACGCCGTCAAACAGATGAGCTTCGAGGATGCGCGCAAAATCCTGTTCGGCAACGACACCGCGGCAACTGAATATTTCAAAGCCAAAACGTCAACCCGCATCATCTCTGCCTTCCGCCCGATCATCGAAAAGTCCATGGATCAGGTCGGCGCAACCCGGCAATACAAAGAATTGATCGGGCGTTTTCAGAACCTGCCTTTCGCCAGATCGCAATCGTTGGACATTGACCAGTATGTGGTCAACAAATCGCTGGATGGTTTGTTTTATATGGTCGGCGAAGAAGAGAAGAGGATTCGCAAAGACCCTATCGCTCGCGTCAGCAGCATTTTGAAAGACGTCTTCGGTGGCCGCCGGTAGCGCGGCCCCAACACCGCGTGACATTGACGAACTCAGCCGGACGACTGAAAATTCCCCCTCTTTCGCAATCCTTTCTGATCAAACCAAAATCGAACGTTCAGGAGAGACACAGATGAAATCGTTTCTTGTCGCAGCAGTGGCATTGTGTGCGTTGATCGCAGCGAGTGTGCTTGGATTCTCACGACTGGCGAATCCCCGGCCTGACGTATCCGCCGCGCCGAAAGCCGATTTGAGAGTCGGCGCATCGGCAGTTGTCTTGACACCCTTCGGGCAAAACCCCGATTGGGATGGCACCGTTACCGGAACCGGCGTGTGGGGCGAAAAGTTTGAAGACAAGAACGCCAACGGCAAATGGGATAGCGGCGAACCCTTTGAAGATGATCCCGGAAACACGGAACTTGACCCGGATTCGAAAGGCAAATACGACGGCATTTATCTGGCGGGCTTCGGCGACAAACGGCTGGCGACGGGCAAACGCGACGACCTGTGGGCGCGCACGGTGGTGCTGGATTACGGCTCAACGCGCATCGCCGTCGTGGCGATTGACTTCATCGGCTATTACGGTGAAGCCACGTTTTACGGCATCAACAAAATTCAAAAGATGCTTGATCCGAAGCTGGGTGTGCAGGAGATTCTGCTGGCCAGCACGCACAGCCACGAAGGGCCGGACACCATCGGCGCGTGGGGCGATGGGCCAATGAAAGATGGCAAGTATCCGAAGTACTTGCGCTTTGTTGACCGGCAGATTGCCAAAAGCATCGCGCTAGCGGCGGGTAAGCTGCAACCAGCGCGCATCAAGCTGGGCCAGACCGATGCGACGAAATCTCCTTTGATTGCGGGAATGCAGACACGCACTGGCGGACGTCCGCCAAAGTTCTTCGATGAAGAACTGCGCGTCATGCAGTTCATCGGTGCGAAAGACAGCAAGGCCATCGCCACGATCATCAACTGGAACACGCACCCCGAATCCATGGAAGACAAGAACACCATCCTGACTTCCGACTTCCCGCATGCGATCCGCGAAACGGTTGAAAAGAAATACGGCGGCACAGCCGTGTACATCAACGGCGCGATTGGCGCGGCAGAAATCATCGGCGATACCAATCGCAAAAATGACGACCGCAGCACCTTCGACGGCAAGCACTATTCACTGCCAGAAATCTTCGGCAAAGCTGATTTGATGTTTGAACGAACGGACGCGATTGGACGCGACGTGGCCAAAGCCGCGATTGATGCGCTGGATCGCGGCGAGTTGAGCAAGTCCAATGCGATGGAAGTAAAGAAAGCCGACCTGCAACTGCCGATGGACAACCAAGGCTACATGCTGGCCGCGAAGTTGGGCGTGTTTGATACCATTCGATTGCCTGCCGATGGTTCGATGCCGCAATTCAAAACGTGGATTTATGCGATCAAACTGGGTGACGCGCAGATCGTTACAACGCCGGGCGAATTATTCCCCGAAGTTTTTTACGGCGTCGCCAAATACAAACGCAGCGATTGCGCGGAAGCCGACACCGGCGCGCCATCCGAGCCGAGCATTCGCGATGCGATGACTTCGAAATACCGGTTGATGTTTGGATTGTGCCCGGATGAGTTTGGCTACATCGTGCCGGGCTATGACTTCAGGCGCGAGCCGATGGATATGCAGAAAATGCAGATCAAACAATCTGTTGATCCATGCAAAACCAAGCGCGTGCCCAACCATTATCACGAAACCAATTCGGCCAGTTCGCAGCTTGCGCCCGCATCGGCCTGCGTCAGTGTTGCGCTGCTAACAGGCAAAGTGCCTGTTGACGAAGCCTGCAAGAACGTCGCACAGCATTCCGATTACGTACGCGCCCTGATTCGATCAAGGTGATTGACCACGAAAAACACAAAACACACGAAAGATAGGCAATTGGTCAAAAAGGGACTTCATAAAGGTTTCATTGAGGAGCAGGCAATGGAATTGTAGGCAGTGCCAAAGCCCTTGGCCCTTTCGTGTGTTTTGTGTTTTTCGTGGTGAGTTCTTGCCGAGGGCTAAAACAAATACCCAATCGTGAAATTGTAATGATCGTTGCGCCTGCGTCCGGCCGCGTAATCCGTCCACAACCGGCGATATTCGGCGGAAAGCAGCACGTTCTGGCGCAGTTGGTAGATGAAGTTTGAAGACCAGACCTGATTCTTGAAATTGTTCGTGGTGTTCCGGCGGTCTGAAAAGACATCGCGGTTGCGCGGGTCTTCGATACCCAAGGCAAAATTGAAATCCAGATTGCGTCGCGCTTTCAGTTTTAGCTGCGCCCAGCCGCCGAAGGTGTGAATGCCGCGAATGACCGTGGCCGGATTATCAATCGGCCCTGACAGCGAATAATAGTTATCAGCGCGATAGCCGCTCTGTTCCCCCAAATTGTTCGCCTTGCCGAAATAGGCTTCTCCGCTCAGTTCCAATCTGTCAGCCAATGGAATCAGCCAATCACTGCTGATGACATAGGTCGTCTCTTTGCGATTGAGAATGAAAGAGCGTTGACCTGCCTGCCCCGCAATCCCAACTTCAAGTTTTTTCTCGGTGTCGAAGTTGTGGCGAAAAGCGATTCGTCCCTGATAATTGAGGCCGCCTTCGATCGGCAGGGTGTCCAGCGTTTCGCCAAAGGGCGTCAGCAACCCCGCTTGCAAAACCAGTTCCGACGAATCACTCAATTGTGGACGATTTTCCAGAATGATCTGTGGCCGCCATTGCCACAGATTCCCGGCATTGGACATCGCCGGATACCAGACCATCGCCAGCGACGACGGATTGAGCGGCGAGATCATTGTCGGGCGCAAGCCAACGGTCAGCGAGGTGCGTTGCCAATCCACCCGCGCCGAAGCCGTGCGCAATCGCAGCGCACCAAGCGCACTGCCGCGAAAGACATCGCCGTTCGTGGCATAAAAATCGAACTCGGTTTCGGCGCTCAACCGCCCGCCCGCCAGACGCGGCCCTTCCATCGTCAGCCCGATCAGTGTTTGCCGCAGGTTTGCGCCGACGTTGCGCTTCGTCTGCCCTAATGCGTCCGCTGGCGCAGGCGCGCGCGTTGGCGTCGAACGCACGGAACTGTCGGCGGTATTCAGGAAAGTATTGACCAGGATCATCCCGGTCAGCTTGACGCGAAACCGCGAATCGCTTTCGACCTTGGTTTGAGCATGTTCTTTGATTTGCGCGGTGTTGACCTCGACCTGTTCTTCCAACGTTGTCAGACGATCTGTCAATTGCGGATTGCGGATTGCGGATTGCGGATTGTCAGCCTGTTGGTTGTCCATCAGCATGCCAGCTTGCTCAGACATGATTTTTTGATCGCTTGATTCTTTCTTTGAATCCGCGATCCGCGATCCGCGATCCGAAATTTGCATTGATTGGCGCAATGCAGACAACTCCCGCACAGCCTGCGCCAATTGTTGCTGCATTGCGTCGGTCTGTTCGCGGGCGCGGCGGGCTTCGGTTTGCGCGGCAGCGGCGGCTTGTTCAGCGCGGCGAACTAATACAGCCAGTTCTTCCAGCGTGATGCTGGCTTCCGCCTGCGGTGGGACTTTGCGTTTGCGCGAAGTCCCATTGGCTTGCGCGGGAACCGTCACGGCCATCAGCATACAAACGGAGAGCGTCACAGCAGTCATAAAAGCGATCCACTTTCGCATAATCGTTCCTCGTCTCCTGACCTGAATACAGCGCGAGCAGAAGCCATCGGTATTCGTTTACATCCCCGTCGTCCCTGCTCCGGATTTAAAGAATGGTATTGGTTTCAAAACTTAACTTCACAGGAACGAAGCCAATCGCCATAACCAATACCATATCCGCAAAAATTTGGTAGAGAACCAACATTGTTGGGCGGGCTTTGATTTGGAATGCGCCATCAGGTGGCGATTACCCGCACCGCGCGATCAGTTTTTCCAGTTGCGGCAGAAGGGAGGAGAAAAAGTTTTGTTTGCTGAAACAGTAATCCGCCGGAGTGTCCGACAGCGTGTTCGACCCATCTGATTCGATGTAGGCCGAGAGGATCACAAAGGGAATGGTGGCCAGGTCGTTTTCGGCGCGCACCCGTTTGCAGAAGGTGCGGCCATCCATCAACGGCATGTGCAGGTCGGAGAGGATCACATCCGGCCGTTCGCGCTGCAACACATCCAGCGCAGCCACGCCATCGGTTGCTTCGATCACCGCGTACCCATAAGTTTCCAGCGCCAGCGCCATAACGGTGCGAAATTCATTATCATCGTCTACCAGCAAAATCTTATGCGCCATCTTTACCTCCGGGCAGCACAATCATGAAATGCGCCCCGCGTGACTGAGTCCCGTTCAGGCTGATTCGGCCACCGTGAGCTTCAACGATGGCGCGCGCAATGGCCAATCCCAATCCTGTGCCGCCTTGTTTACCGTGGCTGATAAACGGTTCGAAAAGCCGTTCGCGAATTGCAGCGGGAATGCCCGGCCCGTCATCGGTCACATCCACTCGCACGCCAGCAGTTTCGTAGGCGGCGCGAATTTCAACCGAGCCGCCCCTGGGGTCAGCTTGCTGTAACGCCTGGGTTGCGTTGACCAGCAGATTTTCAAACACGCGCGCCAGCTTTTCAGCGTCGGCTTCCAGCGTGATCTCCGGCGGAACCACAACATTAAGCCGGATGCCGAGCTGCGCCATCTGCGTCCCCAGTTCTTGCGTTGCGCGTTGGACGATGGGTGCAAGTGGCTGCGGTTCGCGACGAAGTTTGTAGCTGCCGCGCGAGAATTCCAGAATCTCCGTCAGCATGTCGTTCATCCGGTGCGACGCGCGAATCTGCGTTTCGATCATCGTGCGGCGGCGGTCGAACGTGATGCCGTCCTTTCTCATGACTTCGGCAGCAGTAGAAATGGTTGCCAGCGGATTGCGCAGGTCGTGGATGATCGAACTGGCCATCTGGCCGATGGTCGCCAGGCGTTCGTTTTTGAGCAGTGCAACCTGCGATTGTTTGATGGACTGGCGCATTTGATCGAAGGCTTGCGCCAATTGGCCGACTTCGCCCTGCGCATGCGTGGGCGTCATCACGTTGTCATTGCCCTGTCCGAATGCCCGCACGCTCGCCGCCAGCGATTCCAGCGGGCGCGTGATGCGTCCGGCGATCAAATAGCTGAGAAACCACGCCGCCGCGATGGCCAGCGACCACAGCACCAACAGCCGGTTTGAGATGGCGCGAAACAATTGCCCCGCCCCCGCCAATGAACGTAAGACGACCACCTGGCCAATCAGCTTGCTGTCAAAATCCGCCAGCGGACGGGCAAAGGCCAAATACAAGTCGCCGCCAAGATTGAGTTCGCTGGAACGCCCGGCAGGCGCATCCAGCACCTTGTTTGCGGCAATCGCGCTGATCGCCGCGCGTTCGGCATCCGCCGCGAACGAAGAGGCATACGCGCGGCCATTCACCAGAAAGACGACTTCGCTGTGAATGCGCTGTTTGATTTCATTGGCCATCGCGCGGCTGAGTTCTGCGCCCATTCCAATCACGGCCAGCGTGTTGTTGAATTCGGCGCTGCCGGAATGCAGCACGACCGGCGTCAAAGCCAGTTGAAACACGCGCCCGCCAATCATCGTGAAGCCGCGCGCGGGCACCTGACTTTCCCCGACGATTCGCGCGGCAGGCAAGTCAACGGGCATTTCGGCAAAGAGGCCAACGGGAAAATCCGAGGGTCTGTCCGATACTGCTGAAACACCTTTGCCCTGTTGTTCCGCAAAGAAAAGCTGCCCCGCGCCATCGCTCATCAAAACCAGATCGCCCGGCGTGTCGGGGCTGCCCGGCGCAATGGCGTCCGCACCAGCGTCCTTAATCATTTCGCGCAACGTCTGTTGATCGCGAGCAGCGCGTGCATCCCCAAAAACGGTTTTGACGATTGGCGAATCGGCCATTGCCCCGCTGGCCGTGGCCAACCGCCGCGCATGCTCATTCCACACCGCGTCGTACAGCGGCAATAAGGTTTCGACTTCGGCCTGTACCTGCTGGCGGGCCTGGCGGACGACCTGGTGATTGATGACCCACGCGGCAACCACCAGCAGCGCGCTGGTCAGCAACGCTGAGCTGAGAAAAAGCTGGTTGCGCAGAACTTGCGGATTGCGGCCAACTTGCCGGATTGCAGATTGCGGACTGATTGAGTGGCGCTTTGTCCGTGTTGCCATAACGAATGAGCCTGTGGGCGTAAAGCGATAAAAAATAGAACCCGATGAATCCGCAATCAGCAATCAGCAATTACTGGGGCTTGCGATAATTCGGTTGCTGCTGATCGTAATCCTGGCCGTGTTTATTGGGGTGCGGGCGCGGGACATATCCTTCTTCACTGACCGCAATCGCGCCCGCGTCCAATCCCGCTGCTCCGATTTGCAGCAGGCGCGAAAGCGAGGCGAGGGTTTCCGGTTTGGCGCGTTCGTGCCAAAGGTTCAACCGGTAATTGCCCGCTGGAACGTTGTTGATCTCAAACTTGCCCAGCCGGTCGCTGACGGCGAAATAGGGCGTGTCGAGCGCAATGACAACCGCGCTCATCTGCGGATGAATGTTGCAGAAGATGTACGAGATGCCCGCGCGATTGAAATTCACCGGACGCGTTTCTCCGCTGGCGTAAAGGCCCAGATCAAACCGTTTGCCATTGAAGATCGAAAAGACGTTGTGAAAGAACGGGTCTTCGTTTGGAAAATCCACTTCCGATCCTGTCTCGACAGCGACGATGTGCGGGGCGAATCGTTTATTGCGCTGGGTGATCAACTTTCTCTGTTTGGACGTACCGCGCAGCACGGAGCCATCCGGCGCGGCCAGCCAGACGACTACACCGCTGGCGTCCATCTTGCCGTCGCGCGGCTTCAGTTTGGAATTGGTCAATTCAATCCGGCCTTTGACCAACCGGTACGGAACCGGGAGTGGTAGCGACTGGGTAGGCCTTTGGCGCGTTCTTATCGCCAACACCCGGTCGCTACCGCTCCCGGTTCCGTACCAGCCTTGCGCAAACGTAAAAGACAGGATGAAAAACGAGAAGACAATAAATCGCATTATCAATCTTCCTGATTCAGGTTAATCCCCAGCCGTACAGCCTTGCGGTAAAGCGAATAGCGGCCAATGCCCAACAGTTCCGCCGCGCGCAACTTGTTGCCTTTTGTGTAACGCAGCATCGCCACCAAATGACGGCGTTCAACCTCTTCCAGCGTGTTCGGCAGTTCGCAAACCCAGAACATCCCTCCATTGGTTGAGGTCGCGGCGACGCTTCCAGCCACGCCTTCCGGGACGGGAGCCGAAATGGCTTTGCGGGCGAGCGGTGTTGGCGTGAATTGCAGAAAATCTTCCGGCAGCAATTTGCCGCCGAGATTCAAGGTGATGGCGCGCTCAACGGCGTTCTCCAATTCGCGCACATTCCCCAGCCAATCGAACTGGCACAGCCAATCCTGTGTTTCTGCCGGGACCGTAACGTTCTTGCCCAGCTTCCGATTCAATCGTTGCAGAAAATGTTCGACCAACAGCGGGATGTCTTCCCGGCGCTCGCGCAATGGTGGTAGTTCGATGTTGATGACGCTCAGGCGATACAGCAGGTCGCGGCGGAATTCTTCGGTGGCGAACAGGTCTTGGACGCGACGGTTGGTAGCGGCGACGATGCGCGCATCCACACGGCGCGATTCCGCCGCACCGACGGGACGAATCTCCTGCTCCTGCAAAACGCGCAACAGCTTGACCTGAAACGCGGGCGAAGTCTCTGAAATCTCATCCAGAAAGATCGTGCCGCCGTTGGCTGTTTCAAAGATGCCGCGATGGTTGGCCAGCGCGCCCGTAAATGATCCGCGAACGTGGCCGAACAGCTCCGATTCCAGCAAGGTTTCAGTCAGCGCACCGCAGTTGACGGGAATGAAAGGATGTTTGGCGCGCGGGCTGTTGTCGTGCAGCGCGCGCGCCACCAGCTCTTTGCCGGTTCCGCTCTCTCCGCTGATCAGCACGGTCGAATCGGTCGCTGCGACGCGCGCAATGGCCCGGTACACGGCCACCATCGCCGGACTGCACCCAACGATGGACACAATCGAAGTGGCTTTGGCGGATTTGATCTGACTTTCCCGATTACCGTTGCGCTGCTGCTTTCGCCATTCCAGCGCGCGACGCACAGCGGCCATCAGTTCATCCGCGCGAAACGGTTTGCCGATGTAATCGAACGCTTCGGCGCGCACGGCGGCGGCGGCGGATTCCATCGAACCATGCGCCGTCACAACGATCACCGGCAAGTCATCAGCCTGACGGCGAATCTCGCGCAGCACATCCAGTCCCGACGTTTCGCCCAACATCAAATCCAGCAACACCACGTCACATGCCCGCTCGCTGCAAACGGCCAACGCCTGCTCTCCGCTTTCGACCAATTGCGCCGATAACCCTTCGACCTCAATCAGACTTTGAGCGACCAGTCCAAATTCGGGGTCGTCATCAACAATTAAAACTCTTCCCTGGGTGTTCATTTGAACCAACTCCCGGGCCGAAGCCCATTTCATCATTGTGCGGCCTGCTGCAACTCACCATCCACACGTCCAGTACAGAAAGGCCTCTATCCGCCACATCAGCACGAATGCACACCAGCCTTTGTTGACAGGTGATTTTGCGCTTCGCGTTGTAACCGAAACCGATCTGTTGTGATTTTTGCGGGGGCGACGATTGCCACGGAATGTGCCATAGCGACTCCATGCTTGCAACCAATGGAGGCAAAACAGCAAAGGCGAACTTGATTGCCTGAGCGGGTTGTCCTGAGCAAGCTATAGCCTTTAAGAAAAATACTTTCCATTGAGTGGCCACCTGAAATTCATCCGAGACGTCAATGGACGGTGTTTAGAGTACCAGCTTTAGCTGGCCGACGTCGGCTTTAGCCGCACTGCACATGCGACGTGACGGGGCGGCTAAAGCCACCACTTCCAGCTAAAGCTGGTACTCTAAACGCTGTCTGCCAAGGCTCTGAGTTTCTTTCACACGCCAACAGACGGAACGCTGTTTGCTATACAGGGACGCGCTTTACTCCGATGAGATCGCGGCAATTTCATCGGCGGGCGCTGTCGAATTTGGGTCAGACCTGTTTGGACGACTCCTGATCCGAATGAAGCAGCGCCCTTTCCTACCGAATCACTTCATCCGGTCAACCCGGCCAATCCGTCTCTTGATCCACTTCACATAAGTTTTTATGTTTAGCCATTTCGCCGCCGCCGTCGAAGCAAGGTAGAATGCCCGCCTTCGGACATGAACAATACCCGGAATAAAAACTATGGCAGCCGCGCAATCTTCTTTGACCGCGACGGCACGTTGAATGAAGAGACGGGCTACATCTGCGATCCCGCGCAGTTTCGCTTGCTCGATGTGGCGGCAGAAGCCGTCCGGCTGGTCAACGAAGCCGGGTGGCGGGCAATCGTCGTCACCAATCAGGCCGGAATCGCGCGCGGATTATTTACCGAAGACTTTCTGGCCGGGATTCATCGGCGGATGATGAATGAATTGACCGAAGTTGGCGCGCGCGTGGACGCGATCTATTACTGCCCGCATCATCCTGAAATCGGCGAGCCGCCTTACCGGCAGGTTTGCAATTGCCGTAAGCCCAAACCCGGCTTGCTGACGCGTGCGGCAGCAGAGTTCGACTTGAATTTATCGAAATGCGTGCTGATCGGCGACCGGTATGGCGACATCGCGGCGGCGCAAGCCATTGGCGCACGCGGCGTTCTGGTGCTGACCGGTCACGGGCGCGAAGAGTTTGGGCAGGGACAAACCACAGGGCCACAGCATGAAGATCACATCGTGGCCGATTACATCGCGGCGAATGTTTTGGAAGCAGTTCGATGGATACTCAACGAATCTTGATCGTCAGACTTGGCGCGATCGGCGACGTGATTCACACGCTGCCCGCGCTGGCGGCCTTGCGGCACGCATTGCCACACGCGCATCTGACCTGGGCGGTGGAACGCGGCGGCGCAGCGAAGCTGCTTGGCGGAAATCCTTCTCTGGACGATCTGATCGAACTTGACCTGCGCGGCTGGCGCAAAAGTTTAACAACATCGGAAACGCTGTCTGCCATTCGCGCCAACGTCAATCGTCTGCGCGCTGAAAAATTCGACCTCTCGCTCGATTTTCAAGGCCTGCTGAAATCGGCGCTGGTTCCCTGGCTGTCGCGCATTCCCCGCCGCATCGGTTTTACAAAAGAAGCATTGCGCGAACCGGCCAGCCGTTGGCTGCTGAACGAATCAGTCGCCGCCGATGACGACGATCACGTCATCAAAAAGAATCTGCGGCTGGTTGCCCATCTTGGCTGCGACATTTCGGGCGAACTGGAATTTCCGATTGCGCTGGATGTGGAAGACGAACAATTTGCGGACGAACAGCTTGACCGTTGTGATGGCGCGCTGGCGATTTTGAATCCGGGCGGAGGCTGGCCGACAAAGCTCTGGCACACGTCGGAGTTCGCGGCAATCGCCGACCGCTTGTGGGAAGCCTACGGCATTCGTTCGGCAATCACGTATGGCCCTGGCGAATTGTCATTGGCGCAGGCCGTCGTCGGGCAATCGCGTACAGGCGCGGCTTTCCCGCTCGCTTCCACCCTGAAACAATTTCTGGCGCTGGCGCGGCGAGCGAAACTGTTTCTGGGCGGCGACACCGGCCCGATGCATTTGGCGGCAGCGGCTCACACGCCGATTGTGGCGCTCTTCGGGCCGACTTCGGCGCGAAGGAACGGCCCGTTTGCCCCAAACGATCTGGTGGTGGAACGCTTCGATCTGGATTGCCGCACGGATTGTTACCGCCGCTATTGCAGTCACACGTCCTGCATGAAAATTCCCGTCGAAACCGTTTGGCAGAAAATTACGGAAAGATTGCGAGTGGCCGACGGCGTCAAGCCGGGCCGCGAACTAAAAGTTTTGTCCATTAACTCATGAGTGCAGAAAACCAAACACAAGCTGTTGATCCGGACGGGCGCTCGCTGCTGCAAAGGCTGCGCGTGCCGATTGGGTTCGTGACGGCGATTCTATTCACGGCCTTTTCGCGCCCAAGCTGGCGTTCACTGGCGATTGGTATTCCCATCGCGCTGGGCGGCGCGCTGATTCGCGCCTGGGCTTCGGGTCATTTGCGAAAGAACGCGGAACTGGCCGTTGCCGGGCCATATGGGCACACGCGCAATCCGCTCTATTTCGGCAGCTTTGTCATGGCCGTGGGCTGTGCGATTGCCGGCGGCAGTTGGCTGATTGGCGCGTGGCTGGTGATTTTCTTTCTGGCCATCTATTGGCCGGTGATGCAGGCCGAAGCCGCTCATATGCGAACGCTGTTCGGTGAAGCGTATGCGCGCTGGTCGGCTGAAGTGCCTCTCTTCCTTCCGCGCCTGACGCCATACCGCAGCAGCCAGACGCGCAGCTTCGAGATGAATCAATACCTGCACCATCGCGAATATCGCGGCCTGATCGGTTTGGGAATCGTCCTGATGATTCTGATTCTGAAAGCCTCTAAAGTCTTCTCTTTTTGAGTGGCATTGAGCCAGGATTGAAAATGAAAAGAATCAAGCTCACCTCCGGACTTTTGCTGATAGCGCTTGGCTGTTTATCAGGCGGCCACGCTCGCGCCTGGCAAGATTCGGCGAAGGGAACGACGCCCAGTCCAACACCTGCGCCTACCATGAACCTGCCGCTGGCCCCATTGCGCCGCGAATTCAAACGTCCGCTCCCGATTCCCACAGGCGAAAAGCTGGAATACGAAGTTCGCTTTTCGCGCTTTCCAATCTATGCGACGGTGGGAGTCGTGACGTTTGAATTTCCGGGCGCGACACAAACCACTGACGCCACGATTGACGGTCTAAATGTTGAATTCAAGCCATCAGCAGATGATCAGTTCCTGCACCTGCGCGCATCGGCTGTTTCCAAAGGCTTGCTGATTGCGATTGCGGGCGTGGACGCGAAAGATCGCTTCGAAACGTTGATTGATGCCAAAGATTTCTCAGCGCGTCTGAGTTTCAAAGACATCAAGGAAGGCAAAAAGCGCGCGGCGCAGACCACCGTGTTTGACCCCGCACAACAGACGGTCAAATTTTCCGCCAAAGACCTGAACAACCCACAAGCCACGCCACGCGAAAAATCCGCCGTCTACCAGGAAGGCATGCTTGATCTGATCTCGGCGTTTTACTTTCTTCGATTGCAGAAGCTGAAGGAAGGCCAGTTGGTTCGCTTCCCGATCAACGATGACGGCGTGAACTACTCGTTTGATATTGTTGTCGGCAAACACGAAAAGCTGAACACCGATTGCGGCAAAGTCAAAACGATCAAAGTTGAACCGAAGCTTTTCGGCCCTGGCAAACTCATTTCACGACCCGGCGAAATGACGATGTGGCTGACCGATGACAATAAACACATCCCGCTCAAACTGGTTGCCAAAACCGCTTCCGGCACCGTCAACGCCAAATTGACCAACTTCAAAACCAACTGCAAACTAATTGACGACGAAGCGGAGAAACAGCAAAAACCTTAAGCTGGGAATCCATCCGCCGCTTTGATGCGTTCAACCTGCCGCCGGTGCAAATCCTGATGTTCACCGAGCAGGATCATCCACCGATACGCGCTGATCGGGCCGAGCGCCGGATGCCTGTATGTTTGCTCTGATAAATCCACCGCTTCCAGCCGCGCTTTGATCTCAGCAAACCCATTCAGTGTTGTTTGAATACTCGCCAACGCTTCCGGGACGCTGACGCCGCCTTTTGGGCAGACGGCTTCCGGCGCTTGGAATTTCTGCGGCGGGTTGCCGCCTGCAAAGGTGTAATCAAGGCTCAAGTCGGCGGGTGCGGGCTTGGCATCGGCTTCAGCCTGTTTCAGCAGCTTGTGCGTGATGCGAAGCATGCCGCCGCTGACGATGTGAACGTGTTCGGCAATCTCGGCAATTGTCCATTCGTTTTCGCCGGCGCGGAAGTCGGCCTGCGCGTCGTTGACGGATGCAACGGCAGCAGCAAAACGTTCATTCGCCCGTTCGTGCCACGCCAGAATGTCAGCAATGGTATGAAATTTCATGAGTGCTCTCCTGATCTGAATTGAGATGGAATGTGGGTAAAGCGGCGCGCAGTCTATCACACGACTTCGCGCCGCTCGCAACCTCTCGCGTCACATCAGCGCACTCCTTCAATCACCTGTGAGCTGAATTCTGACTGGCGCACCACTCGTTTTCAGATCGGCAATCAGTGTTTGCGATTTGGACGAGAGCAGATCGCGGCAGCGTGAAAGATTGTCGCGCGCTTCGTCGAATTTGCCGCGTGATTGTTGCAGGGCAATCTCAAACTCTCGCCGCGCATCATCCATCTGGCCATAACCCGCCAGAATCACGCCGAGGTTGTTGTGAGAAGCTGGAATGCGGTCTTTCGATTGTTTGATCGCGCGGGCGTAAAGGTCCGCCGCCGCCCGGGTTTCATGCGCAGCCTGCGCGTAAAGGCCAAGCTCGAACAAGGCTTCGGCATGTTTGCCCCCGGAAGCTTCGACGGTCTGTGCGAAAGCCGCTTGCGCTTCACGGTGTTGCCGCAACGTTTGCAGCGCAACGCCCAGCGCGTATGAGGCTGCCGGATATTTTCCATTTCGCTGTTTGATCGCCGTGCGGTATTCACCGGCGGCTTCGCGCAACCGGTTCAGCCTGTAATGGCACACACCGATATTGAAGTGCGCGCGCGCTTCGTGCTGTCCGGGCCACGTCAACGCAAAACGGTATTCAAAGATCGCGCGCTCATACGCGCCCCGATTAAAGGCTTCGGTGCCACGATCAAGGGCCTCGCTGACCTCATCACCTCTATTCGCTTCAGCGGCAAAGCCCGCAGTGAACAAAGACATCAACACCAACAATATCGTCACGGCAAAGATTCGTTTTTTCATACTCCCTCCTTCTTGGGATTGTTTGGGTTATTCGCAATTCGACAGGAGGGAAGGTAAAGCAAAAGCGGCAAGTCAGTCTTTTTGCTGCTTGCCGCTTTTTTGCTGTGCTTGCTGAAATCGTTTTAGCGCAGGTAGGCGTTGCGATACGCCTTCGGCGTCAAAGAGGTGAGTTTGCGAAAGAGCGTTGTGAAATGACTCTGGTTTTTGAATCCGGCGCGCAAACCGACTTCGACAATCGGCGCATCGTTCGCGGCCAGCAGGCGTTTGGCCAATTCGATGCGGCGCTGCATCAAAAATTGAATCGGCGAGAAGCCGGTCGTTTGTTTGAACGAACGCGCAAAGTGGTACGGGCTTAGCTCCACTGCCTGCGCGATTTCGGCCAGTTCCAGATCTTGGTCAAGATTCTCTTCAATGAACTCCGTTGCGCGCCGCAGTTTATGCGCAGCCAAGCCACCGAAGTGAAGGTCATCCACCAAACTGTCGGTCGAATAATGGCGCAGCAAGTGGACAGCCAAGGTATTGACCAGCGATTCGGCGTACAGCTTTCCGGCGGGCTGTTCGTTGTCAATTTCATCCGCCAGCGCCATCCCGATCGAACGCACCAGCGGGTCTTGCGGGCCACACGAAAGCACAATCCGCGCATTCCGATTGGCTTCGAAATCAATCGTGGTGCGCTTCAAATAATCTTCGGTCAGGAAGACCGTCAAGTATTCAAGCTCTTCTTCCCAGTGCGCCGAATAGCGAATGCCGGCGGGCGTCACGCTGATATCGCCAGGAACGCGGCGGCGGCTGGCGGGCGCACCATCTTCCCCACTGCCTTCGATCGTGACCGATCCGGCCAGCGGCACGAAGACTTCATGCACTTTGTGAATGCGTGCTGGCACTTCGCCCGGCTCCAGGCGGAAATGATCTATCTTGACGCCTTCCCATTGCACCGTCTTATCAAAAATCTTCGGCATGGGAATTTGCGACGCCTGTGCCAGCCGCGATTCATTCAGCAATCTTTGTGGTGTTGCCATCGTACTTACCTCTCACGAAAAGCCGCGCCCACTGTTTTGGACGTTACGCCTGGGGTTTGAAATACAAAACCATGCTCGCGCCCAAAACCACCAGCAGCAGGCCGACAAACAGCAGCGGGTTGATGGATGTTTTCGGCGGATGCAGCGCCATCGTCACCATCGTGTTAATCACTGGCGCGCCGCCAAACACCAGCGGCATCACATACGTCGGAATGCCGCCCGATTTGAACGCCCAGATGATGCACGCTGCACCGATTGCGCCCAACGCTCCGGCGGCGGTCGCCGTCGTTGTACCCAGGGCGGTAAAGCCTTGCAGCTTTAACTCACCCTGCGCAGCCAGTGCGATGACTGGCACGATCACGCCAATCACAAAGTAGGCGAGACCAACGCATAACAGCGCGCGCAGCCCGCGATGCTGGGCAGAGCCTAACGCCATTTGTCCCTGATGCAGCATCGCGCCGTACACGCCCCACGACAGCGCCGCGCCAATTGCAAACATTGCCCACAGCATAGAGTTTTTTTTCTCCTTAGTTTCAATCATTGGGTTGAACCTTTTGTTGGTTGTGAAGTTGAATGAAAGCCATCAGTCCTTCGACGGCTCGTCTAGCGGTTTTGGCGTTGACGGCGGCAGACTCAGCCGTTCCAATCGCTCACGTAGCAGCCGATTTTCGAGTTGCAGTTTTATTTGCTCGCGTTCGTGAACTTCTCTTTCTCTTTGCAGTTGCATCTCGTATTGAAAGCGGGTTTGGTTTTCCGCAAGTTCTCGAATCTGCTCACCATGACGCTTCAATAACTGGTTTCCACATCACGCCGCCTTTCGCATTAACTCCCGCAGATAAGCCAGAGCCGCTTCGCTTGCGGTGTTAGTCCGGTCAATTTCTTCCCAGACCTTAGCTCTTTCAGTGTGATCGCGGTCTAGAACTTCGAAGTACTGATCAAGAAGTTTCTTGATTTCGGCGGGATCATCACTGGTCAGTTCGAATTTAAGTGTTTTGTCCATCTGAATACCTCCGCGGCGGATTCTAGCACAGCGGTTTTTCTACGACGATACAAGCCACTTTACTTGCCAAAACAGTACAGCGTGCCGTGCGTTCGCAAATAGATGCGCCCGCCAGCGATGGCCGGTGTCGCGTGGCACGATTCGCCCAGCGCCACAGTCGCCAGCGTTTCCCAATTGCCGCCCGCTTTCAGCACGGTGACTTTGCCTTCTTCGCTGACGGTGAAAAGCTTGCCGTCCGCGCCGACCGGTGAGGAGTAGTAATCACCGGGCGCTCCAGCCAGACGGCCTTGCTTCATCACCTCGCCCGTTGCCGGATTGAGCGCGGTCAAAATACCGCCCTCTTTCAGCAGATAAACAACATCCTGATAAAACAACGGCGAAGGCGTGTTCGGCAGCGTCTTTTGATACTTCCACAAGAAATTCGATTCGGTCAGATCGCCGCGCATCTCTTTCTGGCGGTCAATGCGGTACGCCAGTATGCCATTCTGCACCGTGCGCCGAGCCTGATACGACTTCCAATCGCGCTCGTTCAAAAAGCCATCCCGATCCAGATCAAAATCAACCCAGGCTTTCTTGATCTTCGGGTCAAGCTCGTCCGGCGAAAGCTTGCCATCCTTATCCGCGTCATACTTCTTCAGCATTTCGGCGAATGGGGGGATGTCTTCCTGCTGTCCGGGATCAGCGCCGCCTGCCCAGCCCAGAATGTAAAGCGTATCGCGTCCGATGACCGGCGTCGGTTTGATCTGCCAGGTCAGACCGCGAACAAACCAAATCTCTTTGCCCGTCGCCACGTCATACGCCGACATTCGCAACGAACCGGCAACCAGCACTTGCAAGCCGCCCTTCGCAGGCTGAAACAGCACCGGCGTCGAAAATCCGCGTGTGGCATCCGGGCGTTCAACGCGCCATTTCAACTTGCCAGTCTTTTGATCCACCGCGACAAAGAACGAATCGCTTTCGGAATCGCAATTCAGCAACACCAGGCCATTTGCCAGAATCGGCGACGATCCCATTCCAAACGGATTGTTGAACGGCCCCATCGGCATCCGCCAGCGCTCCTTGCCTTCGCGGTCGAACGAGATCAGCCCAAAGTCCGTGAAAAAAGCGAAGACGTTCTGCCCATCGGTCACGGCGCTGGGCGAAGCGGGCGAGTTCGATTTGTGAAGTTCCTGTTTTCTTGGACTGGGCACTTCGCGCTGCCAGACAATCTTGCCCGTCGCGCGATCCAGGCTGATGACAAACAATTTGCTCGTCGTCTTGTTGCGTTCATACGCCGTCACGAAAATGCGATCCGCCGACAGCACCGGCGACGAATGTCCCGGCGGCAGCGCCGTTTTCCAAACCACGTTTTTGTCCGGCCCGAACTCGATCGGCAGGTTCGTATCAGCCGAAATACCCGAACCGTTTGGCCCACGAAATTGCGACCAGTCATCGGACGCCCAAACCGAGAGCGTCAGCGTGAACACTACGAGTGCGAGCAAACACTGTCTGCTTTTTGACATCGGGTAGATTCTCCGGGACTTACACAAAATGTGGCGGGGGGGGGTTGTGTGGGGAGGTGGGGCGGGGCGACACCCGCGGAAAAAAAAACGCCCAAAAAAAAAAGCAAAAAGA
>JBBQVH010000141.1:0-21524 GCA_038211695.1 Blastocatellia bacterium | reverse complement strand
GGCTTGCAAATGCGTGCGCCCAATAGGCGACTTGGCCAGCGACTGTGGAACAAGATGGTATCTTGTTCCCGACCGCCAGGCACAAGATGCCATCTTGTGCCACATCTGCCAGCGGTCGCACACAAGTGCAAACCGCTATAACCGCTTCAAAATCTACCACACTTGCCTTGCCTGACAAACGCAGGTAAAAAACGCCGACCTCATCTTTTATCGGAGAGAAAACATGACTGAAACATTGCCCGCACGCGAAGAGGCATGGCAGTTGTTGTGTGAATGGACGCAGAGCGAAAGTCTGCGCAAACACGCTCGTGCCGTTGAATACGCGATGCGCGCCTGCGCACGCAAATACGGCGAAGACGAAGAAAAATGGGGCATAGTCGGGATGCTCCATGATTTCGATTACGAACGTTATCCGGATCAGCGCCATCCGCAACTCGGTTCCGAAGTTCTGCGCGATCACGGCTACCCGGAAGAAGTCATTCGCGCGATCCTGTCGCATGCGGATTACACGGGCGTGACGCGAGAAACCCTGATGGAACATGCGCTGTTTGCAAACGATGAGTTGTGCGGCTTTTTGACTGCCTGCGCGCTGGTCAGGCCTGACAAGAGCTTCGACACGCTGGAACCGGCATCAGTCAAAAAACGAATGAAGGACAAAGCCTTCGCCCGCACCGTGAACCGCAACGATCTGTGGAAAGGCGCGGAAGAATTAAATATGAGCTTCGACGAACATTGCGCCTTTGTTATCGCAACTTTGCGCGAAATTCAGGAAGAACTTGGCCTGAAAAGAATTGAATCCAATTGAATCCGGTCAGGTGTCTTGACAGCTTCCGGCTCGATCAGTAGTATGCGCCTACCCAAATGCGGATGTGGCGGAATTGGTAGACGCGCTAGTCTCAGGTGCTAGTAAGAGCAATCTTGTGGAGGTTCGATTCCTCTCATCCGCATGGCAAAGAAAAGGGCGACCCGCAATGGTCGCCCTTTTCTTTTTTCAAATTTTCAATCTCAAATTTCAGATTCTCGATTTCAAACTTCTTCAGTCTCAAGATGTCTGCTGACGCCCCATTACCCACCCCCGCCAAAGCCACAGGATCAACACCAGTCAAGTACGATCCATACGCCGCATTACGCGTGCGCGATTTCCGCCTTTTTCTGGGCGGCCACGTACTATCGGTGCTGGGCGTGCAGATGCAGAACGTCGCCGTCGGCTGGCAGCTTTACGAAAAGACGCGGTCGGCATGGCCGCTGGCGATGGTTGGATTGGTGCAAGCCGCGCCAATGATCGGGCTGGCGTTGCCCGCCGGACAGGTCGCGGATCGTTTTGACCGGCGAAAAATCCTGATGGCCGCAACCGTGATCGGGTTCATTAGCTCGATCGGATTGGCGCTTGTTTCCGCAAATGGCGGCAGCGTCAGATTGATATACGCTTGCTTGTTGGCCAGCGGCCTGGCCAGAGGGTTTCAGGGGCCAGCGCGTTCTTCTCTGATGACGCAGTTGGTGCCTCGCTCGATCTTCGCCAATTCGGTTTCGTGGACGATCAGCGGGTTCGAGATGGCTTCGATGCTGGGGCCTGCGCTGGGTGGATTCATGATTGATCTGCTGGGCGGCGCAACGCGTGTCTACTTGCTGGGAGCGATTGGAAGTCTTTGTTACTTTCTGGCGCTGGCCATGCTGACGAAACGCTCCTTCGCCGTCGAATCGCATTCCACCAGCAACAACTGGCGATCGCTGAGCGTCGGTTTCGAATACGTCTGGCGCAATAAGCTGCTGTTCACCACAATGTCGCTGGATTTGTTCGCCGTGCTGCTGGGCGGCGCAGTCGCATTGCTGCCGGTGTACGCCAAAGATATTTTGAAAGTCGGGCCAACCGGACTGGGCTGGATGCAGGCTGCGCCGTCGCTTGGCGCAGTGACGATGGCTTTGCTGACCGCGCACCTGCCGCCGCTGAAAAGAGCCGGAAGCACCTTGTTGTGGGCGGTCGCGGGATTTGGCGTAGCGACCATTGTCTTTGGTCTGTCGCGAAGTTTCTGGCTTTCGTTGGTAATGTTGTTCCTGACTGGCGCATTCGATAACATCAGCGTCGTCGTCCGCCACACGCTGGTGCAACTGCTGACGCCTGACGAAATGCGTGGCCGCGTTTCCGCCGTCAATGGAATGTTCATCAATGCTTCGAACGAAATTGGGCGCTTTGAATCGGGCGCGGTCGCCGCGTTACTTGGCCCAATCCTCTCGGTGGTTGGTGGTGGAATTGGGACCTTGATCGTTGTCGCAACCGTCGCCTTTCAATCGCCGCAACTTCGCCGGTATGGTTCGCTGACTGAAGAGACACACAAGGACTGAGTTGAAGACAGTTAAAGTCCGAATCCGAAAACTTATGCACACTCATCTGCAATACGGCCAGGATGGCCTTCAAATCGAAATCCCGTCGGAAAACGTCACAGTGATCGCGCCACAATTTATTCCCGGCTTGCCTGACGAAGCGGCGTCTTTCATTGATGCGGTTCGTTCACCGATCCATTCAAAGCCGCTAAAAGAACTGATTGGCGCGACGGATAAAGTCGCGATTGTCATCCCGGACATTACGCGCCCGTTGCCGAATGACCGCCTGCTTGGTTGGCTGTTTGCCGAACTCGATCACGTGCCAAGTGATAACTTTGTCATCATCAACGGCACCGGCTCCCACCGTGTCAACAGCACAGAAGAACTTGAGCAGATGGTGGGCAAAGAGGTCGCCACGCGTTACCGAATCGTCAATCACAACTCGCATGATCCCGCGACGCTGAAGCTGGCGGGAAAAACGACCGATGGCCGCGAGGTCTATTTCAACCGGGAATACGTCGAAGCCGACAAGCGCATCGTGATGGGATTTATCGAACCGCATTTTATGGCAGGATTTTCGGGCGGCTACAAAGGCATCTTCCCTGCCGTCGCCGACATTGACGCGATCATGCACTACCATCGCGCTGAAGTGATCGGCCACGCGCGCAGCACTTGGGGCGTGCTGGAAGGCAACCCGACGCAGGAACAGATTTGCGCCAACGGCTCCCTGCTCCCCGTTGATTTCTGCATCAACGTCACGCTGAACCGGAAGCGCCAGATCACCAACTTCTTCTGCGGCGATGTGCTTGCCAGCCATGCCAAAGGCTGTGAATTTTCCACATCCACGGTGATGGTCGGCTGCCCTGAAGCGTTTCCGATCGTCGTGACGACCAACAGCGGCTACCCGCTGGATCAAAACTTGTATCAAGCCGTTAAAGGAATGTCGGCGGCGGCGCAGATCGTCAAACAGGATGGATTAATCATTGCCGCGTCCAAGTGCAATGACGGTTTCCCTGAACATGGCAATTTCAAAAAGCTGCTCTTCGAACACGACTCGCCGCGTGCTTTGCTGGACACGATTCTGGCGCCGGGCTTTTCCATGTACGATCAATGGGAAGCGCAACTGCTGGCCAACATCTGCTTGAAAGCGCCGACCGGTTTGTACAGCGACATTCCAGCAGAAGACGTTCGCCGCGCGCATTTGGAACCGGTCACCGACATTGCCGCATACATCTCCAACGAGCTAATTCGCATTGGAAAAGACGCGCCAATCGCCGTGCTGCCCGAAGGGCCAATGACCATCCCTTATCTGACTCAATCCGCAACCATATAAAATTCAATGACCACACAACACAGCACCGTCGCTTCAACAGAAGAGATTCGCACTCACTTTCCCGCGCTTCAGCGCAAACACAATGACCATCCGGTCGCCTATTTCGACGGCCCAGGCGGCACGCAAGTTCCGCGCGAAGTCGCCGCCGCGATCAGCGATTACCTGTTCTTTCACAACGCCAACACTCACTGGGCATATCCAACCAGCGCCGAAACAGACGCGTTGTTGATGGAAGCCCGCCAAACCTTCGCTGACTTTTTTAACTGTAATGCCGACGAAGTTTCCTTCGGCTCGAACATGACAACGATAACTTTTCACGTCGGACGCGCACTCGGGCGCGGCTGGAATCCCGGCGATGAAATCGTCATCACCGAACTGGATCATCACGCCAACGCCGATACGTGGCGCGAACTGGCCAAAGATCGCGGCCTAACCATCCGCACTGCTCGGATGCTGACGGAAACCGGCCAACTCGACTGGGATGATCTGGAAGCGGCAATCAACAGCAAGACCAAGCTACTGGCCATTGGCGCGGCATCAAACGCATTGGGCACAATCAACGATGTCCGGCGAGCAGCAGACCTGGCGCACGAAGTTGGCGCGCTGGTGTACGTGGACGCGGTGCATTACGCCTCGCACGAATTGCCGGACGTGCAGGCGATGAACTGTGATTTTCTGGCTTGTTCGGCTTACAAATTTTACGGCCCGCACATCGGCGTGCTGTACGGTCGGCGGAATTTACTGGAATCGCTGGACGTGCCCAAGCTTCAACCGGCCTCAAACGAAGCGCCTGACCGGCTGGAAACTGGCACACAGAACCACGAAGGCATCGTCGGCGCAGCGGCGGCAGTGAACTTCCTTGCGGCATTAGCCAACGAGGGTGCCGAAGGTTCGACGCGGCGCGAACGATTGCAAAACTCGTTTGCCGCATTACATTCGCGCGGCGACGAATTGCTCACACAACTATGGGAAGGCTTGCACGCGATTGAAGGCGTCACCGTCTTCGGCCCTGATCCGAATCAGCCACGCACCTCAACAATTTCATTCGTCGTCCGCGACATCCCTTCCGAAGAAGTCACCAAACATCTGGTCACGCGCGGCGTCTTCACTTCGCACGGCGACTTTTATGCGCAGACGGTGGTTGAACGCTTGGGTAAAGTAGAACAAGGCTTGGTGCGCGCGGGCTGCGCCTGTTACACGACGGATGAAGAGGTGGTGAGACTGATTGACGGCGTGCGTGAGATTGCGCGAAGCTAAAACGTACAGCCGACTAACAGTCGGCTGAGGTCGCCGGAAAAGGGCGATTGATAGAACCTACAGCCGACTAACAGTCGGCTGTACATCACGACAGCAGAGACAAGCGATGACGCCCAACGACGAACCCATCGTAGTAGACCATTTAGGCCATCACCCGCTGGCGCGCCGCGTCGGCCATCGCATCTTGAAATGCGATCCGCCTTACGTCGTCGGCATCTGCGGTTCGTGGGGCGCGGGCAAGACCAGTTTTCTGCGCAAGCTGTGGGCGTACCTTGGCGGCACGTTTCCTTTGCCGGATGCCGATATGTTCGCGCTGACAGAAGAAGAGAAGGAGAGCGAGAAACTTGAAGAACTGCGCGAAAAATGGTTCGGTGAAATCCGCCCGGATTTCAGGAAGCATTGCCAAGACAAAAACGGCAAGGAGCGGCAATTAGAGTTGATCTGGTTCAATCCCTGGCAGCATCAGTTTGAACCCAGCCCGCTGGTCGCCCTGCTCAACGAAATCCGCCAGCATTTCACCACCCGGCATCAACTATTGAATGCAGCGGGCAAGCTCGGCCACGTGGCCCTGCACGCCACGCTGAAGGCCATTGGCGAGGCTGCCAAAGGATTGAAGCTGCCACTGCCAACCGTGCAAGGTTTCAGCGAAAGCCGCCGCGAATACGAAGCCGACAACTTTTCAGCGCCGCTTACTTCGCAGAAGTTCCGCGATCTATTTGAAACCGCCATCAACGAAATCACCGACGACAAAGGCTTGCTGGTTATTTTCATTGACGATCTGGATCGCTGCGAAGGCGATGTGGCCTACCGGCTGCTGGAAGCGTTGAAGCTTTATCTGAACGCGAAGAATTGCGTCTATGTGCTGGGGCTGGATCAGCAACAGCTTGAACAGGCGATTGCCAAAGCCTTTTCCGGCGACAAGGAAGACCGCGCGCGGTTTCGCCCGATGGCGCGCGATTATCTGAGCAAGATGTTTCAAGGCATCTTCCTACTGCCCGTCCCGCGCGACGCCAAACAATACATCCGCCTGCTGTTGGATTTCGATGAAGACAGAGATTTCACCGCGCAGTTGAAACAACTTTTTGGCTTTGTTGAAGACGACCGGGAAGAATTGGTCACGAAGCTGGACGAAAACTTGCCGCACAATCCGCGCAAGATCAAATCCTTCATCTCATCGTGGAAGCTTTATCTGGATGCATTGCCCGAAGAGACAAAAGGTTTGGACTGGCGGCTGACGGTCATCCTGCATTACCTGGCGCAGTTTGAAGAGCCGCTCTTTCGCCGGGTGGAGCAAGCGCCCGCTTTCTACAACGAAGAGATCGTGCAATTCTGTCGCTCTGGCATCAGCGTCAATAACAGTTGGATGTTCGACGGTCTGCGGCGGCCATACGAAATGAAACCCGCCGCCGAAGCCGCGCTACCAATCGAAGAGGAAAGCGGCGCATCCGCTTCCGTCGCCCCTTTGGCGGAATCGAGAATGACCGAAGACGAAAAGAAGGAGAAGCGGGAACGCGATAAAGAAGCGGGCAGATGGCATCCCGGCGAGCGCGTCTTCTGGATCAGCCGATTGATTCTGCAAATGGGCGGCGTGGGCGGCGTCAGCGATCAACGCATCCTGCGCCACCTGCTTCACACGGGCGCGCCGTGGCAATCGGGGGAGGATGCGGAGTAGAAGCCGGTCATTATCGAAATCCTTTGCGGTTTCTCGATCCTTTAATTTCAGTTGCCGCCACTGGCTCATCGCCCTAGCTGGTGGAATGTTTCGTAGCGATTTGCAGATGATGCGGTGAAGCCGACTCTTCGCCCCAGCGGGGCGGGATGTTTATAGATTGAGGTCGAATTTTCTATCAAGCTCCAGAGGAGCGATATGTGCCAGATGCCGCTCCTACCGGAGCTTGAAAAACCTCCATTCACCGCAGCTATAAACATTCGGCTCCTACGGAGCTAAGATGGGCATCACTTTTCAAAGAGGCTTATGGCTTGAGCCAAGCTAAAAGATTTGGGTAGCGACAAAGTAGAACTATATGGCGACCAAGTTACCGGTAGACATTGAACTCAACTACAAACTGTCGCTTTCGTGGCGGTACGACAGCGTGGAGTTTCTGGGCTTGCCGCATCTGAAGGACAATCGCCCGCTGAAGCTCGGCGAAATCTTCATCCCGCTGCGGTTCAAATACTCGCCCCAAGATAAAGAGACGCTCTTTCTGCCGAAGCTGCTGAAAGATCACAAGCATCTGGTGGTGCTGGGCGATCCGGGCTGCGGCAAATCCACGCTGGTCAAACAGGTTGCGCATTCCTTCAGCACTTCCAACAAGCCCGGCTGGACGACGCATTTCGGCAATCTACTGCCCATCCCCATCATCCTGCGCGATTATCGCACCGTCGAATGGAACAGCTACGAGGACATGCTCCGCGATTTCATCAAAAAGCTCGATAAGGATGTCAGCGGATTGGTCACGCCCGAATGGTTCATGGGCTATCTGGAAAGGGGAGAGGCTATCGTGCTGCTGGACGGCATTGATGAAGTCGGAAGCGCCGAAGGCCGACGGCACCTGCGCGATCAAATTGTGGCCTCACTGATTGAAAAGTTCCCCAACAGTTACTTCATCCTGACTAGCCGCATCATTGGTTATGATGAAGTACCATTTGAGGAACGAGCTGCGGCGACTAAGGAGCACAGAGGATTTGTCATTGAAAGCTTGACTGGGCGGCTAGACACCTATCGCTGTTACGTTACCCCATTCAACGACGAAGATATCGAACAATTCATCACCCGATGGTACGCGGCGCGCGAAGCCGATTCAGAGCGCCGTCGTGAAGGAATCGAGTCGCTGAAGCGCGCGCTGGCGCAGAACGACCGCGTTAGGCTCTTGGCAAGCAATCCTTCGTTGCTGACCTTGATTGCATTGATTCATCGTATCACCGCCAATCTGCCTTCAGGCCGCGTCAAGCTTTACGACAAGATTACCGAAGCTTACTTGGAGACAATCGAAAAGTTTCGTGGCGTGGGAATGCACGATGCCACGTTGGAGCAGAAGCGCCGATGGCTGGCGCGCGTCGGCTGGGAGATGCAATCGCGCCGCGACGATGAGACAGAAGGCGATCTGCTGGCGAGCCGCGCTGATGTAGGAAAATGGTTAAAAGAGGCCATTGCCGAACAGCGCGGGAATGCCGAAGAAGAAGCTAAAGAGTTTCTGGATTACATCACCCGGCGCAGCGGATTGCTGATCCCGCGCGGCGTGGACGATGCGGGCAACGACCTGTTCAGCTTTGTCCATTTGACGTTTCAGGAATATTTCGCCGCGCTGCACCTGCGCAGCCTGGCTTGGGATTTCAATCAGGTCGTCGAATATTGCTCCGCGCATCTGACGCATCGTTACTGGCACGAAACGATTCTGGTGCTGTTCGAAATGCTTGCTGAAATGCGCGGATCCGGCGACCGCTTGGTCAAGCTTCTGTCCGAGCAAGCCAAAGAACCCGAACAGCGACAAGCCGCAGCGGAGATCTTTTCGGCACTGCTGCTGGACAGCGAGAGCGGATTGAGTCCGTCGGCGCAGGAACAGGCGGCAACGTTTGCGTGCGAAGTCATCTGCGCTGAAATCAACGATATGGTCTCTGATAATTTGAAGGAGCTACCTTCATCCAATCTCGGTCGATGGATTACTGAACCGATGCTCCGGCAACTGCGCGAATCTGAGCCTGACAAATGGGGACGCGACTTTTTGCTGGTTGGTGATGACCTAATCGCCGACTGGCCCCAAGCTATGAAAGACGCGGTGAGCGCTTGGGGCAAAGCCTCTTGGCCTCTCAATCAAATGGCCTTCGCCACGCTGATGGGCACTGGTCCTGAAGAAATCATCGCGTGGGCGGGGGAACAATTGCCGCTGCATTTCTGGATTGCGCCGGTTGGAAATTGGTTTGGTTACTTAAGAATTGCCGCAATTGACGGGCAGGAGGTTGGGGTTGGCAACATCAGCATTGCGGAACTCAATTTCACTCCGGTCTTCAACTCAAACTCGCTCTCGCCGCGCCACCATCTGTTAGCGCAAGCCACACTGTTATTGGCCGCAAGCGGTTCGCAAATTCTTCGAACGGCAATTATGGCCCGGTCTTTGGCTCAATTTTTGGATCGGTCTTTGGATCGGTCTTTAGCCCGGTATTTGGATCGGAATTTAGATTGGTATTTGGCCCGTCATTTGGATCAGTCTTTGGATCGGTCTTTAGCCCGGTATTTCGCTCGGTCTTTCACTCGGTATTCGGTTCTTTTGGATCGGTCTTTAGATTATTTAGATCGACCTTTGGCTTGGCATTTAGTCGCGGCGATTTCATCGCCGCGCTTAGATTCTGCGACAGTGCCAACTGGAAAGCCGAAAGATGCGCTTGTCACCCTGAGCGCCGACGCCGACTGGCTGGCGTTTCAGCCAGAACAGGAACCGGAACGGCTAGCGACCATCGAAGCGCTGCGCCAGTTTCTGCCTGCCACAAAAGCCAATGACGATTGGACGCGGCTGCTGGCGATCAACAATCTGATCACCCTGAGCGCGGGCACGCCTGAACTGGTCGCGGAGCGAAACCGGCTGTGTGACAAGGCGATGAAGCAGCCCGACGAATTCACCTTCCCCGCCGACTTGCGCGAAGCGACCCAAGACAAAGAGTGGTTCAACCTGCCCGAAGTGATTGCCATTATCTTCCTGCACGGCTTTGATGAAGACGGCAAGAGCGATCCCTTCCTGAAGCCGGAATGGTTCGATCCGGCGAGCGAAGAGTCGAAATTATTCCTCTCGCCGCCGCGCGAATTCTTTGCGCTGGCCGCCGAAGTGCTTGACCCGAAAGGCGAGACGGAATTGGCGAAGTGGCGAACGTGAGGGCAGCTTCAAAGCAAAGAATTGAGCATCGCTTGATCGTCCGTTTCAGGATTGAACGTGACGATGCCTTCCGCGTTGGCGGCGCGAATCAGACGGGCATCGGCGCTGACCAGTATCAGATCGTGTCCGTCGGCTCTCAACTCGTTGGCTTTGTCGAGCGCGCATTGGAGGATGATGGAGTCGGTGCTATTGATCGAATGTTTCTCGATCCACTGCCAGGAAGTCGTCACCTGAATCGGGTCGGCAGAGAGTTTTTCGAAGTCATTGTGACGGATCACTTCGAGGTTAAAACGCGACATTACCTGTCGGAACCTGATTGCAGGGAGTCCGCCGCGATTGCGTGCCCGAACCAGAATCGAGATCACCTCACCAATGCCTTCGAGTAAACACATGAGCGATGTGGCCGGAACGCGAGTGAAGAGATAATTCATCAGCGACGAACCGGTTTCAGGTACGTATCGTTTGGCGAGTGCGCTGGCGTCCAACCAAAAGTAATTCATCTCAGCTACTCCTCCCGCATTTTGATCAACATTCGGCTGAAGAGATTTTCTTCCGGGTTCACGCCGTCGGCGATGAGAGCGGCTTGGATTTCTTCCGCACTGGGAGGCTCTTCATCAGAAATCATGTTCTTGAGAGCCTGGTCAAAATAGGGGCGGAGCTTTCTGTTTTCGGCGCGCACGCGTTCGATCCTGACCGCCTCTCGCTCTTCCGGCAACAGCACCTCGTACTGTTTTTTCTGCGTCACTTCCTGTAGCGCCTCATCAACCTCTGTTCTCAACCAGAGCAATTTCGCTTCGAGTTGCATCACGCTGATAGACATAATTATTGACCTCCTGCGGCAATCATAAACTCCCGCTCAAAAACTCCCGCTCAAACGAATTACTATAGCTGCCGTTTCCCGGATACTGAAATGGCAAATACTGAATTTCTAAACAGTTTGTTTGCTCGCAGTTAGCTGCTTTTGTGCGGCGCGGCGGTCGACATTCTGAGTGTCAATTGACGTTGGCGATTGCTTCCAAGCAGGTAGAACGCCAACGTGTTTTTCGCTACGATCTGCTTCACGGTTTTAAGCTTTATTGAAAACAAAAGGGTTAAATAGATCGGGTGAATTCTGGGAGGTCAAAGGCCCCTAAAGAATTCGAAAACCTCTCATTTCATCTCCGGGAAACGGCAGCTATAGTTCTGCTAAATGGTTCGCCATCGGACGCTCACTGCTTTGAATCGCGCAAATTCTGAATTGAAACTATCGCGCGGGCAAGTTGCGTTCCGATGGCGAAATCATCACAAGGAGAATGCTAGATCGCGGGCTTACCACTTGATCTTCGCCGGAAAGAACTCCGCGATCAGCTCCTGGTAAAAAGGCTTCAACTCTTCGACGTTGGGCAGGGTTTCGCACTTCGAATACAGGTCGTAGGGATTGAACGCCCTCACCCAGTTCAGCGTTTCTTCGTCCGCTTCATTCAGCAGGTGCTGGTATGCGCCTTCGCCCCTGCCGGCATTGTGAACGGGGTAGCAGGAATGGTACCGCAGCATCCATTGGGCTTCTTTGGGCAGGTAATCTTTCGTTACCACATACAAGTATTCGTCGTGGCCCCACGACAGATGCACGTTGTCCAGACCGCAGCCTGGTTCGTAAATGCCGTTCGCGGTTTGGTACCCGGGATTTTTTGAATCGGGGTTATCGGCAAAGAGTTCTGGATAGACGATCTTGTCTGAAAAGGCGCAGCCGACGGGATAGGTATCGCCGACGATGGCCCATTGCGGTTCACCAAACAGCGTCAGGGCTTTGCCCAGATCGTGAACCAGCCCGGTCAGAATAAACCAGCGCGGATGGCCGTCCATGCGGATGGCTTCGGCGGTTTGCAGCGCGTGGACGATTTGCGGCAAAGCCAGATCGGGATCGCTGTCATCAACAAATTCATCCATCTTTTCCAGCGCCTCCCAGATGCCCATTTCCAGCTTGTCCAGCTTGCCGTACTTGGCCTTTTGGGCCAGGACAAAGTCGAGCGTCTGGTTGGCGTGATTCTCGCGGTAGAGTTCTTTGACCGAAGCGCGCGCTTCGGCGGCGTAATCGCGAAATTGTTCGGTGTCGTTGATGCTGTTCAAGAAGGACGAATCGGCGGCGGTTAAGTTTGGATGTAGTGCCTGTGACATTGAGTTACTCCTTGAAAAAAGAGCATGGAGTTCAGGCTTTAGCCTGTCTGGGCGATCCCAAAAATAAATCGGAAGAAGCCGGCAGCCTAAAGGCTGAACTCCATGCTCCATGCTCTATGGAAAAAGCTTGCCGTCGCGGTAGATCGGTTTGCCATTAAAAATTGTCAGCACGACGCGCGTTTCGTGAATGCGCATCGGATCAACTTTAAATAAATCCTGCGAAAAGATTACCACATCCGCCAACATGCCGGGCGCGATGCGGCCCTTGATTCCTTCTTCAAACGAAGAGTACGCGCCGCCGTTGGTGTACGCACGCAGCGCGTCAATGATGCTGACGCGTTGGTCGGGCACCCAGCCGCGTGGCGGTTGGCCTTCGATGGTGCGACGGTTGACGGCATTGTGCAGGCCGCGAATGGGATCAATGCTGATGGCGGCAGGCCAGTCGCTGCCGTAGACCAATCGCGCGCGGCTTTTCAACAGCGATTGCCAGGCAAAGGCGAACGGCAATCGTTCCGCGCCGACGGCTTTTGACCAGACTTCCGCTGTGCCCGGGTCGGCGTGAATGGGTTCCATCGAAGCCAGCACGCCGAGTTTGGCAAAGCGCGGAATATCTGCGGGCGCGATGGTTTCAATGTGTTCAATGCGATGGCGGGGATTTCTGCGATTGCCGTTGCCATTTACTTTCTGCGCCAGTTCGTAAGCATTCAACGCTTCGCGAACGGCGCGGTCGCCAATGGCGTGGGTGTAAATCTGAAAGCCCAGCTTGTCGTACTTCACGACCAAGTCCTGGTACATGTTGGGAGGCATCGTGGTTTCGCCGAAGGGGTTTCCTGAACTCGCGGGCAGGTCACTGTAACGTTCGATCATTGCCGCCGTGTGCGTTTCGATCACGCCGTCCAGCACGAACTTGACCGACGCCGCGTGCAGCACTGGGTGAATGTCGTACTTGTTTTTCAGCGCCACGAAGCTTTCGATCTGTTGCGGGGTGGTGCGTTCGCCAACCGAAAAGGCCATTGAAAAACGCGCGGTCAAGTCACCATTTTTCTGAAGCTCTTCATAAAGCGAAAACTCCTCCGGCGTACCGCTGGCATTTTGCAGGCTGGTGATGCCGAGCGATGCTGCCAGCTTCAATCCCTGGCGTAGGGCGTCCAGTTTCTGTTCGCGCGTCAATGGTGGAATTAACCGGGAGATCAGGCTCTGCGCGCCTTCTTTCAATGCGCCGGTCGGCTCGCCCACCGCGTCGTGAACAATTTCGCCGTAGCCGGTGAACTTCGTCCGGGCATTGATGCCTGCCAGTTCCAATGCTTTGGAATTCGCCCATGCGCTGTGGCCGTCGTAGGCGCGCAGGAAGATCGGACGATCTTTGATGACGGCATCCAGATAGGTTTTGGTCGGCAGGCCGCCGGGGAAAGGCGAGTATTCCCATCCGCTGCCAGTCAGCCATGGTCTGTCAGGATTCTTTTTCGCGAATGCGCCAATCCGCCCGACCATCTCGGCGACGGATTTGGCTCCGGTCAGGTCTATCTCGTTCAAGCCGGATGAGCCGCCCAGAAAGTGGATGTGGGCGTCGTTAAATCCCGGCGCAGCCAGCCTGCCGCCCAGATCAATGATTTGAGTGTGCGCGTCGGCCAGTTGTTTAATTTCAGCAGTTGTGCCCATGCGAATGATTTGATCGCCGCGAATGGCAATGGCTTCAACCAGGGACGTGGCATCGCCGCCCGTCCAGATGCGGCCGTTGACCAATGCCACGTCCGCTGTTTCCAGCAGCGAGGTTTGAGCGGTGGAAATTTGAGTTGTGGATAAAGCCCGGAATGCAATGAAGACGCAGCAAGCGGCCAGTGCGATTCGTAACAAAGGTTTCATAGTTTGATATTTGATCCTTGGGAAAGTCGAAACCGGATTTTTTATCGGTTGGCCGTCAATTGCAACCGTTGGATCAGTACCGCGACCGGTAGGGAGCGGGTTCCATTAACAATCTTGCAACTGACCTCCGCTCAACATCGTCTTCCATTTCGGTTATCCTTTGTCGGCAGTAATGACCAATCGCTTCTGCGATCCTGTCGGTTGCTGTTGCCGGTCTCATATCAGAATCCGGATTCCATCAATTCTCAAAAAATAGAAGGTTATGCAAAAACTCGCGGAAATCTGTATCAAGCGTCCCGTCTTCGCGGCAATGATTATTCTTTCATTGGTGGTCGTTGGAACGTCAAGCTATTTCAAGCTCGGTGTTGATCGCTTCCCGGCGGTGGACATCCCGACGGTGACGGTGCGAGCCAGTCTGCCCGGCGCTTCGCCGGAAGAGGCGGAAGCCGTACTGGCCCAGACGCTGGAAGAAGTCGTCAACACGGTTGAAGGCGTCGAACAGCTTCGCTCGGTGTCCAGCCAGGGCCGGTCGTTTGTGATGGCCACATTCAACCTGAATCGCGACATCGAGTCCGCGGCGCAGGACGTGCGCGATCGCGTGCAGGGCGTCACCAGACTGTTTCCGCCCGGCACTGACCCGCCCATCGTGCAGAAGTTCGATAATGAACGGCAAGGGATCATGACGATTTCGCTGTCGTCGAACCGCTCGATCCGTGAACTGTCCGAACTGGCTGAAAACGTCGTCAAGAAGCAGCTTGAACGATCAAACGGCGTAGGCGAAATCGGGATTTTTGGCGGGACGATCCGCTCCATCAACATTTGGGCCGACGCAGACCGTTTGGCCGCCTACCACATCCCCATCACGAAGGTCAGCAGCGCCATCGTGCGGCAGAACTCGGACGTGCCGGGCGGCAACGTTGATGCGGGGCGGCGGGAATTAAGTTTGAGAACGATGGGACGAGTGGTGGACCCGGCCTCTTTCAACGATCTGGTCGTGGCCACAATTGGTGGCTCGCCGATCCGCGTCCGTGATATTGGCTACGCTGAAGACGGGACCAAAGAGCAGCGCTCGGTATCGCGTCTGACCAATCTGAGCCAAGTGGGTGACGATCCGAAGGCGCGGGCACAGATTCAGGGCATCCCGTCGGTTTCGCTTGAAATCCGCCGCCAAACGGGTGCCAACACGATGGCTGTCATTGAGGACGTGAAGAAAAACATGGCCGTCGTCCAGGCGCAACTGCCGCCCGACGTGAAGCTGGAAGTCATCAACGATCAATCCCGTTATATCAAAAACGCGCTCGGCGAAATCAACGTCCACCTTATTCTTGGCAGCATTTTGGCCTGTCTGGTGGTCTTGCTGTTTATGCGGTCGTGGCGTTCAACCATCATCGCCGGCATTGCCATTCCGACTTCGGTCATCTCGACCTTCGGCATGATGAAGGCGCTCGACTTCACGCTCAACAGCGTGACCATGCTGGCGCTGGTGTTGATGGTCGGCGTGGTGATTGACGACGCGATTGTCGTGCTCGAAAACATCTTCCGCTACGTCGAAGAGAAGAAGATGCCGCCCATGCAAGCCGCCAAAGAAGCGACACAGGAGATCGGCATGGCGGTCATGGCAACGACGTTGTCGCTGGTCGTCATCTTCTTGCCGGTCGCTTTTATGAAGTCCATTTCGGGACGCTTCCTTTACCAATTCGGCATCACGGCGTCGGTGGCGATTCTGGTCAGCCTGTTGGTTTCGTTCACGCTAACGCCGATGATGAGCGCACGATTGATCAAGGCTTCGGACGTTCATCATCAGGAAGAAATGGCCGGATCCAGGCGCGGTTTCTACCGCTACATTGATAGCGCTTACACCTGGATGCTCAAATTGGTCTTACGCTACCGTATTCTGGTCGGGGTTGTGGCGCTGCTGGTGATTGCGTCTTCCGTGCCGCTTTATGGCGTAATCAAACAGGACTTCATCCCCAGCAATGTTGACGAAGCGGAATTCGGCGTCAGTCTGACAGCGCCGGAAGGAACCAGCCTGTCTTCGATGAACGAAGCCCTGCAGGCCGTCGAAGCCGAGTTGAAGCAAATGCCGGAAATCCGGTTGATGCTGGGCCAGGCGGGCAGTTCGTTTGTCGGATCGGTCAACAACGCCGATATTTATTTGCGCCTTCCGCCCCACGAAGAACGCACCATCAATTTTCACAAGTTCTGGGCGGGCCTCAAACGCGGCGAACCTCTGGCTGTTTTTCGCAACAATTATTCCGCCAAGGATTTCCAGCAGAAGGTGCGTCAGCGATTGCGAAAGTTCACTCATCTGCGGCCCCAGGTTCGCAATCCGCAAACGATCAATCTGGGCGGCGGCGGGTTTTCAGATTTGGATTTTGCGCTGCGCGGCCCTGACCTGAATGAACTGGTCAAATATGCCAACCAGTTACGCCTGCGCGCGCCGGAATTGGGACTGCTGGACGCCGACGTGACCTTGAAATTGGACAAGCCGGAATTGCGCGTCAACATTGATCGTGCGCGCGCCGCCGACCTCGGCGTGGATTCGACCGACATCTCTACCGCGCTACGCATTATGGTCGGCGGCGACGAACGCGTCTCGCGCTTCCATGACGAGCGGATGAATGAAGATTACGACGTGCAAGTGCGCTTGCAGCAGGGCGACCGCAATAACGCCGAGCAAATCTCCAGGTTGTTCGTACCGTCGTCGAACGGCGGGATGGTCAATCTGGAGAACGTGGTCAGGATGGAGTCTTCGACGACCTCGTCGAGAATTGACCGGATTGATCGCCAACGTCAGGTCAGCTTGCGCGCCAACATTGCTCCGGGTTTCGCTCTGGCCGACCGCATTGCTGCGTTGCGTGCTGAAGTGGCGAAAATGAATCTGCCGGCGGGTTATACGACTACCGTCTCCGGACGCGGGCGCGAATTGGAACGCACGTTTACCGAATTCGTCTATGCCTTCCTGCTTTCAATCGCCTTTATGTACATGATCCTGGCCTCGCAATTCGAGAGCGTCATCCACCCGGTGACGATCCTGCTCAGTTTGCCGCTGGCCGTGCCGTTCGCGCTGCTTTCGCTGTGGGCGATGAACGACACGCTGAATCTGTATTCGGCGCTGGGCATTCTGGTCTTGTTTGGCGTAGTCAAAAAGAATTCGATCTTGCAGATTGACCATATGAACGGGTTGCGCGCCAAAGGCCTGTCGCGTTACGACGCGATCATTCAGGCGAACCGCGACCGTCTGCGCCCGATCTTGATGACAACATTTGCATTGGTCGCAGGCATGTTGCCGCTGGCTTTGGGAACGGGGCCGGGAGCGGAAGAGCGGCGTTCCATTGCCATCGTTGTCATCGGCGGGCAGAGCCTGTCGCTGCTGTTGACGCTGCTGGTGACGCCGGTGGCCTATTCGATCTTTGATGATCTGGGTGCGTGGCTGGGCCGACGCTTTGCATCAAAGGCCGCACAGAAAGAAAAAAACGTGCCTACGGATCAGACACCCGTTTCTGCTGAAGTCGCGCGAGTTTCGCATTCAGAAGCCGGAGATTAGATCGGTTTGCAATTGCCTGTACGGTACCGCGCGCGTGAGCAAGCGGCACATCAAGTTTGTCCAGCTTGCTTCCAGACCAGGCCTCCGCTTGCTCACGCGCGCGGTACCGCACCCTGCATAAAGCCGCTTATTTCTTTTTACGAGTAGGGAATTGGACAGGGCGGCGTTCAATCTGGCCGCGTTTGCGCCCCATCTCAATGCGGTAATCCGCGCCTTTCAGGATGACTGTCTTGCACATCTCATACAGTCGCGAACGCAGCCGCACGCCAACGCGATCGGTCAATGACTCTTCGTTGGGGTTTCCGGTTTCATCCAGGTAGTTCGAGGTAAAGATCGTGACTTTGCGTTCGTTGTAACGGTTGTTGATGATCTGCGTCATCGTATCGCGCACCCAGTCGGTGGGCTTGGCTGCGCCAAGTTCGTCCAGCACCAAAACTTCAACATCATAGATTGGCGACAGCACTCCCAATTCCGTTGTCTGAGTGCTGGAATTGTAGCTGTTCTGAATTTCCTTCAGCAGATCGCGGAAGTCGTAAAACAGGCAGGGGATGCCTTTCTCGATCAGCGCTTTCAGCGTCGAAACCGCCAGATGAGTTTTGCCTACTCCGCACGGCCCCATTAGCAGTAGGCCTATTTCCAGTGTCCCATATTCGCGCACGATGAATTGGCAATCATTGACCGCCGATCTTTTCAGCATTCCGGTCTCATCCGTTTCGGGTACGCTGAAGTTATGGAACGAGCATTCTTCGTATCGTTTTGGCAGGTGAGCCTTTTCGATCAATTGCTCGTAGCGGCCTTTCTGGCGGCAACGGCAAAGCCGCGCGCCCTCGCCAACGATAAGTTCCCACCCTGTGTCGCTGCAAAATTCGCAAACGTCCTGCTGAAGCTTCCGCAAATCCAAAGCCATTTGAGTCCTGCTGAAAACCGCGATTGTATTGATTGACCGATTGTATTGGTTGAATTGTCCCCGTCAAAGAGGGGCGGATTATATGGATGAGGCCGGTGTGTTTCAAGAAGCTGAACTTGAGAAAAATGCTTTTTGTTGCAGACAAGGAAGATAAAATTTGGGGGTTGCTCCAGCGGCTTCACAACTGAGCATCCAATTCCGGAAATTTCAACTTCTCACTTTTGCCTTTTGATTTTCAGGTTGTACAATCCGGCTGGTTGATGCGTTCGCGTCAATACTCTTCGAAGCTCTTCGAATCAAACTGACGGGAAAAACTTATGTTGAAGCAATTTTCGAAACGATTCCGCGCCCTGTTGACTGTGGTTTTTGTCTGCGCCTTTTGCCTTTCGGCGGTCGCGCAAAAACAGGCACAACCTGCGGCGCAGGCTTCCACGCAAACGAAGAAGAGTGGCGCAAGCATCACTTGCGACGGCGCGCTGGATATCGTTCCAGCCAAGGCGATGAGCTTTGTTCGCAAACGCCGCCCGAATAAAACAGACGGCAAGCAGCAAACTCCGCCTGCCGATGCCAAGCCGCAAGTGAAGCCGGCAAGCAATTCAAAATCCGGCCAATGAAGGTCATCGGCCCAATAGCCGTTGATAGTGAAGAATACCGGCGAAAAGTGAGAGATGGTTCAGCGTCACATTGCCATCCGAAGCTTTCCAACCCGCCTCATATATGAAACCGAAGACAAGTCCACAATCAAAATCCGGCGGCGTTCGCCTGCTTGAAATTGCGTTTTTGGCGCTGCCATTTCTGGCGCTGGTTCCCAATTTTTTCATCATCCCCGATCTGACCTTTCCGGGGCTGGCAACGCAAGAAGTCGTTTTTACGTTTGCCGCCGCAATCTTCGCGGCGCTCGGGCTGATTGAACTTGTCCGCGCCAATAGGCCCGTGCTTCAGCTTCCTCGCGAACGCCTGATGTTGATCGGTTCGTTGCTGGTTTTCATTTTATGGCAAGTCGTTTCGCTGGCCTGGTCGCCGTCGCCTTATGACGGCGTGCGTGTTTCGATCCTCTGGTTTGGCTTTGCTGTCTTCTTTATCGCCGGGTTGATAGCCCTGCGCGAACGGATGGCTGTGGCGTTGCATTATGTGTTGACGCTGGTTTGCGGGATTCTGGCGGTTTCGTTGCTGGTGGAGCGCGCGCAGTACGGCGACAACATGCTTGGCATTTTTTTCAACCACGGCATCTCGTCAGAGATTCTGGTGACGCTGCTGCCGCTGCAACTGCTGAATTATCTGTGCAACCGGAAAGGCTGGCTGGCGATGGTTTCGTTGGCCGTTTCAGGTTTGAGCCTGCTGGCGATGCTGATTGCGATGCGGCGCGGCGCGATGCTGGCCATCGTTTTTATTTTTGTGGCGATCAGCGTGGCCTTTGTGACGAAGCAGATCAGTCTGGTCAGTAAGCCAAGATTGCTGGTTGTGGTTGGCGTTTTGATTATCGCTGCCTGCTTCGTCAGCGTGCGTTATCGCGAATCCATTGGGTACAGGATTGAAGGCGCGACGAAACTGGAATCTGCCGAAGGTGGATTGACCGCGCGCCTGCGTACCTGGATCACTGCCTGGGAGATGGGCAAACGCCACGCACTGAGAGGTGTTGGCAACGGCGGTTACTCCAGCCTGTACGGTGAGCACCGTCGCTACTTTGTTTCCAATCCGCAGTACGCCAGCGTCGCCGCTGCCGCCGGCAGTGAAGACAGCGACGAGATTCGCAGCCCGCTGGTGCACAACGAATACCTGCAACTGTTCGTCGAACTTGGCATCATCGGCTTGCTGCTGTTCGCGGCATTCTGGCTGCAAATCATTTGGCGATTGTGGCAGGGCAGGGAGAAGAGTGAAGCCAATTCATATTGGGTGCTGGGCGCGCTGCTGGGTGTGATTGCATTCAGCATCAGCTCGGCCTTCAGTTCATTCTCGCTGCGCTTCACGCCGGGCACATTCATCATTGCCTGCGTTCTGAGCATCGGCTTTGCCTTTGGCAGAAGTGAAGATGCTGCGGCCAATGATGAATCAATCGCGTTGCCGAAAATTGCCGGGCTTGCCGCCGCTGCTATCGGCGTGGTTCTTTGTCTGGCTTCTGCCGCGCGCACGTACAACGTTTACGCCAGCCAAACCTTGCAGGGCCGCGCGACCTATCGCACCGAACAACTCGACTTCGCCTACTACCCGGACCGCCCGGCGGACAACGCCCGGCTGGAACGCCGTTACAAACAGGTGCTGGAACTGGATTCGGAAAACGACGGCGCGCATCTGGGCTACGGCTTGCTGCTTTACCAGATGGGCCGTCCCGCCGAAGCTATCCCGCAGTTAGAGCTTGCCTGGAAGCACGCCTACAACCGCCCGTTTGGCTACGTTGCCTTGGCTTTTGCGTATGAGGCGATAGGCGATGTCGCCCGCGCCACACAGTTGTTAGCCGATTGCGTAGCCTCATTCCCGCAATCGCCCTTTGCTCGCGCGGCATACGCCGAGATGCTGCGCAAGGAAGGCAAGATTGATCTGGCGCGCGAGCAGCAGAATATTCTTTACAGCCGCGGCCACCACGAAGCCGAAAGCTGGGAGTTGGCACTACGCTCCAAACCAGAAGACGCCATTGCCGAAGCCAAGCGTCGCAACCTGATCGCGCCCAATGAACTCTATCCGATGCTGGCAATGAAGCTGGTCTTCTGGCGGGCCTTTCATTACTTGAAGTAAGCCTTCCTGGGTGCGCATCGCCTCCGGCGTGCAGGCGTGGAGGGCAAATCCGGTAATTACCGCCACAACATTCCCTCTTTCATCGCGGTGATTGTTCTATAGCTGCCGTTTCCCGGATATTGAAACGGCAAATACTGAATTTCTAAACAGTTTGTTTGCTCGCAGTTAGCTGCTTTTGCGCGGCCCGGCGGTCGACATTCTGGGTGTCAATTGACGTTGGCGATTGCTTCCAAGCAGGTAGAACGCCAACGTGTTTTTCGCTACGATCTGCTTCACGGTTTTAAGCTTTATTGAAAACAAAAAGGTTAAATAGATCGGGTGAATTCTGGGAGGTCAGAGGCCCCTAAAGAATTCGAAAACCCCTCATTTCATCTCCGGGAAACGGCAGCTATAGTTTTCAAGAAAATGTTGGTAGTGGTTCATGTGGGGGAGATGTGTCAGTAGCCCGACCGTGAGGGAGGGCCGCCGGACGCCACGCCAGCCCTTGCTCACGCGCGGGCTACTGACACGTGGTTGCATCGTGCTCTCTCTCTTCACTGAGCCACTACC
>JBBQVH010000140.1:0-21884 GCA_038211695.1 Blastocatellia bacterium | reverse complement strand
ATTGTTTTACAGCGATTCCAGTAATTGCCTGCCTGCTTCCAGCGGCAGGTTTTTCTTTCCCTCGATGGATCTTTTGATGAGCACCGCAGGCCGGAGGCACTGCGTACCCAGGCTAAGTAGGCATAAAAAATTAACTTCTCGATGTGGGACAAGATGGCATCTTGTCCCACGACAGAGGATGCGCCGAAACCGGGAAGTTAAATTTTTACGCTCACTAGGCATGCGCGATGCCAAAGTAGTTGCCCCAAGCCAGATCCAGCAGATCATTGGTCAGCGTCGGCTGCAAGCTCTTGTACTGACAAATATCCAGGAAGCGGTTGATCAAATCGCGCGGCTCGCACGCTTTCATGACACGCTTGTCCGCCGGATATTTTGAAATCAGATAATCCAGCACTACCGGCTCATATGCCACGCCCGCCGATTCTGTGTACCGTTCAAAGATGCGGCGGTAGGTTTCTTCGTTTGGCGGTTCGATGCGGACGCGGTAGCCCATGCGGCGCAGGAAGGCTTCGTCCACCAAACGGCTTGGTTCCAGGTTGGTCGAAAAGACAACCAATTGTTCAAACGGCACACTGATCTTTTTGCCGGTGTGCAGGGTCAGGAAGTCCACTTTGCGTTCGAGCGGGACGATCCAGCGGTTCAGGAGTTCTTCCGGCTCGACACGTTGACGGCCAAAATCGTCAATCACCAGGGTGCCGCAGTTGGCTTTGATCTGGAATGGTGCTTCGTAATAACGGGCCGCACGGTTGTAGATCAGGTCGGTGCTTTCCAGCGTCATTTCGCCGCCGACGATAATCAGCGGGCGCGCCACCCGCAGCCAGCGTTTATCGTACAGATCGAAGGAGCCTTCATCCTGCGTCCGGTCGTGGTTATGGCCGTCGTAGATATTGACGACGTGTTCGTCAATCGCGACGGCATAGGGAATCCAGATCGGCGTTTGCAACGCGTTGTTGATGCGTTCGGCCACGGAGGTTTTGCCCGTACCCGGAATGCCGGAGATGAACAGGCTGCGGCGCGAGTTGATGGCAAAGCCGAGCGTTTGCAGCAGGCTTTCCGGCAAGACCAAATCCTGGAAGGCTTGGGCAACCGTTTCAGGCCCCACCAACTCATCCGGCTGCGACTGCGAATGCATCATCGCCGTGTACGAAGTCAGCGACACGGGCGCTGGTCCGACGTAGCCGGAAATCTCCATCGCCCGGCGCATATAGTCCCACCCGCGATCCAGCAGCGCGTAACGATTGTTATTGAATCCGGCGTTGCCGCGAATTTCGAGCAGCTTTTCGCGATACAGATGCTGCATCAGCGATTCGACCACGGGCAGCGGCAAACACATCCGTTCGGCAATGGAAGCCGTCGTCATCGTGCTTTCCGCGCCGGAAGTCTTCAGCGCCAAGTCGGCCAGAAACTGAAACGACAGCCCCGTCTCTTCAATGGATTCGAGCATCGGCGGCGCATACGGTTTGATTTTAGCTTGTGCGGCTTCGGTCATAATTCCTCGGAAGATGTCCGACAAACTTCAGTTTGTCGGACATCTAGCAGACGGTAACGCCCGCCAAATTACTCAGGGTTGCGATCACCTACCTGCTCTTTTTCTTTCTCGGCAACGGAGAGTTTCTTGTACTGATCATGCAGCACAGCAGCATCGCGCAAGCGCCCGGTTCGGTCGTAAAGTTGCGCCAGGTTGCTCATTGCGGGCAGCGAATCCGGCTTCATCTTCAACGCCGTTTCGTACGACTTGATCGCTTCGTCATATTTGCCCAGTTGGCTGTAGATATAGCCCAGATTCAGATTCGAACCGACTTCGCCGACTGCAACCGTGAAGTGCTGTCTGGCTTTGTCGTATTCGCCTTTGCGGCCGTAAGCCAGCCCGATGTTGTTATGCATGCGGCGGTCGTTGGGAGTGATCTTCAAACCACGGTTGTAATGCTTGATCGAATTGCCGAATTCACCCGCCAGGTAATACGAATAGCCCGCGTTGTTCAGGAAGCGCGCATTGTTCGGCTCGATCTTCAATGCCTTCTTGTACTGCTCCTGCGCCGATTCGTACTGGTTCTTTTCGTCGTAACAAACGCCCAGCAGGTTGTAGGCTTCGGGGAAATTCGATTGCAGCACCGTCGCGGCGACCAGCTTTTCAATCGCGCCATCCAGGCGGCTTTGATCGTGCAGGTCAACGGCCTCTTCAAACAAGGTCTGCGCGGCAAGCTCCGCCGTTGTGGTTTCCGTGGCGATACCCGTTGATGTATCGGCAATTTGACCGGGCTGTCCGGGATTGCCGTGCTGCGTGCGATTCATCGGGATGACTTTCATCTTCTCGATGTCTTTTTCAGTCGCCTTTTTCATCGCCAATCCGTCGTCTTTGCGTTTGAACATGCGCGCAACCATGCGGAACGGCGCGCCAAAGACGCGTTTGATGGCATTGTCTTTCTTGCCGGTTGACGCGTCACCCGCCCCGGATTCGTCATCGAACAGAAACAGATTCGCGCTTGAATTCAGGTTGGCAACGAAGTGCGTGCGCACGCTCGGCACAGCGGTAACCGCGCCAACCGCCAACACGGCAACAGCGACTGTTGCGATCACGGGGTGGCACAGAGAGCGGTAAATCTTTTGCATATTCATAACTTCACCTTTTTGTGTTACAGCAAATAATGGCGCGCGCGGATGTCGCTCGCCCGGGTTCCACTGACCGCCACTGTCGTTTGAAGCTCCACGAAGAGCTTGGTTTGGGGGCGCGGCCTGTGGGATTAAAATGTTGCGAATCAAAACTTGAGAGATCGAATCTTCATAAACGCTCGTCCACTTGCCGCTCAAGATTGCGATTTGCGCCAACGGCTCGCCGCGCTTGAGCAGCATCCAACCAACGGAGCGCTTTTCCAGCAGTCGCTGCCAATCGGACTTTGCCAGTCCAATCTCCTCTGCTTCGTCAAGCACCCTGCCCTGACGATAAAAATCGTTGCGTCCATCAACGAAGACTTTGAACTGCGGATAGAGTCTGTAAATCAAATAACCGCCGAACTGATCGTTCGAATACAAATTGCCCGGCAGCTTGTTTTTCAGAATGTATTCAACAGCGCCCGCTGGAAAGCGGTTGGCATCAAAGCGGGGCGAAAGCAACTTGCCAGCCAGTCCGGTGCTTGCCGCGGCAATGATAAACGCCAAAGCCGCGATATAACATGAAGCACCATTTAATTGACGATTGATAGCCATCGTGCTGCGATACCAACTGCGTGCGGCGCGCAATGCCTTGGAGCGTGTATCAGGGCCTTGCGCTGCCCAGCCAATAAATTCTGACGCCAGATTGCTCAATTGTTCGGCGATGATTGGCGCGACAACGATGACCGCCAGCGTCACGTGCCGCTCCGATTGCAGCGTCAGATGCGTCCACATCAGCATTAAACCTACTTCGACAAATCGCCGCTGCCTGACGGCATTTGCCGCCGCAATGAAGCCGAGCAGTAAAAATAGCTCTATCAACTTGCCATTGAACGAATGAAAGTCCGGCGACTGAAACTCCTGAATCGTTGACAGCAATTGCCGGTCATTCAAATACCGCCACAGATGCCCGTACAGCTTGAAGCCATAAGGCGTCATCATTGCCGCCAGCAATGACAACACGCCGGTCAGCACATACGTTTTCAATGCTCTCAGCAACTCTTTGCCGCGCCATTCGCCTCGCACGGCAAATTCCAGAAACTCTCCGGCGGCGTATATACCCAGCATTGGCAGTGTCGCCACAAAAGCGCCATGCACATTTGCCCACAACGCGATCAACAGCGGAATTGCGTAAATCCAGCGCGAGCGATGCCGACGATAACTTTCAGCCAGTGCGCACCAGACAATCATCAACGCGATGGAGAGCAGGTGCGGACGCGCCAGCCAGTGCGAGATGCCAGCGATTGCGCCAAAGACCGTCATCACACAGGCGACCAACGGATCGGCATCGCGCTTGATCATCAGCCAGTACAACGCCGCATAACTTGCCAAGAGTACAAAGATCGCACCTCCAACTACTCCGGCCAGTCCGCGCCAATTGTGCAGCGCAGCCATTAGCGCATCCGCCAGCCATTCCCAAGCGAACCATTGCCCTCCAAACATCGTGTGCGAAAACGGATCGCTGCGCGGCGCGCTGTGCATTTGCAACACCAATTCGCCAGTGCGGATGTGCCAGCCCGTGTCGCTGTCAAGCAAGAACCGCCACGAATTGGTAATGAGCAGTTGCAGCACCAGCAGCGCTGACAGCCCGCCAAGCGAAGGCAAAAGCCAACGGGCAATGGGGCCGACTTGCTTATCAGTCTTTTGATCTGTCGGTTGACGGCGTTGCCGTCCTGCCTGCGTCATTAGCGTTGGGTTCTCAAATTTACTCGCCGCGCACCATTTCTAGTTGATCGCCAACTTTCAGGCTGGCGTGGGAGATGGAGTGCGCGGACATTTCAAGCACGCTTCGCGCGGCGCGGTGAGGGGCGGTCAGGCGAAACGGGCGCATATTTTCAACCAACTTGACGATTCGCAATTCACGGTCAAGGAAGATCACGTCAATCGCGTAATGCATCCACCAAGTGTGGACGCCATTGCAGGGGCGCAGCCACAGTGCTTCAGCAGGGGCGAGACGGCGGCGGCCAATGAGGCCGCGCAGCCGGGTGAAAAACGTATTGGCAAGCACGACCTTTTCCGCCAGTAACTGGCCAGTCGCGCGATGGGTAAACTTCATCATCTCGATTCATGGGTCGGTTCAGGTTCTGAAATCCGGGATTTTCCATCGCCTAATCCCAATCGTCGTCCTTCTCTTTCATCCGGCGGCGAACAACGATCACGCTTAAAACTGCGGCCAGCACCAGAAGAGAAGCGATAATGAAGTAGTTCAGCGTTAAATCCGGTCTCTCTGATTGTAAAAGCAGAGCAGCCAAGATCTGCATGTCGGGGGTCTCCTTGTCAAAAAAATAGGGATTTGATTTGAATAAAACTTAAGAGTAGCAAAATTATTGTTGCGCGCCGATGGCTCCAAACAAATCATAAATTCGAATGAGTGCCGGGCCCATCAGCACGATCAAAAGCGCCGGAAAGATAAACAACAGCAGGGGGAAAATCAACTTGATGGCCGCTTTCGCCACCATCTCTTCGGCGCGTTGGCGGCGCTTGGTTCGCATTGAATCGGCAAACACGCGCAAGCTATCCGCGATGGAAGTACCGAAGCGATCTGTCTGCACCAGCATTGCCACCAGCGATTTCACATCGTCCACGCCCGTGCGGTCGCCCAGATTGCGCAAGGCTTCATCGCGAGGCTTACCGGCCCGAATTTCGCGATTGGTCACGTTCAACTCCTCGGACAAATTCGGTTCGACCAGTTCCATCTCGCGGCCCACGCGATGCAGCGCGGCATTCAACCCCAGGCCCGCTTCGACGCAAACGACCATCAAATCAAGCGCGTCAGGCAGAGCGCGCATGATCCTTCCCTTGCGCTTCGTGATCGCACGCGAAAGCAGGAACGACGGCAGGAACGCGCCGAATCCAAATGAAACCATCGTCAAACCGAAGGTTCCACTATCCAGCGGCTTGCGCAAAACCACCGTCAGAAAGAAGAACATGACTGCGGGCAAGAGCAAGGTCGAAGTCAGCCGGATCGCGCGATAAACCGTAGTCGCGTTTTCGCTGTATAACCCGGCCTGAATTAACCGCTTTCGCAACCGCCGCAAATTTCGCGGCGAAGGCTGTGGCACAAATCCCGCAATCGGTTTGGCAAAACGCTCGACCATGACCGAAGAGACCGGAGGCTGGTGAACGTCTTCAGCCGCGCGCGGATTCATCTCCTGCAAACGCGTCTGCACCACGCTGGTCGGACGCACCAGAAAGAAGTAGCCCGCGACGCCCAAGCTGACAATCCCCAGAAATAACGTTGAAAAGAAGAGAAACGCGTTGATTTCCATAGCTCTCTGATTGGTTTTTCAGTTCTTTTATGGAACAGACTTCTCAGTCTGTTCCGGCTTGAGAACAGACTGAAGTCTGTTCCACGGCAAATCAGATTTCGATGTCCACGATCTTGCGAATGATGAGCCACCCGACGATCTGCATTACAACGCCCGTGCCCAGAATGTAGACGCCGTTCGGATGATCGTAGAGCGTCTTCATATACCCCGGGTTGACAATGTTGATCCAGAAAAAGAGGAAGAACGGCAGCGCGCTGACGATGTATCCGGACAACCGCGCCTGTGCCGATTTGGTGCGAATCTCGCCCTGAATCCGAAAACGTTCGCGAATGGTGTGGCTGATGTTGCGCAGGACTTCGGACAAATTGCCGCCGATCTCCCGCTGGATCAGCACCGCCGTCACACACAACTTCAGATCAAGAATCGGGACGCGCTCAATCAAATTTTCCAGCGCGGATTTGATGTTCAAGCCGAGATTCTGCTCTTCGTATGTCTTGGCGAACTCGCGCGCAATTGGGTCAGGCATCTCAGTGGCGACCATTTGCAACGCCGAACTGAAGCTGTGCCCGGCCTGCAGCGAGCGAACCATCAGTTCCAGCGCATCCGGCAATTGTTCGAGGAACTTGTAGAACCGGCGGCGGCGTTTGTTGCTCGCCCAGAAGAACGGCGCGGCCATCCCGACAACCGCCATAATGAGCATCGCCATAAGCGAGCGCGTAAAGAAAAACAGAATCAACCCGGCGATAAACCCGCCGATCATGCTGTAAATGACGAACCGGTAAACCGAGATGTTCAAATCGGCTTGCCGCAAGGTGTTCTGCAAGTTGTTGAAGAATTGAAAGCGGATCAACGTGCGGTGAAAGAGCGGCACGGTGCTCAGCAGTTCATCTTTCAGCAACTGCATCTCGCGCTGGCTGGCGCCGCCGCGCTCTGTGACCAACTGCTTCAACCGTTCGTCAATGCGCTTGCGGTAAGCGTCCGTGTCGCGGCTGACGAAAAAGTAGAACGCCACGATCAGAAAGACCGCCGCAATAAGCGCCGGAAAAATAAAAAATACCAGACTCATAACAACCAACCCCGATTTGAATCCTGGTTTGAGAGCTAGCTCGATGTCCGCCAAACCTTCAGTTTGCCGAAGTCTCAGCCAGCCACCTATTGAAGAGATCCCCGGCAAACTAAAGTTTGCCGGGCATTTTTATCGAGTTCTCCACCCAACCTGGTTAACTTCCGCCGACACAGCGCGCGGTTCAAAAAGGTTGGGCGGCAGTTTGAAGCCGTACTGTTCCAGGCGTTCCGAAAAACGCGGGCGGATTCCGGTCGGCTGGAACTGGCCCTGCACGTCGCCATTGCGCGCGACGCCGGTGCGAACAAAGCGGTAGACCTCTTGCATCGTGATAATCTCGCCTTCCATGCCGATGATCTCGGAAACGCTGATGACTTTGCGCGAGCCATCGCCCATGCGCGACACCTGAATGATCAAATGAATGGCCGAACTGATCTGCTGGCGCATGGCTTTGTCGGAGATGCGCAGGTTGGCCATCGCAATCATTGTTTCCAGGCGAGACAGCGCGTCGCGCGGCGTGTTAGCGTGGATTGTCGTCATGCCGCCATCGTGACCGGTGTTCATCGCCTGCAACATATCAATCGCTTCGTCGCCGCGCACCTCACCGACGATGATGCGATCAGGGCGCATGCGCAAACAGTTGCGCAACAGCGCACGCTGCGTCACCTCGCCTTTGCCTTCAATGTTCGGCGGGCGGGTTTCCAGGCGAATGACGTGCGGTTGTTGCAGCAATAATTCCGCTGAATCTTCAATCGTCACCAGGCGCTCAGTGTCAGGAATAAACGATGACAGGCAGTTGAGCATCGTCGTTTTGCCCGCGCCGGTTCCGCCGGAGATCAAAACGTTGAGCCTCGCCTTAACGCAGGCTTCCAGCAATTGCGCCAGTTCCGGCGTCATCGCTCGCAATTCAATCAGGTTATGAACTTTCAGTGGGTCAGCGCCGAAACGGCGGATCGAGAGCATCGGGCCGTCCAGCGCCAGCGGCGGGATGATGGCGTTGACGCGCGAACCGTCTTTCAAACGGGCGTCCACCATCGGCGAAGATTCGTCCACACGGCGGCCAATGCGCGAAACAATGCGATCAATGATCTGCATCAAGTGCGCATCGTCGCGGAAGGTCACGTCCACCTTTTCCAGTTTGCCGCGCCGTTCGATGAAGACGTTCTTACTGCCATTGACCAGAATATCGGCAATGGACGAATCGGCCAGCAACGGTTCCAACGGCCCAAGTCCGAACAATTCGTTCAGCACATCGGCTTGAACCTTCTCGCGCTCAGAACCGCTCAGGGGCGCGTTCTCTTCATCGAGAATCCGCTGAATCGCTTTCTTGACTTGCTCCTGGACGACGGTATGTTCCAGGTTTTCCAGCTTGGTCAGGTCGAGCCGGTTGATCAGCGTGCGATGGACTTTTGCCTTCAGGTCCTGCATCGCATTCGATTCCGGCGCATTCGCTTTCGGCGTGCTGCCGTTCATCTGTTCCTGTAATCTGCTTTTGATAACTGACATAGCCTTCTTTTTCCAACAGGGGGCACGTGGGTAACCGGAAATGAATGAGGGGGACCGGCCAATTCTGTTGCCAACAATCTACAGGCTTAATCCGGAAGCCAATCTTCAGTGCCCGTTGGGGGCCAGTTTACGGATTTGCTGTTTTGCTGTAGCTCTCGCCAACCTTGAAGATGGCGACCGGGGGAAGATATTTTCAGTGGAGCTGTCTCAGGCGTGCGCCACTTCGTTTTTTTTTTTGCAAATCGCTTGGTCAGCGTTTATTGCCGAACAGTGACGTCCAGCCGCTACGTTGCGGTTTGGCGGGCGTCGCAGGTGCATCGGTCTGCGGTTTGATCCCGCTGAGCTTGCTCGCCAGAACGCCAAAATCGTGAATGATGCGCGATTGGTTCTTCGATAGCACTAATGGCTCGCCCACATTGATTGAAGCAATCGCAGCCTGGTAATCGTTGGCGATCGTTCCAAAAACTGGCGTTTCCAGCACCTTCTCGACCTGCTTCAAGTCGAACTCCGGCTTCTTCTCATAACGATTGACGACAACTTTGATGCGGCTGCGGTCATACCCAAGCCGCGTGAAAATATCCAGCGTGCGGCGTGCGCTGCGAATCGCTGGAATGTCGAGCGTTAGCAGCAGGATCAGATCATCCGCCGAATCGAGCGCCGAAATAGTGATCTCGTTCAGCATGCGTGGCGGATCAATGACGACGTATTCGGATTGCGCGCGCAGCAATGAGATCGTGCGCGTTACGTGTTCAACGCGAATGTCTTCGTCTTTGCCAATTTCGGTTGGCGCAGCCAGCAACAATAAATGCTTTGACCGTTGCGTCAGGTAGCTGGCCAGCAGTTGATCATCCAAGCGGTCGTAGTTGCGCACGACGTCATGAATTGAATAGATCGGCTCCAAGCCCAGATACAAGGGCTGGTCGCCCGCTTGCAGATTCAGGTCCATGACGCAGGCACGTTTACGCGACAAGCGCGCCAAGCTGGCTGCCAGGTTGGCTGTCACGAATGTCGTGCCGCATCCGCCCTTGCTGGCAAAGACGGCGATCACGCGACCATGCTGCGCCTCTTCGGGCCGCGTCGTCGTCAGTTCAATCTTTGCAAAAACGGAAGCGATCTCGGATTCGACCAGCGGCTGGCGCAAGAACTCCGTTGCGCCTGATCGAAAGGATTGCAGAATAATGTCCGGCGAATTGTCCTCGCTGGAACAAATCACCGCCGTGTCCGGAACCTCGAGATGAATGCGTTCGACGATCTGAAAAGAATGGTTCAAATCACCATTGAGCAGCACCAGCGCCGCCTGTGGGCGCAATCGGTTTAGTTCATCAAGCACCTGTGGAGCGCTCGGAAACTCGCCGACGATCGCCAGTGGCGTTTGGCTGGCACTACGGAGCCGTGTTCGCTCCTGCTGGCTCAAACTCCGACCGATGACAACAACTGAGATTGCTTTCGACACTTACTTTCGGTTCCTTACTTGAATCTTGTTATGCCCGTCTGCCTGTCCTGTGATGTGAGACTCGGGCGCGGAAACCGCCTGATTTGAAATCAGGCTGATGATGACATTGCGAATTATAGTCTCCGCGCTAATGAAACTCCATCGAAAGGTAATTCGCAAGATGGAGAAATTACATGGACCTTGCCCGGCGACGGAATCCAGGCCAGGGACGTTCATCTGGACAGTCGCACAGACATCGGCAACCAACTCCGTTTGAAAGAAGGATCGCGATCAACACTCATATTCGCCTGGTCAATGGGCGTCCCACCGGAAAAAATTTCGCGCACAAAGAATCCTCTGAGTGTTCCATCATCGCGAACCTGTTCCAGAAAGAACAGACCGATGTTGGTAATTTTAGCCTGCGCGAACTCTCCGTTATTCTTGGTGAGTTCGACGGGATCAAACAGCATCACTGGAATAATTGCGCCGTGCGAATTGGGGACGGGATAGCTGCTGCTCTGAATGTAATGAAATTGGGATCGGAGGTCCGGGTCTACGAAATCGCTGTCCAATACGCGGTTGGTCAAAGATTGCAGTCCCAACCGCACTCTTTCGTAGCTGACCAGATCGTCTTTGCTGAAAACCGACACATCATCGCCGACACGAATCTGCCCGTAATACCCCAGGTTTGCCTGAACATCCACTGATGGCAACTCATCCGTCAAGCGAGGCAACGTCGCCAGATTGGCAATTCGATAATACGTTTGTTTGAATTCGACATAACGGCCAATGATCGTTTGGTTGCCATCAATCTCATTGGTCAGCCGCGTGTCACGCAATCCCGTGACGTTCCCGCCTCCGCCTCCATTGAGTGAATCTATGTAAGGGAAGACTTCGCGCGCGCCTGCGGCAAAGCGCGAACGATAGTAATCTCCTGGCTGTTTGGGTAAATCGTGGTCTTCGTCCCCGCCGCGACCCGGATCGCCAACCCAGTGAACATTGTTACTTTGGTCATAGAAGGTGTCCGGCAACAACAACGGACGCCATCCGCCATTGCCCTTGGTCGTACCGGCGCTAATGGTTCCATTCCCGCCATCCACCGGAAAGACCGTTGCCGTCGCTACTGACTTAATCGTGAAATTGTTTAGCCCGAAAAACCCCGCAAACAAGGTTGTAATCGGCAGATCAGCATTTACTGTCACGCGTGGCAGGTCAAAATTGTCCTGCACGCTGACATTGCCAGCCGTAATAATGATCTGGTTGGCGTTAGGGCCAGTATCATCTTTGCCCGGATCAGCATAACGCCGTACTTGATTCAGGCCTGCATACTTGACCGCCAACTGTTCGGCCACACTCTTCTGTTGCGGCGACGTAGTGCTGGATTCAACGGTCAGGCGCAAGCCCGATGCGGCCGCCAAGGCCGCTGCATCAATCCCATTTTGAAATTGATGGCGCGAGCTGAAGGCAAAACCAACATCAATTGAGAGCGCCAAAATTCCAATCATCACAGTCATCAGCAACGCCGTGAGCAGCATGATGGATCCACGCTGGCGGCGGCGGACAGGTTCACCTGCTTCTGTTAGCTGTTCTTTGTTTTGGAATTTCATTTTGATCCTTGCGAAGACGTGTTTCATAGCCTTCATCCTCGATACTACCGGGATACTACCGGCGAATTGCTTGCGGCAATCGGAGAGATGCTTCAAACGCCTCTCCGACTGCCTGTGGCATTAAATATCGAACTTCGGCAATTATGGCTTTTCGTTGCTTTGTGGCAACGGCTCCTTTACGTCAGGCTTTGCAGCCTCAGGTTTTGATGGTTCAGCCTTGCCAGTCTTACCGGCTTTCTGCGTGGGGACATCCGCGCCAACAGGCCCAACCACTGATGGTGGGGTGGCGGCGCTGATATTCGCCCCATCAACGCCTTCAACGTTCGCCGGAACTGCGTTCGCCTTCGGAAGCTCAGTTTTCTTCTTGTTACGCACTTGCGGCTCATCGCCAGACTTGCGCGGCACTGAATGGCCGGACTGGCCGTCAATTGAACTATTCGGAGTTGCTCCCGCCGGATTTGCAGAACTAACCGGCTTCAACTCGCTAACTCCGGGCAGGCGCGGCAGCTGATCCGGATTGAGCGGCTCAACCAATTTGACTGTCGCCAGGAAGAGCAGTTCAGTTTCATTGCGCTGAAAACTGCGGCTCTTGAACAACTCGCCAATGATCGGAATGTCTCCAAGCAGCGGGATTTTTGAAAGATTGACGCGCTCGTTATTATCAATCAACCCGGCCAAAGCGAAGCTCTGGCCGTCGCGCAATTCGAGCGTGGTCTTTGCACGGCGCACTCTGAGTCCTGGGATAATCAAACCCTGGATGGTTACGCCAGACGCAAAGTCCAAGCTTGAAACTTCCGGGGCCAACTCTAAACGAATGTGATTCTCGTCAATGATCGTCGGTGTGAATTCCAACTTTATCCCAAACTCCTTGAAGACGACGGTGACTGCCGTTTGCCCAGTATTGACTGATTGAATTATTGGAATTGGGAATTCGCCTCCGGCCAGGAAGCTGGCTTTTTGGCCATTCATTGCGATCAAATTCGGCTCGGCCAAGTCACGCAACGCACCACGAGAATATAGGGCACGAATGAACGCCAGTGTGGCAGCATCTGCACCGGGATGCCCAAGAAGAATATTTAGCGCTGAGGTTGCAGAAGAGACAATCGAACTGGATGGCTGGGCACCGTACTTCAGGTCAACAGAAGTAAGGGAAGCAGGGCCGCCAGAGCTAATAAACGTAGGCAGGACATTGTTTGCAATTCCATAAGCAGTTGCGATTTCCCGCAGAACCTGTCGGTTCACTTCCGCCACGCGAACTTGAAGCTGAACTTGCGCCGCGTCAATGACTGGACCTTTCAGTAAGTTCGTAACCTTCAGTCCGGCGGCCTCAATGATCTTCTGTACCTGATTGGCCAACTCCGGATTAGTAACGCTCCCTGAAAGCACCACTGAGTTATTAGCCTGACTAAGTTGGATATTCTCTTTCGGGAAAAGAAGCTTGATCTGGTTGTCAATCAGCGACAGGTTGACCTGCACATAAATGTCAAAAACGACAATCCGCTCAGGCTCAGTCGGGTCTTTACGTTTGGCCCAGGCGACCAGGTTGACCTGGCCAAAAGTAAGGCCGTTGACGATTGCCTGCTTGTAGTTGATTGGCACGACCTCAGCGATCTTTGGATCGGAGATCGAAAGCCTTTCATAATCCTGATCAAATTCGACTACGCGCGACTGGCCGACCAGAACGTCAATTTTGACCGGCTGCGGGTTATTGGCGAATGAAGCCTGGATTGTAGTTCTATCCTGCGCTCGCGCGACTGTTCCTAAAGTTAGCAAAACCAGCGCGGAAACAGCGATGCGCAGAGCGGGTTGTACATTGAATCGGCGAAACAGAGTTGTCATATCGTCTCCTGAAATTCCGGCTGTTATTTTCCATACTCCGTTCGGCAATCGCTGCCGAACACAGCCTGCGGGCGGGGGGACGGTTAAAAAATTTAGGGCACCATCTCAACACGTGACCGCTTTGAACCTTCAATTAACTCGATCGTCTTTTCGAGGTTGACCTTTTTTCCCTGCGGCGTTTGAACTTGTTGCTGTTGTGGTTGATTGCCGTAGATATTAATTGGGGGGAACGGCGGAGGCGTGCCAGCAGGACGAACACCGCCAGCGGCTTGTCGAGTGCCTTCCATCGCGCGGCGTTCCAGGGCCATATCGTCCAGCACATCACGCTTGGTAGCGCCTGGCGTCTTTGGCGTCTCTTGATCAGTGGCATTGCGAATCGAAAGCTGCAACTTACCTTCAGCCTCGGCCAGTTTCACTTTCTCGGACTGCGCAGGGTTTAACTCCAGCGTCACGGTGTTGACCAGAGCGGCCTTGCCATCTTTCGTGTTTTCGTATTTTTGCCCACCGGCTAAAACGCGAACTTTCTGCAAAATTACTTTCGACACAGGCTTCGCCCCTTCTTGCTGCGGAGTCATGATCGCAATCACATCCACATAGGTTCCCGGAGCGATAAATCCCGCGACGCCACTCGATTCATCCACCCGCACCGAGACTGAGCGCATTCCTTCCGTCGTAATACCAGCCAATCCGGGCTGCGCGCCAAGCCCAGCCAATTGCTTGGCTAGGACTACTGTCTTCGAGGAAATTTCCGAGTAGCTAACGCGCCCGATAACTTCCTCTTTTTTGAGCATCGCTCCATCAGGGACCAGGTTCCGCTTGAACTTAACAACGGCAACTTGTTCCGGGTTGATCTGAGTTCCGATTGGTATGTCGGCAGTGGCAATGACGACATTGGTTTCCTGCTCGGCCATCTTCTGTTGGACACTCTGCGTGACAAACCTTTGCGCCAAGAAAATGGCGAGCAATCCGAACACGACTGCGCCAGCGAGGGCAATCAAAAAGCGTCTATTCATCTTGTGGCTCCTTAGACAAAATCCTGTCTCAAAATGTTCTGACTCTGAAATTCCAACGGGGCAAGCTTGCGTGAACTGACTGGTGTCAAATCGGGCACTTAAATTCCATATGGCTAACTAAAGCTATTTATCCGGCAGTAACTACTCGTGTTCAAGAATACACCTTACACCCATTTTGATCTGGCCTGACGTTGTATTGTCCGATCCACTTGGCGTGCCGGAATCGCGGCTAAAAAGTGTCAAAATAGCTGCCAATGGTGTTTCGAATGTGTATTTAATTTGGATGCCAATGCGGTCGCCACGCTTTGCGTTGCTATAGTTCTGCACGATTTGGTCATCCGCCGTACCAAGAACGTTATCGCTGCCAGGCAGAAATCTTACCGGGGTGACCTGCGTATCATTTGTCACTACCACCCCGGAATTATTCAAATAGGATTTAACTGTGTCTATCGCGGCTTGTTGCTGTGTGCTTTCATTTGAGTAGCTCAGTCCGGCGCCATACGGCAAAATCAGCACGCGCGCACCTTCGCGGGCGGCCATTGTCAAAGAATGCCTTGTGGACCAGGCGCGCCCAATTTCAATAATAGAAAAAACCATCGCCAGAAAGAGAGGAAGAACGAAAGCCATCTCAACCATGGACTGCCCTTTCTGACGGCGGTCATGGTGGCGATTGCGGCTTAGAGTCCTATTCTCTTCTATCCCATGAACTAACTTGGGCAGGTCTGGCATTAAGGTAGGCAGGTTATTTTCCATAAAAGTCTTTCCTCGAGAATTAGGCAGACCGGGACAATCTTCTAGCCGCCGCGCTTCATCGTGCAAGATGCAACAATATCTACTTCTTGAAAATTTAACGTCTCGGAAAGCCCGCCAAAAGGCAACCGGTAGGTGTAAATCAACCTAACCGTAACCACTTGAGGCTCACGGCTTATTCCTGACAGTGCATTTAGATACTTGCTTTTATCCTTGTCATAAAAATAGACCTGCGACCCTTCCAAGCCATTATTGGCCGCATACTGACGCACAGCAGGAATAATGTACTTCTCAAAATTCATCTCTCCGCTCCCAGGGTTGCAACCAGGAGAAGTGCAATAGTCAAAGCTTCCAATCACGGGATTCTTTGCCCAAATCCGCGCGCCCTCATATGCCGCGCCGTAGAGCACCATCTGGATATTGAATCCCTGCGCGAAAACGGCCATACCAAGCAACATAATGAATAGCATCGGGACAATTAGTGCAAATTCCACTAGCGCCTGTCCGCGTTCATTCCTATGCCTATTGCGATGAAGTTGAGATGGAAGATTTTGAAGCTTTCTCATTGTTGACCTCGTTGAGAAGCAGACGGTATAGCTTGATTCACTCACATTGTTCAAGCTCAGCAGGGGGGAACGTGATGCAAAATGGCAACCATGAGCTATGAGACGAATCTACCAAAGGCGTGAGGGGGATTGAAGGTTACGCTTTAATTTCATAGCAAGGTTACTTCATAATCGTAACCGTTATTAGCATTCAGTTTGTCCGAACCGTTGTCAGAGAAGAGACTTGAGAAATCCCGTATATGTCGAAATCAAAGTTCCAGCCGCAATTGCAACTCCGAATGGGGTAGTCGCCGAAGCAACCGTTTCATCATCCTGACTCTCAAGCCGCAAAGCGTATAATTTCAAGCCCGGTAGGAAGAAACCCAGAAAGTTGAAGAGAATCCGGCGAAATCGCAGCCCAGTAACACGGAGCTTACGTTCTCTGACAACAACGACAGCCGCCAGCAGCGGATAACATAGAAATGTGATCAGCATCACGCGAACAATGCCTGTCGCCCCGGTAAACGCGCCAATTGCCATCACAAACTTTACATCGCCGGCTTTCATGCTCTTCATCAAATAAGGGATGAGCAAAAGACCAAAACCTAGCCCGATTCCTTTCAAAGCGAAAAGGAATCCGCCAAGCCCGCCAAATGCCGAGTGTAAGATCAACCCTATTAGAATTGCCGGAAAGACTAAAAAGTTCGGGATGCGCCGTTGGCGCAGGTCAAAGATCGCTACTGCCACAACCAGAGCAGTCAAAATGACAGCGGATGAGTTATTCAGCCAGAGCATGTTGATCTGTGCTTGTCCGCATCCATTATCTTTCTGGCTCAGGGTGACAACTTTCAGCCGCTAACACCAATCCGGAGAGACTGACTTAAGCGATGTTGGGAAGGAACATCGGGCACCACACTGACGATGCCCTCCCAATCATTGCTAAAAGTATTACCTTTACTGATTAGGTAATGTAGCAGCTACTAGCTGTTACAGGTAAAGTGTAGCGTCGCAATTTAAATATTGTGACTAGGGTTGGTAATTGGCGTGATGCAGGGCGTTTCACGCCAATTGAAAAGGTTAAAACCAGCTTGAAACCAATTCTTCCGGCCAAGCCAGTATAACAATGCCGTAAACTGATGGGAGTGCCACTCGGTGAGGTGCGGTCAGTACCTTCTTATAATTCTGCCTGGCGCTTTTTACTTCCGCTAACGGGCAACAAGGGATACAGCAGCCAAGTCTGAAGGTATTTTATTAATTGTCGCAGGTCCTCATTTTCAAGGAGGACGAGATGGCTATCAGAGTATAGCTATTTATTCGACTTACGAAATGCTCTTATCCGCAGCGGACAATTTCGTATTGATCTTGGTAAAGATATTAGTGATGCTTTGGCCCATCGTCGTCAAAACGAAGACCGCCGCTGCACCGATCAGAACCAATAACAGCGAATATTCAACGATATCCTGTCCTTGCTCATCCTTGATAAACTCTCGAATCATAGATTTCCTCCTGGTTTTGCCTGGTTAGTAGATTGAACACTTAGGTTGCGTGGATTTAATCAGGGGGAGTTTCAACTGACTCTGTCATAAACAACCAGCAGGTTGGTGAAGATGGTTGTTAGACAGCTTGCTCCTTTGGCGATACAGCTTTTGCCCACTCCTTTATCGGTTCTGGGGAATTGCACGATGAAGAGGAAACGAAATGCTCGTTTCTCTTCCCGCAAATGCCCCTCCCTGACAAGCTCATCAACATAGGTAAATAGGTTGTATTTGGGGGGCCAGTTCCTTGATGCTTAAAGACCGAGCAGATTGCCGATCGCATCTTTCAAAATCAGCTTGGGCAACAAGGAGCAAAAAGTCAGGTGCATTCTAGCCATAACATGACGATTAGGGCAAGCGAAATTATAAGATCAACACACTTCGTTACAAAAAATCATGGGTGGATGGATATATAAGCCACTTTTTCAGTCTGCTGCAACGCCACCAACTGCTGCGGCTTCTTCCTTATATTGAAGTTGATATAGTTTGTAGTAGATGCCTCTGTAGGCTAACAATTCCTGATGGCTCCCCATCTCGCGAATTTCGCCTTTGTGCAGGACGATAATCTTGTTGACGCGCTGAATGGTCGAAAGGCGGTGAGCGATGATGATTGAGGTACGCGCAGCCATGACGCGCTCAATCGCCTGTTGAATCAGTTGCTCGGTCTCGGTATCAATGCTCGAAGTTGCCTCGTCCAGGACCAGAATCCGGGGATCAAAGGCCAGCGCGCGTGCGAACGAAATCAACTGTTTCTGACCCACCGAAAAACCGGCGCCGCGTTCGCGAACTTTCGTCGCAAAGCGATCCGGCAGCGTTTCGATAAAGCCTGCAGCGCGAACTTCTCCAGCGGCCCATTTGATCCGCTCATCGGCGATGGCTTCATTTCCCAACCGGATGTTGCCGGCAATATCGCCGGAAAACAGAAACACATCCTGCAACACAACCGCAAAATTCTCGCGCAGCTTGTGCAAATCCCACTGCCGTATGTCCACGCCGTCCAGCAGAATTTCACCCCGTTGAATGTCATAAAACCGCATTAGCAGATTCGTGATGGTTGTCTTGCCCGATCCGGTTGCGCCGACAAAAGCCACAGACTGTCCTGGCTCGACGGTGAAAGACACATCTTTCAATACCCAGTCTTCGTCTTTATAAGCGAACCAGACGTTGCGGAATTCAATGTGCCCCAGGGATCGCGCGCCCGTTGCAGGCAATTGCGGCGTTTCGGGCGACGTGATCTTGTCTGGCGTGTCCAGCAATCGAAAGATGCGCTCACTGGCGACTACGGCGGCCTGAAAGATATTGTACTTGTCGCTGATGTCCTGAATCGGCTGCCACAGGCGCTGTGTGTATTGCAGGAACGCGACAAGCATGCCGATGGTAACGGCGTTCTGAATAACCTGCCCGCCGCCATACCAGACAATCGCCGCAATGCCGATGGACGAAATCAAATTGACCAGCGGGTAAAAGACCGCGTAGTAAAAAATCGTGTCAATGTTTGCCTGTCTGTGCGCGGCATTGATGTCGGAAAACTGCTGCAAGGCTTTTTCTTCACGGTTGAAGAGCTGCACGACCTGCGCGCCGGAGATATGTTCCTGCGTAAAGGCATTCAAGCGGGCGATCTTTGTGCGAACCTGCCGGAAGCCTTCGCGCGCGCCCTTGCGAAACCACATGGTCGCGCCCCACAGCAACGGCACAACCAGCAGCGAGACAATCGCCAGCTTCCAGTTGAAGTAAAACATCATCCCCAACGCGCCAGCGATCAAAACAATATCGCCCAGAACTTCCACCAAACCGGAAGTGAACAGTTCATTGAGCGAGTCCACGTCCGTGGTTAATCGAGTGATCAACCGCCCAACCGGATTGTTGTCGTAAAACGCGACTTCGATGGTTTGCAGCTTGGTGAATATTTGTTCGCGCAGGTCAAACATGATTCGCTGCCCGATGGTGTTCAGCAGCACATCCTGAAAATAGCCAACGCTCAATGTCACCGCCAGTGAACCCAGATAAGCAAGCGCCAGCCACGCGATCCCGCTGAATGCCGAATCCAGCTTCATTGCGCCACTGACCGCCGGCGTGACGTAATCGTCAATCGCCCATTTAGTCAGCAATGGCCCGACCTGTCGCACCAGATTCAACACCACCGTCAGCGACAACGCGATCACGACCAGCCGCCGGTAAGGCTTCAAATAACGCAGCAGACGCCGCGCCACTTTGGCATCGTAGATTTTGCCTAGTTGTTCTTCCTCGTGATGATCTGCCATTTCAGTTAACTCGCCGCCAATTCTTCTTCCAATAACTGCCGCTCGTATAGTTCGGCATACTCTCCGTCCAGCCGCATCAGTTCTTCGTGTGTGCCGCGCTCGATGATCCTGCCGTGGTCGAGCACGCAGATCAGGTCGGCGTCTTTCACGGTGGAAATTCTGTGCGCGACAATCAGCGAAGTCCTGCCCTGCATGACGCCACGCAGACGCGAAAGAATCGTCTCTTCGGTGTAAGTGTCCACCGCCGACAACGAATCATCCAAAATCATAATCCTGGGCTGGCGGATGACGGCGCGCGCAATCGCTGTGCGCTGTTTCTGCCCGCCCGAAAGCGTAATCCCGCGTTCGCCCAAAACGGTTTGATACTTTTTCGGAAAATCCCGGATGTCATCGGCCAAGCCTGCGATCTCTGCCGCATGCTCAATCTCCGTTTGCGCCGCGCTGCTCACACCAAATTTGATGTTTTCAGCCAGCGTCTCGCTGAACAGGAACGTCTCCTGCGGCACATAGCCGATGTTTTCGCGCAGCGCCTTCAGCGGAATGTCACGGATTGGCTTGTCATCAATCCAGACCATTCCCGGCGGCGCGTCCAACAGGCGCGGCACCAGATTCATCAGCGTGGACTTCCCTGCCCCCGTGCGCCCAATGAACGCCACCGTCTGGCCGGGCTGAATGACCAGGTTGATGTCTTGCAGGATCGGCGGCGCATCCGCCGCATAACGAAACGTCAACTTCCGAAACTCAATCTTGCCGCGAATCTCCCCGTCTCCCCGTCTCCCCGTCTCCCCGTCCATGACAGCCGGCGCATCGGCAATCGCCGGTTCGACGGATAAAATTTCGTGCATGCGCTTCAGACTGGCCGTGCCGCGTTGCAGTAGGTTGGTGACGAATCCCATTGCGATCAGCGGCCAGATCAGTTGTTCCAGATAAAGATTGAATGCCGCGAATTGGCCGAGCGTAATGTGTCCTTGGGCCGCCTCGCGCCCGCCGACCAGCATAATTGCGGCAAAGCCCAGCCCGATAAAAAACTGCATCAGTGGCCGGAACACCGCCGATAGCTTGACCAGACCAATGTTGCGATCAACGTATTCGTGATTCAGCCGCGCGAATTCCCGCTGCTCAAACGCTTCCTGCGCATAAGCACGCACTACGCGCACGCCGGTCAAATTCTCCTGCGCGCGCGCTGTCATCTCTGAAAAGAACTCCTGGATTTTTTCGAACCGGACGTGAATTTGATGGCCGAAGTATTTCACCGTCAACGAAACCAGCGGCATCGTCAGCAGCAAAATCACGGTCAGTTTGATGCTGATTTGAAACATCAACGGCAGGATGATCAGCACGCGAAAGAGCGTCTGTTCGCTGTACATAATCGCAGGCCCTGCGATTTGACGCGCTGCGCTCAGATCATTCGTCGCCCGCGCCATCAGGTCGCCCGTGCGTTGTTGCTGAAAAAATTGAAGCGGAAGTTTTTGCAGGTGGCCGTAAAAATCCTGCCGCAAATCATATTCGACAAACCGGGACATGTTGATCAGCGTCCGGCGCTGCAGGAACAGGAAGATGCCGCTGATGACGGTGGAGCCAAGAATAATCGCGACTGAACGGAGCAGCTTGTCAGAAGTCACGCCAGCGATTTTCAAATCATCAATCGCGTGTCCGACGTAGCGCGGGACAAAGACTCCGAACAACACCGAACAGAGCACATAAAACGTCCCCGTAACCAATTGCCAGCGATACTTTTTGAAATAAAAGATGAGCCACGACCAGCCGGTCGGGAATTTCCGGTATTCGTTCAAACTGCCTCTCACACGTTGTTTGTATGCGATCGCCCAGGGTGGGATCGTAAGGATCGCGCCACTAATCCGACGCCCCCCGCCAACAGAACCAGCATCAGGATCGTGTTGAACAAACTGGTTTCGCGGAAGTAAATGTCAAGATTGGTCAGGACGCCAACCAGAATAATCACCGCCCCGGCAAGCGTCAGCAGCCAGCCGATGATTGAACGCCCATTGAAAAACACCATCCCCAAACCGATCAGCAGGGGAATCAAGGACAGTCCGAATCCGTTGTAACCCCACGGACGCCAATAACCGCTGGTCACTGAAACCTGATTGGTCAGCAAATACCCGCCAGCCACGGCCATCGCCAGCCCGCCCAGAAATTCGCCGACGCCGCCCGGCGTGCCGCCCGCACCTCGAAGCTTTGGTTCATTCTCCATTGCGCAATCCCCAATTGGTGAATTTTCCCGACTTAAAAAATAAGGCGGCATTCTACTTTTCGCGCATCGCCATCACAACCTTGCCATCATTGATCCTCGCGTGTAGCTTCGCGCCCGACGTGATTCCAGAAATCGAACCAAGCAAGATCGGTACAGAACCGCGACTGTGAAGGAGCGGCAAGCATGTGGTGGGCACCGCT
>JBBQVH010000139.1:0-21994 GCA_038211695.1 Blastocatellia bacterium | reverse complement strand
GTTTTCGCCCAGCCCGTTGGCAGTCGTCCGGTTGGTGAAGTTCGCCCCGCCATTGGTCGAAATCGAGAGGCCGCCATCGGTCGCGGCGTAGACCGTGTTGTTTACCGCATAGACACTTGGCACATTGTTGTGACCCAGCCCATTGGCAGTCGTCCGGTTGGTGAAGTTCGCCCCGCCATTAGTCGAGATCGCAAGCCCGTTACGGGTTGCCACGTAAACCGTGCTGCCCGCCGCATAGACGCCATTGATAAAGTTGCTGCCTAGTCCGCTGGGGGCCATCCGATTGGTAAAGTTCGCCCCGCCATCGGTTGAGATCGAAAGCCCGTTATTGGTTGCCACGTAAACTGTGCTCCCCTGCGCATAGACGCCCAGCACAACATTGCTGCCCAACCCGTTGGCGGTCGTCCGGTTGGTGAAGCTCGCTCCGCCATCGGTCGAAATCGAGACGCCGCCAAAGGTTGCGGCGTAAACCGTGCTGCCCGCCGCATAGACGCCAGACACAAAGTTATCGCCCAACCCGTTGGCGGTCGTCCGATTGGTGAAGCTCGCCCCGCCATCCGTCGAGATCGAGAGACCGCCATCGGTCGCGGCATAAACCTTACCGCCCGCCGCATAGACACCTAACACATTGTTGCTGCCCAACCCGTTGACGGTCGTCCGGTTGGTGAAGCTCACCCCGCCATCAGTCGAAATCGAGACCCCGCCATCGGTCGCCGCGTAGACCGTGCTCCCCTGAGCGTAGACGCTATACACAAAGCTGCCGCCCAGCCCTTTATTGCTATAGCTGTTGCACACCGGACCGTTGGGCACGCCGACTCCCAGCGTGAACGTCGCATCGGTCGTCGCCCCGCAATTGTCTGTCGCGCGAATCACGATGGTGTGATAGCCCTGTGGCGCCGCATTGCTGATGGAAACCTGGCCCGCCGCATTGACCGAAATTGTCCCTGTGTACGTGCCCTGTGACTGCACCGCATAACCGTTGATGGAACCGTTGTCGTACGCGCTGCTCGGGTTGGCGGTGGTTGCGGCTCCGGCATTCACGAAAACATTCACGTATGTCAACGTCGGCGCGGTATTCGCGGTCGCATTGACAATCAGATTGCCTGTGGCCATCGCACCGCTGCCATCGGTGACCGTCAGCACGACGGTGTTGTTGCCCAGCGCCGCGTTGCAGTCGGCTGCGACAATGGCGCTGATCGTGCCATTGCTGTTCGTGATGCCGGTGACGGTAATGCCCACCGGCAGGGTGGTGGCCGTGACAGTCAGGCTGCCTGCGGCGGCTCCGGTTTCATTGACCGTGGCAATGGTGGCCGCCGTGCCCGCCGGGCTGCCCTGTTGCCGCGGCGAGAGCGAGACAGGCGTGATGGTCGGAATCGGAGGGCAGAAGGAGAGGCCGCCATCGGTCGCTGCGTAGACTGCCGTACTGGTCGCGTAGACGCCCCGCACATTGATGTAGCCCAGCCCATTGGCCGTTGTGTAGTTGGTGAAGCTCCCGCCGCCATCAGTCGAGATCGAGAGGCCACTATTAACCCCATTACTGGTCGCCGCGTAAACCGTGCTGCCCGCTGAATAGACGCCCTGTACGTCGTTGCTGCCCAACCCGTTGGCGGTTGTCCGAATGGTGAAGCTCGCCCCGCCATTGGTCGAGATCGAGAGACCGCCATCGGTCGCGGCATAGACCTTACCGCCCGCAGCATAGACGCCTTGCACAATATTGCTGCCCAACCCGTTGGCAGTCGTCCGGTTGGTGAAGCTCGCTCCCCCATCGGTCGAAATCGAGAGGCCGCCAATGGTTGCAGCGTAGACCGTGCTCCCCTGCGCATAGACGCCATACACATAGTTGCTGCCCAGCCCGTTGGCAAACGTCCGGTTGGTAAAGCTCGCCCCGCCATCAGTCGAAATCGAGAGGCCGTTATTGGTCGCGGCATAAACTGTGCTGCCCGCTGAGTAGACGCCCAGCACGCCGTTGCTGCCCAACCCGTTGGCGGTCGTCCGGTTGGTGAAGCTCGCCCCGCCATCAGTCGAAATCGAGAGGCCGCTAAGTGGGTTCAGAGACCCATCACTAGTAGCGGCGTAAACTGTGTTGCCCACCGCATAGACGCCTCGCACAGTTTTGTACCCCAAGCCGTTAGCGGTCGTCCGGTTGGTGAAGCTCGCTCCCCCATCGGTTGAGATCGAAAGGCCGTCAAAGGTTGCAGCGTAAACCGTACTGCCCACTGCATAGACGCCAAACAAAGTGGAGTTGCCCAGCCCGTTGTCGGTTGTTCGGTTGCTATAATTTCCGCACGCCGGGCCGTTCGCAGGAGCAGGCGTGCCCGTGCCCTGAAGCGCGAAGGTGTAGGGATTGTGGCCAGCGTCGTCATTGGCGATGCTCACCGTCGCCGTCCGCAGGCCAGTGGCCGACGGCGCAAAGTTGACCAGAAAAGTGGTCGTGCCGTTCGTCGCCGCGACGGGCGAACCCGGCTGCACGGCGATGCTGAAATCCGCTGCATTCGCGCCGCTCAAGGCCACTTTGGGCGTGCCGGTCAGATTCAGCGCAGTCGCGCCCGTGTTTCCAATGGTGAAGTAATGCGCGACAGCGTAATTGCTGGCTGCCGCGTTGCCGAAATCGGTGCCATCAGCCGCGCTCGGCGTGATGTCGTTATTCGCAATCGTGATGTTGTTGCCCTTCACGTTCATGTTGGACGCGAAAACGCTCAGCGTTAAACTCTCAGAGGAAAACAGCCGCTTCAGCCCATTTCCAGCCTGCCCAGCGGCCTGCCCGTGCTGCTGCCAATAGCCGAATCCCAAGACCAGGCTCAGGACTAATAAGAACCCTGCAAAGCGAAGTTGTTTGTTCATGGGGATGTTCCTTTATGCCTTTATGTTTCAAGCTTGCCGATCATCGCGCGGATGGCCAGCAAGTTCGCCTTCAACACGTAGCCGCACGCGCCCGCTTGTGCGGCGGCGGCGCGCATGTGTGAGTCGCCGTACTGCGTGACAATGATGATTTGCGCGTCAGGAAACGCCGCGCGCAGCCTTCGCGTCGCTTCCAGCCCATCCACGCCTGGCATCTCCAAATCCATCAGCACACGGTCTTCGCGGCTGAACTGCTGCGCCGCATACGCCGCGACAGCCTCCGCGCCGTCCGCGCATTCGGTGACGGCATCGGCCAGATCGGCCACGACAGCCCGAATGAGCTGACGCATCGGTGGATGGTCTTCGACGATTAAGAGCTTCATCACACTCCTGTTTGACGGGATTGCTTTCATCAGCGGGACTGAGAATGCAACAACGGGCAGGCGGCTGTAATCGGTGGAACTACCCTTTTGGGTTGGGTAGAGCTACGAATTTTGTTGGGTAGTTCTACCTAATCCTAGCGAGGTGCTGAGCAATAGCAGTCGTATCAGTACCCCGACCGTGAGGGAGGGGAGCACATCCCCTCCCTCACGGTCGGGGTACTGATACGACCTCCTGACGGCCAAGAGGTCTCATCCAGCGGAGCTTTCTTGCTGGCGTCCGCTACAACTCTGCCTGATGTTCGAGCGCGAATTTGAGCAGGGCGTGGCGGCCTTCGAGTTCGAGTTTTTGGCCGATGCGGGCGCGATGGTGTTCGATGGTGCGAACGCTCAGGAAGAGTTCGCCGGCAATCTGTTTGTTCGATTTGTATTCGGCGACCAGTTTCAGCACGCGCCGTTCGATGGGTGTGAGCGCGGTGAGTTGGGGCCTGTGGGCGACCAGCTCGGCGGCTCGGCGGCTGCGATTAAGCAGGAAGCCGGTCAATTGCGGGCTGACGTATTCTTGCCCGGCGGCGACCGCGCGAATGCATTGGACAATGTCGGTCAGGGCGCTGTCTTTGATAACGTAGCCTTTCACATTCAGTTCGAGCGCCTGGTTCAGGAAGTGTTCATCCTTGTGCATGGTCAGAAAGATGAGCGCGATTTTCAGGCGCGCTTCGCGGACGGCGCGGGCGACTTCAAAGCCATCGCGCCCCGGCATATCCACATCCAGGATGGCGACCTCCGCATCGGTCGTCCGCAGTTTTTGCCAGGCGGTTTCGCCGTCTTCGGCTTCATCCACGACAACGAGTTGCGGCGCGCGTTCGATCATTTGCCGCAAGCCCAGCCGGAAGATCGGATGGTCATCGGCAATGAAGACTTTGATTTCACCGGCCATTGTGTTTTCCCCTGCTTGTGACGGGCAGCGTCAGCCGAATCGTCACGGTGGTTCCTTGTCCTTCCTGCGAATCAATCCGCCATTCTCCGCCCAGCATCCGCACACGCTCGGCCATCCCGGCCAAACCGAAGCCGGAAGCCCGGGCGGCGGCATCCGACAGTAAAAAGCCCCGGCCATTGTCCTTGATTGTCAGCGTGACGGAATCGGTCAGGCGTTCAATGCTGACGCGGACTTCGCTGGCCTGCGCGTGTTTGACGATGTTGTTGAGGCTTTCCTGAACGACGCGATACAGCGTGATCGCATCCTCTTTGCTGAACAGGTCGTCAAGCGGCACGAGTTCCGAAACAAAGCGGATTCGGGTCGTCGCCGCCACTTTCTCGATCATGACTTCGAGCGCCTTGGTCAAACCGAGGCGATCCAGGTGATAAGGCCGCAGGTTTTGCGCGATCTCGCGGACTTCCTCGATGGATTGCGCGGCGGAAGAAACGATCCACTCGAACTGTTCCAGCATTTCAGGGTCTTTGTGCGCCGCAAGCTGGCCGAGTTCCGCGCGGTTTTTGACGATCAGCAGGTTCTGCCCCAGGCTGTCGTGCAGTTCACCGGCGATGCGTTTGCGCTCGCTTTCCTGCGATTCGATCAACTGGCGGGCGAAGGTTTGCTGCGCCAGTTGGACTTGCCGAAGTTGCGTGACGCGGTATTTCCACGCGCTGGCAATCACCCCGGCGACGCCCAACGCGGCCAGCGTCAGAAACCACCACCTTCGCCAGAAGGGCGGCACGATACTGATGCGCACGCTCGCGCCCGTCTGGTTCCACACGCCGTCGGTGTTGGCGGCGATCACGCGGAAGGTATAGTTCCCCGGCGGCAGGTGCGAAAAATAGGCCGTGCGCCGCGTGCCCGCATCCACCCAGTCGTGATCCGCGCCTTCCAGTTTGTATTTGAAGCGCATGTTTTCGGAATTGATGAAACTCAGCGCCGTGTATGCGATCTCGAAATTGTCCTGCCCTGGCAAGATTTGAATTGCAGATTGCAGATTGTGGATTGCGGATTCCCAAGTTTCATTCGGAACGGCCTGATTGTTAACGCGCAGATCCTCAATTACCACTGGCGGTGGCTGGGTATTGGCGGTGACGCTGGCCGGATCAACCATCGCCACGCCGCCCATCGTCGGAAACCAGAGTTTGCCGTCGCGCGTTTTGACGCCGGCGGGCCAGCGTCCGCCATTGCATTCGGCGCTCGGCATGCCGTCGCTCTTGTTGTAAGCCAGGCAGGTAACTGTCTTTATCCGGCCTTCGGCAAAATCGAGCAGTTCCCGTTTGCGCACGCGGTAGATGCCGCGGTTGCAGCTCATCCAGAACCAGCCGTAATCGTCTTCCAGGATTTGAAAAACGCCGTTGTCGAACAGCCCGTCTTTGGTGGTGTAGCGCGTAAAACGCCCGTCCTTGAACCTGCCGAGGCCGCTGTCGTAGGTGCCGATCCACAGCGTGCCGTCGTCGTCCTGTTTCAGCGCCCGCACCGCATTGCCGGGCAGCCCGTCTTTCTCAGTCCAGGCGGTGAACTTCCCATCCTGGTAATGCGTCAGCCCACCGTAACTGCCCAGCCAGATGCCGCCCGTCTTATCCTCAATGATGACTTTCGTGTCCAGTCCCGCCAGGCCATCTTTCGCGGTGAAGTGCGCCAGCACCCCATTTTGAAAGCGAAAGACGCCGGTGATCCCCCCAATCCAATAGGCGCCCGCGCGGTCTTCGCACATCGTAAAACCATAAACATACGCCGGCGAAACCAGCGTCTTCGCCCACGGTTCGCGGACAAAACCCGTTTGCGCCAATCGAAAGATTCCATTGACCCACAACTGCCCGGCGCGGCTCTCATGCAATGAATACACATACCCGTCAAAAGATTCGGGGCGATAGTTTTTAGGGCCGGGGTATTGCGTGAAAGCGCCGTCCTTGAGCCTGAACAATCCTTCTCCGGCCGTGCCGATCCAGAGCGCACCGTCGCGGCTTTCGAGCAACGGATAGCTCTCTCTGACGTTCAGCCCCTGCGCTTTTGTATAAGGCGTGATCGTTTGCCGGCGGGCGCGAAACAACCCGTTGTTGAAAGTTCCGATCCAGTAATTGCCTTCGTTGTCGGCATAGCCGCAGTAGACATCAAACCCTTCCGGCGTTTGAGGGCTGAGCAGTTGGCTTTGCATTGACCCCAGTTCGGTCAGCCAGAGGCGTCCCGCCGCATCTTTAGAGACGGCTTGCATCAGATGCTGCTTTCCCCCAATCAACCCTGGCCGCGTGCCCGGCAACCCATTTCGCTCGGTATAAAGCTGAATCCCGCCGCCATTCTTCAGGCGAATCGCCCGTTGATGAGTGGTGATCCAGAAATCCCCTTCGACCAGTTTGGAAAATGAAGCTGAATTTCCATCCTCATCCAGCGACACGGGCGAAAACAAAGGGCGCAGTTCATCCGCAAGCTGGAACTGGCCATCCAACCAGCGAACGACATGCCGCGAAAACTGGTGGAACAGAACTCCCTGTTCGTCCTTACTCGCTTGCGTAAAATGGACAAGCAGGTTTCCCTGTCCGTCATCACCCAGAACATCGCCGTGAGAATTCGGAAAACTCTGCGGCAACGTATATGTCGTAAACCGCCCCTGATGCCGCCGCACTACCTCTCCGGTTTCCAGCGTCGCCCACAGGTCCCCGAAACGGTCTTCAAAAAGATGGATAAACCGGTTGCTGGCGATGCCGGGCGAATTGCCTTTGTTGAAAACGGTGAAGCGCACTCCATCGAAGCGCACCAGCCCGTCATAGGTCGTCAGCCACAAATACCCGTCGCGCGTTTGCACAATGTCGCGCACGGAGTTCTGCGGCAACCCGTTGTCCGCCGTCCAGTGGTCGAAGCGGTATTGCGCCCGCGCCGGGAAACAAAGCAAAAGCAGCCAGCACACAGACCATAACCACGGATGGCATTGCCAAATTTGCCGCTGTCTTTGATTAAAGCTCATGCACATCGGCTTTGGGTTAACCTGTTGATTGAATGGATCTCGAATTTCGGAGAGCGGCCCGCTGACCGCCTTGAAGTGACTCTAAAACAAAACGGGCAGGCCAACAATGGCCTGCCCGTTTTGTTGCGTGCAGCGTAAGCGTCTGAGACCGCAGCGTTATGGTTTGGCGGCCACTGGCGTATCGCCTGGTTGCCCCTGTGCCTTTGTAATCACCTGTTGATCGCTGCTCCGCCTGACATACCAGACACCCTCTGAAGCGCGCCAGATTGCGACATCAGCTTTGCCGTCGCCGTCGTAATCGCCCGGCACCGGCACGTCACCCAAGCTGGACGCGCCCCACGATACGGCCTGCGTCTGACCGTCGGAGCTTCTGATGATGTACCAGTTCGTGTCCGCGCCGCGCCAGACGGCGATGTCGGTTTTGCCGTCGCCGTCGTAATCGGCGGGCACGGGCACGTCCGTTCCCAGTCCCCAATAATAATCCACCACTACGCCGTCACTGCTGCGCTTGATGAACCAATGACCAGTGCTGGTGCGGAAGACGGCCACGTCGGTTTTGCCATCGCCGTCGTAATCGCCCGGCACGGCCACGTCGTTGTAGGGCGCTGCCGGCGAACCCCACGAGATCACCTCCACTTGCCCATCCGAACTGCGCCGGATGTACCAATTGCTTTCCGCCCCGCGCCAGACGGCGATGTCCGCTTTGCCATCGCCATCGTAATCCGCCGGTACGGGCAGGTCGCTGCCCATCCCCCAGGGAATGTCCGGGATTTTGCCGTCGGAACTTTGCCGGATGTACCAATGCCCATTGCCGCGCCGGAAGACTGCGATGTCGGTTTTCCCATCGCCATCATAATCAGCGGCGACGGTCACGTCACGATACGGATCATAGCTGGCGCCCCATTTGATGGTTTGCGGTTGATCGTCGCTGCTGCGGATGATCAGCCATTCGCTGGTCGCCCCGCGCCCCAGAGCCAGGTCGGATTTCCCATCGCCGTCAAAATCGTTGGCGACCGCAGCGGTTGAGCGCAATGCCGTGGTGCCAATAAGCAGCGAATAACTCTTGCTGCCCGTGCAGTTGTTGTTGTCGGTCGCCGTGATTTGGCGTTGTCGTATACAGTGTCAGTAGCCCGACCGTGAGGGAGGGCTGCCTTACGGTACGCTGCGTCCAGGCAGCCCTTGCTCACGCGCGGGCTACTGACACTACGATCTTCCCCTTGCGCGGCAAGCGCACGATGAACTTGGCATATCGCTATTGGCGTTGGTCAGTAGCCCGACCGTGAGGGAGGGCTGCCTTACGGTACGCTACGTCCAGGCAGCCCTTGCTCACGCGCGGGCTACAGACACTACGATCTATTTCCCCTTGCGCGGCAAGCGCACGATGAATTCGGTGAATTCGCCCGGTTCGGTTTCCACTTCCAGTTGTCCGCCGTGTTGCTGCACCACGATGTCGTGGCTGATGGACAAACCCAAGCCCGTTCCTTGTCCCGTAGGTTTTGTCGTGAAAAACGGATTGAAGATTTTGTCGCGGACTTCGGGCGGAATGCCCATGCCATTATCGCGGATGCGAATTTCCACGGCATCACCCAGGTTCACCGAACTCACACGCAGCGTCGGCACAAAGCCTGCGCCGTTCTTTTTCGCCTTTTCATTCACCGCGTAACAAGCGTTGTTCAGCAGGTTCAGAAACACGCGGCTCAGGTCTTGCGGAATCGCTTCGACCTTGCCGACATCGCTGGCGAAGTCGCGTTCGATGGTGACGTTGAAGGACGAATCCTGCGCGCGCATGCCGTGGAAGGTCAGGTTTACATATTCGTCCAACATGGCGTTGATGTCGGTCGGTTGGCGTTCGCCCGCCTGTCCGCGCGAATGCAGCAGCATGCTGCGCACGATGCCGTCGGCGCGTTTGCCGTGTTCGTTGATCTTTTTGGCGTTGCCGGAAAGGTCGTCGAGCAAAGCTCCGATGTTTTCGTAATCCTTCGCAGGAATCGCGGCTTGGTGTTTCTCGATGTCTTCGCGCAATTCGTCCATCAGTTCCACCGACAGGTCGGCGAAGTTGTTGACGAAGTTCAGCGGATTCTTGATCTCGTGCGCGATGCCTGCGGTCAAGGCTCCGAGCGAAGCCAGTTTTTCCTGCACCAGCAGTTGTTCCTGCGTCGCCTTGAGACGCTGATACGCCTCGTTTTCGGCTTGCAGCGATTTCGCCTGTGCGGCGGCGGCATCGGCGCGCAACTCGGCTTCGCGCAGAGCAGTTTCAGCGCGCAACTCAGCTTCGCGTTGCGCGGCTTTCGCTTGTTCGCGCGCTTCGACGCGACGGCGCAACAGGCGCGTCCCCGCATAAATCACCCCCGCCAGCAACAGCGCGTAAACGCCATACGCCCACCACGAGCGATACCACGGCGGCAGGATGGTGAAGCTGTAAACGCCTTCCGCGCCCGTGCGGCCTGCGCCCGTGTGGCCTGTGTTGGACCGTGCCTGCACGCGCAAGCGGTAAGCGCCGGGGCCAAGGCTGCTGTAATTGGCTTCTTTGATCTTATTCCAGCCCGACCAGTCGCGGTCTGCGCCTTCGAGGTAATAGCGATACAGCACGCCCGCTTCGTCGCCGTAAGTCGGCGCGGCGAAGGCAAAGCGCAGCGAGTTTTGCGCGTAAGGCAACCGCAGCGGCGCGGCTCCGTCCGGCGCGAAGCCGCCAAAAACGACGGCGTCCTTGCCGGTGCTGACGCGGCGCACCAGAGTGGGAAAAGGCGGCGGCGCGGCGGGCTTAATGCGCTGGTCAAAGCGGATCAGACCGTCATTGCCGGCAAGCCAGAGAATGCCATCTGGCTCGGCCATGACGTTTCTGAAATCAAGCCGGTACAAGCCGCGAAACGGCTCATCGTCGAGTTTGTAGGTGCCATCGGGCTGACGACGAAAGAGGCCTTGCCGCCGCTCAACGAAGCCGCCGTTTTGTGACCAGATGTCGCCGTTCGGCAACAACCGCAAACGCGCCTCTGCCTCGGGGTCATTCACCGGCAGCAGGAAGCGGTTGTCAGTCACAAAGCGGCGCGTCGCGGGTTCCCAACGCAGCATGTCTTTATACGGATGCAGAGACAACCTGCGCGCCTCCTTCCACGCGCCGCCGCCGGGCAAATCACGCAGCGCATCGCCCACGACTTCCTGCAAACCGATGCCGGTTTGCGATGTATAAATCCGGCCTCGCACTGCGGCGAGCGTCTCAAAACTTGTCTTCGTCGCCCAGACCTGCATGCGCTACCCATCCCAGCGGAAGAGCCGCGCGGCGGATTGAAAGAAAATGCCCTGCGAGGTGGGCAATACCTGCAAGACATCGTTGAAGCGGCGCTGTTCCGCCGGAATTTTTTCGACCAGCGAAACATATTGCAGCGTGCCGTGGGCATCGGGTTCCCGCCAGCCGAAGTTCGTGACTGTGCCCACCCAAATCTTCCCCGCCGCATCCAGCGCGAGGGAACGCCCAAAGCCAGGCACACGAATCTTGCGCCAGGTCACGCCGTCGTATTCCAGCACCGCGTCTGCAATACCGAAAAAGAGTACGCCGCGCCGATCCTGCACGATGCTAACGACCTGCGGCGCGCCGCTGTATTCCTGCGGCGGGTAATGGCGCAGCAACGGCATACCGACTTCGGCCTGTTGGGGCGCGGCTGACGGCGTGGCTGGCTGGGTCAACGTCGGCAGGGCGAGCGCCAGCAGCAGGCATAGGCGCAAGGCCGACTCGGTGTAGGTTGTGTGTTTCATCATTGTTGCTCGCAGTCTCAGTTCTGTGTCAGTAGCCCGACCGTGAGGGAGGGCTGCCTCACGGGTGCGTCCCTTGGGATACCAGATGCGCCTCCCCAGCGCAGCCCTTGCTCACGCGCGGGCTACCGACACGGCGGGCTACCGGCTCGGCGCACTCTGTGTCAGTAGCCCGACCGTGAGGGAGGGCTGCCTCACGAGGTGCGCCCGTTGGCGTAGCGTGAGCCTGTCCAGCGCAGCCCTCCCTCACGGTCGGGCTACTGACACGACCCAGTTCTCATACGGCACATCACCTTGTCCATTTACGACGTAATCAATCGCTCGTGCCAGCTCGTCTTCTGTCCACAAGTACGGATTGCTGCCGTGCCTTGACCACGGTTTGATCTCAGGCGGCAGCAACTGCGCCTCACGCAGCTTCCGCGTGGCGTAGGCTTTGAACGCATTCATTATCAACTCCGGTTTCACGCTCGCTGACACCACGGTGTGAACGTGATTGATGCGCGCATGGACCGCGTGCAGACCATAGCCGCGCACAACACAGACTTCACGGATGGCATCTTCCACAATCAGGCGTTGGGCGTGCGAAAAAATAACAGGTGGATGTTTCAGCCAGCTTCTCTCTTGTCGTTCAAACGCGTTATCAGGTTTGATCTTCGCCGCGCCGTAACGGTTGTGATGCTTACGATCCATCGAGCCACGCTCGTCATAATGCAGCCAAGTGCCATAAGTGCGAATCGTGATGAGATAGCCGACCGGCTGGCTGCGATCCTGAAACTCAATGTAATCAAGCTTGCTCATAATAACTCCGTGTCAGTAGCCCGCGCGTGAGCAAGGGCTGCGCTGGGGGGGCTCGTCTCCAAAGGGCGCATCCGTGAGGCAGCCCTCCCTCACGGTCGGGCTACTGACACGCTCATGCTATACATACCGGACACCCAGCACCGTCATATCATCCGAATCCGTGAGGCAGCCCTCCCTCACGGTCGGGCTACTGACACGCTCATGCTATACATACCGCACACCCAGCACCGTCATATCATCCGACGCCGGTGCGCTCTCCGCGAACGCCGTCGCGGACTGCGTCACCGCTCGCACCAATTCATCCACCGCCAACGCCGACGCCCGTGCGCTGAGCAATTCCACCAGCCGCTCTTCGCCGTACTCTTCCTGTCGCGGATTCATCGCTTCGGTAATGCCGTCGGTGAACAGCAGCAGCGTGTCGCCCGCCGCAAGCTGCACCGTCGCCGTGTCGTACTTGACCGTCCTGAGCATGCCCAGCGGCAACCCGCTCGCAGCATCCAGCGTTTCCACTGTGCCATCCGCGCGCACCAGATATGGCGGATTGTGTCCGGCGCGGCTGTATTCCAGTTGCCCGGTCGCCAGATCAAGGATGCCGTAAAAACAGGTGACGAAGTGCGACGTTGCGCGGCGCTCGCCATACAGAAACTGGTGCGCTTCGAGCAGGCAGGCTTGCGGCGACAAACCTTTGCTCGCTGCTACGCGCAACACCGTGCGGCTGACAGCCATAAACAGCGCCGCCGCGATGCCCTTACCCGACACATCGCCGATGGTGAACGCCAGCCGCTGGTCATCGAGCATAAAGCAATCAAACAAATCGCCGCCGACCTCCGCCGCCGGAATCATCGTGCCGAAAACTGATAGACGTTCGTGTTGCGGGAAAACATGCGGGACGAGCGCCGACTGAATGTTGCGCGCGAGTTCGAGTTCGCGGCCAAGGCCGAGCAAACGGTCACGATCCTGCGCCGCCTGTTTGCGTTCGACGGCTTCGGCAATGGCGCGGTCGAGCGTGATTTCCAAATCCTGAAAATCAATCGGCTTGGTGATGAAATCGAACGCGCCGCGATTGAGCGCCGTGCGGATGTTCGACCTATCGCCATACGCCGACACAATCACCGAACGCAGCAACGGATGCGCTTCGCGTAAGCGGGAAAGCAGCGTCAGCCCATCCATTACCGGCATATTGATGTCGGTGAGCACGACGTCTACCAGATTGTCAGCTTGCAGTTTGGCGAGCGCCTCTTCGCCATTGCTGGCAAAAAGAACGTCAGCAAATCCGCGCGAATGCGTTTGCGGAAGCGTTGGGTGATGAGGATTTCAAGGTCAGGTTCGTCATCTACGACAAGGATTTATATGGCATTTTTGTACCCAGGTCCCATCCGTAATTCGGGCTCGTTTCAAATCGCTGCTTGTTTCTGGCGCGCCAGCGGCGAGAGCTTGCGCAGCTTTTCGATCACCGCAGGCAGGATTTCAAGGACGTGCTCCACATCTTCTTTCGTGTTGTCTTTTCCAAAGCTGAAGCGCAGAGAGCCGTAGCCATTGTCGCGTGGCAACCCAATCGCCATCAGCACGTGCGATGGTTCAGTCGAGCCGGACGCGCAGGCCGAGCCGGTCGAAACCGCCACGCCTTTCAAATCTAGCGAAATCTGCAAACCTTCGCCTTCGACAAAATCAAAATTCAAGTTGGCGATATTCGGCACGCGGCGCTGTGAGTCGCCGTTGCGCGTGACGTTTGGGATGCGTTTGAAGATTTCGTCCTCCAAGTAGTCGCGCAGTTCGCGCGCGCGCGCCATTCGTTCAGCCAAATGCAGGCGAACAAGCTCAGCGGCTTTGCCGATCCCGACAATCAGCGGGACGCTTTCGGTGCCTGCGCGGCGGTCGCGTTCGTGATGGCCTCCGTGAAGTTGGCTAGTCAGGCGAACGCCTTTGCGGACGTACAAAACGCCAATACCTTTCGGCCCATGAATCTTGTGCGCGGTCAGCGTCAACAGGTCAACGCCCAATTCCCGCACATCCACCGGAATCTTGCCGACTGATTGCACGGCGTCGGTGTGCAGATACAAGTGCCGCTGTCCGGCTTCGCGACGGGTTTTGACCAGCGCGGCAATCTCCTGAATCGGCTGGATGGTGCCGATTTCATTATTGGCGTGCATGACTGTGACCAGCACGGTTTCATCCGTCAGCATAGCGCGCACATCTTCAACGCGGACGACGCCTTCGCGATACACCGGCAGGTAGGTCACGCGCCAGCCTTGTTTTTCCAAATGCGCGCAGGATGCCAGCACTGCCGGATGTTCAATCTGTGAAGTGATGATGTGGCCATTGCCACGGGCTTTGTCTTTATGCGCTTCAGCAATGCCTTTGATGGCCAGGTTGTCCGACTCCGTGCCGCCGGACAGGAGGGTGATTTCAGTCGGCGAAGCGTTGAGCATCAAGGCAACTTGGCCTCGCGCGTCTTCGATGGCCTGTTTGGCGCGCTGCCCGTATTGGTGCGTGCTGGATGCATTGCCGAAGCTTTCGGTGAAGTAGGGAAGCATTGCTTCGACGACCTCGCTGTCAACTTGTGTGGAAGCGCTGTTGTCCAGATAGATTTGTTTCATTGCCGTACCCATATTTGTGATGATGTGTGAAAGGGAATTGAGCCGCCAACGCGCAGCTTATCCGTCTGCCCACTTTTCGCCAAGCCCGCGCGCAACCGCTGTCGCTTGATCCGCCGCTGCTGCTCACCTTGTTTTGGTTCGGGCATTGGTGTAGAAAGTCACTCCCCTTTGTTTCCCACATATCAACCAGTCAATCGCAGAAGGAGGCTTTATGAATGTTCATTTAATTCGTCGCGCACCCATGTTGGGAGCAGTGATGATGGCCCTGTCGGTCATCATTATCGCTGGGGCCATCACCGGAATGGGGCAGACATCGCGCCCGCGCCCAACCGTGGCGACCAATGATTCCGCTTCGTATCGTTACGCGCACCAGCACGGATATCGCGGCGGTTACGAAGATGGATTCGTCAAAGGCAAGAGTGATGTCAACGACAACCAGCCGCATGAATTCGCCAACAGTGACGCCTACAACCGGGCGGATCGAACCTACAAACAAAGCATGGGCACGTTGCCGGAATATCAGGAAGGGTACCGGATTGGTTTTGAGATGGGCTACAACGACGGTTTTTACGGGCGTCCGTATTCAATCTCGATTCCCAGCAATCTGGGCCGCGTGGTCATCGCCAGCGTCAATGCTTCAGGTGTTGGATCGGGAAGTAATTCCCGTTCGCATACGGCAGATGAGGATAGGCGCGCGGATAACGATAGAAGAGACGGCAGACAAACTGACGATGACCGCCGCGTGGCCGACGCTCAGAATTCTTCGCGTGGACGCGCCCCTGTTGGCGGTTCTTCGCGCGGGATAGTGAATATCGCGGATGGCATTTCGATGAAGCTTCGTCTGAACGACCAGATCAGCACGAAGACCAATCGCGAAGGCGACCGCTTCACGGCTGTCGTGCTTGACCCCAGCGATTATGCCGACGCAATCGTCGAAGGCCACATCGCCAAACTGACCAAGTCTGGCAAGGCCACGGGCAAAACCGAAATGGCGCTGGCGTTCGACACCATTCGTTTGCGCGACGGGCGCAGTGGCAAGATGGCTGGGCAGGTCGAAAAGGTCTACCAGAGCGAAAAGGTCAAGACCGTTGACGAAGAAGGCAACGTCGAAACCGGCAGCCGCACGAAAGATACCGCGACACGCGGCATTGGCGGCGCAGCCATCGGCGCAATCATCGGCGGCATCGCTGGCGGCGGCAAAGGCGCTGCCATCGGCGCGGCGGTCGGTGCTGGCGTCGGCGCGGGGTCCGTGCTGATTGATGGCGGCAAGGAGTTGGTGCTGGAACCGGGTACCGAACTGCTGGTTCGCACGGCGGCTCCGGCGCGCACTAGAGACCAGTAAACATTGCGGACTGCGGATTGCGGAATGCGGATTTGAGCAGGATTGCTGAGTTCGCAGAATCCGCAATCCGCAATCCACAATCCGCAATCAGATGATTACGCTGCTCACCGATTTTGGCACCGCCGATTACTTCCTTCCCGCCGTTAAAGGCGTCATTCTTAGCATTCATCCACAAGCGCAAATCATTGATCTGACGCATGAAATTCCGGCGCAGGACATCGCCGCCGCAGCTTTCACGCTTGGCGCGTCTTATCAAAACTTTCCGGCTGGCACGATTCACGTTGCTGTTGTTGATCCCGGCGTCGGTTCGGCGCGTCGTGCGATTGTCGTTCGCGCAGGCAATCAGCTTTTTGTCGGCCCTGACAACGGACTTTTCAGTTACGTTTATGCGCAGGAATCGCCGGTGAAGGTTTTTCAGATTGAGCGCGAAGAATACTTTCGACACCCGGTCAGCGCGACTTTTCACGGGCGAGATGTGTTTGCGCCTATTGCCGCGTGGTTGTCGCGCGGAATGCAGCCTGAAAGTGTTGGCCGCGAGATTCACGATTACGCAAAGGTTGAAATCCCTTTGCCGCAAGCCGACGAAACAGGCAATCGCATCATCGGCTCAATTCTGCACATTGACCGATTCGGCAACTGCATCACCAATCTGACCGTGCGCGAAATACAGCCGCAAAGCATTCCGGCCTTGTCCCGATTGCTTTTCGCCGGACGCGAAATCACCCGTTTCGGCTCTCACTTTGCCGAAGCTTTGAACACTGATGCGGGCAGGGATGAGTTGTTTGCTTATCCGGGCAGCGCCGGATTTTGGGAGATTGCCCTGTGGTGCGATTCGGCGGCGCAGCGATTGGCGGTCAAGCGCGGCGCGCAGATTATCCTGGAGCTTCGATGAAGTTGATTCGTTCCACGCTTGATCTGGAATCCCGCGTTCAGGTGATGGGCGTGCTGAACGTCACGCCGGATTCGTTTTCCGACGGCGGCAACTTTAATGATGTTGAACGCGCGGTGGAGCGCGCCTTCGAGATGGAAGCGGAAGGCGCTGACATTCTGGACATTGGCGGCGAATCCACGCGTCCAGGCGCGCAAGCCGTCAGCTTCGACGAAGAAGCCGCGCGCGTCTTTCCCGTGCTCGAACGGTTACAGGGGCGATCGCGGATTCCTGTTTCGCCCATTTCGCCCATTTCGCCCATTTCTATTGATACGACCAAGCTGGAAATCGCGCGCGGGGCGATTGAACGCGGCGCTGAAATCATCAACGATATCAGCGGGCTGCGCTTTGATGCGCGGCTGGCTGATCTGGCGGCGCAGACAGGCGCGGGGCTGGTGCTGATGCATTCGCGCGGCACGCCGGAAACAATGCAGCAGTTGCCGACCGCTGATGACATCTTTGCCGAAGTGTTCGGCGGATTGCGCTGGTCTATCGAACAAGCGGAGCAGCGCGGCGTGCGGCGCGAACAACTGATCCTTGATCCCGGCATCGGCTTTGGTAAAACGGTGCGGCAGAATCTTCAGTTGATCCGTCAGCTTGATCGGCTGGTGGCGGAATTCGGCTTGCCCATTTTGTTGGGCACGTCGCGGAAATCTTTCATCAAACGCGCGCTCGACGAACGGATGAACGCTGGCAAGCGAAACGGCGAACGCGAACGCGTGGCTGGAACCGCAGCCAGCACTGTCATCGGCATTGAACGCGGTGCGCGCATTGTGCGCGTTCACGATGTCGCGGAGATGGTCGCCGCAGTCAGATTGACCGAAGCGATCCTGGCCGCTGAGTTTTCCGGGGCGAACGCAATTTGATTTTGCCGGCCCTTGGGGGAATGATCCAAGTCATGAAAAATCCGGGCTACCTTCTTTTTCTCGCCTTGTTCGCCAGCGCCTGCGCTGCGCCAGGACAGATGGGCATCAATACGCCGCAGCAACAATCGGCTTCCTACCCGCCGGTGATTGAAGATTCGCCCGCGCGCAAACAAGCCGCGCAGGAAGCGTGGAAGCAATTTCTGGCAGAACGCCGGTTGCCGGAAACGAATTTGGAGCTGACGCCTGTGACCAACACGCCGCGCGCGTTGCCAACAGAATTGAGCGGGCGCATCTTCGTCAACGTCAATGCGAAGCCGGGCAAGCTGGGCGAGACGGAGTTGAAAGAAGCGTTGCGCCAATTTATTGAAGTTTCACGCGGAATCCTGAGTGGAGAAGGCAAGGCCAGTTCGCTCAATCTGAAAGACCTTTCGCTGGCTAGTTTTTCCAACGACAACAACTTTCATCGTGCGGTCTATCAACAGGTCAATTACCCCTATCCCATTGCGGAAGGCTACGGCGAACTGCGTTTGACGGTGAGCAAGAACGGTCAGTTGCTGCAATGGAGCAGCACCCTGCTGCCCAACGTTCCGCTGCCGCTGCATGCGGAAATCAAGCAGGAATCTTTGAAGGAAAAGGTTCTGGGCCGCGAATTCACCTTCACCACGTTTGCCGGGCGTCCGCAGAATTATCGCGTGGCCAAGGCAGAAGAAATTAAGGTTGGTAGCTTGGTCGTCTATCCCAAAGTGACGGGCGGCAGCCTGGAACTTCATGTTGCTTATGCGGTCGTTGTCGGGCAGGGAATGACGTGGACGGTCTACATTGATGCGATCAATGGGAATGAATTGGGTGTGAAGCAGAACTTTGCGACTTGAAACTGATCGGATTGGAACGAACAAGAGAAGGCATTCATCGGAATTATAAAAAAAGTGAGCGGCCAGGAATGTGATCCAAACCTGGCCGCTCACTTTTTTATTCTTGTGCTGTGATTACCGCCGAACCAGCGTGAAGTTATCCACCACGAAATTGCTGCGGATGTATTTGCTCTGATTGCCGACGGCAAAGATCGTCAGCGGGATGCTGCCGTCGGTGACGGTGAAATTGACGCTCAAGTGCGCCCGCTGTCCGGCAGGGGACGCAGCGGTTGCGCCGGGCGCGCCGTTGTTAAAGTTCACACCCAGCGTAGCAACCGTGCCGATGCTGGGAACGACATCCGCGCTCAAAGTGTAACTGCCCGGCGGCAGCGAGATGTCTTGCGCACAAGAATCCACCAGACGGCGTCCGTTGGCCTGGAACCGCAGGGCGTATTGCCCGTCAGTAACCAGCGTTGAATCCGTCACCATGATCGCCCCGCCTCCCTCAAAGAAATACGTGAAGACGCGCCAGCCGCTGTAATCTCCCGTCTCAAAGCTTGGGTTGACGATGACGTTGACCGGCGTGCCCGCACCAGGCGTTGGGCTAGGCGTGGGCGTGGGCGAAGGCGTCGGTGTTGGTGTCGGTGACGGATTCGGAGTTGGCGTTGGTGTCGGGCTGGGAGTTGGCGTTGGCGTTGGCGTTGGCGTCGCAGTCGGGCGAGGGGTTGGTGTTGGGCTTGGACGCGGAATGCGCGAACCGATCAGACGAATGGTATGCGTGAAGTAATCGCTGATGAAGATATTGCCTTTGGAATCCACCGCCGCAGCACCGGGGCGGACGAATGACGCTTGCAGCGCCGGGCCGTCCACGTGATCTTCCGCGCCATTGCCCGCAATGGTCGTCACCATATGTGTCGTCACATCCAGCTTGCGTATCTGGGCGTTGTGCCAGTCAGCGATGATGAAGTTGCCCTGGTTGTCGCGTCCGATGCCGGTGGCGAAAAAGAACGATGACTGTAATGCCGGGCCGTCCTTCAAATTGCCGCCGCCCGCGATGGTTGTGACCGTGCCGTCAGGCGTAACCTGGCGAATGCGGCTGTTGAAGAAGTCCGCGATGACAAGATTGCCCTGCAAATCGAAGGTGGCTTGGGGCGCGCCGCCCGAAAAGCTGAATGCCGCGGCGGAGCCTTGCCCATCGGCAAAGTCGTTGTAGCTGCCAGCCAGCGTCGAAACATAATGCGAACGGTCAATCTTGCGCACCAGATTCGTGCCCGTGTCCAGCACGTAGATGTTGCCGTCGTTATCCACCGCCACGCTGGATGGGCTAGCAAATTTAGCGCCCGAACCGCTGCCGTTCTGCGAACCATACTGCCCGCCGCCAGCAACTGTAGTCACAACGCCGCTGGTTGAAATCTGGCGGATGCGATTGTTGCCGTAATCGGCGACGATGATGTTGCCGTCTTTATCAATTGCCACGCCCGCCGGGCCAAAAAAACGCGCCGCCGAAGCGTTGCCATTGGCAAAGCCGGAGACGCTGCCCGCGATGGAGGTCACATTGCCCTGCGGATCAACTTTGCGAATGCGGTGATTGCGAAAGTCGGCGACGATGATGTTGTCGTCTTTATCAATGGCGATGCCGAGCGGCGCATTGAAGCGGGCTGTCGGCCCTGTGCCATCCGAAAGTCCCGGCGAAAAACCAACGCCGGCAAAGGTACTGACATACAGGCCGCTTTGCGCAGTGCTTTTACGCGTTGTGAAGAAAAGCGAAACCGTTAGCGTCAGCGCCAGAAAGGCGATCGTGCGGACGGTCAAACTGCGAGTCATGAAAGAACGGGAAAAGTTCATTTGGAATGCTCCTTCGGAATTTCTGGTTGAGCCATTTTCAGTGCAAGTTAGATTTTGTATTACGCCGGTCCCGAATTGAGGGGAGTGAACAGGCGAGTGCGTTGCAGGGAGTTCAATAATGTGTGAGCTTCGGTTTTCAAGAGTGCCTGAGATTACCGGCTGCGTCCAGCGGTTGCTTGCCAGCCGATAGTTTTTCTAATTTACCTGTGGCAAGTCTTGAGCATTGCACACGGCTGGTTTATGTTGCGATGGTTCCGCACAAAGTCCTTCAGCTTCTTTCCAAATTCAAACAGCAAGATCAATAGTGGCAACGGGCAATGGACTCTCATGACTATCGGAAGCAAATTCTATCTTAATGGCATTGATGCAACGACCGGGCAATACTCGGTGGCGCCGATGGAAGTGGATCAACTGGCTGCCGTGGTCAAAGGCGTCAAGCAGGATGATTCGCAGAATTCGTGGCTCAAGCGCGTATTGCGCAAAGTTGGCTTGCGCCATTACGGCCTGCCCGAAGGCGTTGATCCTGCCGATGTCGCGCAGGCTGGCTGGGGAATTGTTTTTCTTGCCGACGAAGACGCGGCGGTCAAAGACGCGCTGCGCCCACTGATCGAACATCGCAAAAAACAGATTGGTGAAGAGAAGGTCAAAGAATTGAGTTACACCGCAGGGCAGCGGCGAGCGCAATGGCTGGCGGCCAACGGCGTCGGCGCGGGATCGGTGGATCCGAATAAAGTGCCTTACTACCTGTTGCTGATTGGAAGCCCCGAAAAAATCCAGTTCACGTTTTGCCATGAACTGGACGTCGAATACGCCGTCGGCATTCTGCATTTCGACAAGCCGGAAGAGTACGCGCAATACGCCCAAAGCGTCATCGAATACGAAACCGCTGCCGCGCCAGCGAACGCGAAAGAAGCCGTCTTCTTTGCCACGCGCCATCGCAATGATCCGCCGACGCAAACCAGCGCCGATCTGCTGGTTAATCCCTTGGCTGACGGTGCGCAGATCACCAAATACAATTACCGCGCTCGGAAGCTATGGGGCGATGATGCGACGAAAGACGCATTGCTGGACGTGTTGCGGCCTACGGGCGAATCGAAGCCTCCCGCGTTTCTTTTCACCGCGTCGCACGGCGTCAGTTGGCCGAAAGGGCACAAGCAGCAAGCGGCGGCGCAGGGCGCGTTGTTGTGTCAGGATTGGCTGGAATTCGACAAGCCATCGGAAGACGATTACTTTGCCGCTGTTGATCTGCCCGCTGACGCTGCGCTGCACGGGTTGATCGCGTTCCACTTCGCCTGTTACAGCGTGGGCACGCCGCAACTGGACAACTTCGCGCACGAACCGGGCCATTCGCCTGGCATGCCGCCGCCCGCAATCGCCGAACGCCCGTTCATTGCCGCGCTGCCCAAAGCCATGCTGGCGCATCCGCGCAACGGCGCGCTGGCCTGCATCGGCCACGTTGAACGCGCCTGGGAATGTTCGATTGTCACCGATGGCGCGGGGCCGCAGTTGTTGCCGTTTCAAAATGCGATTGACTGCATCTTGGGTGGCAAGCCCGTGGGATACGCGATGAAGGATTTCAATCAACGCTACGCCGCGCTTTCGACGGAGTTGGCGAACGTGCTGGAACAAGCCGGCTTCGGCGTCGCGATTGATAATCTGGAACTGGCGAATATGTGGGTTGGGCGCAACGACGCGGGCGGGTATTTGGTGCTGGGCGATCCGGCGGTGCGCGTGCGCGTTGAGGATTTGTCCTGACTCCTGGGAGCGCGGGCATCCTTGCCCGCGGCCGCGCCGTAGGCGCGATGCACCGCTCCTGCCGGAGCTGATGCGGGCCCGGATGCCCGCGCTCCCAGGAGTCCGGACAAAT
>JBBQVH010000138.1:0-22079 GCA_038211695.1 Blastocatellia bacterium | reverse complement strand
GGTGCGGCTCCGGCGAGTGTTCCGCCGAAACCGGAATCAGGTACTCGCCCGATCCGAGGTAACAACCGCTTAGATACAGTTCCATCCCTCACATCTGACGCGCTTCGGGCAGGACTAACATCCGGTTGACTCTGGTTGAGGTGAATAATCGCCAGGCGTGAACCAGCTTCCCGCGACTGTTGCAAACCAGCGTATCCTTCTTCAAGCGCATCCGGCTTCAAGCGCATCCGGAATTTGATCCGATGCTGACGCAGAAAACAGAACCATCGTTTGCCGACAAACTCGCGATCGCCCAATAAACATTGGATATTTTGCGCGCCGAAGAGGTCAATGAAAATCTCGATCAGCGTCGGCGTGGCCGGAAAAGGCCGTCGCGAGAATCGAGAGATTGACGGTCCGGACCGCGTAAAGCGCCAACAGAAAGCGCGTCACAAATTTGATGCGGGCTTTGTTCCAAGGTAAATTCTCCAACAACGTTTGCTCAAGTGAGTGAATGTCGAGTGCCATCGTGCGATCTCCTTTCAGTTTTTGTCGACCGAAAGTTTAATCGTGCGATGGCCTTAGCCGTCAAGCCCACAAGTCAGACTCATTTTTGTCCTGTAGAGAAGGGCGCTTCATTGAAAGGCGGATGTATGATTGAACAAGAATTCAACGCAGACAAATTAAACGTCGCGACCGAACCCGGCGAACAGTTCGATCCTGAGCCGCGCTGGCCGGCTGCGATTGCATCATTGGCTGTGGGCGGACTGTACACGGCGTTGCCCGCATCTCTCACGGTTGGCCCTCGCTGGATTTTCCCTTGCGCCGTCCTGTCGCTGTTGATTCCAACAATCGTCTCTCATCGTGTTGGCAAACACAGGTTGAATGCCATCCTTGGTTTTGCCGTGGTCGTGACGCTGACCCTGGGGCTGATCGTCTCTTTGACTCTACTGATCAAGGCGCTGCCGGAGCATAAAGAGTCGCCAGGCGCGCTGTTGCTTTCGGCGGCTTCGATGTGGATCACGAACATCTTGATCTTTGCGCTGTGGTACTGGCGGCTGGACGCCGGCGGGCCGCACCAACGGGAAAGGCGCGCGGGCCATTCTGATGGAGCCATCCTTTTTCCGCAGATGACGATGAGCGAAGAAGCGCTGAAAGAGTCGGGGCAAGAGAACTGGTCGCCAAACTTCGTTGACTATTTGTTTCTCGCCTTCAACACCAGCACGGCATTTTCGCCAACCGACGCGCCTGTGCTGGCCCGATGGACGAAAGTCTTGATGATGCTCCAATCTCTGCTTTCTCTGTTGATCATCGCCTTGCTGGCCGCGCGCGCCGTCAACATGCTGTGACCAGTAATTACGAACGTCGAATTTCGCGCTGGCAATCTCAAACTGGCTTTTCTCCTGTTTTCATCAGAGGCGAATTGGCGTTTTCGCTGCCAATGCGCCACACCATCCGGCCAAGGCAAGCTCTGCTCCCGGCAACAGGCCCTTTCGCCAACCACGATTATTCATCACGAAAGAAATGCTAACTCCTCCAACGATCAAGCTTTGCTTTTTTTCTTTTCCATCCTGTCAGCGTCACTGCTTGAACTGGTACATGCATTGCGGCTTGATTGGGTGATAAGTCAGGTATGACCCCTTCCTGGCTCAACCTTCAACGATTGCATTATTGTAAAGGAGACCGATGAAGAAACTGTTTTCAAATGTTTTTTGCAGTGCCGCTGCTCTGATTGTCCTGTCAATGGCAGCCTCTGCACAAACTCCGATGGCGGCGAAACCAACGCCGGTACCCGCAAAGACAAAACCAACTACGATGGCAAAGACGACAGCGCCAAAGGCTGACGCCGATATTCAGAAATGCACTCAGGATAAGTTGGCCAGCACAAAACTCAAAGATGACGGTATTACTGTTGCGGTGAGTAGCGGCGAAGCGACTCTTGCCGGCACAACCAAAGTGGGCGGCCACAAAGGCAATGCTACACTGTTTGCAAAACGCTGTGGCGCGACCAAGGTGATAAACAACATTACCGTACAATCAACGCCTAAGACCAAGACCGCGAAACCCGCGGATGCTGGCGCGACCATGACGCCGAAGAAGCCATAACCAACTTTCAGCAATCAAGCCAAAAGAGAGGGCAAATGCCCTCTCTTTTGGCCCACTTCACCAACCTGCGCCTGACGCAGTAGCCACTACGGCCGCGTCTTACTTGATGCTGATCTTCACTGCGTTAGCCGTCTGCGCATCCACCGTTAGCACGACCTCCACCTCGCCGCGTCCGGCCAGACCGCGCGGCAATTGCACGTTGACCTGATCGAGCCCGACAAATTCACCTTGCGCGCCGGCAAAACCGACCGGGGCATTGACGCCGCCAATGCGTGCAGTGACGGGAAGGCTGGTGCTGTTGTTGCGGATGCCTGTGCCGAACAGCAGCAGGAAGACTTGATCGGTTGCCGGTCCCAGATCGATCGGCATGGCGACGAATCCATTCTGCGCGCTGTCGAACCGCGCGACCGGCTCATAACTTTGCGCGCCGCCCGCCTTGACGCGAAATGCCACGGCGGCGGCAAGCCCCGCGCCGCTGGCGTCGGCGGTGAACAGCCCCGGATTCGTCGTGAAAATAATGCCTTGCTCAATGATTGAATTGCCATTCGCGCTTGTCATCATGATCGTCGCCAGGCCAGTCGCCGTGCCCGGCGGCAGTTGGTAATTGATCTGCGTTGGCGAAACGAAAAAGAGGGGTGCGAATCGTTCCGTTCCCGCGCTGTCTTTCACCTTGACGCTGGTTCCGGCCAGTTGAATGGGCAACGGCGTGGTGTTCGCAACCATCGTCGCCGTCGCCAGGTTCGAGCCAAAAGCTGAAGTGATCGCCGAAGTGGCAAACCAGGCTGGAAGATAATTGGCGGAGGAAACGCTCGTTACCATTGGCGCAATTGCGCGTTGGTCAATCGAGGCGGCATTGTTGCTGGCGGCTTCCGTGCGGCCGGAGGCCAGAAAGCTACGCGCGCCGGGCAAGCCTTTCAACGTGGCATCGAACCAGGCCAGCCCCGTCGAAACGATCCACTGGCCGAATTCCGGGTGCGCGTTGTTGTTGAGATTGAACGTCTCGTGACTGGCGTCGAGGCTGTTGATGAAGAAAAGAAAGTTGTCGCCGGGCGTCAGGATGCGGTGCGCGCGCACGCGCGACGGCGCTTGCTCTTCGCCGGAGTAATCGCCCAACCCCGTCTGGAACAGCACCGGACGATTGATCTCACGATACGAATCCTCTTTCCAGCCAAAACGCCCCGGCCCCTGTGTTGACAGGGCCATGAATGCCTGGGGCAGCGGATGTTTGAAGCTGTCGTCCGTGTGCCCCGGCGCGCCGATCAAATTGACTCGCCCGCCCGCCAGCGTCATCGCCGTGTACGAACCGAATGAATGGCCGGCCACGCCGATGGCGTTGCGATTGATGCGGCCTTTGATCGCCGGAAAGAAATTCTCGATGTTGTCGAGGTCGTTCAGCACGGCAGCCGCATCGCGCGGGCGATCCACTTCCAGCACGCCGAAAGCATTCTGGATTTGATCGGACGGCACGCCGTATTCGTTGTAGAGCGCGACACGCTGCGCCTGCGTACGCGGCAGGTGGCTCATGTGAATGACGATGTAGCCCGCCTGCGCGAGCGCCGTTCCCCATTCCACGTTGTTGTATTGCCCATCGGTTTTCGCGCCGCCGCCGTGCGACCACAGCACCATCGGCGACTGGCCCTGCGCTCCCATCGGATAGCGGATGAAGATCGGAATATCGCGTTGATGCGCGGTGTCACGCACCGTGTACCCATCCAGCGTCGCCATCGTGTGGGTTTGCGGCGAAGTGTACAGACCGCCTGTTTGCGCGGCGGCCCCTTGCCAGCGCGGCGGCGCAAGGCCGCCCAGCGCGAGCAAGGCGGCGGCGACAAATAGCTTCGGGAATTTACTGATCATCATGGTTTCCTCTTTTAATCGCCGTCGCCTCCGCGCACCCAGCGCGGTTTGCTTAATTGCGCGTTCCATTGATCCCAGATGGTCTGCAACTCTTTGACCTTCTCCGGGCGCCGCGCCGACAAATCATTTTTCTCGCCGATGTCTTCCGCCAGGTTGTAGAGCCGCACCAGCGCATCGCTGCGATCTTTGACCAGCTTCCAGTCGCCCGCGCGCACGGCAAATTCTTCGCCGAAGCGCCAGAAGAGATGTTCGTGCGGCTTGCCTTTGTTTTCCCCTGTCAGGAAGGGCAGCAAATTGACGCCATCTAGTTTTGCCTCCGTTGGCAGTTTACCGCCCGCTGCCGCCATCGCGGTCGGATGCAGATCAAGCGCAATGACAGGCAGTTCGTATACTTTGCCCGCTGGCAGCTTGCCCTTCCACTGAATCATAAACGGAATGCGGATGCCGCCTTCGAGGACCTGCGTTTTATAGCCGCGCAACGGCAGGTTGCTCGAAGTCGTTTGCGGCGTCGGCCCGCCGTTGTCGCTGATGAAAAAGACCAGGGTGTTCTCTTCCAGCTTCAATTCGCGCAGCTTGTCGAGGACGCTGCCCACGCCGTCATCCAACGCCGAGAGCATCGCCGAGTAAGTGCGCCGCTTCGGAACGTTGATCGCGGTGAAGCGCGCGCGGTATTTCTCATTCGCTTCGAGCGGCGCGTGGACGGCGTTGAAGGGCAGGTAGACGAAGAAGGCTTCTCTTCTGTGCCGTTCAATGAAGGAGACGGCTTCGTGCGCGAATTCGTCGGTGGTGTACGTCATGCTGGTCACGCGCTCAGTCCCGCGCAGAATCGGGTTGGCGGAACGCTCAGTGGCGTTGATATACGAATGCGCGCCGCCGGGAAAGCCGAAGAACTCATCGAAGCCGCGCTTTGTTGGAAGCAACTCCGGCTTGTAGCCCAGATGCCATTTGCCAAACATCCCCGTCGCATAACCCAGCGATTTGAGCCGTTCGGCAATCGTCGTTTCGTTGAGGGGAAGGCCGAAGTTCTGGCTGGCCTGCGCCGCCGGGCCGGGATTGAATTCGTGGCCGAATCGCTGCTGATAACGCCCGGTCATCAATCCCGCGCGCGTCGGGCTGCACACCGGACAGGAAACATATCCGTTCGTGAAGCGCACTCCGCCGCGCGCAATCGAATCAACATTCGGCGTGGGAATGTCTTTGCAGCCTTGCGCGCCCAGATCGGCATAACCCAGATCATCAGCTACGATGAAGATGATGTTCGGCTTGCGCGTCCCTGTGCTGATGTTTGTGTTTTGGCGTGTTTTCTGAGCCGCAACGGAACTACTCGCGTCGGGATAATGCATCAACAACGCTACGCCCAGCCCACCGGCACAAAGAATTACGGATAATAAACGGTTGGTCATTTTCTACCCCCAAAGATTTGATTCTGATCTTTATTGCCTGGCCACTTCGTCGCGCTGGCACAGCAGGCGAAAAGGTAGCAAGCGCGAAAATACAGTTGCGGATTATGGCCTTTGACGAAAGATGAGAAGGGATAGTTGGTTTTTTTATGACGGACCAGCATTGGGGCTTGGCGCAAGTCAGCTTCGATCAACCTGCCTGGGTCGCCGAATTGGCTAATGCAGATGCAATTCGCTCGCGCAACACCGGTAGCAATTCACTTGCAAACCAGGGATTGCGGCTAAGCCAGATGCGATTTCGCGGACTGGGATGTGGCAAAGGGAAATAACGCGGCAGGTATTCTTCAAAACTCGCGACGGTGTCAGTCAGTGTGCGTTTCGCTTGATTTTGCAGGCAGTAACCCTGGGCGTAACTGCCGATCAACAGCGTCAGTTTTATATTCTTCAGCTCGGCCAGCAAACGCGGGTGCCACAAAGGCGCGCACTCCGGGCGCGGAGGCAGATCGCCGCTCGGCCCTTTGCCGGGGTAACAAAATCCAGTCGGAACGATGGCGACGATTCGTTCGTCGTAAAACTGCTCCGACGACAGTTGCAGCCATTCGCGCAGCGTGTCGCCTGATTGATCCTGCCAGGGAATGCCGCTTTCATGCACACGACTCCCCGGAGCCTGGCCAATAATCAACAAACGCGCCTCTTTGCCCGCGCTCAATACCGGGCGTGGCGCGTGCGGCAGATGCGCAGCGCAGACCTGACAGGCGCGAATTTCGGTTAACAGTGATTTCAGTTGTGGTGTAGACATCTAAATGTCAAAAACAAATCTCTATCCGAAAACCATTTTTCCGCCCAAACTGCCCTGATATGCCAGCGCCATGAAGACGACAATTGCCAGTAAAAAATAAAGCGGACCGGGGCTTTCGTCACGGCGATGAAGCAAGCCGCGCCAACTCGCCAGAACGACAAAAAGAAATGCCAGCGAAATTCCCAGCCATTGATGCGTGTGGATAATTTCGGGCGGCAATCCTTCTTCAACCGTCCTTTTCCAAAGCCAGCCAGCCAGCGTGGTGAAGGGCGTGATTGCTGCCGCATAAAACAACATCCACCAGGCGGCATGACCAAGAGATTGGCGGCGAGTGAATTTGCCCAGCACATCACTGCCGATAGACGCGGGTACCAAGGCTGCCGTGAAATTGACCAGCATGGGATGAATGTCGTGCCAGGGGATGGCTGCCAATAATGGGAAAGGCATGATGCTCTTTATTGCAAACGTTTTTGAAAAGACCGTAGCGAGCTTAGCCACGTCGTCTGCGCTCGCCACGGTTTGAAAGGGGTTTTATTACTTCACGATCAGCTTTGCTTTCATCGTCGGATGGAAGGCGCAAATGTAAGGATAGGTTCCCGGTTTATTTGCCACGTACTTCCAGGAAGCTTTTGACTCGATGCTTTTTGAGTTGAAGCTTTTCCCATCAGCGGTGGCGGTGTGCGGCACAATGTCTTCATTTTTCCACACCACTGTGTCTCCGGCGTTGACCGTCAGCGTTTCAGGCACAAACTTGAAGCCGCTGATTAACACCGTGTGCGTCTGAGGCTCTGGCTTTTGTGCAGACGCTGGTTGCTGTAAACCGAACCAGCCTGATGCAATCGCCAATGCTGCGATTAACAGAAGCGGCCAGGCCGCTGCTGTTTGCAAATGGAAATACCGTTTGAACATTAGTGGTTCATCCCCATCTTGTGATCGCCCTTCATCGCTTTCTTGCCGTAAGCTGCCTGGACTTGTTGCGCATGCTCCAGATGTTTCTTGAATAACGGCAACACGCTGACGAGCGTCGCTTTCAATTCTTTATTCTGCGCGCCTGGAATCAATGTATTCTCTGTCGCGCCCACGACCAGCGCGTGGTAGCTCACTTCGTTATCAATATAGTACTTGTCAAACTCCTTGCCCTTGAGCTTGTTGAGTTGCGCTTTGACCTTCACGCCGCCATCCGCCAGCCCTTTGCTGGTGTCATTTGCTTCCGGGGTGACGCCGAGTTTCGCTGCCAATTCGCCCGCGCCTTTCTGGACAGCGGTGTGATCCGTAATCATCCGCTGCGCAAATTCCCGGACTGCCTTGTTCTTTGATTTGGCCAGGGCGATCTTGCCGTAGTCAATGTCCAGGCCGTCGGCCACCGAGACGATAGCGACGATGTTGGCATCGTTGATGCCAGCCGCCATTTGTTGTTGCGCCGACCTCGCACTTGCGGGTGTGTGCGCCAAAAGCGCCGGGACAGAAAACAGCGCAATCAACGCTGTTTTTATGCTCAATCTTGAATTTCGAATCATTTTCTTCTCCCTCGTTAAGGCTCAGTTTAGAAGTGTCGCCACGCCTTTGTTGGAGGAGGCGGGCCGGAAATTTCCATTCCGCTTCCAGTGTTCTCATCAATGAATTACATCCCAGCAGCCAGCGAAACTTTCGGAAAATCAATTTCAGTCTGCGCGACGTGATTGAAATAATTGGTGAAGACGTTCATCCCGACGTGCGCCACGATTTCGGCAATCTGGCCGTCTGTGTAATTTGCGGCCCTCAGGTTTTGCATGTCCTGGTCTGTGACGTTGCCTTTGGTCACGACGACTGTACGGGCGAACTTCAAAGCGGCATTGGCCTTCGCATCGCTTGATGTGGCTTTGCGCGCGGCTGTCAATTCGTCGCTGCTCAAGCCTGCGCCTTTGCCCAGGGCCGTATGCGCCGAGACGCAGTATTCACAGCCGTTTTCTGCCCCGACGGTCAACGCAATCTGTTCGCGCAACTTCGGCTCCAGCACGCCGTCGGCCAGTGCACCCGCGAAGTCCAGATATGCTTTCAAGGCGGCAGGGGAATGCGCCAAGGCCTTCATCAAATTCGGCGTCATCCCGAATTTCGCCTGGACGCCATCAAGTAACTCTTTCGCCTTGCCAGTCGCCTGTTTCGGATCAACTGTTGATAATCTGCTCATAATAAAATCTCCTTCTCTTGTTTGTTGTTACGTTTGCCCCCATTGCGGGAGCCTTATAAAAAAAGCCGTTTTGCGTCCGCCCTCAGGACTTGCTGATATAAGCCGCAAGCTGAGGCAGGTTGACGATCAATGGCCGGTTGCGTTCGTAGCTGACCAGCCCCTGCTCGCGCAGCTTGCCCATCGTTACCGTCACGTGGGCACGACTCATCGCCGCCATCTGCGCCAATTCGTCGTGGCTCACATGCAACTTGACCGGGCCAGGCTGCGCTTTATGCGGATGGCCGCGCGTTTCCGCCAATTGCAGCAGCAAGCGGCTCAATCGCGCATCCGCACTGCGATACATCAGGATTTCCGCGCGCCTTTCGGTCTGGCCCAGTCGAGTGCAGAAGGTAAAAAGCAGTTCCTGCAAAGCCATCAAATCACCTTGCAGGTAATTCACGAATTCGCTGTATTTCACTTCCAGCGCCATCGTCTCGACCGTTGCCCGCGCGAAAGTTTCGCGGAGGCTGTGTTCCGGCGCGCAAAAACAGAGCTCACCGAGCAACTGCCCCGCCTCGACTGTCCGCAAAACGGTTTCGTGTCCCTGCGCATCCGCATACAGAACTGTCACCTGACCACGCTGGACGAAATAAACGCGATCCGATTGATCATCCGGTCGCCAGATGTCGTCGCTTTTGACGTACTGCCGCAACCGGCCTAAACCTTCTTGTGGCAGGTGCCGCGATGTCATCTCCGTCAGCGTCTGACAGGTGCGATGGTCGTCAGCGCATAATTGATTCAGGATCATTCCAACTCCTCATTGCCAACTCTTCATTGGATAACAGTCTGTCTTCATTTCGGGGCTACTTTAGCAGGGCATTCATTCAAACCGTCGTTAGCGGGCTAACGTCAACTGCGTGGGTTGCCAACAGACTTTCAATGTGGAGTCGCTCTATTTCATTTTCCCTTCTCCTGTCTTGACTCGTCGCACCTGCTACGTTGCGTTTAGAACCGGATAGAATTGCACCCAAGCCATATCCGTCTTTGCCGCGCCCGCGATATGGCAAGCAGCACATTCCTCCTTCGTAGCTTCGGCAGAGGTTTTCGCGTAGGGCAGCGCGTGGTGGCCAAAATTGAAAAAGCCCCAATTGTTTGTCTTGCTGAATCGCTTGCTATCTTTGACGGTCACATCCATGCCGCTGAATTCGCCTTCAAAGAGGCCACGACCAGAGGCTTCGTCGGTCGAACCGCCCGGGTATTTCGGATTGCGCACCAGCGTCAATTCCTTGACGATCACGATGCCTTCCGGAAACGATCCGGTCTTTTTGTAGGCATCAAGGTTCACCTGCTCCACATAGACGTTATGGAACTCAGGGAATCCTGCTTTGCCGTTGTTCAAGCCATTCGGCGTGACCATAGACTCCATAAATGTCCATTGGCGGTAGCCGGTTGGCTGCACCAGTTTCCCGTCCGCGGTGAAGGTTGGCCCTTTAGGCGCTATGATCGTTCTTGATGTTGCCGCTCCGGCGACCACGACTGTAAGCAACAAAATTGCTGCCACAATGATTTTTACTCGCTTCATTGTGATTCTCCTTTTTTCCCTTTGAATCAGATTCGAAGTTATGCAAACCAGGCAGTAGCGGGTGAACGGAAAACAAAGTGTTCACGCTTCTGATTTGGCAAACTTATCAGGGCAATCATTCAAATCTTCGTTAGTCGGCTAACGTCGGTTATACAGATCGCCAACCTGCTTTGCTGTTCCGCTTGATAACTGATGGTTCGCGCGAATTTGAGCGCGATTTTGAGGTTTGAGATAAGTTCGTGGAATGGCTCCCAAAATTACTGCGCTCCACGAACGAGTTGACGATTTACCGGTCATTCTCGCATTGCTTTCAAGCTCCGTATTGCCGAATTGATTGACAAACATTTCCCGACCAACGGCAATCGGACGGGGTTGAGTCTGGGCCGGATGTGCGTCATCTGGGTGACCTTCATTCTGTCTCAAGCCGATCACCGGCTCAATCAGGTCGAGCCCTGAGTGGCCAAACACCAAGTCACTCTCTCGCGTTGTCTGGGCTGTGAAGTCGAGCCACGCGATTGCACCGATGATCGGCTGGCAACCGGACTCGAGTACCTCAATGTCAGCCAATACTGGCAGGCCTTTGAGGCCGAGCTGAACGGCTCGATCATTCGCACTTACGAGTTGAAGACCGACTGTGCGCGCCCGGATACGACGACGGCTTCGGCCTCGGTCAGCCCCGGCGGGCTGTTCCAGTTCGGTCATAGCAAAGATCATCGGCCCGATTTGCCGCAATTGAAAATCTCTTTGTCGGTACTGGATCCGATCGGGTTGCCGCTCACCACGACAGTCGTGAGAGGCAATGCGGCGGACGACCCGCTCGACTTGCCGGAGATTGCCAAAGTGCGCCAGAGCATTGCTCGTTGCGGCCTGCTTCACATCGGCGATGGCAAGTTGGCATCGCTCGAAAACCGCGCCGACATTGTGGCGCACAAAGATTATTACCTGTGCCCACTGTCGGCGATCCAAGTGCCAACGGCGGAACCGGATCGGTTGTTGGAACCGGTCTTTGCCGGTCAGCAACCGCTGCGGGATGTCTATCCGCCTGCGGACAACCCGGCGATCAACGAGCCTCCCGACCTCGACGAGCGGATCGCGGTTGGATTTGAAGTCCCGGTTCGCCTGAGCGGCAAAGACCAGTCGGGAAAAGTGCGGACCTGGGACGAACGGCGCCTGGTCGTGCGCAGCTTGAGTTTCGCCAGCGCGCAGTCGCAATCGCTCCACAAACGGATCGAACGCGCACAAAAGCAGATCGCCGCGCTCAATCAACGCAAGCAGGGCAAGCCGCGCTTGCCAAGTCCGGAACAAGCAGATGCAGCGGCGCGGCAGATCACTGAAGCTCACCGCGTGACGGAGTTCTTGCGAATCGAGGTTGAATGCCAAATCAAAGAACACACCAAACGTGCTTATGGCGCGCGCGCGGCGACGACGGTGGGCGAAGAAAGCTTTCTGGTGAAGACCGTGGTTGAGCAACAAGCCATCGAGCAAGCGATGCGGCGGCTCGGTTGGCGCGTCTACGCGACCAATCCAGCGGCCACCGAGTTGCCGCTGGAGAAAGCCGTTTGGGCCTATCGCGAGCAATACCGGATCGAGCAGGGCTTCGGACGATTGAAGGGCTGCCCGTGATCGCTGACGCCGTTCTATCTGCAATACGAGCATTGGGTCGTCGGCTTGATTCTACTGAAGGGCTGCCCGTGATCGCTGACGCCGTTCTATCTGCAATACGAGCATTGGGTCGTCGGCTTGATTCTACTGCTGACGATCGCTCTGCGGGTGCTGGTGCTGGCACAATTCACGACCAGGGAAAAAAGGCCGGAAACTCTCTGGCGTGTACGCCGGACAGCCAGGACGCCAAACCGAGAGCCCGACGACAGAGATGATGATGCGCGCTTTTTGCGGCTTGACGCTCTCTCGGATTACCGTGAATGGGGAAACTCATTGGCATCTGACGCCGCTGTCAGAGACGCAAAAGCGCATCTTAAAACTGTTGGGACTCTCAACAAGGGCCTTTTCCAAGTTGGTTCCGGCAATCCCAAAAACTGAATTTCATTCACGCGAACCGTGAGTTCAAACGCGCCCGTAGCTCAGTTGAATAGAGCGTTTGGGCATAGCAATTGGCAGACCATAGCGATTACCCATAGGCAGAATTATTTTCCACGCGATACGGAACGCGATATACGCAGAAGAGGCACCATTGCTGGTGCCTCTAAGTTGCTGCTTTTATTGATGCGCCCGGCATGACTCGAACATGCGACCTTTTGGTTCGTAGCCAAACGCTCTATCCAACTGAGCTACGGGCGCGTTTGAAGAGTGCGCATTTTGCCATCCGACCTATGGGCTGTCAACCGCCTCTTCTGTCTTTGTTTTCACTGCTGCGTTCTTGAGAACTGAGCCAGAAGACCGCCAAACCGACCATTGCGACGATGCCAGCGGTTTGCAACGGCAATCGCGGCGATTTCGTCCACAGCAGTCCGCCGACTGCGCCCGCCGGAACGATCAACAGGTTTCGGATAGTGTAATAAACGCCAACGACGCGCGCGCGTTGCGCGGGGTCGGCCAAGTCAACGATGAACGCTTTGCGCGCCGGTTCGCCCATCTCTTTCAGGCCACCGATGATGAATGCGGCGATCAATGCGCCGAAGCCATGCACCATTTGTACTGAGAGCGGAAAGAGCGCGAAGAAGAGAAGGGTGAGAGCGATCAGGGAACGCCGCCCGGTCAAATCAGCCAGTCTGCCGGATGGCAGATACATCACCAGCGAAACTGCCTGTTGCAGCGCATAGAGCAGTCCATACGCTGGCGCCGAATATCCCAGCACATTCGTTACGTAAAGCACGATGAATGCCCCAGCGATAGCATCACCGAAGCGCACCAGGCATTCGGCGGCCAGCAGCCGCTTCATCTCCACGGGCATCCGGGCAAGGATTGCTCTGATCGGAACTTTTTCAAAATTCCGGGATGACGCTTCCTGTGTGCGGTATCCGTGCTGCTGGGTGATCAGAACCGCAGTCGCAAGCAACAGCGTAATCACCGCGGCAATGCGCACGCCCGACTGCACGCCATAGCTGGCGATCAGCAATCCGCCCAGCGGCGCGCCGATGACGCGTGGCACGCGCACCAGAATGGACTGCACGCTGAAGGCTATTGCCCGCTGTCCCTGTGGCAGTGCGTCGCCAATCACCGCGAACGTCACGGGGAACGCGCCCGCCTTCCACGCCATCACCAGCGTCAGGCCGATGAACACCACTGCCCAATGCCACGCCAGCGCGTAAAGCGCATAGCCGCACATCGCCGTCATTGTGAAGATCATCAATGCGCGCTTGCGCCCGAAGCGGTCGCCCACCAAACCACCCGGATACTGATACAGCCCATCAAGCGCGTCTTTGAGCGATGAAAACAATCCGACCATAACGCCGCCCGCGCCCAGCGCCGTCAGATACTTCGGCAGATAGCTTTGCCAAAGCTCTTCTCCCAGCCCCAGGCCGAAGATGCTCAGCGCCAGCACCGCAACGTTGCGATTCAGTCCGAGGTAAACCGCGATCCGTGAGCGCCGCGTGGCGGCCGTGTTTGTTATTTTCTTTGGCTCTTGACTCACTTGGTCGTAATGGTCAGATCGTCAAAATGGATCACCGAATCCGCCTTCGTCCACAGCCCGACTTTGCCGGCGTCGGTGAAAGTTCCGTCTTCGACCTCATACAGCTTCGTGCCGTTGAAGTAGATGGTGAAGAGATTGCCCGCGGCTGTCACGCGCAGCGTGTTCCACTGTCCCGAAGGCACTTTCGTTTTCTTGCCGTAGGTCTTGCCCTCGCCCTTGAGCGGCAAGTCTTCGCGATTGCCGTTCTGCACCTTGTCATCGAGCGCGTTGGCGCGAACGATGTAGTAGTTGTCCTTGTCCTTGTAACGCCAGACGATGCCGCCGCCCTGGTCATCCTTGCCTGAGATGGCTTTGATCTTCACGCTGATGTCGGCGTCCTTCACGGTCAGCCCGTCATAAACGCACACCGGGAAGCGGTAGCCGGTCTTATCAGCGTCGGTCTGGGCGAGGACGTTGCCTTTGCTCGGCGCGGTGTCGTCCTTCACGACGACCCAGACGCCGGGCTTGCCTCTGCCGGTCAGCGCGGTGGTGAAACCTTGCGGGGCTTCACCGGCTTTATCCTTGTCGAAGTTGTTCATTGTGGTTTGAGCAAAGCCGCCGGCCACGAACAGCCACAGCACTAGCTCTACGCAGAATATGTATTTCATCTAAATCCTCCTATTGTCAGCCAGCCGATGCTAGTGACATTTGACGCACTGCTACAACCCTTTGACCCGCATATTGCGGAATGCCACGCGGCCCGTATGGGATTGCAGCCCGATGAAACTCGGCGCGTTCGGCGCACTCGGCAAGCCGCGATTGGCCTGGGTATTCTGGAAGGTGGTGACTTGCGCGCCATTCAAAAAGACAGTGTACGTCTGCCCCTGCACACGAATCTCGAATTCGTTCCACTCGCCGAGCGGGAGCGTGGGTTGCAGTGTCAGAATTTGGCTGGCCTCGTTGTAAATCGCACCTGTCGTGCGGAACTTCTTATCAACGGTTTGGCCGGCGGGGCTTGAACCTCTCCCCAGATTGTCGATCTGGACCTCGAAACCGAAGTCAATGCCAACGTAGGCCGTGTTGTTGTAGCCCTTACTATTCGGATTGGGGAAGCGCACGAACACCCCCGCGTTGTCGTCGTAGCGGGTGAGCAGCCATTCCAGTCTGAGCGTGAAATCCGCCGGCATCGGCGTGGTACACCAAAGCAATCCGAGGTCATTGCCCAGCGCTGATTCCAGCGCGCCGCCCACGACATTGAAACTCCCCTGCCCGGCCATTTGCCAATTGTTGAGGGTAAGGCCATCGAAGAGTGTTTGAAAGCCATCGTTTGGCAAAGCGGGGACTAGCTGATCGCCCAACCGTCGCACGAGCGCGATGCCTGTCAGCATCGGATTAGGCGAGCCGATAGTGGGAAAGAGCGCTGGGCCTGCGGCGTAAGCGTTGCTGACAAAATGGAAGCGCGCCGCCGAGTTGGTGATGGAGGTGTTGGCATCGTCACCCATCCAAAGCGTGCCCGTTTCGTGGTGCGTCGTGCCCAGCCCATCGCGGCGTCCGGGGTTGTTCGGGTCGTTGCGGTTGGTGTAGGGCAGTAAGGCGCGCAGATCACTTGCCGCTGTCGCAGGCTGCCAGCCTTGCGCGGTTTTGATTTCAAACGGCAAGTTGCCCGCGAAAACTTTCGCGACCTGGTCGGCGGCTTGATCCATCGCGTCCCAGAGTGCGTTGTCCTTGCCCGTTGGCGTCATTGTCACGAATGCGCGCGGCACGCCAAACTCATCCGCAGCGAGATTGGGATCGAGCCGAACCTCGCTGTGCGGCGCGTTCAGGTTGTTCAAATCGCGCGGCTCCATCTCGCCGATGCCGCGGATAGTGATGACCACCACCGTATCGTTCACGTTTGGATCGCGGAAAACAGCAAGGCCGTCAATGTCGGGGACTTTCTTGAACAACTCAGCTTCGGAGTCCGCGCCACCCGCGCCCAAGCCTGCTGCCGTGATTTGCAAATGGAAGTGCCCGACTGTTCCGTCAGGCGTTCCATCAGGTTTGAGATGAACGTGTCGCCCTTTGACGAATAGCGCGGAGGCTTGCAGGTCTTTCACGAGCGGATCAAGCGTAGCCAGCGCTGCGCGCGGAATGCGGATGTCCAGATTGGAGCGTAGATGCGCCAGCAAATTCTTCCCGATCAAGTTGAAGTCGGGAATGCCCGCAAACGAATTGAGCGCGAGCCGCGTACTCTCAATGGTCGCTAAGGCGATGATGACCTGACCACTGGGCGGGACGTTCACATCGCCTAAGCTCGTCTTGATCGTCGTCACACGCTTCGTCACGGGGCTGCCCGGCGTAGCGACGTCTTCGGTGACCAACTGCGTGATGTGGCAATTGGGCACGACCATCAACCGCTTCTTCACGTCGTCGCCGCCACTTTCGTCCTGCGCCAGGCGCACGGCGCGCATGAGCAATGGCACCGCGCTGAACTTGTTGAAGGGGAAGAAGCCCGCCCGCGCTTCGCTGCTCTTGCCGGCAAGCGGCGCTTCCAACTTGAACAACTCTTGCTCGGCGGCAGTAGTGCCCGGCAGCGTGTCCAGATTCAATGGCAACTCTGCCAAATGTCGAGGCCGCGTCCCTGTTCGACATTGCTGAAATCCTCAATGTCGCCAGCTTCTGAAACCTGCACGAACCTCAGATCAAGACGCGCTGCAGCCCAGCGGTCCTCTTCAAACTTGCGTTTGATGTGGCGCGCAAAATTGAAGCCCCACACTTGCTGGCCTTTGTTGAAGCTGAGGCTTTTGAATGGGATTTCAAACTCTGCGCTCCAGCCTTTGTCGAAGCGGCGCGTCTTGACCGTCCAGATCGCGTCCCAGTCGGTGTTGACGCGCCCGCCTTCGATAATCAGCCCGTCCACCAGCGCGCCCAGCGGATGGGTCGCAAAATAGAAAGCATTGCGCCGGTCGTGGAAAGGGTCGAGCAGGATTTCAATCCGATCGTCAACAAACAGCATTGCATCGCGCGCCATCTGCGTGGCGACGATCTGCTCCGGTTCCGAGTCATAACAGACGACGCCGAGGTAAAGGTTCTGCGCATCGTAAAGCAGTTTGACTTCGGTCTTCTCCGTTGCCGCCGCGCCCTGCTTCGGCTCGCGTTGGGTGATCTCGCCAATCGGCGCGGCCCGTGCCCAGTCGGCTTCGTCAAGCAAACCATCAATTGAAATGTGTGAGGCAGCGCGAGTGATGACAGCGCGCTTTGCCGGATCAGCGGCAACCGTCAGCGGTAGCCGGGAGAGGACGACTGCGAGCGTAAATATCGCGGCGCCTCTGATCCAGCCGGCCCGGTCGAATTGCTGCAACATCGGACTTCCTCATGAAGAGTTGCTGGCTAAATTTTTCAGCGCGGTTCCTCAGCGCAACGCTGCGGCTGCCTTCTGCGCGCCGACGAAGCGGCGATTGACCTCTTCCCAGTTGGCGTTCTGCATGAAGGCGTCAATGTATTTGGCCGCCGCCGAACCGTAATCCATGTGATAGGCATGCTCGTACATATCCAGCGCCAGCAGCGGGCGCGAAAACGGCGCGTTGTGCATGTGATCCCACGACCAGTAATTGTGCAGTTCGCCGGTGTGGAAGTTCAGCGCCAGAATCACCCAACCTGACCCGCCCGCCAAACCGGCGGCGGTCTTTCTGAATTCGGCTTCCCATTGTTCGACACTGCCCCAGGCGGTTTTGAGCGCGCCTAAAACATCGCCGCCCGGTTTTCCGTCTCCACCCAGATTGGCGAAATAGAGTTCATGCAGAACCACGGAGCCAGTGCGAACCAGCTCTTCGCGTTTCAAGTCGGCGTATATGTAACCGGGCAAGTCTTTGTCGGCGAGCATTGCCGCCAATCGCTTTTCGACGGCGTTCAAGGCCCCGACCGCGCCGGTGTAGTTGTTTTCGTGATGGGAACGGATCAGCTTTTCCGAAATGCCCTTGAGTTTGGCCGGATCGAACGGCAGCGGTTTGGGTTGATGTGTCCCGGCGAAAACTTTGGCCGGTGTTGCCGGTGATACAGTTGGCGTTTGCGCTTCTGACAATCCGGTCAGCGCCAGACCCGCGCCACCGGCCATTATTGTCTCCATTGCTTCACGTCTTGAAATCATGGTTTTGCTCCCTGTGGTTGTTTGACGTTCACTTTTGTTCCCGCGCGCAGTTCGTCGGTGCCGCGGGCGGCGATGGTATCACCTGCGGAGAGATCGCCGAAAACTTCGACCAGATCAATGCCTTTGACGTTCATCGAAGCGCCGCGTTTAACATCCACCCATTCGGTCACGCTTTCAGATCCGTTGGCGCGAATGCGGATGACGAAACTGCGTTCGGTGGTGGTGGCAATTGCGGTTGGAGGCACGAACAACGACGGCCTTGGCCGTTTGGTCGGCCATTGAACTTCAGGGAACATGCCCGGCGCAAATTTGCCCGACGAATTGGCGACGTCCAGTTCCACGGGCATTGTGCGCGTTTTGGCGTCCAGCGCGCGGCTCAGGCGGCTGACCGTGCCGCTGAAGGTTTCACCGGGAAACGCGGGCAAGGTGAAGTTGATCTTTGCGCCTGTGGTGATGCCCGCGACTTCGGCTTCGGGCACGGCGACCACCAGCCGCAGCCGCGAAATCTGTTGCAAGCGCAACATCGGCGTCCCTGAAGTCATGGCCAGACTTCCCGGATGCGCATTGCGTTCGGTGATCACGCCATCGAATGGGGCGGTGATGCGCAAATACGCTTCGATGTTCGACGCTGCACGAACGGATTCGCGCATTGCGCGTTCGCCTTCGTCCAGAGTTTTGACCTGCGCCTGTGCGGCCTTTTCAGTTTCGTTCAGCGCCTGGATGCGCGCGCGCGCTTGTTCGACTGCGCGTTCGGCGATTTCAACATCGTTGCCCGCGACGACGCCGGGCGTGGCCGAAGCCGCCTTCAATCGTTTGAATGTCCCTTCGTCTGATGCCAGTTTCGCTTCGGCTTCGATCCGCTGGGCGCGGATGTTGCTGACGCGCGCCAGCGCCTCGACCTTCTGCGATTGCACGCCGCTCACTCTCGCTTCGGCTTCGCGGCGTTGCGTGTCGAATTCCGGCGCGCGCAATTGGGCGAGCAGTTGACCGCGTTTGACCGCCGAACCGCGATCCACTGAGATGGTTTCGACGAAGCCCTGCACTTTGGCGTAGATCGCGACCTCCTCAAACGGCTGCAACTCGCCCGGCAGTCGAAGCTGGCGATTGAGTTCGTGCGATTCGACTGTCGTCACGTTGACCGTCGGCGGTGGAGGCGAAGCTGCCGCAGCCGGTTGAGTTTGCGGGTTCGGCGCGCCTCGGCCGCAGGCAACGGCAACAACGCAGGCGAGCGTGACAGCCAGCAGAGAGAAAACCTGTTTACGAGTCATGGTTATTGTGCTTCCCGTGAACTTACGATTGTGTCATCAGTGCTGACACTTTTGGCGATTGTCGCACCAGCGGTGTGACTTTTCGTTGATTTATGAAGCTGGCGCATCTTCCGGATGCAACGACCCCGACCCCGCGCTGGCCTTCCGCTGCGCCAACGCAAACAACGCGGGTAGGATCAACAACACTGCCACCGTCGAAGCCGCCAAGCCGCCAATCACAGCGCGGCCCAGTGGCGCGCTTTGTTCGCCGCCTTCGCCCAGCGCCAGCGCCATCGGCAACATCCCCGCGATCATCGCAAAGCTCGTCATTAGGATCGGACGCAAGCGGCTGCGCGCGCCCGTGGCCGCCGCGTCTGCTGCGTTCAAGCCCGCGCGGCGTTGCTGTTCGGCAAACGTCACCAGCAGGATCGCATTCGCCACCGAAACGCCAATCGCCATAATCGCGCCCATATATGACTGCACGTTCAGCGTCGTGCCCGTCAGCCACAACGCCAGCACGACGCCCGCCACTACTGCCGGAACCATGGCGATAATCGCCAGCGCCAGCCGCAGCGATTGGAAGTTGGCTGTCAGCAATAAAAAGATCACCGCAATCGCCAGCAATAAGCCTGTGCGCAAACCCGACAGCGTTTGTTCCATCGGCGGCACCTGGCCGCGCAAGGCGACGGTGACGCCCCGTGGCGGTTCGCCCGCGCGTTTGATGGCGTCGTTGACTTCGCGCGCAACGCCGGCCAAATCTTTGCCCGCGATATTGCCGATGATCGTGACCATGCGTTGCTGGTTGTAGCGGTCGTATTCGCCAACCATCGTGCCGTAGCTGATTTCGGCCACATCCCCGGCGAGCGCGCGCGGGCCGTTCGCGCCCGTCGTCACGGGGATGCTTTGAATGTCTTCGATGGAATTCATGCGCGCCTGCGGGACTTCGACCTGCACCTGATAGGCCGTACCGCTGGCCGGGTCGCGCCAGTAAATGGGCTGCGTAAAGCGGCTGGATGAAGTCGCGGCGACGAGTGAGCGTCCGACCTGTTCGACGGTCACGCCCAATTGCCCGGCGCGCTTGCGGTCTACGTTGATGTTGACGGTCGGGTAATCCAGCGGCTGGTCGAATTGCAGGTCGCGCAAGCTGCCGATCTTTTTCATCTCGACCATGACCTTGTCGGCGAAGGCGCGATTGTTGGCGAGGTTGGGGCCGCTCGCGACGACTTCGATGGGCGTGGGCGCGCCGAAATTCATGATCTTGGTAATGACATCGCCTGCCTCAAATGACAACGCGACGCCGGGAATGACTTCGGGCAGCCGTTTGCGTAACCGTTCTTTCAACGCGTCAACGCGCACGCCGGAGCCTTTTTTCAACGCGACTGTCAGCACGGCTTCGTGCGGCCCGCTTGTCCACAGGTGAATCACGTTGACAGGAAAACTGGGCGGTTGAATGCCGACAAAGCCGAGCGAGATGTCTACGTTACCGCCCGCTTCGGCATTGCCCGCCTCGGCATTGATCGTTTCGAGCGCTTTTTGCAAGATCAGTTCGGTGCGTTCGACGCGCGTGCCGGTTGCCGCGCGCATTCGCAATTGGAACATTCCGGTGTCCACATTGGGGAAAATGTCCGTGCCCAGCCGTGTGCCGACGAGCGTGATCACGCCAAACGCGACGACCAGGTAAACGGCAAAGACCAGCCAGCGCGCTTTCATCAGGCTGGCAGTGAAATTGCCGTAACGTTCTTGCAAGCGGGCGAAGAACGAGTGCTTGTCTTCGGCTTTGTGTGGGCGTAACAGCCACGCGGCCAATACTGGCACCAGCGTGCTCGACAACAGATACGATGCCAACATCGCAAAGCCGACTGCCAGCGACAGTGGCACGAACAGCCCACGCGCTACGCCGGTCATAAAGAGCGACGGCACGAAAACCGCCAGCACCGATAACATCGAAAGCAACCGCGGCATGACGGTTTGGCTGGCTGCTTTCCACGCGGCAATGCGCGGTGGTTCGCCGTTCATCAGGTGCGTGTTGACGTTTTCGATTTCGACGGTCGCTTCGTCCACCAGAATGCCCACGGCCAGTGCCAGGCCGCCCAGCGTCATGACGTTGATCGTTTGGCCGGTCAGCCACAAACCCACGACGCCCGCCAACAAGGCGAAGGGAATCGTCACCACAACGATCACCGCGCTGCGCAGGTCGCGCAAAAACAACAGCACCATCAATCCCGTCAGCAACGCGCCCAATGCGCCCTCGAAGATCAACCCGCGCAGCGAATTTTTGACAATGCCCGATTGGTCGAGTTCAAAGGCGATCTTGATGTCTTCGGGCACCAGCTTTTGGAAGTTGGACAATTCGGCTTTGACGCGATTGATGACATCCAGCGTCGAGGCCTCCGCCCGTTTGGTCACCGGGATGTAAACGGCCCGCTTGCCGTTGACGTACCCATAGCCCGTCAAAATGTCGCTGCCGTTTTCGACGCGGCCCACGTCGCGCACATAGACATTCGTCCCCGTGCCCGCGCGAATCGGCAGGTCGGCCAGTTCCTGAATATCGCGCACAACGCCGTTGACTGCCGCAATCCGCGCCAGATCGCCCGTGCGCAGCGTGCCCGATGGCAAAATCGAATTGCCGGACGCCACGGCTTTGACGACTTCTTCCGGCGACATATTGAACGAGCGCAGCTTGTCGGGGTCAACGCGCACCAGCACCGTGCGCTGGTTGCCGCCAAACGGCGGTGGCGCCGAAACTCCGGGCAAGGTCGAAAACAAAGGCCGCACGCGGAACAGCGCCAAATCCGAAATCTCGCCTAAGCTGCGCGTTTCGGATGAAAACACGAGTTGCCCAACCGGCACGCTGCCCGAATCAAACCGCATCACAAACGGGTTGACCGTGCCCGGCGGCATGAAGGCTTTTGACCGTTCGACATAAGCGATGACTTGCGCCAGCGCCTGGCTCATATCGGTGCCGGGATGGAAGAAGAGTTTGACCAGGCCGGTGTTTTGAATGGATTTTGATTCGACGTGTTCGATGCCCGCGATGTACAGGAAATGGTATTCGTAATACGAAACCAAAAAGCTTTCCATCTGCGATGGATCCATGCCGCCATAAGGCTGCGCGACATAAATCACCGGCAGGTTGAGCGTTGGAAAGATGTCCACTGGCATCTGTTTGATGGCCAGTCCTGAACCAAGCGCGATGCCAAGCACCAAAACCAGAATTGTGAATGGGCGACGGAGCGCCGTGTTGATCAGCCACATAAAGTTTGAGGAAG
>JBBQVH010000137.1:0-22394 GCA_038211695.1 Blastocatellia bacterium | reverse complement strand
CCAGGCAACTGTTCGAGTTTCTTTTGAACTGAACTGGCGACCAAAGCTCTGCGGCGGTTTCAAGAACCAAGACGCAAACGGTCTACCAGCTCAGGGACGTGTCCAAAATACCGCGATTGGACAACAGAGGGAACATACAAGCACGCCGCGCAGGAGAATATGCGTGATGATATTTCCATGCCTGTTGGGCGGTCTCTGCGGTTTGATGTTTAACAGTTCAATTAAACTGCGGTTGAGAATCGTTTACATCTTACGCTTCGAATAACGGCCAAGCGTTGTCGGGAAGGCGGCAACGGATGCTGGCGAAGCCGTCGAACCTTTCAGCACCTTCTCCGCCGATGCGTCGCCGTAGATGGCTTTCATATCGCCTTCGTCCAGCGAGATGACCGCGCCCTTCAGTTCCAACCCGGCGAACAAACCTTTGCTGCGCGAATAGGAAAGAATCTGCGCATCGAGTTTCAGATCGGTTGACGCGCCGGTCTGACGGCCCACCGGCCCGGCAGCGACGGACGCATCTCCGCCCATTTCAAACTTGCTTTTGAGCAGACTGCTAAAGCCGCCATCGTTCATAAACAGCAGCACGAAGTCGGTGGATTGCGCGCCGATTTGCAAACCGACGCTGCCGCCCTTCAGGTCAAAGAACGCCGGAGCGCTCCAGCCTGACTTGGTGCGGCAACTGGCAACGCCGCGTCCGCCGCGCCCGCCAATGATAAAGCCGGCTTTGATCACCTGCGGAAAGACGGCGACGCAAACGGCTTTGTCCAGAATATCCTTGGGCACGGATTTATCGGGCGCGGCCATGATCTCTTTGAAAACGGTCGCGGCTTTGCCGGACTGTTTCACCGCGTCCGCTTTGTCAAAAGCGAAGACGCTCGCGGCCAATGATAGACACAACACAATGAACAAACAGCTACGAAGGCTTAGTCTCATATCTCCTCCTGTCGGATTTTGGGTAACGTTGATAAGGTTGTTGAGTGCGCTGGTTGTGGGTCATCCAGCGCGGCAGATTTTCTCAGAAGAGGGTGAGCAAGTAAAATGCGGCTATGGATGAAAATGTCAGGACACGATACCCAACTGACCGCGAATCGCTGGAACGCGACTGCGATGTGGAATTCTTTGTCGCGGGTGGCCCCGGCGGCCAGCACCGCAACAAAGTCGAAACCGGCGTGCGCTTAACGCACAGGCCCACCAGCCTGATGGTTACGGCCACCGAACGCCGTTCGCAATCGGCCAATCGCGAAGCCGCCTTCGACCGCATGGCCGAAAAACTGGAAGCGCGCCAGAAAGTACAAAAGCCCCGCCGCGCGACCAGGCCATCTGTCGGTGCCAAACAGGAACGCATCAAAGAAAAGAAAAAAATCGGCGAGCGCAAGAAAGCTCGCGGAAGAGTAAAACCAAATGAAGATTAAACAGGAGGAAAACTCAATGACTCGTCTCCCACGTCTTAAAGATAAAGTCGCTGTCGTCACCGGCTCAGGTTCGGGAATCGGCGAAGGGATTGTTCGATTGTTCGCCGAAGAAGGTGCCCGCGTAGTTGTCTCCAACCGCTCGCCGGAACCGGCGGAAGCCGTTGCCGCCAGCCTGGTCGAACTCGGGGCTGAAGCCATCGCGATCAAAGCCGATGTCTCCGTTGAAGCTAACTGCCGTCAGTTAATTGACGCCGCCGTCGCACACTTTGGGCGCATTGACGTGCTGGTCAACACCGTCGGGTGGAGTAAACGCGGCAACATCGAAGACACGACCGTCGAAGAATGGGACGGCGTATTTGCCATCAACGTCCGCAGCTCTTTCATCTGCGCGCAACAGGCAGTCAAGCATATGAAAGGGCAGGGCAGCGGTTCGATCATCAACATCGGCTCGGTCAACGCCTACATCGGCGAACCGAAACTGATGGCTTACTCGGCTTCAAAGGGCGCGCTGATGACGATGACCAAAAACCTGGCCAGCTACCTGAACAGATATAAAATTCGCGTCAATCAATTGAACGTCGGTTGGACGCTGACGCCGAACGAAAATCGGGTCAAAATCGAAGAAGAAGGCAAAGGCGAAAACTGGCTGGCCGAAGCCGTCAAGACACGTCCCTGGGGCCGATTGCTTTCGCCGCGCGACGTGGCACTGGCGGCGCTGTACTTTGCCAGCGACGAAAGCGAACTGGTAACCGGATCCATCCTTGATCTGGAACAGCATCCGGTTGGCGCGCCGCCAAACTGGTAATTCCTCTGTGCCACAGGAGTACCTCGTGAAACCGGGTCAACGTTTTTTACCCCGCCGGGCAGGATCAATTGGTCATTGGTGGATTGGTAATTGGCGATTGAAAGAACAAGTAAGATTTCTGTGAAATGACAATTAGCCAATGTCCAATATTCAATGACCAATGAGCGGGTGGAGAACTTTCAATTTGCTCTTTGTGGCTGTGTCCACCGCACCGATTAAATTATGTACGCCGAAGTTGCCATTCCACTTTACGTTCACCAGACATTCACCTATCGCTTGCCTGAAAGCTTCGCGGCCACGGCCAGTGCGGGCTGCCGTGTGCTGGTTCCTTTTGGCAGACAGTTACTGACCGGCTACATCGTTGACCTGCATGAAACGCTGGAAGAGGCGGGGCAGCAGGAAGAAAGTTTTGAGATCAAAGACATCGAAGAGTTGTTTGACGTTGTTCCGCTGGTGACGGCGGAGATGCTGGATCTGACCAAATGGATTGCGGATTACTACTACGCGCCGTGGGGCGAAACGATCAAAATCAGTTTGCCCGCCGGCATCAACGTGGACACCGAAACCATCTTGACCGTTACCGATGCTGGCCGCGAAGCGTTGGCCGAAGCGAAACGCAAGCGCCCGGAACTAACCACCAAGATGCAGGCGCTGGCTGTCCTGATTGAACGAGAGCAACTGTCTTCTACTAATTTGGGCAGCGAATTGTCCCAGCTGAAACAGTTCGATAAAAACAAAATTGCCGCTGTCGTGCGCGAATTGCAGAAGTCCGGTTACGCCACCATCACGCGCCAATTGCAGTCTGCCGCCGTCAAACCAAAACGCCAGCAGGCCGTGCGGTTGATCCAACGCGCGCCCATCGAAGGTAGCAAGCCGCTCAACGAACAGCAAGAGAAAGTCGTCCGGTTATTGTTTGAAGCTGGCGAGCCGATCTCGCTGACACAACTGACTGAAGTTGCCAGTGTCAGCACATCCGTCATTCGCACATTGGAAAAACGAGGCTTCGTCGAAATCTTCGCGCGCGACGTGCGCCGCGATCCGCTGGCACATATGAGCACGAAGAAAGATGAACACGAGCTTTCGTTGACGCCCAAACAACAAGCCGCGCTCGATCAGATCATCGCCAAGCTTGATGAAAATAAGTATGCCGCCTTCCTGCTGCACGGGGTGACGGGCAGCGGCAAAACGGAAGTCTACATGCGCGCAATGCGGGCGACACTGGCGAAAGGCAAAACCGCGCTGATGCTGGTGCCGGAGATTTCGCTGACGCCGATGTTTGCACGCCGGTTGCGCGCGCATTTCGGAGAGGCGGTGGCGATCTTGCATTCTTCGCTGTCGGATGGCGAACGGCTGGATGAATGGAATCGTCTGCGCAGCGGCGAAGCGCGCATCTGCATCGGCGCGCGTTCGGGCGTCTTTGCCCCGCTTGAAAACATTGGCCTGATCGTCGTGGATGAAGAGCACGAATCTTCTTACAAACAGGACGACTCGCCACGTTATCACGGGCGCGACGCGGCCATCATGCGCGCGAATCACGCGGGTGCCGTCATTATTCTGGGCAGCGCAACGCCTTCGATGGAATCGTTCCATAACGCGCGCACCGGGAAATATACCTACCTGAAACTGGACGAACGCATCGGCGGACGGCCACTGGCTGAAGTTCAAATCGTGGACATGCGCCAGGTCTTTGAACGGCACGGCAAACAGATGGTCTTCTCGGACGAAATGACCACCGCCATCAAAGAAAACTTCGACCGTGGCGAACAGACCTTGGTTCTGCTGAACCGTCGCGGCTATTCAGCGTCGCTGCTTTGCCGTGCTTGCGGCCATCGCGCGGGCTGTCCGAACTGTGATGTCACGCTGACGTTTCACAAGAGCGAAGCGAGATTGATCTGCCATTACTGCAACCACCAGGAGCGTGTCCCGCGCGTCTGCCCGATGTGCGAAGGCGCCTACATCCATTATGTCGGCGAAGGAACTGAGCAGATCGAAGCATTGTTGAAGGATCAATTTCCGGCCCTGCGCATCTCGCGACTGGATCGCGACACCACGCGGCGGCGGGGCGCATTTGAAAAACTGTTAGGGGAGTTTGCCAGCGGCGATATTGATTTGATGGTCGGTACACAGATGATTGCCAAGGGCCACGATTTCCATAATGTCACGCTGGTCTGCGTGATCTCCGTGGATGCCGGATTGTCCATGCCGGACTTTCGCGCTGCCGAACGCACCTTCCAATTGTTGACGCAGGTGGCGGGGCGCGCTGGGCGTGGAGATAAACCGGGCAGAGTCATTATCCAGAGCTACCACACCGAACATTACGCGCTGGAATTTGCAAGCAAGCAAAATTACGAAAAGTTCTACGAGTACGAAATTCACTTCCGCAACAACATGCATTACCCGCCCTTCGTCGCGCTAATCAACGCCATGGTCAAACACAGCGACTTTTCCAAAGCGGCATTTCTTGCTTCCGAACTCGCTCAGAATATTAAAGCGGCTGACGCTGACCATGTGCTGAGGGTCCTAGGCCCAGCGCCAGCACCGCTGGCACGATTGAAAGGCGAGCATCGCTTGCAGGTGCTGATTAAAACAAAATATCGTAGGCAAGCGCGTGAGGCGCTGGACGCCGCAATGGCGAAACTGAAAGATAGCAATCTTGACCTGAGGCTGATTTCGATTGAGGTAGACCCGGTAAATTTGATGTGAGTTTGTGTTGCGATTTGAAAAAAGGCTTGATGGAAATGCCATTTCCATCAAGCCTTATAGCGGCTTGCAAATGCGTGCGCCCAATAGGCGACTTGGCCAGCGACTGTGGAACAAGATGGTATCTTGTTCCCGACCGTCAGGCACAAGATGCCATCTTGTGCCACATCTGCTAGCGGTCGCACACAAGTGCAAACCGCTATAACAATAACCTTTACACCGCGACACCGCGCCGCCGATAGAAAGCGCCAAAGAGGAAGGACAATAATGTCGCCCCTACAATTGACCACACCACCGGGAAAGAGTGGCCTTCGACGCGAAGCGGCAGAACCTCAGGCAGGTTGAGCGCCTGCGCCAGCCAGGTGCCGACGAGGGCACCTACAAATCCGATGACTATCGCGAACAGAAAACCGCCGCCGCCACGGCCTGAAATCGCCTGGCCGATCAATCCGCAGACTGCCGCGATAATCAATAAAATCAAAAAACCTACTAACGACATAATCAGTTCCTCCTTCTGGACAAATGTTTCAACTCCGTTTTTGCGTATGATCCTTCTCCTGCCATACAACGAGCATCGTTCATTTACTCCGTCGCTGCTCATTGATTCTTTTTTTCAATTCATCAGATCCTAATTCCATCCTCAGTTCAGCAGCTTCAGCAATGGATATGCCGCCGAAAAAGTATTGCGGCAATTCTCGGCAGCGTTTTTCGCACGAATGAGAAGAGGAAAAGCTAAGTAAACATATGGGCTATCCATCCTAATGTCGGGACACTTTTATAAAATCAATGCGATGATGAGGGAAACCAGATGAAGCAAAAAAGGCAAGAGGCGCAAAGAAGGCAAAAAAAGGCCGGTTTTTGCCTTCTTTGCTCTTCTTGCTCTTTTTGCTTCTGTGCATTTTCACTGTCGCCAGATTGATTTTGAAAAAGTGCCCTGACACCAGGCTATCCATCTTAATTTTCAGACAGACTTCATCTGTCATTTGGCTTGCTCTGGTAGATTTTAGTTGGCAAAGGCGTCTTAAAGAATGCACTCCTGCTGTATTCTCAGCGTGCGTTCGAGTTGTGAAGTGTAGTCTGTGTGTATTCTCAGGGTGCGCGCAAAAGCAAAAATAAGGCCGTCAATAATGGCTTGATTTTTGCACGGCAATCGCCATCACACCATGGCAAGCAACGCTTTCCTCATGTGGTGATTTGGGAGGTATCCGAGAGGAGATGATAATTGGCTTGTCATAGGTTAAAGCTGATTATTGGTAGGGGAGACTCAGTCTTGGGTGCCTCCTGTAACACAAGTAACACCGGCGGGTCTGACATATCGTCAAGTAAGTTGGTCAGCAAAAGAAAACGGACATAGACAGGATTAACGGGATTTTTGGTGACAAGCTCTCCGAACAATCCCAGGCAATCAGGTTAACCCTGTCTATGCCTGATTGTTTTTGCCTGTGAACTTAAGAGGGTGAATCAGACATCCCAATGGCCGGTTATGAACTGTAGCTCATGCCGTTATACCGGGATGGTCAATTAGAGTGGCAGAATGGCAGTCGAAGCCATTCACCCAGCAGGACCAGGTTGGAAGATCGTCTGCGCGCCCTCGGCTGACCTCATAAATGCACTGGCTGGGCCAATGAACTGGCAGGGTTGCTAGAGTGATTACCGGTTTAACCGGCCGTCTTGGATTCATCGAGAACCATTGCTAAAACCACATAAAACAACCCAAGAATCGGCAGATAGAGCAGTGAATTTATTATCTGAAAAAACACACAGCGAAGACTGGCTTCGACAAGTTACCGATGTGACGGTGCAACGGCAGGCTGAAGCTGCATTGCGGTACGCCGAACAGTTGAACCAGACCATACTTGATTCGATGCGCGAACATTTAGCCGTGCTGGATAAAGACGGCAATATCGTGACTGTGAACCGTGCCTGGAACGATTTTGCGCATGAGAATGGAGAGACTCTCTATGAAAGAAGCGGCGTCGGATCGAATTATCTAATGATTTGTGATGCTTCGTCCGGCGCGGATGCGGACGAAGCCGTTCTTGTTAGCACCGGCATTAAAGAGGTACTTTCCGGTCTGCTGGATCATTTCACGCTTGAATACTTATGCCATTTGCCAAAAGAAAAACGGTGGTTTTTGCTTCAGGTTTCGCCGTTATCGCGAGAGTGTGGCGGCGCAGTCGTCACGCATCTGGATATTACGGAGCGCAAACAAGGCGAGACTGAGCGAATGCGATTATTGACTGAGCGAATGCGATTATTGGATGAAGCACAGGCCGCGCGTGAAACTGCTGAAGCCGCCGATCGCGCCAAGGACGAATTTATCGCTCAAGTCACACACAACCTCCGCTCTCCACTCAACGCCATTCTGGGCTGGTCGAAGGTCTTACAATCGCAATCGGTGGATGAGAAGATCGTATCCGACGCGCTGGCAACGATTCAGCAGAGCGCCGAGAAACAAAAGCATCTGATTGAAGATTTGCTTGAAGTGTCACGCATGGCCTCTGGCAAACTGCGGCTGGATGCGTCCCTAGTTTCTTTAAGCTCTGTCATCCATTCGGCCCTGGAAGTGATGCGTCCCGCCTGTGAAGCGAAACAAATTGACTGTGAAACCGAACTGGCGGCTGACGCAGATTCTATCACCGGCGATGCTGGCCGTCTGGAGCAGGTGATCTGGAACCTGGTTTCCAACGCCGTTAAATTCACGCCTAAAGGCGGCAAGGTCAAAGTCAGGGTTAAGCAGGCCGACCCGCAGGTTGAGATTACAGTGAGCGACAATGGCAAAGGCATCAAACCAGCGCATCTGCCGCATCTTTTCGAACGCTACTGGCAATCCGATGACTCCGACAAATATCGTGGCGGCGGATTGGGGCTTGGCTTATCGTTTGTGCGCCACATCGTCGAATTGCACGGCGGTACGATCCGCGCCGAAAGTGGTGGTGAAGACAAAGGAGCGAAGTTCATCATTACCTTGCCTTACCGTGCTTTACGGCTGCAAGAGAGCGTCGAAACTTCAGCGCAAGCACCGAAGCAAAGAGCCGATAATGACCGGGTAGATAAAGATCAAAATGTCGTTCTCTTCCCATCCACGCTGAATGGTATGCTGACTGTGATTGTGGATGATGAGCAGGACGCACGCGAGTTATTAGCCGCAATCCTGCGTCAATATGGCGCGCAGGTGCTGATCGCGACTTCGGCGGCGGACGCTTTACGGCTGATCCGGGATTCTCCGCGCATTCCTGATTTGCTCATCTCAGACATCAGCATGCCCGAAGAGGATGGCTATTCCCTCATTCGAAAGGTGCGCGCTTTGCAACCCGACAAGAGGGGAGAAATCCCCGCAATCGCGCTGACCGCACATGGCCGGATGGAAGATCGGATTCGCGTGCTTTCTGCGGGCTTTCAACGCCACATCCCGAAACCCGTCGAGCCGGCAGAACTGGCCCTGAGCGCTGCTCACCTGACCGGACGCGAAATCCAACATCTGGATTTTTGATTAGCCATGTGATCTAGTCGCTTCCGTCCCACTTAGACGAAAGGAAAATCATGTCCCAATCTCAAATTCCAACTTCTGTTTTGGTTATTGATGACGACCCCTCAATGCTGCAATTGGCGAAGTTCTGGCTGGAAAAAGAGAACTATGAAGTCGTTACCGCAGCGACAGGCGAGCAAGGTTTGCAATTGATCGGTCAGCGCCCTTTCGACGTGGCGCTGACCGATTTTCAATTGCCGGATTTCGATGGGCTGGAATTGGTGAAACGCATCAAGCAGGACGCGGGCGATACCCAGATCATTATGATTACGGGGTATGGCAGCAATCCGCGCGTGCGCGCAGCCGTCAGCGACAACGCATTCTATTTTCACCCCAAGCCCGTGGATTTTGACGAACTGTTGATCCTGATCAAAAGAGCCAAGGAGCATGGACGGCAAAAGCACATCATCGAAGGCATCAACCGCCAGACGAAAGTGCGCGAGACGTATTACGGCATCATTGGCAGCAGCCACCCGATGCAGAATCTTTATGACATTATTGATAGTGTCGCTGAATCAGATGCGAATGTTTTGGTCATCGGCGAATCGGGAACCGGCAAGGAATTGGTTGGCAGCGCGATTCACGCTCGCAGCCACCGCGCCAAACATCCATTCATGCAGGTGAACTGCGCGGCGCTGCCGAAAGAGCTGATCGAATCAGAACTCTTCGGCCATACCAAGGGCGCATTCACAGGCGCGGCCAGCGATAAAGTCGGATTGATCGGGCGGGCGGCGGGAGGCAGTCTTTTGCTGGACGAAATCAGCGAAATGCCGCTTGAATTGCAGCCCAAATTGTTGCGGGTTTTACAGGAGCGTGTGTATTACCGCGTCGGCAGCGAAAAGCCATTATCCGCCGATTTCCGGCTGGTTTCGGCAACCAATCGCAATCCCTTCGACGCAATGCGCGATGGCCATTTACGCGAAGACCTTTATTACCGGCTGAATACAATTGAAATCCATGTTCCGCCGCTGCGCGAACGGATCGAAGACATCCCACATCTGGCCGATTACTTTTTGCGCCGTTATGCTGAAAGGTATCAGCGCCCTGTCCAGAAGCTTTCGCAGGAGGCGTATGAACAGTTGTACAGCTATCATTGGCCGGGCAATGTGCGAGAGCTACAGAACGCCATCGAACGCGCTGTCTTAATGTGTAAGGGCGAGGTGATAGACGTGCAGCATTTGCCTGCGATCCGCCAGACAATCATTGCGCCAACGGCGGCTGTTTCTTCCCTGGCGCCACCGATGGTTGCGTCGCCCGCGCCGCCTGTTGCTTCGATTGTCGCGCCACCACCTGGCAGTTATAACATCGAACAACTCTGCCGCCAGATTATCAGCCTGCTTCCTGAACAGCCTGCGGGAGTCCAAGCAGATGAATTGTTTAAACAGTTGGAAGTGCATCTGGCACAAGCGGCTGTTGAACGCACAAAAGGAAATAAACAAGCAGCGGCGAATCTGCTGGGGATTTATCGTCCGCGGCTTTACAGCCTGCTGAAAAAGGGCGTTGAACAAAATGTCGCTTCTATCCCCAACAATGACGGAAAAGAAGGATTGCCTTCAGACTTCGTCGAACGCGCGAATGCCGCGCTTCAGATATAAGCTGGCGGTTCGTTAAGATTCTTGTAGATAGCAATCGGCCCAACTTGGTCTTGCCGGAATTTTTATCGGGTAGAAGGTTCTCTACGGTGGAACGGGAGGGGACTGTCATGTCACTTGTGATGGCGTGTCAGGCATAGGATCGTCAGAATATGGCTGTTTACCTTCTATGACTTCGTACTCAGGTTTGTGCTTGTTGAATCGTTGAAAATTTAGGTTGGATAAAAAAAAGGACTGCCCGACTCTCGATCCCCAAACTTGATGCAGGCAGCCCATTTTTAATTAACTGATGTTTGCACCCAATCAAGCATCAGCCTTCAAGCAACCTCTTTCTCAATGAGAGGCACTGCAATACCCTTGGCAATTAGGATGCCAGTGGAAAAAGGGCTTTAATAATAGAAATTTGCCCTTCCTTGCATTCGAGAGATACGGTCATCTGTCTTCTCACTTTACATCGAACGATCAGAATGCAGGCGTCTGAGGCTGATTCCGGATTCCGCTACGACAGTTGAAATCTTTCCAGCGGTGTCAGCGGTAAATGAGTTTCTATCTCTGAATCGCTGACAGCCGACCGAGGAGTTTCCATGAAAAAGATCACGCCATTCGGAGAGATTGAAGTTTTCGACGCTCACTGCCATTTCTTCTCACACAAATTATTCGAAACGCTGATTGGCCAGTCGCCGGTGCTCAGTAAGGAAGCCGACCCCATTGGGCAAGTGGCGCAGTTGACTGGTTGGGTGATGCCGCCAGTTGATCCGTCCGAATTGGGCAGCGTCTGGACGGCTGAGCTGGATCAGAACAAGGTTGCAGCGGCAATGGTCATCGCCAGCGTGCCGGGCGATGAAGATTCCATCGCGGCGGCAGTCGCCGCTTTTCCTGATCGTATTGTCGGCGCATTCATGTTCGACCCAACGAAACCAGACGCTGAAACGCGCGCCAAACGTGCGTTCGACGGACTGAAGTTGCGCGTCGCATGTTTATTTCCAGCGATGCAGCAATACTCCGTCGCCGAATGCGAAGGCGCGCGGGCGGTTGTAGCATTGACCAGCGAGCGCCCTGGCACTGCCGTTTTTGTTCATTGTGGCGCGCTCAGCGTCGGCGTGCGCAAAAAACTTGGTCTGAAATCTCTGTTCGATATGCGCCGGTCGAATCCGCTCGACATCTACAAACTGGCCGCCGAATTCCCCACCGCAAAATTCATCGTTCCGCATTTCGGCGCAGGGATGTTTCGCGAAGCGATGATGCTGGCCGACTTGTGCCCGAATGTTTTCATTGACACTTCCAGCAGCAACAAATGGATGAATTACGAATCATCACCAGTTGATCTGGCGATGATTTTCAAACAGGCGCTGGCAGTGGTTGGCCACGAACGATTGCTGTTCGGCACGGATTCGTCTTTCTTCCCGCGCGGCTGGCACGAATCGGTCTTTCACGCACAGGCGAAGGCATTGATCGAAATCGGCGCCAGCGAAGAACAAGCGCAGGCGATCTTCGGCGGCAATCTCCGGCGGCTGCTTGGTGTGGAAGCGACGGCTGCGGCTAAACAGTGAAGAAGGGAAGAGGGTATGAACAATCTGTTGGCGGCGCGTTCACAGATGGCGATGTCGCTGGCGTTTCACATTCTGTTTGCGGCGGCGGGGATTGCGATGCCGCTGATGATGGTCATCGCCGAATGGCGCTGGCGGCGGACGCGCGATGAAATCTGGCTGACGCTGGCCAAACGATGGGCCAAAGGCACAGCCATTTTGTTCGCGGTCGGCGCGGTTTCCGGTACGGTTCTATCGTTTGAGCTTGGGCTGTTATGGCCGGAGTTTATGAAGTTCGCCGGGCCGATCATTGGAATGCCATTCTCGTTGGAAGGCTTTGCGTTTTTTACGGAAGCGATTTTTCTGGGCATTTATCTTTACGGTTGGACGCGCGTTTCGCCGCGCGCGCATTTGTGGGCAGGCGTGATGGTGGCCTTGAGCGGCGCGGCTTCGGCGGTGTTTGTGATCATTGCCAATGCGTGGATGAATACGCCAACAGGTTTCAGCTTTTATGCGGGCAAAGTTGCCAATGTTGATCCGATTGCGGCGATGATGAATCCGTCGGCGTTGGGGCAGACGATTCATATGGTGCTGGCGGCTTATGCGGCTGTTGGATTCGCCGTCGCGGGCATTCACGCTTTGGCGCTGCTGCGCGATAAACAGAACCTGTTTCATTGCCGCGCGCTGGCTGTGGCATTAGCGGTCGGGGGTGTGGCCGCGATCCTGCAACCGCTGAGCGGCGATATTCTGGGTCAGATGCTGGCGAAAAATCAGCCGGTCAAACTGGCCGCGATGGAAGGGCACTTCAAAACCGAAAAGGGCGCGCCGCTGCATATTGGTGGTTGGCCGGATGAAAACGCGAAGACGACGCGTTATGCCATCGAGATTCCATACGCTCTTAGCTTGATGGCCTTTCACGACCCGAACGCGACGGTCAGGGGGTTGGAATCATTCCCGCGCGATGAATGGCCGCCAGTGAAGATCGTTCACTTCTCGTTTCAAATTATGGTTGCCGCCGGAACCGCAATGATGCTGGTGGCGCTGTGGGCGGCGCGCAGGGCTTGGCTGGTTTGGCGGAAGAAAGGGCCGCTCGATTCAAAATGGTTTTTGCGCGCCGTCATTGCCGCATCGCCATTGGGCTTCGTCGCGATTGAAGCCGGATGGATGGTGACAGAAGTCGGGCGTCAGCCCTGGATCATCAGCGGCGTTATGCGCACCGCCGAAGCCGTTACGCCAATGCCGGGCTTGGTTGTGCCGTTCATTTCGTTCACGCTGCTGTACGTCTTTCTGGGTTTGACTGTCTTGTGGTTGCTGAAACGTCAGGTGGCGGACAGCCCGCGCGTCTACGCCGATGCCGCGAAACCTGTTGAGGGGGCCGGTTATGCTTTCGATTGAAGTCATACTGGCCGGGGCAATGATGGCTTCGCTGACCCTGTATGTGTTGCTGGGCGGCGCGGATTTCGGCGGCGGCGTGTGGGATTTATTGGCGGCGTTGACGAAAGAGTCAGGGCGCAAAAAAGCGCAGCGTGAATTGATTGCCGAAGCCATTGGCCCAATCTGGGAAGCGAACCACGTCTGGCTGATTCTGGTCATCGTGCTGTTGTTTACCTGCTTCCCATCCGCTTTCTCGGTCATTTCGACGGCGCTGCATATCCCGCTGGTATTGATGCTGATTGGCATTGTGTTGCGCGGCTCGGCTTTTATCTTTCGCAGCTACGATAACCGGGCGGACAATGTGCAGCGACGCTGGGGGCGAGTCTTTTCCATCGCCAGTCTGATCACGCCGGTGTTACTGGGCGTCACGGTCGGTTCGATTTCGTCCGGGCGAATTCAAATCAAAGATGGAATCGTCACGTCTGGCTTTGTCCATTCGTGGCTTGCGCCGTTTCCGTTCGCGGTGGGCTTGTTCGCGCTGGCGTTGTTTGCATTTCTGGCAGCGGTCTATCTGACGGTCGAAGCTAAGGATGAACAACTGCGCGAAGACTTCCGGCGGCGTGCGTTGGTTGCGGCGGTGATGGTTGGCGTGCTGGCTTTGGTTGTCTTCCTGTTCTCATTCACTGGCGCGCCGGAGATTCGCCGCGACTTGAGCGCAAGCTGGTGGACGTGGCCGCTGCAAATCGCAACGGCAATTTCAGCAATGGGTGCGATCTGGTTTTTATGGACGCGAAAATTCAGGCTGGCCAGGGTTTGCGCGGCGGCGCAGGTGACGTTGATTTTGTGGGGCTGGGGCGCGGCAATGTTTCCTTATTTGGTTGTGCCCGGTCTGACGATTCAGAATGCGGCGGCTCCGGCGGTGACGTTACAACTAACGCTGATTGCGCTGGTGGCTGGCTCGCTGCTGCTGTTCCCGTCGTTCTATTACCTGTTCCGCATTTTCAAGAGCAATCCTGAAGGAGCTACTTCGCAGGCTCAAACAACGCAGCGTGCGCGCCCGCAGGATCGCGAATAATGCAATACCGGCCTTGCTCGCCGTACGATTTGATGGGCGTGATGGCTTGCCCGCCGAGTTCTTCGCAACGCTTCAAGCTCTGTTCGATGTCTTCCACGGTGATGTAAATCAACCAGACCGGCGGCAGTTCTGTATTTGAACCGCGGGCGTGACAGATGCCGGAAATCGCTTTCCCCGACGCGGGTTCGGCCATAACGTAATCTTCATAACCGCCCATCTCTAGCCCCGTTGCCGTCCAGCCGGTGACTTCGCGGTAAAAGTCGCGAATGGAGTCGGCGTTTTCTACTGTCAAATCCATCCAGCCTAGTGAACCAATCTCGCTCATAACATTGCTCCCGGAAAGAGCATGGAGTTCAGGCTTTAGCCTGCCTGCTGTTTCGGCGAGAGGCTTAATCAAGAAAACCGGCAGGCTAAAGCCTGAACTCCATGCTCGCCTGATGATTGTTTGTTATTCGCCGCCGTAGCGAATTTCCATCTTGCGAATGCGCACCGCCGCCAGAATCAGCACGACTGCGGTAAACACCAGCAGGCTCGGCACGGAAACCCATGGCGAAGTCGCCGTCGTCACCGTCGCCAACGGCCCCTCACTCATTTGGACGGGCGCAAGCGTGTGCAGGTAATGAATGATGCTGATCTTTTTCAGCACCGGCGGCAGCAGAAAGTTCATCCACTCCCATCCATACACGACCAGTGCCGGAAGGATCGGATTGCGGAAGAACAGGCCGATGAACATAAAGACCGCGCCGTACCCAATGCAGCCCAAAATCGTGGCGGCCAGATACGTCAGGCATTGTCCCAAGCCCGGCCCGTCGAACAGGAAGTTGACGTTCGCCGGATAGCCGCGCGCGTAGTAGAGAAAGAAGAGCGCGCCAATGGTGGTCAGCGAGAACAGAACGACGGAAGTCACCAGACCGGAAAAGTATTTGCCCGTTACCAACACTTCGCGACGCAGTGCGCTCAGGTAGTAATAGTGCAGACTTCTGTCTACAACTTCGCCGCGAAATAGATTCATGAAAATCCAGGCACAGCCGAAGAAAACGATCGTGCGCAGAATCACTGCTTCGAAGATGTAGGCGAAGACTTCCTGTGCGGCAGGCCAATTTCGTTTAATGTCATTGCCAGCGTCTTCATCGGCGAAGGTTAGCAGCAGCAGCAACAGCACAGGTATGGCGGCAAACACATAGATCAGCAGTGCGCGTTTGCCCCAGAAGTTCTTCTTCACTTCCATGCGCAGAATCGCGCGAATCTGCCGCCACCACAGACCCCATTGCAGAGTCGTTGTTGTCGGCTTCGCCGCCGTGGCTTCAACCAGGGAACTCATGCTTGTCCTCCTCCGCCGGAACCGATCAGGTAGTGATAGACGGCGTTCAGATTGTCATCCACAGGCGCGACGGTTTCGACGTTCAGCGAGCCTTCGGCCACGATGCGGTTCAGCAGCAGATAAAATGCATCAGCGTTGCGTGTTTTAACGAATAGCCCTTGGCGGTCTTGATGGATCGTCGCTTCAACGACGTTGTCCGAAGCAAAGACGCGCGCGGCGAACTCCTGCGGGCGGTCGCAGCGGATCATGATCTGCATCGGATGATCTTCCATCTCTTCGCGCACGCCGCCAATGCCGCCTTCGGCCAGAATGTAGCCATTGTTGATCAGCACCACGCGGTCAGACATCTCATCCAATTCGTGCAGGATATGGCTGGACACAATCAGGTGCAGGCCGTCTTTCGCCAATTGCCGGAACAGTCGCGTCGTTTCGGCGCGCGCCATCGGGTCCAGGCCGTTCAGCGGTTCGTCCAGAATCATGACCGAAGGTTCGTGCGCGATGGATTGCGCCAGCCGCATGCGCTGGCGCATGCCTTTGCTATACCCGGCGACTTTGCGGTGCGCGGCTTCAACCAGATCAACGCGTTCGATGGCGCGCCAGGCTTTGGCGTCGGCCTCTTTTTTCGTCAGCCCGTGAACCAGCAGGTACGAGTAGAGAAAATCATAGCCGGTCACTCCTTTTGGGAATGAATCGAACTGGCCGCAATATCCGACGCGGCGAAACAGTTCCTGCGGCTCGCTGGGCGAAATACCCAACACGCTGACGCGCCCGCGCGAAGGCTGAATCACGCCGGTCATCAGATTCATCAGCGTTGTCTTGCCCGAACCATTTGGCCCCACGAATGACGTAATGCCCGGCGCGATGGTCAGGTTGACGCGGTTGACGCCCAGAATCTCGCCGTAAAACTTCGAGATGTCTTCGAAGACGATCAATTGATCCGGGGAATAGTTGGCGAACGTTTCATTCATGACGACACCACCTCGTAAGCGCGCACACGGCCCCACAGCATGTACAGACAGATTGCGGCGTAAGCGAAAAAGACCATCCACGCTTCGCCCAGCGAAAACATTTTCTGATCGTCATTCACATTCAGCCGAAACAACTCTTGCGTCATCACGGTCAACGCCATGCCGACGTTCAGCAGGTGGCCTTTTGTCGTATTCAAGATTGCCTGAATGGCGAATCCGATTGGCGTCGGGATGATGAAGATCGCAAATAACGCGGCGCTGGCCGCCGTGCGCCATTTGATCCAGGCGGAAAACGCCACGGCCAGCAAGGTCAGAATGACGATCCATGCCATGCTGACAATCATGATGGCGCTCAATATCCACAGATTGCTGGCCATCCATCCGCCGCCTTCCAGATAAGACTGGAACAAAAAGAGCAGCGCACCCGGAACCCACGTCACCGACGAAAGCAGAATTAACAGCACGGACATTTTGCCGAAGATGTATTCAAAGCGTGAGAACGGGCGGCACAAATAGAGCGGCAACCCGTTGTTCGCCAAATCGCGCGAAATCAGCACCGGCCCGATAATCACCGTGAAGATAAACGCCAGCGACGTTTGAATGCCGGTGTAGATCGAAAAGAACAGCCCGTTAATGGGCACAATGCTGGAAGGGCTGACACCGAAGATCGTCAACGCATTCACGTTGTGATGCAGATAGATGATCGTTGCGAAAACCATCGGCGGGATGAAGCACACGACAAACAGCACGATAAACAGCGTGTACTTGAACAGGTCTTGATAAGCGTACCGCGGAATGACCAGAAACCGCGACCACGACGGCGTCAACTCGCCTTCATATGCTTTGTAGGTATGCCCGTAAACAGCCATTGTTTGTCTCCTGTTTGTAGTCCTGCCTTCAGGCGGAAAAGGGTGGCGCGGACTAAAGTCCACGCCACTTACCGCTTAACTTAACTTCATTGGCCTGAAGGCGAGACTACAAACGCTACTTGACTAACTCCGAGGTGATCACCGCCTGCGGCGCGACGGCATATATCTTCACCACCCTGCGGCTATCTTTCGCGATCCAGACGGTTGTTTTGCCCGGCTCGCCTTGCGCCGAAGTGATCTCGACTTTGAACGCGTCGAATGTTCCGGCGGGGACCGTGACCTTTTCCGAGCCGACGACCTGCAATTGTTTCAGCGAAGGCCTCTGGCCCTGCAGATCGAAATTGCGAAACGTCGTGGCATACCCGTCCGCCAGTGGCAACGCCCCAACCGCTGTGTACGCGCCCGCGCCGTCGGCGAAGAGCGCTCCGCCCGTGTCTGAAAAGATCGGTTGTGATTGGCCGTTGATGACCATCGTGCCGTTCGCCTTATTCTTCCTAAACGACACGTCAACCGTGACCGGCCCTTGCCGGATGGAGCGTTTGATGACCAGCAGAGTACCTTTCTCAATCGTGGTGGTATCGCTGGATTCACCTTGCGGCAGCTTGGCGGTTTCGTTGGCGATCCAGACTCCGTTCTCTTCTTTGATCTCCGTCACGACAGACACTTGAACGGTCTGCCCGCCGGCTTCGATCCTGGCCTGATAATTCAGCTTGCCGGGCGTCAAACCCGCTGCGGGCTTGGGGGCGGTGACGGACGCCGCCAAGATGGTTTTTGGTTTCTCGACCGTCTTCACGTCCACGGTAATCTCTTTCAGCCGCTGCGCCACTTCCGGCGTCGCGCCTTCCTGAAATCGCCCGCCCAGGTGTTTGGCCAGGAATTTTTCAGCCGCCGCCATCATCGCCATATTGTTGACCGGGCGCGCAAAGCCGTGGCCTTCGTCAGGCGCGACAATGTATTCAACCGCGAAGCCGCGATCGCGCAGCGCCGTGACGATCTGGTCGGATTCGGCTTTTTTGACGCGCGGATCATTCGCACCCTGCACGACCAGCAAAGGTGATTTGATTTTATTCGCGGAATTCAGCGGGGACTGACGTTCAAGCTGGGCGCGGCCTTCGGAGCGTGATGGATCGCCCATTCGTTCGTTGAAAATGATGCGCCCGGCTTCCCAATACGGCGGAATCGAAGCCAGCAGCGTAATCAGATTTGACGGCCCAACGATGGAAACGCCAGCGGCATAAACATCCGGCGTGAACGCCGCGCCCGCCAGCACCGCATACCCGCCGTATGAACCGCCCATAATGCCAACGCGTTTCGGGTCGGCAATGCCTTGCGTGATCATCGCCTTGACGCCCCAGGTCAGGTCGTCCTGCATCTTCTCGCCCCACTGTTTGTTTCCGGCGTTCAGGAAGTTCTTGCCGTAACCGGTCGAACTGCGAAAATTCGGTTGCAAAACCGCGTAGCCGCGATTGGACAGAAACTGCGCGTATGGGTTGTAGCCCCACGAATCGCGCGCCCACGGGCCGCCGTGCGGAAAGACGACCATCGGCAAATTCTTTCCATCGCTGCCTTTGGGCAAAGTCAGGAAGGCCGGAATCTGCAACCCATCTGAAGACGGATAGCTGATCGCCTTCGTTGTCGCCAGTTGTTCGCGCGGCAATTTGTCAAAGACCCGGTATTGCAGGATCAACCTTTTGGCGGCGCGGTCGAACAAGTACCGTTCGCCCGGTTCGGTGTCGCTGCTGATCGTAATCAGCCATAACTTTTCGTCCGCCGTCGAAGAATCGAAGCTGATGTCGCGGTTCGGCAGCTTGCTCCGGATCAGTCTGGAATCGGCTTCATAAGACGAATCGGTCCAGTAAACCCGCGTCCGTTCGTCTTCGTAGGAAGTCGAGAGCAGGTCGTCGGTCAACTCTGAAAACGAAGCGCTGCCGAAATCCACCCGCTTCATCGGATCCGTTTCGACCAAATCTTCCTTGCCGGTTTCAGGGTCCAGCAGCGCCAGCCGCATCAGATCGTCCGCGCCCTTGCTGGTGACCAGATAAACGCGCTTGCTGTCTTTGTGAAAGCGCAGGGGCGCGCAGGATTCAAAGACATTGCAAGAATAAATTTTGACCAGACCCTCCGGCGTCACGCGCAGGATTTCCGTGTCGCCATTTTCCGCCGTGTGCGTTGCCAGACGCAGTTGATCTTTCTGATCGAACAGCCAGCCCGACACCTGCCCTGTGTTCTGGCGAATCAGTGTGCGCTGGCCCGTGGAGATTTTGACCTTGTACAAATCGTGCCACGAACTGTCGCGGTCGTTCAGGCCAACATAGATTGCATCGGGGTCGCTTTTGGGAACTGCATAAATAAAGGCCCGGACGCCTTGCGCATCGGTCAGATTGCGGGCGGGAGGGACTTCTGCGCCCGTAATGGATGGGTTGACGGCATAGACGTTGTAGTTTTCGTCGCCGCCCTTGTCCTGCGAAAAGAGAATGTATCTGCCGTCGCGGCTCCAAAAGTAATTGGTGACAGGACGCCGCTGATCATTTGTGACGGGTTTGGCCGCATCAAATGGCTCGTCGGTTTTCTTGACCCAGATGTTGCGCGTGCCTTTGTAGGGTTTGACGAAGGCAATGAACTTGCCGTCCGGCGAAATCTGCGCCCCGGATATTTCAGGATCGCCGAAGAACAATTCACGATCCAGCAGTGGCACGGTTGATGAAGGCTTGCCCGTTTGTGCGCCCGCTGGCCAGAATGCCGCGTCGAACATCAGCAGCGCAGCAGCGCAGAAAAAGAGAATTGAAGGTCGGTTAAACATAAGCTTCACGGTTGTTGTTACCTCCGGTTGAGTTCACTGCTCCATCGCTTTAAGGAAGATATCTTCCAGCGAATCGCGCTTGTAATTCAACCGGCGAATCTGCACGTCCTGTGCGGCGGCGATTCTGTACAGATCGCGCACTTCCATTCCATCGTTCATGACGACTTTAATGCGTTGATTGCCCGACACGGCATATTCGCACCCCAGCGCGCCAATGGCTTCGGCAAAATTCGGTGTGCCGTTGCGCGTTTCCAGTTCGACGAACTTTTTGTTGGCGCGCCGTTCCTCTTCCAGATTGCAATTGGCCGCGATGTGGCCGCCTTTCAAAATCAGAATTTCATCGCAGCATTCTTCCACGTCGCGCAGCAGATGCGATGACAGCACAATGTGCGCCTTGCGGCTGTCGCGTACTTCGCGGATCAGGTCCAGCATTCGTGCGCGGGCGGGAGGGTCCAGGCCGTTGGTCGGTTCGTCCAGAAAGATCAACTGCGGGCCGTGGACGATGGACTGGGCAAGCTTGGCCAATTGCTTCATCCCCAGCGAATAGGTTTCCAGCTTGCGGTAGCGGGCCTCGCCCAGGCCGACGTAAAACAGGGATTCGTGCGCGCGTTCCAGCGCGGCTTCAGAAGGCAGGCCGGATAATTCCGCCATCAACCGCACGAAATGCACGCAGGTCATGTTGCCGATGAACGCGTCGCGTTCCGGCATATAGCCGATGCCGGTGCGAATCTGTTTGGCTTGTGTGCGGATGTCTTGCCCGAAGATGCGCGCCGTGCCGGATGAAGGCGGATGAAAGCCGAGCAGCGTATGAATCAGCGTTGTTTTGCCCGCGCCATTCGGGCCAAGCAAGCCGATGCATTGCCCGTGCAGATCGCCTTTGATGTCGTGCAGGATTTCGCGCTTGCCGAATGTGACGCGTAATTGATCGAGTTCAATAACTGGGTTCATTTCAATTTTCGCCCATTAAGGATTATAGCGGTTTGCACTTGTGTGCGACCGCTGACAGATGTGGAACAAGATGGCATCTTGTGCCTGGCGGTCGGGAACAAGATACCATCTTGTTCCACAGTCGCTGGTCAAGTCGCCTATTGGGCGCACGCATTTGCAAGCCGCTATAAGGCCACTCAAAGCCAGTAGGTGTGGTGCGAGTTGTTTACTCGCGCCACAGCCCTGTCAATATTTACTTTGACGCAACTTTCGCCGCGCTCGCAGGCTTTTGCGCTTTCGACAGATTCACGTTGCCGTTGACGCCGTTGACTCTGATCTGTGTGCCGCCGGTGCCAATGCGGGCTTTCATTCTGCCCCGACCCGCTTCGTCGTTATTTTTGTTTTGCACATTGGGCAAGTCGGCGTTGATCTGGCCATTAACGCCCCACGCGTTTAAGTCGGCATTCACATCTCCTTCGAAGCGCAGATCAATGTTTCCGTTGATGCCGCCAAGTTCGATGCCATTGCCGCTGAGCGGCGCGAATGATGCGTCCAGACCACCGTTCAGGCCGTGAATCTCAGTCTCTCCGGCAATGCGCGTGGCCTTGATCTCGCCATTGATGCCGCTCATCCGCAAGTGGCCCAGAATCTCGCCGATTGCGATCTTTCCATTGGCCCCCTTCAGTTCCAGATCAATTTTTCGCGGCAGCTTCAGCACCACGCGCTGGTGGCCTTCCGGCTGAGAACCGATGGAAGAGAAAATGCTTTTGCGGTCGTCTTCAACGCGGATGGTCAGATTGTCGTCGCTGTGTTCGATGTTGATTTTACGGTACTGCAAATCATCGCGCTTTTTGGCTGAGCGCACGATCAGCACTTCCGCCGTATCCGTATTCGACGTCTCGATCTTCACGCCGCCATTGATGCCGCGGATGTGAACGGAAGAGTCGGGCTTGAGCGTGTACTTGCGCCGAATCTCTTCTTTTTCAGCCAGGTCCACGCCATCTTCATCAGCGGCGCTGAAGGACAGATTGGCCTGCGGTTCCGATGCCGTGGCTGTTTCATCGCTGCTTGTTTCGCCGGACTTTGCGTTGTCACCATTGTGAACGCGCACTCTGTGGCGACACCCGCCAGCAATTAACGCAAGGCCGAAGCAGGCCACAAGAATTCCCGCAATGATTGTTTTATGTTTCATCTGAATTGCCTCCTGATTGTTTACTGATGAGCAGACACGGTTACGCCAACCGGTGGAATCATGTTCCAACCGATTGGCGTTTGTCGAAGCAAAATTTCGTTTCAATCAATATTGACAGGCTCCCTGCGTAAACGCACTTCACCGCAGAGGTGATTGCTTAAAAAGTGTAATTACTCACGGGCTTGAGGCTTCAAGGAAAGGAAGAATGGGGATGCCCATCAACTTCACAAGAGTTTGAAAAGTCTGTTCGCCTTTTTGTTTGGCAGTGGCAATCAGTGTTTGCAGGGCGGCATAGGCTTTCGCTCCC
>JBBQVH010000136.1:0-22515 GCA_038211695.1 Blastocatellia bacterium | reverse complement strand
GGACATCTTCACTTTCGGCCACGCTCTTTCACTCCTCGATGCACTTCCTATTGCCGAGGTTCATCGGCGGTTAGAAACCGAAGTCCAACGTCAGATTGCCGTTTGTGACGTCGCCGTCCACGGCTGTGTCTGGCTCTGACTGACCAATCAACGTCACCACTCCACTGGCAATGCCTGTCGTTTGTGGTGTCGCGCTGTCAACGCCGTTGTCGTCGTTGTCTATGTCTGTGTCGGGATTGGCCACTGTCGTCGTTGACGAGTAGCAACCGATTAGCGATCCGCCATTCTGGAAGTTGATCGCCGCCACCACGACAAAGTATTTGCCCGGCAATAAACCAGTGAATTGATAGAGGCCGCCGCCTGCCGTGATTTGGAAGGCGATCAATGGCGCGTCCGCACCGTTCGGCTCGTAGATGCCGTTGTTGTTGCGGTCGGTGTAAAGCTCAACGCGCACGCCATCAACGCCCGGCTCGCTGCCATCCTTGAGACCGTTGTTGTTGTTATCTTTCCAAACCAGATTGCCCAACTTGAGGTTGGAATAGAAACCGAAGTCAACGGTCAGATTGCCGTTCGCCCCATCACCGTCCGTGGTCGGTTCGGAATTACCGATCAAGGTCACGCCGTTACTGACAATCCCGTTGTTTTGCGGATTGGCACTGTCAATTCCGTTGTCGTCGTTGTCAATATCCGTGTTCGGATTCGCCACCGTCGTGGTTGAACTGAAGCAGCCGAACAGCGCGCCGCCGCTTTGGAAGTTGCTGGCCGGAATCCTCACCAGATAAACGCCCGGCAACAGATTCGTGAAGTTATACAGGCCGCCGCCAGCAGTCACTTGCGTCGAGACAAGTTGGTCTGTCCCGGCGTCAAAACTGCTGTTGCCGTTGGTGTCGCGGTACAGTTCAACTGTCACGCCGTCCATGCCCGGCTCGCTCGCATCCTTGATGCCGTTGTTATTGAAGTCCTTCCAAACCAGATTTCCGAGGTTCATCGGCGGGTAGAAACCGAAGTCCACGGTCAGATTGCCATTCACTCCGTCGCCGTCAATATTAGTCGGCGGTTCGGAATTGCTCAGCAGCGTAATCAAACCGCTGACAATGCCATTGGTTTGAGGTGTGGCGCTGTCAAGGCCGTTGTCGTCGTTGTCAACATCGCTGTTTGGATTGGCAGTCGTGATCGTCGAGGAGAAGCAGCCGTTGAGCATGCCTCCCGACTGGAAGTTGATGGCCGCAATGCGGACGAAGTAATTGCCCGGCAGCAGATTCGTGAAGTTATACAAACCGCCATTGGCAGTGATTTGCGTAGACGTGACAGCATCATCCGGCTGATTGTTGCCGTTGGCATCGCGAATCAATTCAACCGTCACGCCGTCTATGCCGGGTTCACTGGCATCTTTGACGCCGTTATTGTTGTTGTCTTTCCAGATCAGATTGCCCAGATTGAGCGGAGAATAGAAGCCCAGATCAATCGTCAGATTGCCGTTCTTGTCGTCACCATCCACGGCATAATCCGGTTCGGTGCCGAAGGCCAGATCAATCTTGCCGGTGCGAATGCCGTTGATTTGCGGGTTCGTATCGTCCAGACCATTGTCATCATTGTCTATGTCTGTGTTTGGATTGGCCGCTGTCGTGGTTGAACTGAAGCAACCCGCCAGCGGCCCATTGCCCTGGAAAACACTTGGCGGCAACACCACCCAATAGCTGCCTAGTTCCAGATTAGTGAAATTGTATGCGCCACCATTGAGCGTGACAGTCTGTTGATAAACTGGTGCATCCGCTCCGTTCGGCTCGAAGACGCCGTTGTTGTTGCGGTCGAAGTAAAGCTGGACGCTGACGCCGTCCACGCCCGGCTCGAAGTTGTCGCGGACGCCATTGTTGTTGAAATCCTTCCAGACTAGATTGCCCAGATTCAGCCGTCCGTAAAAGCCGAAATCCAGCGACAGATTGCCCGTCACATCATCGGTATCCACTGCCGTATCCGGCTCGCCACCCGCCACCAGCGTGATCAGGTTGGCGCGAATGCCGTTAGCGTCCGGCTGCAAATCGTCCAGACCATTGTCGTCATTGTCTATATCCGTATTCGGATTCGGCTGGGTGACGGTCGAACTGAGCAGCCGGAAGAGCGGACGGTCAAAGTCAAAGTTACTGGCCGGCAGATAGGCGAAATAATTGCCCGGCACCAATCTGGTAAACAGATAAAGACCATTCGGATCGGTCGTCACCGTATTGACCGGCGGGCCGTCGCCGGCATTCGGCTCGAAAACGCCATTGTTATTCCGGTCGAAATAGAGCGCCACCCGCACCCCGGCAATCCCCGGCTCACTGCCGCCAGAGTCTCGCAAACCGTTGTTGTTCCGGTCGTACCACACCAGATTCCCCAGCCGCAGCGAATAAAACCCAAAGTCAACCGTCAGGTTGCTGTTGAAGTCCAGAATCGGCGCGCCGTTGACGGTGCCATCAATTGTATTGGGATGGCCCGGCGTATTACCGCCAGTCGCCCCTGGCATTCCGGCGGTCGTTTCATTGACGGGTTCAGTGCCGAAATCAACCACCAGCGGCCCGCTCAACACCCCGCCGGTATAAAAGCCAGCGCTCTGCGCCAGGCCATCGTCAAAGTTATCCTTGTCGTTGTCGGTGTTCATATTGCCGGCGATTGGCAATTCCACCGGCACGCCATTCACGCCCGCCACCGTGCCGCTGCTTAGATAATCAATTAGCTGCCCGAATGGCCCGAAATTCGATGCCGCAATACCAATAAAATAACGGCCTCGCAAAAGCGGAATATTCATGCCAATGCCGTTCAGGTCGGTCTTCTGCGTGAAGAGGTAATAACCGCCACTGGAGGTCAACTGCACAGCCACCGGTGTCAATTCGGTGCCGCTTAGGGCACCGTTGTCATCCGCGTCGAAAAACAATTCAACGCGAACGGCGTCAATACCCTTTTCCATCGGGTCAATCTGGCCATTGTTGTTGATGTCATTCCAGACCGTGTTGCCAATGCTGACGCCAGCTACGAAGCCGAAGTCAAAGGTGTGGTCATTGGCCCCATTGATTCCAGTGACCAAAGAGATGACCGCATTATTGCCAACCATGATGGCATCGCTGTCGCGGAGATCTCCATTCAACGTCAAGTCTATATTGGGACGGGTTAGGGTAAAGTAATTGCTTGCCACCAGCGCCGCCTGGGTCTTATCCAAGCGAATCTCATAGGCCATATTCGGCAGCAAACCAGCCGCGCCGTTAAGGTTGACGTTTGAATTATTGAAATAGTAATTGCCCTGCCCATCAGTCGTCGCCTGGCCAACCAATATGTTGTTTTTGAATAACTGCAAAGTGATGCCGACAAGACCTGATTCATTCGGGTCGGCGTCCTGGATGCCATTGCCGTTGTAATCACGCCAGACACGGTTGCCGATTTCGATCGGCGCGGGATCGCACAATGCTTCAAGGTCGCCCAAGCCTGTGGACTTGCCAAGCGTCCCGGGGTTACTTGAATCGAAAATTTCAAACCCGGACCTGCTTTGCTCGCCATTGCTGTGACTGAGCCAGATCACACCGCCCGAACTAAAATTGAGCGGGTCGGTCGCAGTTAAGGCGATTTCGTTTATGCCCGGCAATTGAGCAAGTCCCCCGATAGACGTTTCCGGGTGATAAATACCCGTGCCCAGCCGATCTCCGGAGTAGAATTCGCCGCCACCGGGTCCTTGCCCATTGCCTGCGCCCGCGCTGATGACACCACCGCAAGAGCCGTTATTTTCGAGCACGTATGCTCCCCCGACTCGGCAGGCGCGCAGAATGTCTCCTCCAGAATTGCCATTGATCAAGCCTGTGCCATCTGGCCGGTAATTATTCGCTCCGGTCTGCAACCCAGCGCGGTCACCGAAGCCGAGGATCATCGCGCCGCTGCTGTCAAACTCAATGTCGGCCAGAATCGGTGTGGGACGGGCTACGGAAAGAGCCCCGCAACAATCATTGGCAATTCCCGGCCTGAAAGCGGCGTCGCTGTATGTATCCAGCCACGGAAACCAGATGGTGCTGCCACTGATGCGACTGGTCGCATAACCTTTGGTATAAAGCAGGGGAAAAGTCAGCACCGTACTGAAGCCCGCCGCCGGGTTTGCCGGGTTGAACGAAAGTACATAGGCCCTGAGGTTATTACGGTCCTGACTGTTTTCCGCTGAACAGACTCCGCCAAGATAGCCAACATCATCGCGGAATTTCATCCCCCAGGGACGGAAGACACCGCCCGTGCATGAAGGCACTCCGGGGATACTGCTTAACGTATAGTTGGTGGCCGTCGAGGGTACCGCCGGATTGCTGACATCTATCTTAATTAGGGATTGATTGCCGTCTCTGAGATTAACCAGCCAAAGCGTGTTGTCGTCGGACATATCAATATCGCCGACGCCTGCCTTACCGACCGCTGCAAAAGCAGGGGCGTCGGCATTGGGCGCGGTCAGCGCTCCCAAATCCGGGCGATTAACGCTGCCTACATTGATGCCGGGCAGGGTATTCAAATTCAGCGCCCAGGCAAGCGACGCTGTTGATGACGGCCCTGCGGGCGTTACGTTAAAGGCGTAGAGTCCGCCCGTGCCTTGCGTTCCAAAATCAGAATGCCGTCTGACCAGCGAAGAGACGAAAGCGCGCTTCGTATCTCGCTTCCAGGCAACGCCCCAAGTTGCGCCGATCTGCCCCGCCGTGGCGAGGGCCGTCTTGCCGCCAGTGCCATTGTAATTCAGCCCGATGAGCACCCCTTCCCCGCTGACTGTCCCGTTCGTGGAAGCGCCATTGGTATAGCACGGCGTTAAGAGTGTCGGGTTATTTTGACAATAATCGTTGGGGTTCCAGAATGGCATGTTGACGGAGGTCACGTTCCCGGCAAAAGAAACAAACTGAACGCTGGTCGGGCCGGCGAAGGACTGTTTGAGATAATTCAACGAACCATCCGTCGGAAGCGTGAACTCGACGCGCGCGTTGGCGCCCGCCAGCGGCCCGACCGAATATGAACCATCGGCAGCGGAAGTCGTCATCGCCATATTGCCCAGATTGTCGGTGGCTGTAACCTTGACGTTGCCCACGCCAATTTCGCCCCCATTCAACACGCCGTTGCCGTTGCTATCGTTAAAGACTGTGCCGCTGATCGTACCGGCCACCCCTTGCGCGTCAGTGTCGGTGCTGGAGTTGTTTCCCAGCACCGGATCAAGCACACCCGCAGGCGCAGTCACCGTGGCCGTGTTGACCAAGTTGCCTGAATACCCGGCGCTAACATTAGCGATGTAAGTGATCGTCGCCGTCCCGTTGACCAATAGATTGACATTCAAGTTGATCGGGGCAATACCTGCCGCCGCGCCGCAACTGGATCCGGCAGTGGCTGTGCAGGTCCAATTGCCGCCCGTGATGCCCGGGGCCAACGCATCGGCAACTATCGCTCCAGCCACATCATTCGGCCCATTGTTGGTCACAACAATCGTGTAGGTTATCGGCAGGCCAGGCACGTAGAAGTTAGCGAAGTCGGATTTAGAGATCGCCAGATCAGCCGCCATCGGGCCAAACCCTGCGTCAAAACTGTGGTTGCTGAAACCCGCGCCAGCCAAATCGTCATAATTGATAAGGAGCACGGCATCATTTCCGGAAGGACTAAAATCGGAGTCATTAAGCCTGACGTTGGGCGCAGCGCCGACACCCCCCATCGTCATCAGATTTGCTCCGAGCGCTGCTTGCTTACCACCCCCCTGCACGTTGGGAATCACAATCCGATATTCCGAGTTTGCGCCTGGAGTGCCGGTTGCCGCTACGATGCCGGTCGCCCCGTTCAGCGTGACGTTCGCGTCATTGAACAAGTATGTGCCTGCCGCGCCATTGATAGTTGCAGTGGTTGTCTGACCAACGAGCGTTGCATTGCGATAAAGCTGCACCTGCACACCATTGATTCCAACCTCGCCTGGGTCCTGCACGCCGTTGCGGTTCGCGTCATTCCAGATGCGGTTGCCAATTTCAATGGTGGCCGTGTCGGTGGCCGGATTGTTAATGCCAAAGTTGATGTTGGCTGCCGGCGCGCTGGTGAATTGCACAGACGTGCCATTGCCCGTGCCAACTGGCGTCGGTTGAAACCCGGCAGGTAGGTTTGAAAATTCGACGCGGTAAGGCCCGTTGCCTGCGTCCGTAGTCGCCAGGGAATAATCGCCGTTGACGTCAGTAGTCACCACACCACCAGGCGTCACATTCGCGCCAGTGGCGTTAAAGGCGCGCACCTCTATGCCCATCACGCCCGGATCGCCCGCCCCGTTGTCAACGCCATTGGCATTCACATCGCGGAATACATTGCCGCTGATGGTGCCCGCCATTGGAGTACCGAATAAGCCATTCATCAAATAGCCTATCCCTCTGGATACGGTGGTAGAAAGGCTGGTGCCTGCCACTGAAGATGCTTCTACTCTAAAAACGGAGTAATGCGAAAACGCCAATAAACCCACGCTTAATAGAATAGCTGCTGGCACCCAAAGCACAGCAGAATGCTTTCTCTTCTTATCATTTGAGCGAAATCTGTTTTTTTTGCCTATCTCCTGAAGACAATTCAGAAGTGAACGAAGTTTGTGTCTAGTTTCGGGGGAATACATAGCTGAATCTCCTATTATTTTTCTTGTCTAGTTTGAGAGGTACTCAGAAGTTACAGCATCGTGCCGTATGGCCTTCAAAGCTTACGAAATAACATGCATCACGCAGCCGAGGAGCTGCGACCTGTTTACCAAGAAGATAATTTGTGCCTTTTTCGGGAGCGCAGACGTCATTGCCTGCCGGCATTGCGTGCCTGTCATTCCCCCATTCAGACACAACAGCCTCGCAAGCATTAGCAGGCAATGAAGCCTGCGCTCTCGGGATAGGAAATCTTCTTCTTGAAGCTTTATTGACCGCCTGAAGACGTTGTATTGGATTTTTCGATGCGATAGCAGAAGGGAAGAAGACGTTCCTCATTCCACATCTTTTATTTATGCTTCCGCTAAATAGTGCTGCTATCTATGGTTTGCTATCAAACGGCAGGTTTGGTATCGTAGGCAAACGAAACCCCTGCCGTCACAAATAACGGTAATTTGCTGCTCTGCAAATTGGTTTCCATTTGAGAGCCGTCTAGTACACGGCTCTCAAACTTTTTTACTGCTTGATAGGCTTGTGCGGTAACTTCTAAGTCAAGCCACTCCACAAACGAACAATGTCGAATCTTTTTTCTTGGAATATTACGTTAATGTGAACGTAGGGTCGCAGGACATCAGAGCATGATAAGGCAAAAGGCCTTCTAACTGCCGGTTGATTACACCTTCACGCTTTGAGGATTATGAGGCGAAAAGAGTAATCAAGCTGCCACATAGGAAAAAGTAGGGCTTGACTGTGGGGTTCAAACCAATCTTTATATCCAATGGGTAAATTCGGGACTATTGTGACGTTCGCAATACCAGCAATATCCAGTGAAGTAAACTCAGTCCGCCTTAGCTAATCAATCAAGCCAAACGACAAAGTGGCATGTAATGCCACCGTTGCACCTCAAGGCCAAAAGACGATGTAGGATCAGCGAACAATAAGTTGTGCTCTAATAACTGCCAACCATTACTACCACAGCAAAGAACAAAATGGCAATACTCACTTAATCTTTCATAGGACTTCCCATTCACCCAATCTCTTCCATTTACGCTTAATTAGCTACAAACACTGGCAATACAGATCAAAATGCCTAATCAAATGTTTCAGATATTTTCACAGTATCGAAGTAAAGTCTTTACAATAAATGGCCTCTCTCGATGTAACTGGTGGAGCGCCTCGAAAGTTATCCACCCCCTCGGTTTCAAACTAAATCGTTGAATTCACTGGATGTCAGACCGAAAGCGAAAAGGATGGAAAACTTCAGAATGGCTCCACTAGGGCTGAACCAGTTGGCCGAGCCGTCGTCATCGGGATAAACGAGCGCGCCTTTTTCATTGGGCGCGCTGTCGGGATTCGGCACGTGGCGGCCCCGCGCGTCAATAATCGTCCGACTCCGTGCCGCGCCCATCCTCAGCAGTGAAGTGCGCCGCAGCCAACGAACTGCGCGTGGTTGCCAATGGCTCCAAGATCAAATTTTGGGTTAATGGCATGCTTGTCGCCAAACACAGCCGGGCTGACGCTGACAAGGCGGGGTATATGTGGTTGGTCGGCGGCACTTCGGACACAAGCGTGGCGCGCGTGGCGTTTGAGAAATTGAAAGTTATTCCATTGACAGTGCCATAACCCAAGCCTCCTCAGCGGGGATTCACCCGTCGCGCTGCGTATGGTAACTTCGCGGTGCATTTCACGCATTCAAATTATCGCTGACAATTCGGAGGAACTATCAAGATGACACAGCTTCGCGCTTCTCTACGTCAGACATTGCTGCTTGCGACTGCCCTGCTTTGCCTGGCTGTTGCCGCGCAATCGCAAACGCAGCCGCGCGCCGCCCGGAACATCCGCATTACGTTGCTGCAACTGAACGACGTTTATCAAATCTCGCCGCTCGACAAAGACAAGAGCGCCGGACTCGCGCGCGTTGCCACATTGCGCAAGAAGATCATGGCCGAATCGCCGAACACGATCTTCCTGCCGGCCGGCGACACCATCTCGCCATCAGTGGCCTCGACCGTCTTCAAAGGCGAGCGCGTCAATGCGCCGGCAGATTTGAATCGCTTGGTTGACCGCACGGGCAAGGATGAAAAAGAGAGCAGCGAAACAACGCTGACTATCGTCCGAGGTCGCAGCGAGCAAACCATCAAAGTGCGATTCGGCCGGCGATAATTTTTTTTTGTGTTTGGTGTTCAGGGTGAGGTGTCCGAATGTTTTCGAACCCCGATTTGTGAGGAGGCGCAGTTAGCCTCCTCATTTTTTCCTGCGACAGCCGGCAACGATCAGACAGTCCTTGCCCGTGCTTCAGCGACCTGCACAGATGTTTTGGCGATTCCTGCCAACCTTCCAGCGATCCGTGCAGGCGTTTCGATAACCCATACAAATGTTCCGATGATCTGTGCAGCCGTTCCGATGACCTGTGCAGCTGTTCCGATGACTTGTGCAGACGTTTCGGCGACCTGTGCAGCCACAAATGCGACTTGTGCAAGCGCGAAGCTGAGTTGTACACGCGCAAAGTCCACAAAAAAGACGTTGCTGCTCATTCGTGTAAGGCGTAAGATCACCGCCGACGCCAATCGGGGCGCTGGAACTTACCACTTTGCCGTGCAACGGCCTGCTCGCTTCGGCCCACAGACTTCAGCCGCTGCCGCCAACCAACGCGTTCCGGGTCCCCGCACTCAGTAACCTTTCTCGAACCGGAGGTATCAAAATGAAAAGCCAGATTCTCAAACGCTACGAGACGCTCAACCGTGTCCGCGAATTCGGTGCGCAACAAACCGAAGCCTTTCCCGAAGCTTCGTTAGGCCGCGAACTGTTCGCTGAAGTCGCAAAAGTCGTCACGGAACTCGATCGGCTCGCCGCCGACCGCTCATCGGGATTCAACAATGCGATGAGCAGCACCGACAGCAAATCTACCTTGCGCGAAGAACTGCGCGACGACCTGTTGGCCATCAACCGCACCGCTCGCGCCATGGCCTACGAAACGCCGGGACTGGACAACAAATTCCGTCTGCCCCGCGGCGCAGGCGACCAGGCCCTGTTGACCGGTGCGCGCGCCTTCCTGACCGACGCCGCTCCGCTCGCCGCCGAATTCATCAAACACGAAATGCCCGCCGACTTTCTCGACGAGCTGAAAAGACGGATCGCCGAGTTCGAGGCGACGCTCAACCAACGCACCGCCGCCAAAGGCACCCAGGTATCCGCCACCGCCGGCATCACAGACGCCATCGGGCGCGGAATGATCGCCGCCAACCGCCTGGACGCCATCATCCGCAACAAATTCCGAGGCAACGTCAGCGTGCTGGCCGCCTGGACCCGCGCCAGCCACGTCGAACGCACCTCGCGCCCGGCAAAACCGAGCCAGCCAAAACCACCGGAGGCTCCGAAACCGCCGGAGAACGCGGAACCGCCGAAGCCTTGAGGCCAGGGTTCGGTAAAAATCAGTAGAGCCGCCCGGCAAGTGGCCAACTTGCCGGGCGGCTGACATTCAACCTTCATCCGCAAAATAATAAATTTCCATCAAGCGGTGATTTACCCTCTTTGGCATCGCATCTCACATTCCATTGCTTCCATTTGTAATGATGGAAATTTGCTTTTCAACCTGGCAATCATCGTTGGAACGAAGCCGGGCACGCCGTCATGGCTCGCGAAATCGAAGCGGTGTTGGCCGAGCAGGTTCGAGAAACAAAACGCCAGGCTTCCTGAACCTGAACAGTGCGCCTGGCGCGTCGGGCGCGGGAAGTCCGGCGTTTGCGCGGCTCATCCCCCATTCTTTGGGTCGCAAGAGTGAAGTTGACGACGCGGCCTGGGCGGCGAGATTCATCTCTCGCCGCCCAGGCCGGTTTCATTTGCCGTTATTAGCGCGAAGGCGGGAAGACCGGGATGATGAAGCTGTCTGAAGTCTGCGTCAGCACGTGCAGGTTATGCCTGCCGTTGAAGGCTCCGCTCGTGTTGGCAGTGTTCGGATTGGCGTTGAGAATTGCGCCGATCATACCGCCTGTCCCAGTCGTCCAGATCTTGAACCAGCCGGTTCGGCCTGCCGGGATGAATTGCGACAATCGCGGCGTCGTGTGCGGGAAGTCATTCGACAGTGTTCGTTTGATCTGGCACGAAGCACTCGCAAAGGTCAAGCTCAGCGAGGTCTCAGTGTCGTCGTAGAACAAGCCAAACAAGCTGCCCAGCGTACCTGCGCCAATTCCCAAATTACCACCTGTCCGCGTCAACACCAGCATCGGGTTGTTGCCGTCTGCCGTGCTGCCCACATTGTCCGAAGCCAGCACCTTGCCTGTCAGGTTGTATTGCACCCCATCCGGATTCAAGGTCGCCGTTGACGATTTATTGTCGCAGCCTGCCAGCACACCGCTGTAAAGCGTCCTGTAGCTTTCCGCCGCCAGATTTGCCTGATGGCCTGAACCGAACTTGACGTATTCGTCGCCAATCAGCTTGTTGTAGGCTATCGGACAACCGTCGTCATTGACTGCCACAGCCACCACATAACCCATCGTCCCAGGATCAAGATCAGACATCAGGAAGCTGGTCGTCTGGTTCGGCGTCAAACAAATGTAGCTGTCTGAAACCGAGCAACTGTTGCCGTCAACAAAGAACAGATGCGTACAAACAGTCTTGGCCACATCCGCATTGGTCGGGTTGATCCGTGTGTTTTCACGCGCCGGATTCGCCGAGTCAGACGTGTAGACAGGGAAAATCAGCAAGCTGCCAGGCTTCTGATCGCTCAGCGGCGAAGTCTCAGGGAAGGCATTACCTGGCTCACCTAAGCCATTGCTGACCGCTGTCGGATCGCTGGCAGTGTTTTTGGCAGTGTTGATGTCCGTCGCCACCGCCACATTGCCTGTCACAGTCACGCCGGGAGCCGCCGCGTTGAACACTCCAACGGTGATGTTGAACGTGCTCATCGCTCCAACGGCCAATGGTCAGGGATTGGTGCAGGTCACGGCTTGTCCAACCGCACTGCACGTCCAGCCATTGCCGCTGCCGCTCTGATATGTCAAACCTGTTGGCAGGCTGATTGTCAGCGTCAGCGTCCCAACCGTGACACCAGGGCTGGCGGCGATTACCTGATGGTCGTAAAGAGAATCAACCGACGCTCAAACGGGAGATCGCGCCCGGTCTTTGAAACCACGACGCTCGCCCAAACTGTCACGCGGGCGAATGAACGCCCGGTGCAAAATCTTGCGTCAGCCCAATCCATGTGCCAGGATTCGACTATGGGTGAAGTCAAAGTGAATGTGAAATTGAGCAATGGGATGGACTTGGCGATGCTGCGCCGGGGCCTGATCACTCGCGATCAAGTACGCTCCGTCAATATTGAAGCCATCGTTGACACGGGCGCGGTGCGTTCGTGTATGCCCGTTGACCTGATGGAAAAGCTCGGATTGCAAGTCGTCCGCCACATGAATGCCCAGATGGCGAACGATCAAACCCAGAGTGTTGCCGTCACCGAGGGCGTGGACATGGAAATCCTTGACCGCCTGGTCACCGAAGCCTTTCTGGTCTTGGGCAGCGAAGTGCTGATTGGCCAGACCGCCCTCGAAGCCACCGACTTGCTGGTAGATTGCACCCGGCAACAGGTCATCCCCAATCCCGCGCATCCCAACTCCGCTGTGATCCGCATTCGCTAAACGCCCGCCTGCTCATGGCGTCCCGGCCTGACAGCCCGAAATGACAAGCCAACCGGCGCAACCGAAACCACAGACGACGGCCAGCACACAGGCCGGACACCACGAACTAATCAACGAGACTAATCAACGAGACTAATAACAGATGCTTGAGGGTAAGCATGAGCGGGTAAACTCCATCCGGACGTGCAGGCAAAGACCGGTCAGACAGCTCAACCCAGATCGCGGACGTTCCGTCCGCCCTACAGTAGCTGTGATGCTGCGGGCAAGCGCTTGGCAAAGCCCGCCGGCAATGGTGATGGCTTCGCGTTTCAGATGAAGCGCGTTATCACAAATCGTGGTGTGTTCATTTGCATCTTTCTTCGATACTCCGAAAATTTTTATGGGCAGAGCAAGCTGCCGAAATTGATTCTGTCTCCCCCCATTCCCCAGCCACTGGCGTATGCAGGGCCGGAGTTGAAAAGCGCGCCAGATTCACGGCTCACTTGCCGGGCATGGCCGACGTTTCAAAATACTTCTTTACGATCCAGTCCGGCTGCCATTGATCGGGCGCGCGCGCTTTGCCGGTCAGGTCAATTTTCTCGGGAGTTTTATTTTTCGCCGGCAGTTCCAGCGTGTCGCCCACGCGCGCTTGCCACGTTTCCATCAGCTTCATCAGGCGCTGGACCTGCTGCGCGGACTCCGGGCGGGCGATCAGGTTGTTGGTTTCGTGCGGATCGGTTTGCAGATCGAACAACTGCAGGTGGCCGATCTTCGGGTAGACGATCAGCTTCCAGCGCTGGTCGCGCACAGCTCGCTGAATCTGAAGAAACGGCAGAAAGACCGAATCGCGCACGCGCGTTTTGCGGCCTTCCCACAAAGGGCGCAAGCTCTCGCCTTCCATATCAGCGGGAGGCCGAATGCCCAGCGTGTCGCACAGCGTCGGGAAGAGATCGAGCAAATAGGTGAACGCGGCGGTCGCTTTGCCGCGCGGGATGCCGGGGCCGGCAATGACGAGCGGCGTGCGCATGCTGTGTTCGAAAACGCTTTGCTTGCCCAGCAGACCGTGACTGCCCAGCGCAAGGCCATTGTCGGCGGCGAAGATGATGATCGTGCTCTCAGCTTGGCCTGATTTTTCAAGCGCCGCCAGAATCCGCCCGATCTGTTCGTCCATGTGCGTGATCAATCCGTAATACTCGGCCAGTTGATCGCGGATCATCTTTTCGGTGCGCGGCCACGCGCCCAGGTTTTCATCGCGCCCGCCCTGCATCATCCCATTGTCGAAAGGAAACTGCGGCAGGAAGTTCGCGGGCAAGGGCGGCAGATTGCGGTAATAAGGCTCGCGGTACTCAAGCGGCGGTTGCCGCGGATCGTGCGGCGCGGTGAAGGCGACGTAGGCAAAGAAGGGCTTGTTCCCGTCGTGGTTTTGCAGGAACTCGATGGCCGAATCCGCGAACAGTTCGCTGGAAAATTTCTCGCCCGTGCGCTCCGCCGTCAGCTTGCCGTCGGGGCCCAGATCGCGCACCGGCACTTTGGTATGATCCGACATCCCGCCGAACATCACGGTCTTTCCGCGCTGAAAGGCGCGCAGCCACGAGGGCTGGCCGTTATGCCACTTGCCCGTGCCGAAGGTGACGTAGCCGTTCTCGGCCAAATGTTCGGGGAGCAGCCGCGCGCCATTGAGCGTGGGCGCGTCAATCTTGAACCAGGTCTTGCCGCTCATCAGCATCGCGCGGCTGGGGATGCAGACCGCGCCATTGTTGCCTCCGAAGACGTAATTGCCGCGAAAGCTGAAGCCCCGGCGCACCAGGCCGTCCAGATTCGGCGTCCGGATGTGCGGGTTGCCCCAGGCGCGGATGGTATCGGCGCGCATATCGTCGGCAAATAGAAACAGGATGTTGGGTCGCTTGGCGCTGGTGGCCGTTTGCGGCTGCGGCTGGATCGGTGCGGCCAACAGCGAGATTGCGCAGACCAGAAGAGTGATGCGTTTCATATTCAGTAGACGAAAAACCAAGTTCTCTGGTATCCGCCTCGACTGTGTTGTGGGACAGAGTGAGGTTCTTATAGCGGTTTTTATATCCGTGCGGGAGTGACAGTTCTTTACATCCGTACAACTTGTCGAATATGAGGAGAACTGATCAATGCACCGTGGTTTACAGGCATCATCAATGATCGCCTAAAGCCCCAAGAGGAAGTACCAAGATCGTGGAAGCGACGAAAGGCGCAACTGACTGCTTGCGCCTTTCATCGCTTAATCTGTCCGTCTCCTTAACACCCCGGCGGAAAGACCGGGATGGTATACGTTGCCGCTGATGTATTGGTCAGCACATGCAGGTTGTGTCCCTGGTTGAAGGCTCCAGCGCTTGCTGCCGCATTGGGATTGAAGTTGATTGCCGCACCGCTCAGACCGATGTCGCTTTGCGAAAAGACCTTCAGCCAGCCTGAACGGCCTGCTGGGATGAAGTTTTCAAAGCGCGGCGTGGTACGCGGGAAGGTGTTCGACAGCGAATTGCGCAACTGGCAACTGCCCGTCACGCTGAAGCTCAACACGTTTTCGGAATCGTCGTACATCAATCCGAAGACCGTGCCCAATGTGCTTGCGCCGATGGCCAGATTGCCGCCGATGCGATTGAGGATGAGCAGCGTGTCATTGCCATCAGCATGGCTTCCCACGTTGTCCAACGCCAGTGCGCGCGGCACCACATTGTAGCTGATGCCGTCAAATGCCAGCGTCGCCGTCACTGAAGCGTTATTGCAAAGCGGCAGCCCGCCAGCAATGGCCGTGATCGCTTCAGCGCCCAGATTGGCCGCGTGGCCGCCGGCAAACTTCACGTACTCATCACCGATCAGGTAATTGAAGTTCGTCGGGCAGCCATTGCCATCAATTGCCACGGCAACGATGTAACCGGTCGCTCCCGGATCAAGGTCAGAAGCCAGGAAGCTGGTTGTCTGGTTCGCTGTCAGACACAGAATGCTGTCCGCCACCGAACACGAAGAGCCATCCACGAAGAACAGATGCACAAACGCGGGCAACGTCTGATTGGTGTTGGTCAAGCTGAGCCGCGTGTTCTGCTGATTCGCGTTGGTGGAAGAAGTGTAGATGTTGTAGATCAGCACCGAACCCGGCTTCTGATCGTTCATCGGCGAACTCGATTGCGGCAGCGCACCTGGCCCAACCGTCAGGCAGTTGACTGTGGTGCAGGCCATCACGGTCAGCGGCGGCGCGCCGTTGAAGCTGGCCGACGAGTTAACACACAACTGCGTGGCGGCGGCCACGGTATCGGCGATTTGGGCCTGGTAACGGATGGTTGCCGTCTGATTGGCGACAAGCGTCGCCGTCATCGTCACCGTTGAAGGATTGACGACCGAGCAAGTGCCCACAGTGGTCGTGCAACTCCCCAGCAGCGCCACCAGCGCCGCTGGCAGCGTGGCCGTGAAACTGACCGTCTGCGCGAAGGCGTTGTTGTTTGCCACTTGCGCCGTCACGCTGATGACACCGCCCGGCCCCGTGCAAATAATCGGATCGCTCAGGGATGCGCTCAACCCGTTGTCGGCTACCGTCACGTTCACTCTGGCTAACAACGACTCGCCGCGCCCATCCGAGACTCGAAAGAAAAAGTGGTCAGCGCCCACAAAGCCAGCATTGGGCGTGTAGGTAAAATCCCCGGTCGTCGCATTGGTCAGCGACGCGCGCCCGTTACCGCGCCCTTCACTGCTGGGCAGAAGGAAGGTGATGGCGTCACCGTTAATGTCGCTGCCGGTCAGCCGTCCGCTGATTGGTGTGTTCCGGTTGGTGATTACATTGGCCGCGTTGGCGACAGGCAGTTCATTGATGAACCGGATCTGCTGCGCGCTTTGGCCCGTGCCGTTGGGCGTGGTCACGCTGACCACGCCGGTGGGAAATCCGGCAGGAGTCGTGGCAGTAATCAAATTGTCTGAATTGACGGTGAATCCCGCTGCCGCGCTCTTAATATTGAAGCTATTGACCACTGCCACGCCGCCGAATTTGACTGACGTTGCGCCGGTAAAGCCCGTGCCGTGGATTTCAACAGTGGAACGGCCTTCGGCTTCTGTCGGCGAGAAAGTGTTGACGACGGGCGCAGCGGGACTGATGACCAGTGTATACATCCGTTCGCCATCGCAGAAGTTCTGATCCAGCGCCGCTAACTCAACATTGAAGGTGCCCGATTGCTGCGGCGTGCCTGAAAGGACGCCGGTGGATGCGTTCAAATCCAACCCTTCCGGCAAAGCGCCACCAGTGATTGCATAATCGAAAAGCGGCGCGACATTACCGCTGCCCGTCAGTGGTTGGGAGTAGGCCACGCCGACTTTGCCCGGTGGTAGCGTCGCCGGATTCAGCGTGAAGGGCGCGCAACCCGCCGTGTCGCCTTCAATCAGATCAACCTCGCCTTCGGCATCGTCAATCAAGGCGTTGGTGGGCGAACTCAGCAGAACGTTGAATTTGTCCAGCGGCAGGCCCGCCGTGACGCCCAGCGCCATAACGGTAATGGTCTTGCTGGTCTGGCCCGGCTGAAAGGTCAACGTGCCGGAGGTCGCCTGGTAATTGACGCCCGCGTGCGCCGTATCATCCACGGTTGTGTAATGGACCGTCACGGGATCGGAGGAGGCTGCCGAAAGCGTGATCGGGACATTGATGGGAATGCCCGCGACGCGGTGCGCGGCAAGCGCGCCACTGCGCAGTGGCGTCATAACTGGAACTTGTCCGCCTGCGTTCCCCGCATTGACCTCTGCCAGCACACGCAAGGTATAGGCGCGTTGCACGGCGCAGCCAACCAGGTCGCTGGCCATGACGGTGAAGTTGAAAGTTCCCGCATTCTGCGGCACTCCACTGAGCACACCCGCCGCCGTCAACATCACGTTTTCAGGCAGAGTGCCGGATGCGATCTTGAAATTGATCGGCGCCGTGCCGCCAGTCACCGTAAAAGTTACTGGCGTGTAATCCATCAAGTGCCCCGCATCGGCCAGGGCCGCAGGCGTCAGCGTCAGACCGTTGCAAGGCTGGCGGATGAAGAAAGCGCCGGAAACCGAAAAGAAAACATTGCCGACCGCTTCAACGCGAATGCGTGCGCGGCCATTGGGTGTATTGGGCAACGTGACGCCGGCGGTGCCATTGTTCGGGACACTGGCGGCCAGCTCAGTCGGAAAGGTCAATCCGCCATCATTCGACAACGTGATGCGCACATTGGCCGCGTTGAATGGCGCTGCGGTGGTTCCCGCCACATTCCACGTTACATTGATCGCCGTGCCAGGCAGAAATTCAGCATTGTCCGCCGGAGCCGTCACCAGAAATGCTCCGCCGCCCGTCTGCACCGTGACCTGCGTTGAAGCAATTGCAAAACCGCCTTGTGCCCGCCCGTCGCGGCCAGTCAAGCGAAAATTCAGCGTCCGGTTCGTGGTGGGCAACGTTTCCCCAACCACGAACGTGCCGGCCCGATTGACGGTGTTATCTGCATTAACAGTTTGCGGCAGCGTGTATGTCGCGGGCGGATTGTTGCCATTGCTGGCGATGTTTTGCGGCGCGGGAAGTATGCGCGTCGGGCTGGTGGTCGGATTGTAAGAGCGGAAAAGCGGGCCGGTGCCAGGCAGTGTTCCCAGATCGAACTGCTCCCAGGTGTAAGTCACCGTATCGCCGTCCGGGTCGCTGCCTGTTCCGGTCAGCATGAAAGGGGTGCTTGGTGGAATCGTAAACGTCCCGCCGGCGTTGACTGTCGGCGGATTGTTACCCGTCGCCACGCGCATGCCGCAGGACGTGTTGGCATTGGCGTGGGTGATGATGCGTTCCAGCGAACTGGTATGAAAGTAAGGATCGTTGTCGCGCTGAATGTTATCGGCGTCGCAACTGCCCGGATAGCACATAATCGTCGAACCACTGCCCGGCTCGTAGGCCACCGTTCCATCACGCTGATCGCCGCAAGTGCCCGCCATTCCATTGAAGGTATGCGGCGCGTTGAACTGATGCGCGAATTCATGGGCAATGCCAATCACCCATTTTGGGTTCGTCGCATCGTTGGCCTTCAGCGTCGAAGAACCTCTCGCCTTTGAATTGCCGCAGGCACTGGCCAATTCCGCCACACCTGAAAAGGCTCCCGTCACACCCAACACGTGCCCCACGTCATAAGCGCTTGCGCCCAGAATCTGCGTCAGCCGCGTCTGGTTCTGCCCGAGCATGATGGAGGTATCAGCGTCAGTATAGTCAGCGACATTCGCCGAAAAGATGCGAAATTCGTCCGCGTCGGCGAGCAATTGCAACCGGATGGACAGCTCTTTTTCCATCAACGCATTGACCGTGTTCATTGAAGTCTTGAGCGTGACCAGTGCAGCAGCGGGCGTGCCGCCGTTTTGTTGAACGTACAACGCCGTGGCCGCGACCGCCGTGCGATAGATGCGAAGCTCAGTGCCATTGGTGATGGTCTGTTGTTGACGGATGGCCGGTGCGCGTGTGACGGCAACCGATTCGCTGACCGCGCAGGAAAACGACCCTGCATCGGGCGCGTCTTTCAATGCGTAAGCAATATAGTTGGCGATGTCGCCCGCAACCGCGGGTTCAACGAAGAATGCGCCTTGCGCCGACAAGATGATGGCGTGCAGGCCATTCGCCGCCCAGGACATGCGCATCGTCGCCGTCTGATCGTCAATTCCCTGCCCGCTCCCGCTACCCTGCCCGCTATATGCTTGAAAATCGGATGACTGCTGTCTGGCTCCGGCGGAAATGGGCGATTCCACAATGCGGAAGCGCATAAACGATCCGTCCGGCATTGGCAGGTTAATCATCACCGCCGTTTGGCGTGCGGCGGCAGTAAATTCCATTGGCGCGCGGCTCAATGTGCCCCCCAGCGCATCGATGTTGAGCCGCAGGGTGCGCGCTCCTGGGATTGCTTTGAGGGCTTTGCTGTTTCCAGTTGCGACGGACTCCTGCCAAATTCCGTCTGGCGAGGACTTGCCCGCTTGCCCAGCTTGCCCTCTAACCTCGCTGGCGCGCGCAGAGAAAAGCTTGAGTCCGCCCCACAAGACGCAGACACAAAACAGAAGCAACACGATTGAATAGAGGTTGACTCTTCGGCAGGCAATGGCCAGACGACGAAAAGTGGGCATGATGAGGGAGTCTCCTTGTGTGTGGTGTTAGCGCCTGTCAGGCAGTCACTTGCTTGAAGATTGAATACAGCTTGGAACCGTCAATATTGTGAGGTACGACGGAAATGACTGCGGCAGCCCTGAGCCAAGGCTGCCGCAGTTTTACGCGAGTCTTAGCAGCCCGGCGGGAAGACCGGGATGGTGTAGCTCGCCGCCGATGTATTGGTCAGCACATGCAGGTTGTGCCCTTGATTAAAGGCTCCAGCGCTCGCTGCCGCGTTCGCGTTGAAGTTGATTGCCGCACCGCTCAGGCCGATGTCGCTTTGCGAAAACAGCCGCATCCAGCCGCTGCGGCCCGCCGGAATAAACTGTTCAAACCGCGGCGTGGTGCGCGGGAAGCCGCTCGATACCGAATTACGCAGTTGGCAACCGCCCGTCACGTTGAAGCTGAGCACGTTTTCGGAATCGTCGTACATCAATCCGAAGATCGTCCCCAAGGTGCTGGCGCCGATCGCCAGATTGCCGCCGATGCGGTTCAGAATCAGCAGCGTGTCATTGCCATCGGCTCTGGCCGGGATGTTATCCAGCGCCAGCACGCGCGGCACCACGTTGTAACTGATGCCGTCAAACGCCAGCGTTGCCGTCACTGAAGTGTTATTGCAAAGCGGCAAGCCTCCAGCAATCGCCGTGATCGCTTCCGCGCCCAGATTGGCCGCGTGGCCGGTGGCGAATTTCACGTACTCATCGCCGATCAGATAATTGAAGTTCGTCGGGCAGCCGTTGCCGTCAATCGCAATCGCGACAATGTAGCCTGTCGAACCCGGATCAAGGTCAGAGGCCAGGAAGCTGGTCGTCTGGTTCGCCGTCAGACACAGGATGCTGTCAGCCACCGAACACGAAGAGCCATCCACGAAGAACAGATGCACGAACACAGGCAGCGCCGGATTCGTGTTCGTGATTGCCAGCCGCGTGTTCTGCTGATTCGCGTTGGTGGAAGAAGTGTAGACATTGAAGAGCAAGACCGAACCCGCCTTCTGATCGCTCATCGGCGAATTCGCTTGCGGCAAAGTGCCCGGGCCAACCGCCGGGCAGTTGACCGTGCCGCAGACCGTCACCGTTGCGGGCAGGCTGTTGCCAACCGTCGCAACCGATGTCGCGCAAAGCTGCGTGCCCGGCAGCACGCCATCATTGACCTGCGCCTGGTAGTTGATCGTCACCGTCTGATTGGCAGCAAGCGTTCCAGCCCAGGTGATCGTTGAAGCATTGACCACCGTGCACGCTCCGACATTCGCCGTGCAGCTTCCTGGTAAGGCGCGTAAGGTCGGCGTCAGTGTCGCAGTGAAAGCCGCCGCTTGTGGTGTTGGGTTTGTGTTGGTCACCGTCGCCGTCACTGACACGATATTGCCTGGGCCTGTGCAGACAAGCGGGTCATCAATTCTGGCCGTTACCGGAGGAGCAGCAGTGGCGCTAATGATCAGCGTATAGCTCACCGTGCCAAAGCAGCCATTCGCATCCGTGGCTCTCACCATAATTGGGAAGGTTCCCGATTGCGTCGGCGTGCCGGACAGCACCCCTGCCGCCGACAGTGTTACTCCATTTGGCAGCACGCTCGCCGTGCTGAAAGTCGTCGTTCCAATGCCGCTTGATTGTGTGAATGTTTGGCTGAATGCGACTCCAGTTGACCCGGTGTTAGTTGCCGGGGCATTGACCGTGATTGTCTGGCAGTTGATCGTCAGCGTGTAGCCGACCGTGCCAAAACAGCCGTTCGCATCCGTCGCACGAACCGTGATCGGGAACGTACCCGTCACCGTCGGCGTGCCGCCAAGCACACCAGTAGACGAATTAAGCGTGATGCCCGTGGGCAATGTGCCGATTTCGCTCCACGTGATCGCGCCGATGCCGCCTGCTTGCGTGAACGTTTGACTGAATGCCGCGCCAGCCGTGCCAGTGTTGGTCACGGGCGCAGTCACTGTGATTGTCTGGCAGTTGACGCTGAGCGTGAAGCTGGCGTCAGTCGTCAAGCCGCAGTTGTCCATCGCGCGTATGGTGATGACGTGGCTGCCCGATGGGCCGGCGTTCGTGATCGCAACCACCCCGCTTGCGTTGACCGTTGGCGCGGTGCTCAGTGCGGGCGTGACGCTGACGATGCTGTAGCCGGTGATTGAGCCGTTGTCTGTCGCCGTCATCGGACTGACGTTGAGCGAATTGCCCGCCGTCACGTTCTGCGGCGTCGCGTAAGCCAGCGTCGGCGCGGTATTGGCCGTCACGTTGACCGTCAGGTTGGTGGTTGATGTCGCGCTGAAGCTGTCCGTTACTGTCAGCACGACGATGTTCGCGCCCACCGTTGCACCGCAGCCAGCGGCCACGTCAGCGGTGATCGTGCCGTTGGTGTTGACGATGTTCGTCACGGTGATGCCCGCCGGGATGGTCGTTGCCGTAACTGTCAGCGTGCCCGCCGTCTGGTTGGGATCGCTGACGGTGGCGATGGTCGAGTTGGAAGCCGGTGAGCCTTGCTGCCGCGTCAATGCAGCCCCGGCCACAATTGCCGGCGGCGGGTTGGTGTTCGTCAGCGAGAAGTTGACCACAGGCGTAGCACCGTTGGCACTGGCCGCGACGTTGTAAGGGCCGCCGACCGTGCTGTTGGCCGTTGCGGCTCCGCTGGTCGCCATGCCACCGGTGATGGTGGCCGGATTACCCGCGACGCTCGCGCTGGCTCCGCTGGCAGGCGGCGTGAAGGTCACCAAACCGCCGTTGACCGGCTCGATGCCATTGCTCGCCGTGACGGTGACTTTCAGCGGATTGGCAAAGGCCGTGTTGACGTTGGCGCTCTGATTGTTCCCGCTCGTAATCGCCAGCGTGAAGCCCTGCGATTCAAACGCGCCGATGTCCACAGCACCGACGCGGGCGAGGCCGCGTTGATCGGTGGCCGGCGCGCCGCTCGAAGTGCCCGCGTTGATCGCCGGGCTGCCAGGCAGCAGCGCAAGGGTTTGTGTCGGGCCTCCGTAATTGCCGAGTGACGCAAGCAATGCATTCGCCACGCCCACTTGATTGCCGTTCACGCCGTTCGTCAAACCACCGGTTCCCGAGTTTCCGATCAGATTATTGAAGGAATTCGCCGTATCCACCGTCCCGGCGATGTTCGCATTGTTCCCAGTGTTATTCGCTACGATGGTGTTCTTCAGGACGGT
>JBBQVH010000135.1:0-22554 GCA_038211695.1 Blastocatellia bacterium | reverse complement strand
GAAGGAATTCGCCGTATCCACCGTCCCGGCGATGTTCGCATTGTTCCCAGTGTTATTCGCTACGATGGTGTTCTTCAGGACGGTGCCGCTGTTGGCAAACAACGCACTGCCTGTTTGTCCGGACCCGGTGCCAGCCTGGTTATTCGCAATCGTGCAGTTGGTCAGGGTCAATGTCACCCCGGTATTAGTCTCAATGGCGGAACTATCCGGTGCCTGATTATTGCTGAACGTGCAGTTGGTCAGCGTGGTTGTGGGGCCGAAAATTTTCAGCCCTCCCGCAAAATTACTCGCAATATTGTTGCTGACAGTGCAATTGGCCATTGTCAGGATGCTGTCACTTTGAATTCCACCACCTTGCGGCGAGGTATTGCCACTGATGGCGCACGCCGTCAAAGTCAGCGTGCCAGCGTTATAAATGCCCCCGGCTTGCCCCGGATCATTGCCATTGGTGATTGACAGGCCGCTGATTGCAACAGTCTTGCCGTTGTTAATGGCGAAAAGACGAAAGGCGGCTACGGCATTGCGATGCACGTCGAGCAGGTTCGCGCCGGGGCCGTTGATCGTCAGATTCGGATGATCCAGATTGGGCAGCACCGTCGCCAGATTGATCGTGCCCACGACGCTGAAATTGATCGTCAGCGGCGAGCAGGGCGCGGCGGCCAGCGCATTGGCTTCCTCAATCGCCGCGCGCAGCGTGCATTTGCCTGTGCCGTCGTTGCAAACACGGTCACCTGGATTGTTGTCCGGCGTGTCGCCCAGATCGTTGACGGTCAGTATGCTTGGGCAAGATGAGAGGATGGTGTCCGTATCGGTTGCACTGTTATTGCCCGGCGTTGGATCGGTGACTCCACCCGGCGCGGTGACGGTTGCGGTATTGGAAAGCGTGCCGGTCGCAGCGGCTGAAATCGAGCACGAAGCCGTGTAGGTGACCGAAGCGCCCGAGGGCAGATTGGCCGAGTCGTTGATGTTGCCGCTGCCCGCCGCCGTGCAGGTTCCGCCGCCCGCGCCAACGCAGGTCCAGGTGCAGGTCAGTGAGGCCGGGAAGGTGTCCGCCACGGTCGCCCCTGTTGCATTGCTCGGCCCCGCGTTGGAGGCCGTGATCGTGTAAGTCGTCGAACCGCCCGCCGTCACCGTCGTCACACCGTTCGTTTTAGTGATGGCGAGATCGGCTGACGCTCCAAGTGTATCGGTATCGGTTGCAGAGTTGTTGCCGGGCGTCGGATCGGTCACGCCGCCCGTCGCCGTCACAGTCGCTGTATTGCTAAGCGTGCCGGTGGCTGCCGCCGAAACGGAACAACTCGCCGTGTAAGTCACCGAGCCGCCCGCTGGCAGATTGACTGAGTTATTGATGTTGCCCGAACCAGATGCTGTACAAGTGCCTCCGCCCGCGCCAACGCACGTCCAAGTGCAGGTCAGTGAGGCCGGGAAGGTGTCCGCCACCGTCGCGCCGGTCGCGTTGCTCGGCCCGGCATTCGAAGCCGTAATGGTGTAAGTCGTCGAGCCACCCGCCGTGACTGTCGTCACCCCGTCAGTCTTTGTGATGGCGAGATCGGCAGACGCCGCTAAAGTGTCGGTGTCGGTTGCGCTGTTATTGCCGGGTGTCGGATCAGTCACGCCGCCCGGCGCGGCAACCGTCGCCGTGTTGGAAAGCGAGCCGGTAGCGGCGGCTGAGATTGAACAACTCGCCGTGTAAGTCACCGAACCGCCGCTCGGCAGATTGACCGTGTTATTGATATTGCCCGAACCGGATGCTGTACAAGTGCCTCCACCCGCGCCCACACAAGTCCAGGTGCAGGTCAGTGAGGCTGGGAAAGTGTCAGCCACCGTCGCTCCAGTTGCACTGCTTGGCCCGGCGTTCGAGGCCGTGATCGTGTAAGTCGTCGAACCGCCCGGCGTCACCGTCACCACGCCATCGGTCTTGGTGACGGACAAGTCTGCCGAAGCAGCGCCCGTGGTGCCGGTGAAGTTGATCTCGTAGCCGAATGCCCCGCCGCTGGCGAGGTTGTTGAAGGCGGCGACGGCCACGACCCGTGTCTGGCCGACCGGTATGCTGAACGACAGCGTGCTGCAACGGTTCGACGCGGCGGCGATGTCGTCATTGACCGCGAGGCAATTGGTCAGCGCTGCACCCGGATTGAACGACCCGTTGTAGAGCGTAAAGAAGGTGTCGTTGGCGTCCCCGCAGGCGCCGCCGCCGATGAGGCTGGAGGTGACGACGAAGCTGACGGCGCTGGCCGAGTTATTAGTGATCGTGATGGTGTCGTACGCCACGGCCGTGCCGACGCCGGACAGCGCGGCGCAGCTCACCGCACGGTTGTAGGTCGAATCACCCGTGTCGAAGCTGCCAGTGAACGAGGGCGGCACGCTACCGGTATAGCTGATAGGGGTATCCACATTCGCCACGGCGAAATTAACGCCCGGCGGAAGATTGTCGGTAACTTGGAAATTGGGCGGGGCAAAAGTGTCCGACCTGCTGACCCTGATGCCAAACTGGTTCTGGTTGTTGGGTGCCAGAGTGCCGGGGGGCAAGGCACGAACGACTGTCGGGCCGCCGATTATCTCGGCCAACGAGCGGTCAGCCAGCGCATTGAACGTGAATTCCGGCAACCAGTCGGAAAAGGCGTTTTGATAGGCCGGCGCATTGGCACTGGCTTGCATGGCTGATCCACTGCCCGAACGCGCAGTCATTGTGGCGGACGGAGAGTTGCTTGGGATGACGGGAGCATCAGGATTAGGCTTATCCGGGGTAAGACCTTTGCCTTGCCGCGCGATGGCGGAGGTCTTCGCCCTGGTCAATGAGGTTGTGGGGCGAGCCAGCCTAACAGCGGCTTTGACGCTGGCGACAGCCTGATTGGAATAGGCGCGCACGGTTGGATTGATGCTTGCCAATGAACATCCCAGGACAGCCAGTAGAACTGCCGTGGCAATCAGTTTCAACGAACGAGCGACGCGAGTGTGTGCAGTTTGCATGAGATATTCCTCTTGAATTTTTGTGACTGGGTTCAAGTCGCCAACCGCAACGCCCACGCGAGCAGAGCCAATAAAAGCATTCGCGAAGCCGTCCGCGTGAACCGCAGGCGTTTCAGACGCCGGAAAATGAGTGACGATTTTTTTTGAGTTGCCAGCGAAGTCCGTAAAACCTGTGTTGATGTAAAGGCTCTTTGTTTTCGTACTGCCGGTCGAAATTGAGGAGAGCCTGTCAACTGCGGCGGAGTGTACAGCCAGCGCCGGGACTCGGCAATCTTTGCGCTGGCCGCCCGCAAGAAAAAGCACGAAAGGCGCAGGCGAAAGTCATTCCGCCTGCGCCTTCAGTTTTCCCTCTGTTCAGGGCTTCAGCAGCCCGGCGGGAAGACGGTGATGATGTAGTTCATCGTTGAAGTGCTGGTCAGCACGTGAAGGTTATGGCCTTGATTGAAGGCTCCCGCCGCCGTCGCCGCGTGTGGGTTTAGTTGATCACCGCTCCCGACAGCGCGACGAGTGTTCGATAAGCTACCACGGAATGGGCGCGTGCCGGGACTCGACGTTGCTCCATCGAAGCCAAAGCTCTGCCCGGTCAGCTCTCTGCCTGATGGGCGAGCGCGAATTTGGCCAGGGCGTGGTTGCCACGCAGGCCCGGCTTCTGGCAGATGTTGGCGCGGCGCGTTTCGACGGTGCGGGGGCTGATGAAGAGCAGCGCCGCGATTTCTTTGGTCGTCCTGCATTTGGCGATTAGCTTGATGACGGAAAGTTCAGCGGGTGCCAGGCTGAACGGGTCGCCTGCCCGATTCGATCCGGCTTGGCGATTGGCCGGATACGACGCGATGGCCGGGCTGAGATACGGTTGCCCGCCTGCGACGGTCTGGATTCCGCTACTGCAATTCAACCATCTGTTTCTGCAATTCGTAAAGCGTGGTCAATGCTTCGACCGGACTGAGCTGATTGATGTCGAGTTTAGCGAGCGACGCAAGCAGCGATGGGAAGCGCGCATTCCCGGCAGTTTGCTGTCGGTGCGTCGGGCCATCTGGCATCGGGTCAACTGATTGAAGAGCAGCACCGTCGTATTCGCTGAGCAGTTGTTGCGCGCGATGGATGACGGGTTTTGGCAAGCCGGCCAGTTGCGCGACGTAAATACCGAAACTCTTTTCGGCCCGGCCTGGAACAACTTTGTGCAGATACTCGACTTCATTTCCGCATTCGCGCACGGCCAGATGAAAGTTGCGCACGCGCGGCAGGTACTCCTCCACATCGGTCAGTTCGTGGTAGTGCGTGGCGAAAAGCGTTTTGGCCGCGACACGAGGATTGTTGTGCAGATATTCGATGACTGAGCGCGCGATGGACAATCCATCTGCCGTTGAAGTCCCGCGCCCGACTTCATCCAGCAGAATCAGGCTGCGCGCGGTGGCGTGATTCAAAATGTGGGCGGTTTCAATCATCTCGACCATGAAGCTGGAATGTCCGCGCAACGTGTAATCGTGCAGGCCGACGCGGGTGAAGATACGATCCACCAGCCCCAGCTTTGCCGATTTCGCCGGGACGAAACTGCCGATTTGGCCGAGCAGGGAGATCAAGGCGACTTGGCGCAGGTAAACCGATTTGCCCGCCATATTCGGCGCAGTCATCAACATAATCTGGCAAGCGGAATTGGCGTGATTCGCAAGGTGCGTGTCATTCGGCACGAAGCTACGATCAACATTATTGGCAGTCTGAGAACCGGAATCGGGCACGCGCTGCTCAATCATTGGATGGCGGCCTTGGACGATGACGATCTCGCCGTTGTCGCAAAGTTCCGGTTTGACGTAGCCGAAGCGCTGAGCGCATTCAGCCAAGGCCGCGCAAAGATCAACCTGCGCGATGGTCGCGGCAACTTGGTTGATGCGTTCCGAGTGGCGGCTGATTTCGTCACAGGTTTGGCGGTAAAGGCTGATTTCCAGTTCCAGAATGCGCTCTTTGGCGTTGGCGATCAGCGATTCATGCTCTTTCAGTTCCAGCGTGAAGTAGCGTTCGGCATTGGTGATCGTCTGTTTGCGAATGTAATCGTTCGGCACCAGTTTCAGGTTGGGCTTGGTGACTTCAATGTAATAGCCGAAGACTTTGTTGTAACCGACTTTCAGTGATTTGATGCCGGTGCGCGCTTTCTCGCGCGTTTCCAGCCTGGCCAGAAAATCCTTGCCGCCGGTCAGCCCGCCGCGCAGTTCGTCGAGTTCCGCTGAGAAGCCCGCGCGGATGATGTTGCCGCGCTCAAAATCGGACGGTGGCCGGTCGGTGATCGCGCGGGCGACGAAATCCGCAATCTCTTCACAGCCTTTGAGCGCGGCGATGAAGTCTTTCGGAGCTTTCGCTTTTTCGAGCAGCGCGCGAATCTGTGGAACCAGGCGCAGGCTTTGCGCCAGCGCGACGATTTCAGCCGGCACGGCCAGGCGGCGGCGGATGCGACCGAACAGCCGTTCGATGTCCAGTACCTCATCGAGCACCGCGCGCAACTTTTCGCGGACAGGTTCGCGGTGAAAGAACCAGTCAATCGCCTCTTGTCTGGCGCGCAGCTCGGTCAAATCCAGCAGCGGTTGCCGCAGCCAGCGTCTGAGCTTGCGCGCGCCCATCGGCGTGGCGGTCAGGTCAATGGTTGAAACCAGCGAACCCGTGGGCGCTCCGCCGGTGAAATCCCAGCTTTGAAAAATTTCCAGATTGCGCACCGTCTGCGGATCGAACTGCATGAAATTGTCTGTGCTGTAGGTTTGCAGCCGATTCAGATTAGCCAGCGCGTCGGCTTGCGTATCCCGCAAGTAGACGACGATGGCAGTGGCGGCTTGCACGGCAAGAGGCTTGTCTTCGCAGCCGAAGGCCACCAGCGTTTTGACGCCGAAATGATCCAGCAATGCGCGGCGGGCAAGTTTTACCTCGAACAGTTCATCCTCAATCCGCGTGACGGCACGGATTTCGCTCGTGCCTTCTGTCAGGGCTGGCAGCTTGGCGCTTCCGGGCAGCAGCAGTTCGGCGGGGGCGATGCGTTCAAGTTCAGCAAGGGCATGTTCAACGCCAACTTCGGTGACGGCGAATTCGCCGGTTGTGATGTCGGCGTAGGCGAATCCGGCCCTGCGCCCAGCCCCGTGTTCGGCTATGCCTTCGGCGACGATCAATGCGGCCAGATAGTTATTCGCGCGGCCTTCCAGCAACCCCGGTTCGATAATTGTGCCCGGCGTGACGATGCGCGTGACTTCGCGGTCAACCAGCCCTTTGCCGGGCGGCGTGGTTTGTTCGCAGATGGCGACCTTGTGGCCGCGATGAATCAGCTTGGCCAGATGCGTTTCGATGGAGCGAACAGGCACGCCGGCCAGCGGGTGCGCCTGGCCTTTGCCAAACCATTTGCGCGTTAGGGCGACGCCCAATTCGCGCGCCACGACGTGGGCGTCTTCGTCGAAGCTTTCGTAAAAGTCGCCGATCTGGAACATCAGGATCATGCCCGGATAGCGGCGCTTGATCTCCAGATACTGGCGGCGCAGCGGTGTGATGATGTCTGCTTTGTCTTGATTGCGCATCGAAAATAGACTCGCCGTGAGCGGACGAATAAGTCAGCGGAATGAATCGCCCGAACGAACCGGCCCGAACGAATTGAAAAGATAACATCAACGTTGATGTTATTATAAGTCAACAGCGGCAACGTCATTCACGGCGCGGCCAGAACGTTGTCACCCGGGTGTCCCAAAACTTTGAACTTGAAAGTTTTTTACGGGCTGTGTTATTTAGGTCACTGCGCTGTTCGGTAATCGCCTCACTGTTCATCGCAAACTCTACTCGCTCTCAAAAAAATCGGCGGCTGTTTCCGTGGAATGGAAATGGCCTTATTCAGCCCCCAAATTAAACTGAGAAAGTCGTTGCGCCTTCCCCCGACAACCGATTGCTCTTCCGCTACATCAAGATGACTGCGTTGCCCCTGATCGAAAGATGAGCGGTGATCGCCTCACGGATAAACCGGAAGAGACACTCTTGCAAATCGAGTTGCCGAACAAATCCGCTTTGATCGGCAGCAAGATCAATCAAAAACTTAAACCTGATGCCAATCTGGCAAATCCTTTTGGAGGTAATGTAATGATCAAGAATTTCGTGAATAACTTCGTCAATGACGAAGGGGGGCAGGACATTGTGGAATATTCGTTGTTGTTGGTGCTGATCGGCGCGGCGGCGGTGTTCGTCTTAACAACAATGGGGGAGAGCATCACTTCGATTTTCTCCAAAATCAATACGAAGCTGACGACTGCCGATAAGAGTATTTCATAGTCCGCTGGTCCGTCATTGGCGGCGGGCGTCCGGGCAACTTCCCGTGGGGTTTGCCTTCTGCGTTCATCAAACTGCTCCGCCGTCTTGCCTGAGACACTCCGGGCAAGACGGCGGATTTCCCTCTCACCGCAAATTGCCGCACACACCAGCGTCGAGGATCGCAGCTTCGGTGCTCTTGTCACAAACATTTTGAGAAAAGCCACCTGCAAACTAGCTTTTCGGCGCGATTTGTTTCTGACTGCTTCATTTACGCGATCTTTTGCTATATGCTGGCGTTGCATAGAAAACAACCTACATTTAAGCTTTTCAGACTTGCTCACTTCGATGAATGTACTGGTGATGATGAGCAAATCATTTAGATCAAGTTCAATCTTAGGTTGTTTGCAATGTCACAGAGCCGAATTTCGGAAAGGGTTTCACTTCACTTTCAATGAATTTACGTTCGATTTTTAGTCTATTTTCCAGCGACTTGGCGATTGATTTGGGGACGGCGAACACGCTGGTCTTTGCTCGTGGCCGGGGCATTGTCGTTTCCGAACCTTCCATCGTTGCCATCAACAAGGTTACCCACAAAGTAGAAGCTGTCGGCAATAAAGCCAAAGAGATGCTTGGCCGGACACCCGGCAACATCGTTGCCATTCGGCCCATGAAGGACGGCGTGATCGCCGACTTTGAAGTGACCGAAAAAATGCTTCAATACTTCATTCAACAGGCCCACGGCGGCAAAACGTGGGTCAGCCCGCGCATCGTCATCGGTATCCCATCTGAGATCACACAGGTTGAACGCCGCGCCGTTGAAGACAGCGCCTACCGCGCCAAGGCATCAGAGGTTTATCTGGTGGAGGAGGCAATGGCGGCTGCCATTGGCTCCGGGCTGCCAATCACTGAACCGCACGGCAATATGATCGTGGACATCGGCGGCGGCACGACGGACATCGCTGTTATTTCGCTGTCGGGCATCGTCTATTCGAAGTCAGTGCGCGTGGCCGGCAACGAGATGGACGAATCCATCATTCAATACATTAAGCGAAAATATAATCTGCTGATTGGCGAGCGCACTGCCGAAGCGATCAAGATCGAACTTGGTTCCGGTGCACCGCTTGATGAGCCGAGAACGATGGAGATTAAAGGCCGCAACCTGATTGAGGGCATCCCGAAGACAATTCCGATCAGCGACGAAGAGATTCGAGAGGCCTTGTCTGATTCGGTGGCGACGATTGTCAACGCCGTGCGCGTGGCGCTTGAACGCACGCCGCCGGAACTGTCCGCCGACATCGTGGATCGAGGCATCGTCATGACGGGCGGCGGCGCGCTGCTTAAAAAGCTCGACGTGCGCTTGATGCAAGAGACTGGACTGCCCGTTTCCATGGCGGAAGATCCGCTTTCTTCGGTCGTGTTGGGTGCAGGCGCAATGCTCTCAGATTTCGATCTGCTGCGGCGCGTGCGTTGGGATGGCGCAACATTACCATCATAAAATGTAAATGTAATTGATGGTCAGTGGCTGGCTGTCGCCACTGACCATCAGCCACTGACTACCAACCACTGCAAATGTCTCTAACTGACAGAGCGAAAGACAAGGCCAAAAAGAATCCCACGTGGTTATTCGCAGCATTGCTGGTGGCGCACTTGTTGGTGATTTCTTTCAATCAGGTTCCGAACCAGCCCGGCTTACGATATTTGCAACTTGTCACGACCAGCGGGATGATGCCCTTTCAGTGGTTGGCCACGCGCACGACGGGATTGGTCAGCGGCGTTTGGAAAGGATATTTCCGGTTGCGCGATTCCGGCGGTGAGAACGAGCGTTTGAAAGCCGAACGTGCGCAGCTTGAAACGCAGATGGTGGAATTGCGCGAAAAGGCCACGCTCTTTGACCAGCTTAACGCCTTGAAAAACGGTGAAGTAGCGAATGCCTATCCTGGCGTTGTTGCTCGCGTCGTTGGGCGAGATGCCAATCAATGGTTCAATACTGTGACGATTGATCACGGCATGCTGTCCGGAATCAGCAAGGACCAGCCGGTTGTCACGGCAGAAGGAGTCGTGGGGCGCGTCATTCTGGCGACGCCTCTGGCATCTCAAATATTGCTTGTGACTGACGAAAGGCACGGTGCGGGGGCGACGGTGATTGGACAGACGGCGGCGAGTCGCTGGCTTGGTATTATTGAAGGAAAGAGCCAGTCGTTATGCGAGATGCGTTTCATTGCGCCGCCTGAGAAGGTGGAAAATGGCGAGCAAGTGGTCACCTCCGGTCAGGATGGAATCTATCCTCCGGGATTGCTCATCGGCCGCGTCAAAAGTAACGGCACGCTGCACGCGCCGCAGTTGGTGGAGATCGAACCGGCGGCCCACCTGAATAAGCTGGAGGTCGTCAAAGTCCTTCAGATTCCGTTGGAGAAGATCCGCGGGGCGATTGATGAAGTGGCCAAAGAGGAAAAAGAAATACAGGGTAAAGCGTCTGATCGCAAGAAGCGATAAAGTCGAATGTGATCGGGCGTGATCGAGAGTAGCGTTAGGCGGCACCCAAAACTGGAAAGGCGAAACGCGAATATCCGCCGGCGCTGCGATTCGAAGTTGAAAACAAAGAGTTTGAATTCGCGGAAAAGTATCGTTGGAGAAAGAATCTCGCGCTACGACGGTCAAGATTGCAGCATGCTTGTTCGTCGCCATTTTTGCTCAAACCACACTCGTCCATCTCCTGCCGGATACACTGGGGCGATGGCTGGGGCATATTGACTGGCTGTTGCTGGTCGTCGTGTATGTCTGTTTGCAGCGAAATCCGATGCGGGCGTTACTGACCGCAGTGGTCGCCGGCATCGCATACGATTCTTTTTCGAGAGCGCATACAGTGGGCGTCGCCCAGGCGATTGGCGTCAGCGGGTTTGCATATGTGCTGGCGGCTTTTGCCGCTGACAGAATTGTCTCCGTCATCGTGGCTGACAATCTGCTGGTCAGGTTTGCAACTGTGGCGAGCGCCAGCGCGGTCAATACGCTGACACGGTACACATTCTACAAACTGCTCAAATTCAAACTCCCTGTTTTGGCTGGGGGAGAAGGTCTCGCCGCTGCCATCGTCTTCGGACTCGTCACCAACCTGATCGCTTCGGCCCTGCTTTATATCCTGCTGGATCGCCTTTTCAACAAAGATTCTGCGGCGCGTGTACGTCGCGGCGAAGCTCGTCGAATCAAGGCGAGGTTTTGATGATTGCGGATTGCGAATTTTGTGGCTGATCCTTTGTTTGACAGGGAGATGGCAATCCTCTTCTTCAATTCCACAATCCGCAATTGAATGGTGCTGACTATGAAATCTGCCAGAGAATCCGGTTTTGATCCTGCTGAAGATTTGCGCCAAGCCGGACTGCGGCTGGAGATCATTCGCTATTTGGCGCTGGTCATCTTTGTGTTGATTGTGGGCAGATTGTGGTTTTTGCAGGTCATGAACAGCGCGGTATACGCCGAGCGCGCCGAACAAAATCGCACTCGCATCCTTCCAATTCCCGCGCGCCGGGGCACGATCTTCGACCGGAAAGGGCGCATCCTGGTCACCAGTCAATCTTCCTACAACATCGTTTTGAGCCGCAAGGATGTTAAAGAACGTGACCTTCCGCAAATTGCCGAACTATTGGTCAAGAATTTGAAGATTGACCAGGACTGGTTAACCAAGCGATTTGAAGCCGCCAGGTACGAGGCCAAGTACGAGTTTATTGTGGTCAAAGAAGTGGTGACTTCTGCGGACATCGCCTGGGTCAGAGCACATCAGTTTGAATATCCGATGATTCGTTATGAAGAGGCTCCCCGTCGTCAATACCCGCTGAATATGATCGCCGCGCATGTGCTCGGTTACGTCGGCGAAGTAGGCAGGAAGGAGTTGAACGATCCGAAATCGCCTTTCAGCAGAGAGAGGGGCTACAAATTAGGCGACATCATTGGACAGGCGGGGATCGAGCGAACCTACAACGATATTCTGGCGGGAAAAGATGGCGAGCGGCGCGTCGTGGTGGACAGCCGAGGGCGAATCCAACGCGAAATTGATCGGACCGAACCGATTGCCGGACGCGATTTCTACAGCACGCTCGATCTGGACATTCAAAAGGTTGCCGAATCGCAGAGTGAAAGCATGCCGGCCGGGCGCGGCGCCATTGCGGTGATGGACCCGAACAACGGCGAGATTCTGGCGATGGTCAGCCGTCCTTCCTTCGATCCCAATGTCTTCTCGCTACGCGCCAAGACCGACCAAGGCAAAGAAGAGATTCGCGACTTGTACGAAGACCCCGACAAGCCGCTCTTCAACCGCGTCATTCAGGGCACTTTCCCGCCGGGGTCTACCTGGAAACTGCTGACGACTGTCGCCGCGCTCAACGAAGGTGTGATCACGCCGACCAATTCGAAAATTCAGGACGGAGACATTCAGCTCGGCGACCGCGTCATGCATTCGATGTCGCATGACGGCATGCCGGAGATCAATCGCGCGATTCTGCATTCCTGCGACGGATATTTTTACCGCTTGGGGCTGAAGATGGGGCCGGACAGATTTGAAAAGTGGGTTGATAACTTCAAGTTTGGCCATCGAACGGGAATTGACCTGCCGCACGAAAGAAGCGGCACTGCGCCAACGCGAGCAACGAAAGAGAGTAGCGTCCGAGGTGAGCTAAAGAGGCGCAAAGCGGAGAGAGAAGGGGTCAGCGTGAAAGAAGTGGAATGGACGGAGAAGGACGAGGAAGAGGCCATGAAGCAAGCCAGGTGGAAAGATTACGATATGGCGGCTTCGGCCTTTGGCCAGGGAATGAACGCTTCGACTCCCATTCAACTGCTTCGTTACGTCGGCGGATTGGCCAATGGTGGTTTTATGAATACGCCTCACCTCTTCCTGCGCGCGGTGGCGGGCGTGGACCGCGAAGGCAACCAGCAACCCGAGCTTAAGTACGAAGACAAGACCAGATTCACGGTGCCGATGAGTGCCGAGATTCACGAGATCGTCAAGAAAGGCATGTGGGGCGCGGTTCATGACGGCGCGGGCACGGCCGGGGGCGCTCGTGTTGAAGGTTTTGATGTCTGTGGCAAGACCGGAACGGCTCAGGTTGCATCGAAAGACAAAGCCGGATCGAAGAACAAAGACCATGCCTGGTTCATGAGTTTTGCGCCGCGTGAAAAACCGGAAATCTGCTCGGTCGTTTTGACTGAAAACGCAGGCTTCGGCGGCAAACAATCCGCGCCGCGTGCAAAAGTGATTTATGAAGATTACTACCACCGCACTCGCGGCCTGATTGATGAGACGAAGGCGGAAGAGGCGAAGAAACAGTGATTGCCATTGTGGAAAGCGGACTGGTGAATAGCCGAATCCGCAATCCGCAATCTGCAATCCGCAATTGCTTATGTTTGGCATTAACCGCAGATACCTGACCGATTTTGACTGGCCGCTATTGCTGATGGCGCTACTCATCACTGCGTTCGGCGTGCTTGAGATTTCAAGTGCCGAGCCTGCGCCGGGATTGTGGAGGCGTCAACTCGTTGGCATTGGAATCGGGCTGACGGTGCTGTTTGTGGTGACGATGTTCGACTATCGCCGGATCGTTAACATTGCGCCGTATCTGTATGGGATTGGCGTCCTGCTGCTCACTTTGGTCATGACGCCGCTTGGCAAAGAAGTGAATGGCAATCGAAGCTGGCTTGATTTCGGCCATGGAATCCAGTTCCAGCCGTCTGAGCCGACCAAGATTTTTACAATTTTGTATCTGGCATATTACCTGGCGGGTGTCAAAAAGCGTCCGCTTGATTTGCGGACGTTGATTACTGCGGGAGTGATCTGGGCCGTGCCTGTCGCGCTGGTGTTTGCACAGCACGATACGGGCAGCGCGCTCAGTTACACTTCGTTTCTGATGGGAATGCTGTTCCTGTCCGGGGTCCGCTGGACTTGGATTGCCGCGGCGTTGGCAGGTGTGGCGTTGGTTATCGTTTTGGCCATTCCACACGCCAAAAAATGCCCGGGCTACAAATGCGAACGCATTCGGGCTGTGTACTGGCCCGAACTGGCCGAGAAGAAGTACAGCTATCAAAACGAACAAGCTGAGATTGCCGTCGGTTCGGGCGGTATCTTTGGAAAAGGATTAGGTCAGAACACTCAGGGGACGCTTAAGTTTATCCCTGAAGTCCACAACGATTTTATTTTTGCCGTCGCGGGGGAAGAGACGGGGTTTGTCGGCTGTCTGATTGCGATGACCATCTACCTGCTGATTGTCACACGGTTGACGCAGATCGCGCGTGTTTCGCGCGAACGAGTCGGCCTGTTGCTAGTTGGCGGGTTTGCAGCTTTGCTGCTGTATCACGTTGCGGTCAACGTTGGGATGGTTGTCAGACTCTTGCCGATTATGGGCATCCCGCTCCCGCTGATGAGTTATGGCGGAACGTCAGTCATTGCCACGCTGTTTGGGCTGGGACTGGCGATCAGCGTGCGGTTGCGCAGGTTTGTCAATTAGTGACCGGTGGCTCGTTGATTGTCACCAATCAACGACCGCTGATTACCGCGCGAAAAGGTTTTTCCAATGCACACAATTCAACGTCGCGTCAGCGGCGCACCCGTCAGGGGTTGCGCGCGGCGACAACAGCAGTTCGGCTCGCCGAGACTTCCGCTTTGACCTTCGGGTCCAAGTGTAAGGAAAGGTGTATTCGCTCGCGAATCGAACGGCTGACAATATCGAAGTCGTAGTTTCCAAGCTGGAATGCGGTCAGGGGCCAAAGAAAAATGGCGGCTGAATGAATTATCCGCTCGCCAACAAACGCGGCACTGACCCCATCCGGACGTGAAACTCCCTCTTCAGCGAAAAGCTAGACAGGAGATTTTTGAATGTCAAAAGAAATGATCGTCAGCGTCAATGGACGCGAAAAGAAGATCGCGATTATCGAAGACGATGTCGTGACAGAGTTTTATGTTGAGCGCGGCGATGAAAATCAGGGCATCGTTGGCAACATCTATAAAGGCCGCGTGATGAAAGTGCTGCCCGGTATGCAGTCGGCCTTCGTTGACATCGGGCTGGAGCGCGATTCCTTCCTCTACGTTTCGGATTTCTTTGATGAAGAGATTGATGAAGACGAAGAGGATGTGCGCAAAGAAGTCCCGCGACCGCAAGAGATTGTACGCCAAAAGATTGAGCGCCCGCGCCGCGATGCGGTTCGTCCTCAACCCGTCGAAGTTGATGGCGAAGAAGATTCGGAGATGGACCTGCGCGCAGCGGCGTTGAGCCATATCGAAGAGATTGGCGCGGAACCGGTCATTGAGCCTGCGGCGGATGACGAGCCAATGCGCCCTCCATCGGTCAGGTTGCCCTTGCTGTCCAAGTTTGCCGCCGAAAAAGCAGACGCGGAAGAAGAACCGGCGGTCGAAGCGAAAGAAAGCGGACGCAGTCCGCGCCAGCGCCGCCAGCGCCGCTTGCGTGTCGAACCCGAAGCGCCTGTTCAGGTGGAAGAAGAGGTCGAGCAAGCCGAAGAAGAGATTACATCTACCGAAGAAGCTGAGCTTGCGCCAGACACAGTTGATGCAGATGCTGAGGAGCCATCCACAGGCCGTGGCCGTGGCCGTGGTCGCGGTCGCGGACGTGGCCGTGGACGCGGCAATGATAAGCCGATTGAGCAACCAAGAGTGGCGGCTGAAGATGGGGAAGCCGAAGAAGGCAATGTGCTGGTGCATCACGAACCGCTTGAGCGCGTGACCGACGACGACATCGAATATGCCGGCGACATGCTGAAAGACGCGATGATGCAGGAACGCATCTCTGGCTGGATTCACGAAGATGAGCGCCGCACCGCGCTGCTTGAACTTGAACCGACGCCGGAAGTCCACGTCGGTTCGCTCGCGCGCACGCTGAGCAACGAATCCGGCTTTGAGCGGATTAGCGATGGTGAGGAGCCGGCAGAGCAGCCAGAAGCCGGGCAGCCGGAAGCCGGACAAATAAACGCAGCGGAAGCTGCCGCATCGCCAACCGCAGATTCGCCAACTGCGGATTCGACAAGAGAGGATTCGGCTGCGGCGATTGAGGATGAGTCCAAATATCATGCCGCCACCGAACTGCTGGCAGATTGGCAAACGACATCGTTGGCCGAAGAGAGGCCTCAAGAGCGGGCTGCTGTCTGGCCAACATTGGAGGACGAGCCTTTGGCCGAGCACTTGCCGGAACATCTTGATGCCTCCGGATTAACGCATCATGTGGTTGAGGTTGGCGACGATGTTGAAGTGCTTCACCTCAACCCGCCCGCCATCGGATTTGCTGAAGCGGTTGAGGCGACAGACGCGCAAGAGCCGGAAGCAGGCGAATCTGCATCCCCATCTGATGCTGAGGCTGCGGAAGAGGAAGCGCCGAAAGAATTGAAAGATGCGACCGCGAAAGTTCGCCAGCGATCGAAGCGCGGTGAAATGGCCACGCGGCGCGGCGGTCGTGGCCGCAAGCGCACTTTCCGCCAACGCGGCGCGGTGAATGACGTCACCACGGACGAGGAAGACGGCGACGAGCGGGCCGAGGACGAAGCGCCATTGGATGTTCCATCACCCAAGGCCACCCCTCCTGCGCCTGCCGCCACCCACATGCTAGCGCCTCGCTCCGTGGGGGAACGCTTCCAACGTCCGGTGATTTCCGATCTGTTGCGCGAAGGCCAGGAGATCATCGTCCAAATTGCCAAGGAACCCATCGGCCAAAAAGGCGCGCGCATCACATCGCACGTCGCGTTGCCGGGCCGATATATCGTTTACATGCCGACCGTGGATCACATTGGTGTTTCCCGCAAGATCGGCACCGATGAAGAGCGCCAGCGATTGCGCCGCACCTTGCAGCAACTGCGCGCCGAAACCGGAGCCAGCGGCGGCTTCATTGTCCGCACGGCGGCCATGGGGTGCACGCTGGAAGAGTTGCGCGAAGACATCCAGTATCTGGTTCGCACCTGGACGGACATTCGCCGCCGCTCCGAACGCGCCAAAGCTCCGGCCATTGCTCACCGTGATCTTGACCTGGTGCAGCGCATCCTGCGCGATCAAGTCTCGTCGGATTTCACGGCCATCCGCGTGGACAACGAATTCGAGTACGAACGGATTGTGGATTTTGTCAACCGCTTTGCGCCGAAGCTGGTCCAGCGCGTCAAGCTCTACACCAAAGATACGCCGATCATGGAAAACTACGGCGTCCAGCCCGAAATTGACAAAGCCGTCAAACCCCGCGTCTGGCTGCGGTCGGGCGGTTACATCGTCATCAACCAGACCGAAGCGCTGGTCGCCATTGACGTCAACACCGGCAAGTTCGTGGGCAAGTCGAACCGTCTGGAAGACACCATCACCAAAACCAACCTGGAAGCGGCCAAAGAGATCGTCCGCCAGATTCGCCTGCGCGATCTTGGCGGCATCATCGTGCTGGATTTCATTGATATGGAAGAGCGCCGCAACCGCGCCAGAGTCATGGCCGCACTGGAACAGGAGATTAGCAGCGACCGTTCGCCGTCGAAGATCCTTCAGTTCAACGATTTTGGCTTGGTCGCCGTGACGCGCAAACGAGTCAAACAATCGCTGGAACGCACGCTTTGCACACCCTGCGCGTATTGCGGCGGCGGCGGAATGGTCAAAAGCGCCCAAACGGTCTGTTATGAAATCCTGGCCGAAGCTCGCCGAATTTCAAAAGATGTCGAGGATCACAACGAAATCATCCTCCGCATCAATCCCGAAGTGGTCAAAGCCCTGCGCGGCTCCGAACGCGATGTGCTGACAGAGATCGAGACATATCTGGGCGGTATCGTGACCATCAAGAGCGACCCGACTATTCATCAGGAACAGTTCGACATCGCATTGGCATAATACACCGAAAGCGCAGTCGGAATTGATCGAAACGGCAGAGGCAAAATGCTTCTGCCGTTTTTTTGTGTGATCGTGGTTCGAGATATGAAAATCTAAATCACGATTCAAAATTTTGTACGAGGAATGGCTAATCAGCCTGCTAAGTGAAGCAACTGCAAAGCTCATGGGTATGATGTCACTTGGAACAATGGTTGCGTTGAAAATCATACTTTTCAATGAAGCATCTGCAGAAACTTTTCAACATGATTGAAATCAGTAAGCCCGGTCGTTTGAATTGGCGCTGGCTGGTTGTCTTTCCACAATTTTTAGTCACAAAGACTACAGGAATTTCTCTTAGAGGAGAGGGTTATGAAAAAAATGATGTCTCTGTTCTTTATGCTCTGCGTCAGTCTGGCCACGGGCTTTGCGCAGAGCAACACGGGGCGATTGGTGGGAACCGTCGCCAGCACTGACGGTGTAATCGCAGGCGCGACCGTTACCATTACGGATGATAAAACCAGCAAAGATAGAGTTGTTACATCGGCTGGCGATGGCAGTTTCACCGTTCCGCAACTTGAGGTCGGTACTTACACCGTAAAGGTGACAGCCACCGGATTCAAAACATTCACCGCGACCGCCGTCAAGATTGATATCGGACGCGAATATGCATTGACAGCAACACTGGAAGTCGGACGCGTTGAAGATTCCGTGACGATTGCAGCGGGCGTTGATGTACTGAACTCAACGAACGGCGAATTGAGCAACACGGTCAGCACCAAACAGATCATTGAATTGCCGCTCAATGGACGCAATCCGCTCAACCTGATTGCCTTGCAAGCCGGCGTCTCCCAAAACGGCGCGCAGAATACTTCAATCAATGGTCTTCGCACTTCGTTCACGAATATCACTCGCGATGGTTTGAACGTGCAGGACGGTTTTATTCGTTCGAATGCGACAGACTTTTCGCCGAACCGTCCTTCGGTGGACAACATTGGTGAGTTCACCATTACAACTTCCAATGCTGGCGCTGACCAGAATGGCGGCGCGCAGATTCGCCAGGTGACACCGCGCGGCGGGAGTACATTCCACGGCTCGGCTTTCGAGTTCAATCGTAACTCGGCGCTGGCTGCCAACAACTTCTTCAGCAATCGCAGCGGTATTCCGATCTCTTTCCTGAATCGCAACAACTTCGGTGGAAAGGTTCTCGGGCCGTTGCCGATTCCGCGCTTTGGAGAGGGCGGCTCGCCGCTGATCAAAGACAAAGGCTTTTTCTTCTTCGGTTATGAAGGCTTGAGAACTCGCACGTCTTCCCTGGCCACTCGCACTATTCTGTTGCCGGGAGCACGTCAGGGCAATTTCACATATCGCGACAGCGCGAATGTCACGCGCATGGTTAATCTTTTTTCGTTGCTGACACCAGGCGCAAATGTCCCAACCGGCATTGATCCTTTGGTCGCGCAGAACATTCTTTCTGCAGTGCCCACTGTGGGCAATCGGACAGACATTGGCGATCAGTTGAATACGACCGGACTGAGCTTTAACCAGCCCTCAAACTCTGATCGCAATGTTTACACCACTCGCATTGATTACGACATCAGCGCGCGTCATAGCATCAATGGCATTTACGATTACAACAAAGAGAACAATCTACGCCCGGATGTGGATGGCACTCAGGGGTTCAAAACCATTCCCTCGACGGTTCAGTACTCCCAAAACAAATTGCTGGTTCTCTCTTACCGGTGGACTCCCGGCGGGCGATTCAGCAACGAAATTCGTGGCGGCACTTTCCGCAGCATTGTGCCGTTCGATAACACAGACCCCACTCCGGCCAACTTTATCAATGTGCCGACAACAACGGTCATCAGCAACCCGGTGGTCACTTTCCTGGATCAGGGACGCTTCACACGTTATTACAACTTCCAGGACAATGCCGACCTGGCGTGGGGCAAGCATGGCCTGCGTTTTGGCGGACAATTGCAGTATCAGCAGGTTGACGCCTACAACGACGGGGGCATTGTTCCGGCCTATACCCTGGGAACCAATGCCAACACTCCCACGCTGCTTGCCAGCCAATTCCAAGGCGGCATTGCGACAACGCAGTTAACCACGGCGAACGCATTGCTCGCATTGCTCGGTGGTATTGTGGGTGGTGGAACTCAATCGTTCAACGTTGCAAACAAGACCTCAGGTTTTCAAGCGATTACCCGTCTTCAGGATTTTCGCTACGGAAATCACTCACTATACATTCAGGATCAGTGGAGAGCGCGTCCGTCACTGACTCTTAATCTTGGCTTGCGTTATGAGCTTTACACGGGGCTGAAGCAGAACAATGGCTTGGCGTTGGAAGCAGTGATTCCTAACGGAACCGACCCTGTCCAGGCGATTCTCAATCCGAACGGCACCTATAACTACATCGGCGGTAACGCTGGTGCGGACGCACAGTTCTACAAAACTGACAAGAACAACTTCGCGCCGATCATCAGTGTGGCGTGGTCGCCCAACAACTGGGGCAAATTCGGCAAGTACATTTTCGGTGAAGGCGGCAAGACGGTATTGCGTGGCGGTTATCGTCAGAGCTTCCTGAACGATCAGATGATCACAACGCTCAACAATGCTGCCGCTGGGAACTCGGGACTCGGCACGACTGCTGTCAGTGCTATTAATCCGGTTACCGGTAACTCGGCTCTCAATGCCAGATTGAATGGTTTGACACCAATCGTATCTCCTGGGGTTCCCATTGTCCCTCGCACTTACGTGCAAAATAACGGCGCGGCATTCAATAACTTCGGCACCGTATTCGCGATTGATCCTGCGATTCAAACGCCGAAAGTGCAGGAGTACAACTTCGGCATTCAGCGTGAATTCGGAGCCAATGCCGTCGAAATTCGTTATGTCGGCGGACGAGGTGACAATCTGTGGCGCAGCATTGACTATAACCAGATTGACATCGTCAACAATGGCTTCCTGGCAGATTTCAACCGCGCGCGCGCCAATTTTGTGTTGACGGGCAATCCTTCTTGCACGACTGCCGGATGCCAGACACTGACAGTCTTCCCGAATTTGGTTGGTGGCGGAACATTGGCCAATGCCAACAACCGCAATCAATTGGTTGCTGGAACTCCTGCGGACTTGGCGTTGAGTTACATTCAGCTCAACCAGAGTGGCACGGTCAAGTTCCTGCCCAATTCGAACACGGGCGTGGCCAATCTCTTCACCAACGGCGCGAAATACAACTACAACTCGTTGCAGGCGGAATTCCGCCGCCGGTTCACTCATGGGCTGTATTTCCAGGCCAACTACACCTTCCAGAAGACGCTGACCAACGGTATCGGCACGTCCCAAACGTTGGTGGAGCCATTCCTGGATAACGCCAGGCCGGAACTGGAATATTCACGCGCTGATTTCGACACGACGCACGGCTTCAAACTGAATGGGATTTATGAATTGCCCTTCGGAAATGGCCGCAAGTTCTTCAGCGGAGCAAACCGCGTGATTGACGCCTTCATCGGCGGCTGGCAGATCAGCCCGATTGTGACGATTAGTTCCGGCGCGCCGATCTCCTTCGTTGATCCGCGCGGTACCTTCAATCGCGCTGGCCGTTCAGGCCGTCAGACGGCGCTCACTTCGCTGACCAAATCTCAGCTCAAGGATTTGGTTGGTATTTATAAACTGGAAGCAGGCAATACACAGAACTTGCCAGCAGGCATCTACTTTATTAACCCCTCGGTACTGAACTCGACCGGTCGCGCGGCGGAAGGCTTCGGCACGACACCATTTGCCGGACAGGTACTCTTCAACAATGCGCCGGGCCAAACCAGTGGGTTGGAACGTGGGTTTATTAATGGCCCGTGGTTCACCAATGTTGATGCTGCTCTGGCGAAGAGTTTCCGTATTAAGGAGAACGTTCGCTTCCAACTTCGTTTGGAGGCCTTCAACGCCTTCAACAAGACGAACTTCTTCTTCAATGGAACAGAACAGATACAGAGTATCAACAGCGCCACATTCGGGCGAGTCAATCGGGCATTCGCGCCGCGAATCATTCAGATCGGTGGACGCTTCGATTTCTAATCGTCGTCCTAATTGTTGGATGAAATATTGGGGAGCGGTCAAAAGCCGCTCCCCTTTTTACATTTGTGCGCCCGGCAGGGCGCATTCACTTGAGGGTGAAAGTCCCTTACGACCCCGGCAGGGGGAATCGTTAGCCGGACGGCAAGGGTGTCCATCGCGAGGTGGAATCCGGAGGAAGTCGCAGGCAAAACGCTGGCTCGACGAACAGAAACTACATACGAGGCGGCAAGGCTGGGTGAGGAGGCAAATATCTTCAAAGCCCAATACCTGCACGGAAAGTCTTGGCGTATATGTGGCGGGCATAAGCGGGAAGGTGGATGCGCAATACCCGGGGAGGTCTGTCGGTTTGCCGCAGGGCTAGTGCCGTCGAGAGGCGGCGCGATGAATCGGCAGAAGTCAGCAGAGGGCATAGTAGTTCTGAGCGACCGGAGCGAAGGCCCGAACACGTAGAGAGGACTGACGCTTGAATTTCGACGTTCGTGGAGACGCAGACAGTATGGCTGAGATGCCCGATTCCCACCCGGATGGTAGCGGTCGGAAAGCGCGAGAGTATGGGAAGGGTGCGTCAAACGGCGCGGCAAGGAGAGAGCACGTCAGACCGAAAGAGTTGCAGTTGATGGAAGCAGTGGTCGCACGTGAGAACCTGCTTGATGCTTATTCGCGGGTGATGAGTAACAAAGGGTCGGCAGGCGTTGATGAAATGACTGTCGAGCAATTGCTGCCGTACTTGCAGGAGCATTGGGGGCAGATCAAAGAGAGCTTGTTGAATGGTACGTATCAACCGGCGGCGGTGCGATGCGTGGAGATACCGAAACCGAACGGCGGAGTGCGTCAACTGGGTATTCCGACGGTATTGGATCGGTTGATTCAACAGGCGTTGCATCAGGTAATGAGTCCGTTGTTTGAGCCAAACTTTTCCGAATCAAGCTACGGCTTTCGCCCCGGACGCAGCGCGCATCAAGCGGTGCTTGCCGCGCGTGAGTACGCCGCGGAAGGCCGTCGTTGGGTCGTAGACCCGGATTTGGAGAAGTTCTTTGACCGAGTCAATCACGACGTGTTGATGTCGCGGCTGGCCAGGCGGATCAGCGATAAGCGAGTGCTGGGCTTGATCCGGCGCTACCTGCAAGCAGGGATGATGGCAGGCGGAGTGGTGAGTCCGCGAGCGGAGGGAACTCCCCAAGGCGGTCCGCTCAGTCCGTTGTTGTCAAACGTCCTGTTGGATGATCTGGACAAGGAACTGGAACGGCGGGGTCACAAGTTTTGTCGCTACGCCGACGACTGCAACATCTACGTGTGGTCGCGGGAGGCGGGGGAACGGGTGATGAAGTCGGTGACGGAATTCTTATCCGGGCGTCTGCGCTTGAAGGTCAACGCGGAGAAAAGCGCAGTGGCTCGTCCGTGGGAGCGGAAATTTCCGGGCTACTCGATGACGTGGC
>JBBQVH010000134.1:0-22873 GCA_038211695.1 Blastocatellia bacterium | reverse complement strand
TTGCGGTAGATCAATGCCGGTGGTGGGAATCGCTTTGAGCGCCGCATATCGGACGCGCGAAGGGAGCAGGGATTCGTCAATCTGCTGCGGCTTGGTGCTGTTGACAGCGCTTTCCAGCGCGGATTCCAGTTCATCAATGTTTCCTTCCCACGGATAGTCAGCCAGCATCTTCATTGCGTTGGGAGTGATTTCGTGGAGGCCTTTGTTCAGGCGTTTGATGACCCGGCTGAGCAGATGATTGGCCAGGTAAGGAATGTCTTCGCTGCGGTCGCGCAAAGGCTTGATCGTGAAGCTGGAAGGTTTGAGCAATTCGACCAACCCATATGCGATTCGATTTTCGGCGGTCATCTCTCGCGGATTCCATTCGGTGGCAAAGATCAAACGCGGGCCGCCGTGTTGGCTTCCCTGATGCCCGTTTTGTCTTCCGGCCCAGGTTCCGGAATGCCCGCGCCAGCGTTGCTCTTCGATAAAAGCGGCGAAGCGCTGTTGCACCAGGGCAGGCAGATTGGTCAGTTCATTAACGTAGATCGTACCGCTGCCACAGGTTTCAATCATTCCCGGATGACCACGTTCGCCAAACAACAAGGAATGCAGCGCCTCGCTATCCAGGCTATGCGCGTTGACGGCGAAAAAGGGCTGTGCCCAGTTTTCGCTCGCTTGATGCAGCATGCGGGCTACCTGTTCCTGCCGCAGGCCGCGTTCACTAATTAGCAGCGTAGCTTTTGTTGCCTGCTGCTGTGTTGCCTGCACACTGATGAACTGTTTGAGCGCGGCAACATTCGTGCTGACGCCGACGAAACATTCATACTGATCCAGTGGCAAGACGCGCGGCGTCCCAACCAGCGTGAGCGCCTGGCGGGGTTTCAAAGTCAAAGAGCCGTTTGTCATTCCCAATGCTTCGGAAATCATTTGTACCTCCCTCAAGGTTATTCAGTGATTAGTTTTTGAACTCGAAAGAATCATCTACCCAATATTTAGTATTTGGGGATCGAGAAGAACGTTGCAATCCTTTTTCAAAACAAAGCCTAGAACAAAAGCTGTGCCGTGCCCCTGTAGCATAGATTGGTCATCTAACTGCATATCAATCTTGGTCAATCTTGGTCAATCTTGGTCAATCTTGGTCAATCTTGGTCAATCTTGGTCAATCTTGGTCAATCTTGGTCAATCTTGGTCAATCTTGGGGTTGATCTGAAACTGCTGATCTATAGGGCAGTCATGGATGTTCGGTTCTGGAATCTTTTCGTGTCAAAAGCGGACTACAAAAATATCTTGGTATTCTAACTGTGATCCTCAACCCGACATTGGCTAGTTACGCGACGACCTGCTGAAAGTTCCTGCAAAGAGCTTCAGGCAGAAAAGTTTTCAGCCACCGCGGACGGCAACGAAGAATTATTTCGCTGCGATCCGCGGTGGCTGAAAAAGAATCCAAGCCCCAAGCTAATAATGAAAAAGCCTGTTAATTGCCTCGCAAAGTCACGCCGCCATTGACACTGTTGACAGTGATTCGGGCACCGCCGGAACCTAGTTTGCCTACCAGTTGCCCACGCCGCATCTCGCCAATGACGTTAATCGGCATATCTGAATTGATGCCACCATTAACGCTGCGTACTTCGACATCAGCATTGGTGCCTGCGGGCAGGCCGATTTCAACACCACCATTGATGCTGCTCACGCGCAATCCACCTTCGCTCAGGTGTTTGATGGAAACAGAAGTGTGGCCGTTGATGCTGCTCATATCCGTTGCCGTGCCAGCTTGTGCCACATCCACCCTGCCGTTGACGCTGCTGACGGCAATCTCACCGGTGATTTGACCGACTTCGACTTTGCCGTTGACGGACGAAACCTTCAGGCTGATGGCGCGCGGCAACCGCAACCGGACTTCGTGCTTTACCCAGCCGCGATCCCAGTTGTGTTTGCCTTCGCGGTCATTTTCAGTGCGAATGGTCAGGCTGTTGGCCGTGTTTTCGACAATGATGGGTTTACGATCCATCGCTTCCTGGCTGGAAGCTTTGACCTGGATATTGATCTCTGCGCGGTCGCTGTCAGAAGTTTCAACGACCACGAAGCCATTGATGCCGCTGACGCGAACATTTGATCCGGGCGCCAGGGTGACCGTCTTGTTGATCTGGTCTTGCACTTCGCTGATGACGGACGCATTGGCATGACCGGACGATCCACCCGATAGAAATGTCCAGCCGAGCGTCAAGCCCGCCAATACTGCAAATAGAATCTTCATCTCGCTCTCCTTGAAAAATATACCGTAGGTTGTCCAACCTGCGGATGACTTGGTTAGTGGTGTTTCAGTTGCACCGAGTGGCTTGATGATGGCGCCTTCCGCAGGTTGGACAACCTACGGTACATGCGCGCTACGTTTCATCAGACTAATGCAAACTGACCGCTTTGCCCTACTAAGTAGGCATAAAAAATTAACTTCTCGATGTGGGACAAGATGGCATCTTGTCCCACGACAGAGGATGCGCCGAAACCGGGAAGTTAAATTTTCACGCTCACTAAGTTGGTAGGCAAAATAAGATGGATATAGACAGGATTGACAGAATTTTTCAGGATAACTCAATCCTCAATAATGACAGGCTTTGCGGACAATCCTGAGTAATCTTGTTAATCCTGTCTATGCCTGATTGTTTTTGCTGGTGAACTTACTGCCTACGTCAGCGCGTCTGGCCCGTGCCTTTCTTGATCTGCACGCTGCCGCTGAAGCTGGAGACGCGCAATTCCGCGCCACCTTTACCGACGCTGCCCGACATCAGGCTGCCGCCAGTCGTGCGCGTCATCTGCACTGGAAACTCTGTATTGATCGAACCGTTGTGCGTTCTGGCCGTCAGGTTGAACTGGCTGTCGGGTGGAAGGATCAGCACCACGCCGCTGCTGAAACTTTCAAACTCATAGCGGCCTCCGTCTTGAAGTTTGCCCGTGAACCGAATGCTGCCGCTGGTTGTTTTGGCAACCACCTCGCGGCTGTCAATGTTGGTTAAGGTGATCGAATCGCTGACCGCACTGGCATCAATCGCGCCTTTGCAATCGCTGATGGTAATGGAACTGCTGATAGCACGAGCGCGCACGCCTTCGCTGGCATTGCGAATGGTCAGGCTGCCGCTGGTGGCATTCGCCCTGACGTAGCCACGTACATTCGTCACCGTGACATTGTCTGACATGCTGTCAGCCTGCACATCGCCGCCAATATCGTTGATCCAAACTGCGCCGCTGCTGGCTCGCGCAACAACGCGCCCGCCGATCTTTTCCAGCTTGATGTCGCCGCTGGAAACCGTCGCCGTGGCGTCGTCTCGAATTTGAGATGCGTGAATTGCACCGCTGGACGTTTGCGCAATCAGCCGCGCGCCAACATCGTTGATGGTCAAATTGCCGCTGCTGGCGCTGGCGCGCAATTCGCCGCCAATATGCGTGGCATGAATGTTACCGCTGCTGGCCGTCAAACTGGCGGTATCAGTCACATCTGTCACAGTGATGTTGCCGCTGCTGGCGCGCACAATAACGCGATCAATCGGGCCGGTAACATTAACATCGCCGCTGCTGGCATTGGCCGGGCTGAGCGCCACGCCGCGTGGGACTTTCACATCAAAATCCACCGACACGCTATTTCCGCGACGGTACATTTCACCCCGGTCTTTTTGATAGACCGCGCGAATTTCGACGCTCTCCGGTTTGGCAATCACTTCAATCTGCACGCGGGCGAAGTCTTCTTCGCGGCGTCCGTGTTTCACGGCGTCCACTTTGACTCGGTCTTCATTCCAGGTCGTCACGCGGATCGCGCCACTGCTGTTGTATATGCCGACCGTCCCCTTGGGCGTGATGTTGTAAACTTGATGAAATTCACGATCTTGATTGGCCTGGCCGTTTTGATTGGCGGCCTGAAGAGAGGCTTGCACCGGAGCAACCTGCCAATTCATCAAGCAACAACCAACAGCCACCAGCGCCAAGGCCAGCGCCAACACCGACCGTCTGATTTTCATCCCCCATTGAATCTTCATCTGACTTTCACTCTCCACTCTCATTCTGAATTCATTCATCTGTTTTCAATCTATGGTCAATTCATCGCAATGGTCTGCATCAATTCCACCTTTTTGGCATAGGCCGACAGCAGGAACTGGCTGGCAGACGTTTCATCCGGCCTTTCGCGCAGCGCGCGTTTGCTTTGCGCAATCGAACTGTCAATCAAAGCCAGGCTGGCCTGATATTGCTTGAACGCTTCGGGCTGAATCTCGTCACGGCGTTTGGCGATTACCCGGTCAAGCATTTTAATTGCGCCCTGATATTCGCGTTCGGCGCGCGCCAATTGCCGCGTGATCAATTCCTGCTCGCTCAACGGCTGCGCTTTCACAGCATCGCGTTTGGCAGATGACTGTTGAGCAGATGATTGATCCGCCGCTGACGGTTTTGCGGACGGATCAACGCGCGCAACATCCATTGTTGGCGATGGAATCGGCGATGCAGCAGGCGAAGGAGTTGGAATCTGCGGCGTTGCCTGTTGTTTGCCGCCTTGTTGAACGATGTTCTTGCCGTCATCCCTGCGCTTCATCAAGACAATGGTCGCCGCTACTGACAGCGCGACCAGCAATAAAGCCAACGCCGCTTGTCGCATGACAACAGGAGTCAGCCAACCGCCCATCAATGATTGCCACCAACCAGCTTTCGGTTCTGCGTGAATTTGCCGCGCGGGTTCCGCCACGATGCGCGCGCGAATCGCTTCCCACGTTTCGGCGGTTGGATCAATCGCTGTCCGTTCGTAAAACTGCGCGAAGAGCGTGTTCTCAAGTTCCAATTCATCGCGCAAGGCAACACATTCGGCGCAATCCGCCAGGTGCGCGCGCATCTCCGCCGCAAGCCGTTCGCTCGATTCGCCGTACAGAAAATCTTCCAGTTCAGTTTGGCAACGTTCGCAATTCATAACATCAAGTCCCCGGATTTCAGCAAGCTCATGCCTCGCTCGCCAGATAGGGCGAAATCATCTTTCGCATCTCCGCGCGGGCGCGATGCAGATCAGTTTTCAGCTTGCCGATGGAATGGCCCGTGATGGAACTGATCTCTTCATAACTCTTTTCGTGAAAAATCTTCAGACTGAAAACGATTCGTTTGTCGTCGTCCAGTTCGGCCAACGCGCGATGGATTGTTTCTGTCAATTCGCGATCCAACATTTTCCCATCTGGCAAAACAAAATCCGATTCCAGCTTCAAACTCTCCGGTTCATCCAGCCCGACTTTGCGTTCATCTTTGCGCATCTGCCGGACTGATTCGCGAACGACGTTGCGCGCGATGCCGAACAACCATGTCGAAAATCGCATCTCGTCTTTCAGGCCCGTCAAATTCCGATAAGCGCGGACAAAAGTTTCCTGCGCCAGCTCTTCGGCCAACTCACGATTTCGGATGTGGTTGTTGATGAAGCTGAGCACTGGACGGCCGTAGCGGTTGAAGATCAGATGAAACGCCTCTTCGTCGCCACTTTTCGCGCGCCCCACCACGCCCGGAGCTATTTCCGCAAACGCCATCTTCTTCCTCTGGTCCCTCTGGTCTCTTCTATCCCGGTCGTTTTTGTCTGCCTCCGCAAGCAAGCTATTCCTCATTTCCAGTCTCGCCTGGTGAGTGCCCTTGCGGGCAGGAAAGTTTCAAGTTCAACGCAAAAAGTTTTGCCGATCCGGCGGGGGCATTATGCCGAAGAGCCAAAGAATATGTTATAAGTCCGCCGTTATGAGTAAGAAACGATTTCTTGTCACCGGCGGCGCCGGTTTTATAGGCTCTCATTTAGTAGATCGTTTGCTGGCACAAAATCCCGCCAGAGTCACCGTCGTAGATAACTTCGATGATTTTTATAGCCAGCAGATCAAACGCAACAATATCGAAAATCACCTGCGCCATTCGGCCTATCGCCTGGTCGAAGCCGACATTCGCAACTACACCGCACTGAAGCAGCTTTTTTCCGATGAAGTTTTCGACGTGGTCATCCATCTGGCAGGCAAAGCAGGTGTCCGCCCTTCGGTGACGGATCCGCGCACCTATCAGGAGGTCAACGTCGCAGGAACGACGAACCTGCTGGACCTGGCCGAGCGCAACGGCATCAAGAAATTCGTCTTCGGCTCATCGAGTTCTGTTTACGGCCCATCAGCCATGCCGCCTTTCAAAGAAGACGCGCCGCTTGTTCCCATCTCGCCATACGCCGCAACCAAAGCCGCTGGCGAGTTGATCGCGCGCACCTTCAGTTACCTGCACGGGATGAATGTAACCTGTCTGCGCTTTTTCACCGTCTACGGCGCAAGGCAGCGGCCCGACCTGGCAATTCATAAATTCGCCCGCCTGATCGAAAGCAAACGCCCGATCCCGGTATACGGCGATGGCAGCGCTGAACGCGACTTCACCTATATTGACGACATTCTGCAAGGCGTGCTGGCCGCAGTTGATTACGACGCGACGCCGTTTGAGATCATCAACTTGGGCGAATCGCAAACCATCACCGTCAACCGCATGATCGAACTGCTGGAAGACGCGCTCGGCCAGAAAGCCGTCATTGACCGCCAACCCACGCAAGCCGGCGATATGCCCCGCACGCACGCCGACATTAGCAAAGCGCGGGCTTTACTGGGCTACAAACCAACAACGCCGATTGAAGCCGGGATCAAGAAGTTCGCGGATTGGTTCAAACGAGGGGCTAAGAATTGAATTCGGAGGCAGGCCATGGCAACAGCTCAAACGCAGCTTCAGAAAAAACTCTACACCGTCGCCGAGTACCTGGAATTCGAGCGTCAGGCCGAGGAACGCCACGAGTTCATTGACGGCGAGATTCGCGCAATGGCGGGCGAAAGCCCGAAGCACAGTTCCATCAATGTCAATGTCATCTTCGAAGTCATGGGTGACATAAAAGGTAAGCCTTGCCAGGTTTTTTCGCCCAACATGAAAATTCGCAGCGGCGAAAAAACTTCGCCGAGTTCGTTGAAAGGCTTGTTCTCCTATGCCGATCTGACGGTTGTCTGCGGCGAGCCACAATTCCACGACGAAGTCGGCGACGTGCTGGTCAATCCTAAAATCATCTTTGAAATCCTGTCTCCCTCAACCGAATCGTTTGATCGCGGCGAAAAGTTTCATCGCTACCGCAATCACAATGAATCCCTGACAGATTACGTATTGATCTGGCAAACACAGCCGCTGATCGAACATTTCGAACGCCAAGCCAATGGCCAATGGCTGATGACTGAAGTCAAAGGATTGGAAAGCGAGCTTCACCTGACTTCGATTGATTGCCGATTAAAGCTGGCTGAAGTGTATAACCGCGTCAATTTCCAACCGCCAATCGCCCCCGACGCAGAAGCTGTGCAGATGAACGAAGAACCATGATCGCTCACACTCACATCCCGTCCCCACCGCTGTCGGACTAGGGAGCGGGTCTTGTGTGATACCCGCTCCCTATCGGTCGCGATACTGATCCACACTTTAGAGAAAGCCCATATGCAAAACCGACAAGCCGCAATGCCCTTCATCCTCATCACTGTGCTGCTGGACATGCTGGGCATCGGCATGATTATCCCTGTGCTGCCGAAGCTGGTGACGACGCTATATGGCGGAGACATCAGCACCGGGGCCAGCATCTTCGGCTGGTTCGTGGCGTCATACGCACTGATGCAATTTGTCTTTTCGCCGGTGCTGGGAAACCTGAGCGACGCCTACGGGCGGCGGCCCATCATCCTGTCATCACTGGTGGGCGCGGGGCTGGATTATTTGATGATGGCGTTTGCGCCGACCTGGAAGTGGCTGTTTATCGGGCGCATCATTTCCGGCATTACTGGCGCGAACATTTCGGCGGCCAATGCCTACATTGCCGATGTCAGCGCGCCGGAAGACCGCGCCAAAAACTTCGGCATGATCGGCGCGTGCTTTGGCGTCGGCTTCATCATTGGGCCTGCGCTGGGCGGGCTGCTGGGCGGTTTCGGTTTGCGCGTGCCGTTTATGGCGGCTGCCGGGTTAAACCTACTCAATGCGCTGTATGGTTTTTTCGTCCTGCCGGAATCACACGCCAAAGAGAACCGCCGCCCGTTCAATTGGAAGCGCGCCAATCCGCTGGCTTCGCTGCAAGACCTGGCGCGCTATCCGGTGGTGCTGGGGCTGGCAGGCGTCATCGCGCTGGAACGCATCGCACACGATTCATTGCCCAGCACATGGGTGCTCTACACAACCTATCGTTTTAACTGGACGCCCCTGGACAACGGCCTGTCGCTGGCGCTGGTGGGCGTGATGTTCGCCATCGTCTCAGCCGGATTGACTGGCACAATGGTCAAAAGGCTGGGCGAGCGCAAAGCTATCATCTTCGGGCTGATGATGGGTTCAATTAGTTTTCTGGTTTATGGCCTGGCCACAAAGGGATGGATGCTGTACGCGATGATTATCATCGGCAGCATCGGTGGGATCGGCGGGGCTGCCATTCAATCGCTGATCACCAAGATGGTTTCCGCCAGCGAACAAGGCGCGGTGCAGGGCGTGATCAGCAGCATCCAGGCCGTCGCCGCGATCATTGGCCCCTTGATGGCGACCAATCTGTTCGGCTATTTCACGTCATCCTCAGCGCCGGTACATCTGCCCGGTGCGGCATTCATCGCTAGTTCAATCCTGGTAGCCATCAGCGTGATCCTGGCCATCCGCAGCGCGCGCGCGAATCCGGTGATCGAGAGTGAGGCCGTCACCACTTGATTGACTGCGCCACCTCACCTTTTCTTTTCAATTTTTATCCCGTGCTCGCGCGGATACAGCCCAGGAAAGCTGACCGGCAATTTGCCGCTGATTTCGATCTCGCCCAAGATCGCTTTGGCCGCTGCACGCTGGCTGACCGGGAACGGGCTGTATGCCAGCAGGTAACTCGGCGAATCCGGAACGGCCATCAACAGATACGGATTGCCGAACGAAATCACGACCAACGGCGCGTGGCTAGCAATCAGACGGTCGGCAATGCGTTTCCCGGCGGCTGGCAACGCAACGCTGCCTTTGCCGCTGCGCGCGCGAACAGCCAGCGAATAAATCACCACGTCAAAACCACCAGCGCCCGCGCGCGAAAGTGCGCGCTCAATCTCAGCTTCCGGCGCTTTCGGATCAATTACAAAATTTTCCACGGTTCCGACGCGCTGACGAAGTTCATCCACAAATGTTCTGGTCACCGTCCGGTCGTCTTCATCGCTAAAAGTCAGATTCAGGATTCTTCCTTTGCGCATCAACTCGCTGCCAACAGATGCCGGAGCGCTCTGTTGCGGGCTGCTGGCGAAATTCAACGGCAACAGCTTCTGTTCGTCCCGGACCAGCGTGATTGAATGATCAGCGATCTGTTGAGCAATTTCGTTGAAACGTGGATTGTTGACGACACGATCTACGTCGTCGAGGTCAACCGTTTTTTTCTGGTGCAGGCTGAGCGCGGCTTTGGCGCGCAAGATTCGTTCGACCGAAGCATTAACGCGCGCTTCCGTAATCTCGCCCTTCTTCACTGCGTCTTTGATCCCGGCCAGAGCAGCGTCAATATCGGGCGACTTTTCGATCATATCCGCGCCCGCGTTGATCGCTTTGACGGCGGCTTCGGCGGGAGAATATCGCGCGGCCACGCCTGCCATGCTCATTGCGTCTGTCACAATCACGCCGTTGAACTTCAATTCATCGCGCAGCAATCCGGTCATAATTTTCGATGACAGCGTGCCCGGCAAAGTCACGCGCGCGGTGTTCGCTTCGGTCTGCGAAGTGAACTCAGCAGATGCGGCTTCGCGTTCGTTCAAGGCTTTGACCGGCGCGGCCAGTTCGGGTTCGATCTGTGGCAAGGCAATGTGCGCCGACATCACACCACCAACGTGTGCTTCAATCGCCGCGCGGAATGGCACCAGTTCCAGCTTCTCCAACCGTTCCCGGCTGACATCCACCACCGGCAAGCCGATGTGCGAATCCGTCGCCGTGTCACCGTGGCCGGGAAAGTGTTTGGCGCAAGCCATCGCGCCCGCGCCCTGTGCGCCTTCGATAAAAGCTTTGGCAAATGCGGCGACCTGCTCCGGGTCTTCACCGAATGACCGCGTGTTGATGACCGGATTGTTCGGGTTGTTATTGACATCAACCGCCGGGGCAAACAACCAGTTGACGCCGATGGCGCGGGCTTGCAAAGCGGTGGCTTCGCCCTGCAATCGCGCCCACTTCATGTCACCTGTCGCGCCCACAGCCATATTCGGCGGCCACCAGGGCGTTTCTTCAAACCGCATCCCAACGCCCATTTCCAGATCAGATGAAATTAGCAAAGGAACCTTGGCCATCTCCTGCCAGCGATTGGTGATGACCGCCGTCGGCCAGACTTCGCTGCGAAACAGGATCACGCCGCCGACTTTATTGTCCACGATGTGATGTTGCAGCTTTTTGTATTCCTCGCTTTCGCGGTTCCAAAAGGTAATGTTCGCATCAGCAATGACCATCTGCCCGACCTTTTCGTCCAGCGTCATTGCCTTGAGCGTTTTGCGTACCCAGTCTTCGTCTTTCTTGCTGAGCGTGCGGTCGAAGCGTTGATAAGATTGTTGCTGCGTCGTGGCTGAGGGGATGAAGACGAGCGCAATGATGAGGAGAAACGCCAATGTTTTCAGTTTCACGGTGAGACCTTCGTTTAGGGGATGTATTGCCGTCCGGTGCCCAGATATTTTTCGGAGTCGACCATAATCTCAAGCAGCCGGTCGGCGCACTTCCTTGCATACTCTTGTTCGCGTATCTTTTTTGGCCTGCCAATTGTAATCACAGGTAGCGCGGTAGGGCTATTTTCCTCTTGCATTGCCCGCTCCAGGGAATCGTCCCCCTCATCGTTCCGATTGGCGGTCAGCAGAAACATCTGCTGAGATTGCATGAACCGCCATATCGCGCGGTCAGGGCTATTGACCGGCAATCCGGCATCGGCAAAATAAACAAACTCGATCTCCGCCGTTTGCGCCCATCCCGCTTGAAAGAGCAAATCCCACAATCGTCCGGCTTGCCCTTCGATGTTATGGTCAATCAACACCTTGATCGCCATTGTTGATCTGCTCCTTCCAAGCCTGCAATTTGTCCCACAAGGCGCGGCGTTCAGGCGAAAGTGTGCCTGGATCGAACTGGCTTTCCCGCTTTCGGTTGCGCTCCCTCCAGTAAAGCTCTGTTTCTTCAGCGCGCTTGAGCACGCGCTGATACTCAACCTCGAATTCTGCCCGATTGGTTTCGATGTAGCTGATCACATCATCTAGTTGTTCGGCGGAAAGCCACGGATGATCCTCAAGAATGATCTCGCGCGAAGCGCCATCAACCAGGTAATCCATAATCTGGTAAAGCGTCAGGCGAGTCCCCTTTACGGTCAACCCGCGCTCGGTGCGCGTGACCGTCGGATTTTCAGTTGCTGTTGCGATCATCAGAAGCACTCCTTTCGTCCTCGGTTTGAAAGCGCACCGATTGTACCAGCCCCGCCGCGCAGCCAACAATCGCAGGCCGAAAACACGACGGCTGCCAGCAGCATTGATTGCCACTGACAGCCGTAAATAAACGTTATGGGCGCAGAGTCTTTACGGAGTCTTGCTCAGTTCAAATTCTCCAGACCCACCATCGTTGTTGTGGTAAGTGCCATGCCCGCCAGTTATTTTGCCGGAGGAAGTTCGCTCGACAAAGCCGGCATAAACGTTACAAAATCTTCCTTTACCCGAATGATGTTCCACCTTCTCCATCTCCGTAATCGTAATAATGTCGGCTGATCGGGAACCCTCCTTAGAATATACCCGCAAGCTGAGTTCCGCCTCAGCCTTACCCTCCGTATCTATGCTGGTAAGGCCATTAAGCGTCCTCGTCCAATCAGCTCTGCCGTCTTTCTTCAGATACAAGCCTCGCAAGCTTTGCAGGCTCGCAGGAGATGCAGCGGCGACGCTGGAAAAACTTTTGGTCGAGAAGAGAGATGATCGTCCGCCGAAAAATACAGCGGCGAGAATGGCCCCAGTAATGAGGGCGACTGAGAATAGTTTGGTCATAGTTGCTCCTTTGATTTGGGTTTAGACATTGGCTGCTTGAATAGCCACCGAGATACTGCTGATCATTTGGACAGGCTGCATCTTACTGAGAAAAAAAACTTGCAAGCCTATCTCTAAAAACAGCGAGAAATCTCTCGGCCATCATCAGACGCATTCGTAATTGGCAGGTCTGAGGAAAGCTGGTAGGCTGCGGGTTATGGAACTCGAACCCGAAAATGCGACTACTGAATTGACGATCTCGCTGCCGGAATCCATGAAGGAGTTCATTGAGTGGGAAGTCGCCGAAGGCAACTACGGCACGCCGAGCGAATACGTGCGCGATCTGGTGGAGGAGGCGCTGGATCGCAAGAATGAAGAGCGACTGGAAAAACTCTTCCTCGAAGGCTTGGACAGCGGCCCGGCGACTTCGATGACGCGGGAAGATTGGGACGAGATCAAACGGCACGGTCTTGAACACCTTTGCCAGAAATAAGCAATCACTCCTGCGAAGCATCCAGGATTTCAATCCCGATCAGTTCCTTTCCGTGGTAATCGTAAATCAGCCCATTCTCCATATCGTCCTCGCTACGCGTTGGAGTGACGCCTTCCTTAAATCGCAGATACAGTGTGTCTACGTCGGCCTCATATTCGACCCGAAATGGCAGCGCAGGAATTTTTACGCGCCTGACGGCCAGCGCCAGCAAGTGATTGAGATTGACTTTGAGTGCTACTTTTCCCGCCATATGGCTTGTCCTTTATTCACTTTCGTTTTGACGTAAGCCGAGACAATGAATCCATCTTGATGACTAATCTTCACGATGACCACGTGCAGATAACTCGCTCGCCCTGCGGACAACACCGCGATCAACGAGCCACGATGGCCGCGCAGAACGAGGCCGGGCGCTCAATCGCGTTGAGTATCAAATCGTAGTAGGAAGCCAAGTCAGGTCGTCCGTCAACAATGTGCATCCATCTTTCTTCGGTGAGCCGTATTGGCACGTCGTTAACCGAATAGACCGTGTCCAAAATCATTGCTCATTCCTTTCTTCGGCGAAACCACTCGCGCATCACTTCGACAACACTTCCGCCGTCTCAGCAGCGTTGACCGGAGCCATCAGACTCACTGCATAACCGACCGTAAAACAGATCACCGTGCCGATCAGCACATACCACGTCCACGCAATCGTCACCGGCAGCACTTGATGAATGCTTGGTACATTGGCCGCCGCCCAGATCAAGGCCATCACCGCAAGAGCCGTGCTCATCCCGGCGATCACACCTTTCTGATTTGCCCGCTTCGTGACGATGCCCAGCAGAAACGCGCCCAGCAGCGGCCCGTAAACCAACGACGCAATCGTCAACCCGGCAGTAAAGACCGAACCGATGCGGCGCGAAACAATGGCGATCAGAATCAGCAGCACGCCCCAAGCAGCGGTCAGCCAGCGCGAGAGTTTCAGCAGGCTTTCATCGCTCGCTTTTGGATTGATCAATGGCTTGTAAAAATCCAGCACCGTCGTCGAAGCCAGTGAATTCAACGACCCGCTCAGGTTTGACATCGCCGCCGCAAAGATCGCCGCGATGACCAATCCAGAGACGCCGTGCGGCAACCGTTCGACGATGAAGGTCGGGAAGATTTGATCGTTGCTGGCAAGCTTGGCCGTCAGCGGGAAGAATTTGTAGTAGGCAAACAGCATCACGCCGATCAGCAAAAAGAGCGTGAATTGAAACATCACCACAAAGCCGCTGAGCACCAATGCCTTTTGGCTGTCGCGTTGATTGCGGCAGGTGAACAATCGCTGCACCAGCAATTGATCCGTCCCGTGCGAAGCCATTGTCAGAAACGTGCCGCCCAGCAAGCCCGCCCAGAACGTATGCGGTACGCTGAAATCCCACGAGAAAGACCACAGTTGAAACTTGCCGTTCTCTGCCCCGATGGCGTGAATCGTCTCCCATCCGCCCGGAACCAGATGCAGCAACTGATAAGCTGCCAGCAGCGAACCGCCGATGTAGATGACCAGTTGAATCAAGTCCGTCCAGATCACCGCTGCAATGCCGCCTTCGAAGGTATAAACCAGCGTCAACAACCCCACGATGATGATGGACCACAACCACAAGTGCGGCAGGTTCGGCAGACTTGAGCCAAGCACGGCGCTCAGCACCAATGAAGCCGCGAAGATGCGCACGCCTTCGGCCAGCGCCCGCATGATCAAAAACAGCGATGCCGCGAAGTTCTTTGTCCCGACGCCAAAGCGGTTCTTCAGCAGTTCGTAGGCCGTCATCAGTTCGCCTTTGAAGTACGCCGGGATGAAAAGCAGGCTGATGATGAAGCGAGCGACGATGTAGCCGAGCACGACTTGCAAGTAAGTGAAGTTGCCGCCCTGCTCTGGCCGCGCGTATTTGGCATAAGCCATCGCGGGCACGCCCACCAGCGTCAGCGTGCTGGTTTCGGTCGCCACAATCGAAAGGCTGATGACGACCCAATTGATGTTCTTTGCGCCGACGAAGTAATCCTTGACGCTCTTCTGCGACTTGCGGAAGAGCATGCCGAAGACCGTGATGCCGATCAGATAAACCAGCAGGACAATGTAATCAATCGCGGAAAATCCCACGCGCAGGCCTCCTTTGAACAATGACAACTCGACAGGCTTTGTTTAAGATGAACGCCAGTCAACAAACCACAACCGGAGAAACTTCTATGGCAGCGCCACAAAGAGAGCTTGTTTACAAATATACGCCAGAAGAATATCTGGCCCTCGAACGCGCCTCTGACACCAAGCACGAATATCTTGACGGCCAGATTTACGCGATGGCTGGCGCAAGCCCAACGCACAATCAAATCTGCTTTAATACCATTGTTGCCGTGGGGACTCAGATCATAGATTCGTCTTGTATTGGCTACACCTCAGACCAGAAAATCAGAACCGACCCGAAAGATTTATTCTCTTACCCGGATTTGACCATTGTCTGCGGCGAGCCGATCTTTCACGATGAACACCAGGATGTGATTCTTAATCCTACGGCCATCATCGAAGTCTTATCTCCACGAACCGAAAACTATGATCGCAGTACCAAACTCGACCGTTATCAGGATATTCGCACACTCCGCGATTACATTTTGATCTCGCAAAACCGCCCCTGTGTCGAGCATTACGTCCGTCAGAAAGGTAAGCGACAATGGCTCTTCACAATTGAAACCGACCCGGTAGCTGAAATCGAGATTGCTTCGATCAAATGCAAACTAAAACTAGCCGATGTTTACAACCGCGTGAAATTCCCTTCAGCAAGAGGCTTGCTTGCAGCGGTTGAGAGGACCCCGAGGCCAGCAAAGAAAAAGCCCGCGCGCAAAAAAGCGCGTTAAAGAAGTTTCTTTTGTCGAGCGCGGAAGTAGTAATACAGCGGCAAACCAATCACAATCAGACCCAGCCCGACGACCGATTCGACCGGTCGTTGATACAGCGTATTGAAGATCAGCGCGATGGCGACAATCACGAAGACAATCGGGATCAGCGGATAGCCGAATGTTTTGTAGGGCCGTGGGGCGTTCGGCATCTTGCGCCGCAACACGAAGACCGACGACGTCACCAGGCCATAGAAAATCCACGACGCAAACAGCAGGCAATCAGTCAATTGATCAAACGTGCCCGACAGCGCCAGCAGGCTCGACCAGATTCCCTGAACCAATAACCCCTTGATCGGCACGTGCGTTTTATGGCTGAGCGCGCCCATCGCCTGGAAGAACATCCCGTCGCGCGCCATCGCATACGGCACGCGCGCGTTTGACAGGATTGAGCCATTCAACGCGCCCAGTGCCGAGACAACAAAAATGATTGAGACAAACCTACCGCCCAATCCTCCCAGAAACGTTTGCGCAGCTTTGGCCGAAACCGGCAAGGCTTCGCGAAACTTGGTTGAATTGGCAGTCAACACTTCGCCGAACGGCAGCGCGTAAAAGTACGCCAGATTCAGCAGGCAATAGATTGCCATCACGACAATCATGCCGACGATCAATGCACGCGGAATGTTGCGCCCGGGATGTTGCACTTCGCCCGCCGCCATCGGCATGTTGTTCCAGCCGTCGTAGCCCCACAGCGCCGCCAGCATCGCCACGCCGAACGCTGACACCAACGCCATCGAACTGCCAGATACAGGCCCCGCGCCCTGCGACGAAATCAAGTGTGACCAATTTGCCGTCTTCGAAGCGAAAAACACGCCGCCGATAATGAAAGCAATCCCGGCCAGCTTCAGCACCGTCAGCAACGATTGCACCTTGCCGCCGAAGGCCACGGTCAGACAGTTGACCGCCGTCAGCAACAGAATCACTCCAACGGCGACCATCTGCTTACTGCCGAATTGCCAGTTGATGTCCTGCCCCAGAAACCGGAACTTGCTTTCAGCCCAGACGGCATTGAGCGGCAGAAATGCCGAAAGGAAGACCGCCAGCCCAGCGCCCAGTGCCGCAATCGAAGCGCTGCCCGCAACGATGAATCGCTGCCAGCCAAATAGAAACGCCGACGCTTCGCCGTAGGAGTGTTTTAGATAGACATATTCGCCGCCCGCTTCCGGCAACATCGCGCCGAGTTCCGCGTAGGTCAGCGCGCCCGCCAGCGACAGCAATCCAGCGGCCACCCACGCCAGCAAGACCAGCGTAGGTGTGCCGACTTCCTGCGACATCGGCGCGGCTTTCAAAAAGACGCCCGTGCCAATAACCGTGCCGATGACCAGAGCGGTCGTGTCGGTCAAAGTTAGGCCACGAATCAATTGATTCTTTGCTTCAGCCATGTTGTGTGTCTCGGTAAAGGTTGGAATGAATACGGGCAAAAGCCGGATCGTTCGCGTAGCTTTTGCCAAAATGCCGGGCAAGCTTCTACGACGAGCCTTTGACTGTCAATTGTTGCGGTGAAATGGGGAAGGTTTTTCTTCGGTGGGAAATAGTTGCGGCGGACGATTGCCAGCCCGCCGCAACTGATTCAACGGATTGTTATGGCTTGGCAACGCCGATCGCAGCGCATGCCTGGCGCGGGCCTGCATTACCGGCAGGTTGCGATTTCAGATCGTCAGCATTGGCGTGAACGATCACGCCGCGTCCGATGATGGAATCCGCTCCGTCCAGCTTCATCATCGAATCGGTCAGATCAATGTGAACTTTGCCGTCCGCGCCGGCTTCTATGTTGCCCAGATCGCCGACGTGGCGCGGGCTGCTTTCGTGCGCGGCGTGCGGGCTGGTTTTCGGATTGAAATGTGGGCCTGCTGATGTGCCGTCTTTCGCGCTGCAATCGCCAAATTCATGAACGTGGAAGCCGTGCGTGCCCGGCGTCAGGCCTTCGATGTCGCCGACGACTTTGACCTTGTCGCCGTCTTTGGCGAAGGTGACCCAGCCCCAGACTTTGTTGCCGTCGGTCGGTTTCAGCACGGCAATGGCTTTGGTCGCGTCGGCAGCAGTTGCCGCAGCCATCTTCTCTGTCTTGTTCTTCGCTGCAACGCCCAATCCGGCCAAAAGCAGGAATGCGAGCGCGGCAACCCCTGTCAGCTTCATTTTATTCATTCGTCATCTCCCTGAGTGTTTCGTGATTTTAGTTCGTCTACTGAGCAAACTTCGCAAAGTAGCTCTTGAATGCTTGTACATCCATCGCCGCCGCTTTGGCCAGCGTCTCCAGCCAGGCATCATCGGCGAAATCTTTCTGCTGCAAGCGTACCATATAATCGCGCGCCACCTGATAACTCTCGGTCGTCACATCCACCATCCGCTGCTTCCCTTCCCCCTGCTTGCCGCCATTGTCCAGCACCTTGCTTAATGGGACGGGGATGAATTCGCCGTTCTGCATCGTGACCATTGCGGCGGAGCCTCCGGCTTGCAGGTAGCGCACGGCGGCGAAGCCCAGATCGCGCGCGTGTTCGGCCTCGTACGGGATCGGCGGCGCACAACGCAATTCATAACCGATGGTTTTATCCACGATGGTGACTCTCACTTCGCGCGCGGCCAGCCGCTTGGTAACTTCAGTTTTCACCTTGTAGCCCAGATTGATCTCCGACACGCGGACGTGACCTTGTACGTCGCGGTTGGCGCTGGCGACTTCAGACGGCGCGAAATTTTCTGACAACGCCTCTGACAGCAGGATGACGCCGTGGTCTTTGCCCATTGCGCGGCGTTTGATGATCGTGCCTTCGACAATGTCGCAGATGTCATCGAGCGCAATCGGCCTGGTGGGAAATTCTTCGGGAATGATGGTGCAGGTCGCGCTGGCGGCCATGCCGATGCCCAGCGTCAAATGGCCGGACGGACGCCCCATCGTCGCGCAAACGTACCAACGGCCCGTCGTTTGGGCGTCTTCCATCAGGCTTTCGACGATGGCGACGCCAGCCTGCCGCGCCGTTTCATACCCCAGCGTGGTCAGATGCACAGGCAGCGGCAGGTCGTTATCAATGCTTTTGGGAATCTGCACAACCTTGATTGCCCCTTCCGACTTCTGTTCAATCGCCAGACAACTGGCGACCATGTCGTCGCCGCCAATAACGACCAGCGCTTCAATCTCCAGCTTTTTCAGCGCGGCGATGGTGTTATCCAGCGAAGCCGCATCTTTGGTGACCGGCGTGCGCGAACAACCCAACAGCGATCCGCCATCAAAATGAATGCGCGAAACTTCGTCCACCGTCAGTTCGTGCTGTTCGTCTGTGTATCGCTGCGTCAGCCATTCAAAGCCATCGTGAAATCCAATGGCCGTTGAACCGTGTTTGATTGCTTCCAGCGCTGCCGCCGAAATCGCGCCGTTGATTCCGGGCGCTGGGCCGCCGCCGACTAAAATGCCAAGTTTTTTGATTGCCATAAAATTCCAGTTTGGTTTCGGTTGCGTTTACTCTTCAAACAGTGAGGCGGCGAAGTCGGCTTTGTGCCTCGGCAGGATCAGCCTCTCCGAAGAACAACTCAACAGCTTCAATCAGATTCGACCGGGCCTCTTCCACCGTGTCACCCTGACTTGTAATGTCCAACTCAGGGCACAGCGAGACATAGCCGTCCCCCTCACGCTCAATAATGCCGGTGAATTGGTTGATGGTTTTCATAACGCTCCTTTCTATCGAAACTAAGCGAACCTCTTCTTCAATTCTTCGACCGGCAGATTGCCCGCCTGTGCCAGCTTTTCCGCCCAATCCGCCTGTTCAAAGTCTGTGTAATCCAACCGCAGCATGTATTCGCGGGCGACGCGATACGTTTCGCTGGTCACGTCCACGTTGCGCACGCGCGTTTTGCCCGTGTTCGGATCGCGGATGTCTTCGAATAGCAGCGGCACCAGACGGCCATTCTGCACGCTGACCATCGCGCCGCTGCCGCCATCCATCAAAAAGCGGATTGCGGAGTTCCCCAATTCGCGGCAATACGCCATATCAAATGGGATTGGATCGCAGCAGCGCAATTCGTAGCCGACGTTCTTGTTGCTGATCAACACATCAATGCCGCGTTGGCGAAAGCGCTCTTCCAATTCGAATTTGACGATCCGCGCCAGATCGAATTCAGCAAAGCGTATGTGGCCGTGTTCATCGCGTTCGACATCTTCCAGCCCCTGCATCTCTTTCTCGTCCAGCTTTTCGATCAAACCTTCCGCCAGCACGATGACGCCGTAATGGCGGCCCGTCGCGCGGCGCTTGATGATCGTGCCTTCCAGAATGTCGCAGATGTGCGAGAACGGAACCAAGTCATTCTCAAATTCTTCGCGGATCAGCGTGACCGTCGCGCCCGCAGCTTTGCCAATGCCCAAGGCCAGATGGCCCGCTTGCCGCCCCATCGCCACCACAACATACCAGCGGCGCGTGGATTTGGCGTCTTCCATCAGATTGTGAACAATCTCAGCGCCAGCGTGACGCGCGGTCTGGAAGCCGAAAGTCGGAATGTGCGAAGGCAACGGCAGATCGTTATCAATCGTCTTCGGCACGTGAACCGTGTGGATGTCTGAACGCTCAGCCACTGTCGCCGAAGATTTCGCTGTGTCGTCGCCGCCAATGGTTACCAGATGCGTTACGCCGATCTGTTTCAACGTCTCAACCACGGCGGTCATGGCCTCTTCTGATTTGGTCGGGTTTTCGCGCGCCGTACCCAGCACTGAGCCGCCGCGAAAGTGAATGCGCGAGACATCGTCAATCGAAAGCGGACGCGCGCACGATGGGTCGCGCCTGACCAGCCATTTGAACCCATCCTGAATGCCGACGACTTCAAAGCCTTCATTGATGGCCTTGATCGTCGCTGAACCGATGACCGAATTGATGCCGGGCGCGGGGCCGCCGCCGACAAGAATCCCAAGCTTTTTTGCAGAGTTTCCTGCTGATGACATTTCAAATTCTCCTGAAGTATTGGAACCAAAGGCAAGAAGTAAGCCGGGATTGTAACGAAGAGAAGTTGGTTTGACCAGTTTGTCAGTCATTACAGCAACTGATCGCCGTTATCGTAATTGCTCACGTTGCCGAAAGGGACAATATAATGATGACGGGTCATGAACAAAAGGGCCTGAACGGTTCCAGTTCAAGCCCTTTCTTGTTTTTTCTGCTGACATTCGGGAACTACGGCGCGAAATACCCCGACGCATCCACGACCGCATCCAGCGTCCGCTCCGCGAAGATGCGGAACTGGCCTGATCCACTGTTCAAGCCCACGACAAACGCATTCGACAGAATCTGGCCGGGGAAGTAAATCATGTTCGCCACCAGCGGAGCGGGCAGGCCGTCCGGGTACAGTGTCAGATAGCCTGCTTGCGCCGTTTGATTGATGACCGTCACGTTGCCCAGAATGGATTGCGCCGTGGCCGGGATCGTCAGCCCTTCGCAAGTCAACCTGCCCGCAGTCGCAATCGAAGTCCCGCCCGCAATCGGCGTGCTGACCGCATCGCAATTGCCTTGATTGGCGCGCGTGTCCAGAATGCGCAACGGTCGCGCCAGCGGCGTCAACAGCAGCCCCGCGCCGTTCGCGTCTGTCGCTTCGTTGCTGTAATAGCCCGCCACATCAATCACGATGTCTATCGTCCGTTCGGCGAAGATGTTGAATTCTCCGCTCGCATTCAAACTGACCGTGAAGGCGTTCGACAGAATCTGACCGGGGAAGTAGATCAAGTTCGCGGCCAGCGGCGCGGCCACCCCGTTCGGATAGATCGTCAGATATCCGGTCTGTCCCGATCCGTTAATGACCGTCGCGTTGCCAACAATGGCTTGGGCGGATGACGGAATCGTCAAGCCCCCGCAGGTCGTACGCGCCAGCGTCGTCAGCGAAGTGCCTGCCGGGATCGGTGTGTTGATGCTGTCGCAGTTGCCCTGCCCCGCACGCGTATCGAGCAGGCGAATCGGCGTTGAGAGCGGATGGTAAAACAAGCCGCCTGCACCCGGCGGCGCAAAGTAGCCGCTGACATCCACGACGACATCAATCGTGCGTTCGCCGAAGACATTGAATTTGCCATCTGTGCTCAAGCCGACCGTGAAGTTATTCGACAAAATGTCATTCGACGCGTAGATCATATTGGCGGCCACGGGCGCAGTCTGCCCGTCGGGATAAATCGTCAGATAACCAATCTGATTGGTCTGATTGAGGGCCGTCAGATTACCGACGATGGCTTGGGCGTTGGCTGGGATGGTGATGCCTTCGCAAGTCAGGCGCGCCGGCATGGTCAAGCTGGTGCCCGCATTGATGGGCGTCGAGACGTTGTCGCAATTACCTTGATTGGCCCGCGTGTCCATCAGTCGTACCGGTCGCGGCAGCGGATAGAACATCAATCCCGGATTGGCCGTGATCGTCAGCGAATACGCCCGTTCGCCGAAGCAGGAATTTACATCGATCGCCCGCACTGTAAAGTTGAACACGCCGGAAACCGTCGGCGCGCCCGACAGCAGTCCGCCCGTGGTTAGCATCAGGCCCGCTGGCAGCGCGCCTACGCTGACGGTAAAGCTGTATGGCAATGCGCCGCCGCTGGCCGCCAGTTGTTGGCTGTAAAAAGTGAAGGACGTCGTTGCGGGCAATGATGCCGGGGTCACGGTGATGGTTGGGCAATTGCCGATCACCAGCGTGTAAGCCTGCGTGCCCATGCATCCATTGATGTCTGTGACTTTGACGGTGAAGGGGAAACTGCCTGACACGATGGGCGTGCCCGAAAGCAGGCCCGTCGAAGCGTTGAGTGTCAGGTTGTTGGGCAGCGAATTCACACTGATGCTCCAAGTGAGCGGCGCGCTTCCGGCCGATTGCGTGAGTTGCTGGCTGTAGGCTTGCGAAAGTTGCGCGTTGGGTAGCGTCGCCGGAGTGATGGTGATGGTCGGGCACTGACCGCTCGCCGCACCTTGCCAGAATCCGCCCTGCAGGGAAAAGCTGCCGCCGCTGGATGTCCCCAGTGCGCTTTGGCCGACTGTACCAGTGACGGCATTCGTGCCGCCCGTGCTTGGGCCGCCGCCTCCGCCCGCGACGACGGAGGGCGCGATGTTAAACGTGCCGCCAGATTGCAACGGTTCGAGGACAGCCTCGCTTTTAGGTTCAGGAACAACGTTGTTTGATTTGATGGCGGGGCTACCGCTGAGTTTAGCGGGCAGTGTTGCCGCTCGCTTGAATGGATTGAGATCGCTGTGGAGTGCGGCTTTATGCACCTTGTTCGCGTAAATCGTGAAGCCCGATAACACCAACAGCAAACAGAGCAGAGCTAATTGATAGCGTCTGGCTGGAAACTTCATAATTTTATCCTCAATAAAAAGTCCTTTTACTATCCCCTGGGTGCGCAGTCCTTCCAGCATTGGTTTCTACACAAGTGTGTGCAAGTTTGTAACGCCCTGAAAGGGCAGGATTTAATAGCCGAGGGCAACCGCCCTCGGCAGGGCAAAATACGAATTTCCGACCCTGAAAGGGTCGAATTTGTTGTTGAATGCGACCCTTTCAG
>JBBQVH010000133.1:0-23248 GCA_038211695.1 Blastocatellia bacterium | reverse complement strand
CTGTAGCGGCTTTCCCATCCCCACGCCCTGGCGTTTTTCACCCTCCGGCGCGTCTTTGCGCGGGATGCGTCGGCGAGTGAAATTCAAAGTTGCTCAACCCGCCCCACTCAGGGGCAATCGTCCGGGGTTATCCCGTGCGATTTACTTGATGACCCACGCCTGGCACGAACCCTGGTTGCCCGCCGGGCCACCCAGCTTGATCTCGTTGCCGCTATTTTTCTGAAGAACGGCAGTCGTTGTTTCTTTGCCGGTTGCGGTTCCGCCAGCCACAGAAGACCAGTGAACGAGCACGCCGGAAGGCAGGTCCTGGCCCGTCGGGTTTTTGACATAAAGCGGCGTCGAGACATCTTTGCCCTGTCCGGGTTTGCATTGCAGCGTCACCTTCTGCCCGCGCTGCATGGTCGCCGGCGGATTCTGATCCATCTTCTGTGCGCCCGGGTCCTTCTTCGCCTGTGGATTGGCCATCAGTGAAAACGACAGCGTGGCGGTGACGATCAAAGTGGTGGTTGCGATAAACAGCTTCTTCATGGAAATTCTCCTTTTAAGTTCAGACGTTATTGTGTTTTCGGTGCGTAAAAAAATCCGTGGTGTTATTGCCGCAGTCTTATTGCAGGGTCCAGGCCTGGCAGGTGTAATTCTGGCCAGGGTTGCCCAGGGCAGTGATGTTGCCGTTCGGAGCCAAATCTTTGTCCAGCGTGATGACGCCCTTATCGTTGTCGCTCGCCGACCAGCTCACTTTCGCGCCCTTCTTGATTGTCTTGCCCGTGGTGTTGGTGATGGTCGGGTCTTTGCTCACATCCTGGTGCGAACCGGGGTTCTTGCAGGACAGCGAAACTTTCTGCCCCACGGTCAAATTCGGCTTCGGATTAACGCGCTGATTGTTGCCTTGCGCCAACATCGAAAAAGACAGCGCGGTGGTAATAACGATAGCGTTGAGTGCGATAAACAGTTTCTTCATTTTGAGACTCCCTTTTAGTGTTGTTCTGCTTTCAATCTTGCAGAAGCTGGCTGCGTCATTGCCGCCGCCTCCGCCTGTTTCCATTTGTTGGTGACGACTTCGTGTTGTCCTCCAACGCGGCGGATTCTACGCAAGACCCCAATTCCATTCATGAGGCTTTGGTGATGTTTTGGTGATGTTTGGTGATGTTTAGATTAAAAAGGAAAAAAGGCTGGAGGGATTAGCTTTCGGTACGGAACAGGGAGCGGTAGCGACTTGGTAGTTCGATAATGTGTGCCTTTACGAGATGGCCAGGTCGCTACCGCTCCCTGTTCCGTACCGCCGCCTGATGGCAGATGCGATTGTTATCAACTAAACAGCAAGGCGCTTTTGAGCAAACGCGACTTCAGACCGACATACCCCTGCTCGCCTGCAACCAGGTCGCGCAGGACTTCGCGAACGCCGCGATGCCGCCGGGCAAATTGCACCATGCGTTCGGTCAACGGCGCGCCGGCAAAGCTGCCGTAATAAAACCGATCCGACAACGCCGACGCCCGGCGCAGTTCCGCGCCGAAATCCGCACGCCACATGCCTTCATAATTAGCGACGCGCGTAGTCAATGCCTGGGCCAGCAAATCCGCCGACTTAATGGCGTAATAGATGCCTTCGCCGGTCAGTGGATCAACGAAGCCTGCGGCATCGCCAATCAGCGCCCAGCCCTGCGCAGCGTCTGAAACCTTCAACCGATCCCAGGTCGCCACATCCAGCGCAGGAATCATCGCGGCATAAAAGCTGGCGCGATCTCCAATTGAAGAGGGTGAAGCGCTATTGGCGGAGTTCAGATGCCGTGCCAGTTCGGCATCCTGTGTCGAGATGTATTCGATCAACCGGGCTTTCAACTGTGCAGGCGTGGTTTCGCGATAACCGCTGGCGATCCCGTAGGAGATGTGATCGGTGCGAGGGAAAAGCCACAGATACCCGCTGATGTCGTCTAGATACTTCACGTCAACGCGCGTCGGTGGCTGTGCATCACGGACGTTCCAGCCCAGCGCATAGGCGAAATCATTCGCTCCGAATTGCACGCCAACCCGGCGGCGAATGACGCTGCTGGCGCCGTCCGCGCCCACCAAAAAGTCCACCGTGAAGTCGCCAGCCGAAGTCGCCAGCCGCCACTGGCCGCCTGCCCGCTCCGTCTTTTCGACGCGCGCCACGTGAAGCTGCGCGCCCGCTTCGACCGCGCGCTGGCGCATCATCGCGGCCAATTCCCGGCGCGAATAGATGGCGAAATCGTGGCGCGGCGCGACGGTCAATTCGCGCCCTTGTGCCGAAATCAACCGCAGGCTGGAAACCATCTGCTTCGGCGCGGGGCCGCTGTGCAGGAATTCAAATTCCTGCAGCGCCTTCGACGTGACGCCACCGCCGCAGGGTTTTTCCCACGCCGGGCGCGCGTCAAACAGCAGAACGTCCATTCCGCGTTTGCTGAGTTGGTGGGCCAGATGCGAACCGGCAGGCCCGGCTCCGACGATTGCAACTTTCATCTTTTTTCTTTGGGCTTACTTTTTCGGCGCGGTGTTGGCGTACTTCTTCGCCGCATCTTCAAACTTGAATGGCAGCACATCCGGCACGACGCTGACTTCCGTCGTGAATTTGAATGGATACTTGCCGCCACTGTCATAGACCATCTCAACGAAGAATGCCGTGTAACCCGACGGCGGCTTGGCGACGCGGCCAATGTAGCTGCCATCTTTCTCTATCTTCAGCGGTGAACTTGTGTATGCCTTGCCGATCAAATCCAGCCGAAAATCGCGCGTCTTCGGATTGGTCGCTTGCCACAGATTCACTTCTTTCGGTTTGTCGACAGGGTTGACAGTGAGCGAACCATCTTTTTCTTTCTTCCACGAAAAACGCGGGCGCGGCGTGTTCGTCAGGATGGATTGATAGAACGCGATCATACTTTCGACAGAGTCCGATCCTGCCAAATCGTGCTTTGCGTTCGGCACATAACGAAGATGCTTCTCTTCCGGCAGGTCGCCGTAATAGAACTGCGAATTGTCCGGCAGAAAGAACTGGTCGCCCGCCGCATTGATCATAAACTTCGGCATCTTCAGCGATGGACGATTGCGATAGTTGTAGGGGTCTTCGATGTCGAGCACGGCTTTGTATTCCGGCGTGCCGATCTTGTGCGGGAACAGCCCGTGGTTGACGTAATCATTCAGTGAAGACGAAAAGAATCCGTAGGCTTCGAAGTGATGTTTGGTAACCGCTTCCGAATTCAGCGCATCAATCACCATTGGGATGATCGCAACCACCCGTTTGTCCACGGTGCCGACCAGCCAGGTCGTCCAGCCGCGCTTCGATCCGCCGGCAACGACGAACTGATCCACTTTCGTTTTGCCGCCCGCATCGCTGGCCAGGAACTCCTGAATAGCGTCCATCGCGCGGACACCGCTTTTGACCATCGCCAACCGCACCAACCAGAAATCATCCTTGGTCACGAAATGCTTGACCCGCGTGTAGGCGATCAAGTCATCTTCTGAGCGTCCCTTGTCTTTTGAGTCCGTGAAATAAAGCGGTTGGTTCGGAACCATCCCCAGATCGGCGACAACGGTATTGGTTTCCAGAGCGATTTTGGCGGTGCGCTCAGCAACTTTGCTGGGCGCGGGGTCACCATTTTTGCCGCCGCCAATGAACAGCAGCGCTTTGTTGCTGTTCACTTTTTCCGGCTTCACCACCGTCAGCCAATGCTTCCAGACCGGGCGATCCACGTCTTTTTCGCTGCGCCAGGTTTGAGAAGTCAGTTCCAGCACGTAGCCGTGATAGCCCGCGCCATCAATCGTTTTGACCAGCTTCCAGCCATAGACCGAATCGCGCTGAGCGATGTACCGATCCAGGGCTGTTTGTTTAACCGGCGATTGTGGCGCGCTGGAAAATGCCAGCGCAAAGAAAGTGCAGAGTAGTCCGATAGTGCGTGCGATGCAGAGTTTCATAGCTTTGCCCTCAAGTTGAATAGGATGCGACAGCGGCGCGAACGCTAGCACAGGTTGCGCAAACTGTCAGTTTGCGATGTTCGCCGGACGTTAGTTGAAGGAAAAAAACTGATTGCCCAACCCCTGATTCAGCAAAGTTCCGGTACAGACACGACGCAAACTGACAGTTTGCGCAACCCTTGCCACGGCCGTTTTTGTGATTGACAGCCTTCGGCGTGATGCGTACTTTGTCGGCTTCGCTCAATCGCCATCTTTTTACAGAGGTTTCCTTATGCTCGATCTACATTTTGTCCGTGAGAATTTCGATCAAGTGCGCCAGCGGCTAAGCGCGCGCAACTTCGATCCGGCATTGCTTGAAGATTTTCAGAAGCTTGACGCCGAGCGTCGAACGTTAATCCGCGAGCGCGACGAATTGAACGGCGCCTTGAACCGCATCAGCAAAGAGGTCGGCTCATTGATGCGCGAAGGCAAGAAAGAAGAAGCTGAAACCAAGAAGGCCGAATCGCGCCAGATCGGCGAAAAGATCAAAGCCGCCGAAGTCCGCGTCGAGGAGATGGAGAACGAATTTCGCAACATCCTGACGCGCGTGCCCAATCTGGCGCACGAATCCGTTCCGGTCGGCAAAGACGAAGCCGCCAACGCCGAAGTCCGCCGCTGGGGCTCGCCCCGCGATTTCCAGGCCGAAGGCTTTGATCCGAAAGATCACGTGGATATCGGAACATCGCTCAACATTCTGGATATGGATCGCGCCGCGAAAGTGACCGGCGCGCGCTTTTCCGTGCTGAGCGGTTTGGGTGCAAAGCTCGAACGCGCGTTGATCGCCTTTATGCTTGACCTGCATACGACCGAAAATGGCTACCGCGAAATGCTGCCGCCGTTTATGGTCAATGAAGCCAGCCTGTTTGGCACCGGCCAATTGCCAAAGTTCGAACATGATTTGTTCAAGGTGCGCTTCGAACGCGATTACTACCTGGTGCCGACTGCCGAAGTCCCGCTGACCAATCTGCACCGCGACGAAATTCTGGAAGAGAAAGATTTGCCGATCAGCTACACCGCCTACACGCCTTGCTTTCGGTCGGAAGCAGGCAGCTATGGCCGCGACGTGCGCGGCCTGATTCGCCAGCATCAGTTCGACAAAGTTGAATTGGTCAAATTGACCAAGCCTGAAGATTCTTATGACGCGCTGGAAAAACTAACCAGCGATGCCGAAATGGTCTTGCAGCGGCTGGAACTCCCCTACCGCACGATGGCGCTTTCGACCGGCGATATGGGCTTTTCGTCGGCGAAGACCTACGACATCGAAGTCTGGCTACCCAGCCAGAACACCTACCGCGAGATTTCGTCCTGCTCGAACTGCGAAGCCTTCCAAGCACGCCGCGCGCAGATTCGCTTCAAACGCGAAGGGAAATCGAAGACTGAATTTGTTCATACGCTGAATGGATCGGGGCTAGCCGTAGGACGGACGTGGCTGGCGATTCTGGAAAATTACCAGCAGGCAGATGGCTCAGTGCGAGTGCCGAAAGCGCTAGTGCCCTATTTGGGCGTCGAAGTCATCAAGTAATCAAAACGGTACTTGCTCGGACGGAAAATAGACGGAACCACAGATGAACACGGATCAACACAGATAATGCAATCTTGAACGCGATCTGTGTCCATCTGTGTTTATCTGTGGCTAACTTCTTCTTCCCTGAGATTTTTCAGCCGAGAAGTCTGCGGATGCGCGGTTCAATCGCCGCGCGAATCTCAGCATCATCCATCGCATATTCAATCAACGTTTGCAGGTAATTGACCGGATCGCCAATGGTCAGCCATTCGCCGTCGGTGACGGGTTGCGCGACGACGCGGCCTCCGCGACGAACGTATTCGCGGACAGAATCAGTCAGCCACAGTTCGTTCGACTTGCCCAGGGGAATCTCGCTCAAGATTTGAATCACATCGGTCGAAAGCAGAAAGCGCCCGAACATTGCCAGATTCGATTTGGCTTCTGCGCGCGAAGGCTTTTCGACGACGTCTTTCATCTCGTGCGTGCTTCCGGAACCATTGGCCTTGAACTCAACGATGCCGTAACGCACGACGTCTTCCCATGGAACTTCCTGCACGCCGACGACCAATGCGTCCGTCGCGTTGTGCAGATCAACCAGTTGTTTGGCGAAGGGAGTTTTGGTCTTCAGAATGTCATCGCCGTAGGCATACAGGAAGCCTTCGCCCGCGGGGATGTGTGGACGCGCGACCAGCAGCGGCGTGCCGTTACCATATGGGCCGGCTTGCGGTTCGAAGACGATCTCGACACCGGACAGTTTGTCAACGAATTCATCCAGCGGTTTGTATTTGCCTCGGGGAGGCAGGTTTTCAAGCTTGTATTGCCGGTATAGCGGCGCGGGATTCTCGCCCGTGACGATGACGATCTTTTTCAGCCCGGCGGCGATGAACTCTTCGATGATCAGTTGAATGGCGGGCTTGTTGATGACCGGCATCAACTCTTTCGGGTACCCAAGCGTTACCGGCAACATGCGCGTGCCTGAGCCTGCGGCGGCGATCACGCCTGTTTCAATTTTCATGATGATTCTCCTTCTCTGAAGTTTGTCGTCGCACGATACCACCCGCCCGCCGCCTGCTCAAGATGCGGGGCCTTCTCCCCAAGCTTGATCAAGCTTGGGGAGAAGGTCGTTGGTTTGGCGGGTATTCAGGTGGTTGTCAGTCAGTATGTGGAGCTGCCGAAGCAGCCTTGGTGTTGGTGGTGTGTCAGGGTAGGAGAGCGCATAAATAGTTGAATAAATGAAAACCATCGCGATTCGCACTGCGCGAAACGCACTCCCACGAAGAAATGATTTTGAAAGGTTATGGAAAGGCCAACTGGGCCGATAGGGCTTTATCTTTTGGTTTGATTCGATGTCGCTCTAACCGATGCACCCAAGAGCGAGTAGTGAGATCGAAGTTCGCTGCTTCGTTTTTAACGTGGCTGGAATTTAATCTTCGTCATTTTGAGTGTCAAGTTTTAATCGCTGCCAACCGACAAATTTCTCTGCTTATTCTCTATCTATCAAAATTTCGGCCTTGCCAATTGACAGAAAATGGCGCGATTCATATACTTCGCGCTCCCAGACAGAGAGTGCTAAGCGATTTGATCGCACGACCACTACAAAACTTGAGCCGAATACACTCAAGAAGTCTTTCTGGCTGAGGGAAGCCTGAAAATCATATCCAATAACGAACCAACAGACTGATAAGGAGTTTTTCCAATGGCAACAACAATTCGTCCGCTTAACGACCGCATCATTGTGCGTCGCACGGAAGACCAAGAACAGATGCGCGGTGGCCTGTACATTCCTGATACCGCAAAAGAGAAACCGCAAGAAGGCGAAGTGATCGCCGTCGGCAATGGCAAATTGCTGGACAACGGACAGCGCGTTTCAATGGACCTCAAAGCCGGCGACAAAGTCCTGTTCGGCAAATACGCCGGGACAGAGATCAAGCTGGATGGCGAAGAGTATCTGATTTTGCGCGAAGACGACGTCCTGGGCGTGGTCGAAGGCGCAGCGAAGGGCAAAGGCGCGAAGTAGGCAGAAATTCACGACAAGCCGGCAGCTTGTCGGACATTTTTAGGAGAAATAAAGTTATGGCAAAACAAGTAATTCACGGAGAAGAGTCGCGGCAGGCGATTTTGCGCGGCGTTAATCAACTGGCCGACGCGGTGGCGATCACACTTGGCCCGAAAGGCCGCAATGTGGTCATTGACAAGAAATTTGGCTCGCCCACGATCACCAAAGACGGCGTGACCGTGGCCAAAGAGATTGAGTTGAAAGACGCGCTGGAAAATATGGGCGCGCAGATGGTGCGTGAAGTGGCGTCGAAGACTTCGGACGTCGCCGGCGACGGCACGACGACGGCGACAGTGCTGGCGCGCGCGATCTTCAAAGAGGGCGTCAAGACCGTCGCGGCGGGCGCGAACCCGATGGCGCTGAAGCGCGGCATCGACAAGGCGGTCGAAGTCGCTGTCGCGGCGATTCACAATATGTCCAAGAAGGTCAACGAGGATTCAATTGCACAGGTCGGCACGATTTCGGCCAATGGCGATGAAACCATCGGCGGCATCATTGCGGAAGCGATGAAGAAAGTCGGCAAAGACGGCGTCATCACCGTCGAAGAGTCGAAGTCGCTGGAAACCTTGCTGGAAGTAGTCGAAGGTATGCAGTTCGATCGCGGCTACCTGTCATCGTACTTCGTGACGGATGCCGAGCGCATGGAAGCGGTGCTGGACAATGCGCTGATTCTGCTGAACGAGAAGAAGATCAGTTCGATGAAAGACCTGCTGCCGCTACTGGAGCAGGTGGCCAAGCTGGGCAAGCCCTTGCTGATTATTGCCGAAGACATCGAAGGCGAAGCACTGGCGACGCTGGTGGTTAACCGGCTGCGTGGCACTCTGCAGGTGGCTGCCGTCAAGGCACCTGGCTTCGGCGACCGCCGCAAGTCAATGCTGGAAGATATTGCCATCCTGACCGGCGGCAAGGTCATCAGCGAAGACCTGGGCCTGAAGCTGGAAAACGTCAAGCTAGAAGATCTGGGCCGCGCCAAAAAGGTCACGATTGATAAGGACAACACCACAATCGTTGAAGGCGCTGGCAAACCCGCCGACATCCAGGGCCGCGTGTCCACACTTCGCCGTCAGGTCGAAGAGACGACGAGCGATTACGACCGCGAGAAACTGCAAGAGCGCTTGGCCAAGCTGGTCGGCGGCGTTGCCGTCATCAAAGTCGGCGCAGCGACCGAAACCGAGTTGAAAGAGAAGAAAGCTCGTGTTGAAGACGCCATGCACGCAACGCGCGCGGCAGTCGAAGAAGGCATCGTTCCGGGCGGCGGCGTGACGCTGGTTCGCGCGGCGAAGGCTTTGGACAGCCTGAAGCTGGAAGACGAAGACGAGCAGATCGGCGTCAACATCGTGCGTCGCGCGCTGGAAGAGCCGCTGCGCAGGATCGCTGAGAATGCAGGCAAAGAAGGCGCGGTAATCGTCGAACGCGTCAAGAGCGAGAGAAGTGCCAACGTCGGCTTCAACGCCCAGACCGAAGTCTTTGAAGACCTGGTCAAGGCGGGCGTCATTGACCCGGCGAAGGTCACGCGGACTGCCCTGCAGAACGCTTCGTCCATCGCGGGCTTGATGCTGACCACCGAAGCCTTGATCTCAGAGATTCCCGAAGCCGGGAAAGCTCCGGCGATGCCAGGCGGCGGCGGTATGGACGGCGGATTCTAAACACTCCGCAGTTCAATCCAGTTAGGCCGGTCAGGCCGGTCAGGTAAAATCTCTGGCGGTGGCGTTCGACGAACGTCATCGCCAGTTTTGTTTTGCCACGCTGTAAACAAGTTTTACCTCCTGCTATGATCCGCGCTCTAAAAATCATTCGTCCCCCGAATCACTGTCCTTTTCTTAGCCGCCGCACCGTCGTTTTTAAGGAACTCGTTATGCGCAATACCAATCTCTGCCGCACTATTCGCCCGTTTCGTCGAATCGCATCTCAGTTGCTGTTTGTTCTTTTGCTGACGGGTTGTGCCATCGGTCAGCCCAGCGACCGCGAAGCGCGCGCCGCGCGCCGCAGGATCGCCGCCTTTCAGCGCGACCCCGTGCGATTGGTTAAAGAGTTCAGCCTGAATAAAGAGACGCGCGATCTGGCTTTCGATTTGACGCTGACGATTGAATACGCGCTCGGCCCCGATCGCTGGAAAAAGCTGGAAGACAAACAGCGCGCCGCCGTCATCGAAGCATTCGAACGGACTGTTCGCGGACTGTGGGAAACGTGGAGCGCCGATCTGTCCGAACCCGTGCGCGTGATCCGCAACGAGGCCAAGGGCAGCACAAAAGGCAGCGGGCGAGTGCTGACATTGCTGCGCGGCGAAACGATATTGCGTTTGACCGCAGCCCAGCGCGATGGCGCGTGGTTCATCGTCGAACACGAAATTGTGGACGACGCCATGCCGGAGTTCGCCGACGCAATCAACGGCGCGCTGCGCCCTGAATCGCGGCGCGGGCGCGTTTATGAAATCGCCTTCGATGCGGCGCTGGCCCATCTGGATCGGCTGATCGCCGCCGAAGGCGAGAAGCCCGAACTGCTGCTGCTCAAAGCCCACGTGCTGAGCCAGCAACAGGACGAAGAAGAAACCGCCAAACTGCTCGGCGAAGCTGAGGAGAAAGACAAACCCGCCGAACAATCGCCACCCAAATCAACGGAGCCGCCAGTCGGGCCAGTGACTCCTGCGTTGCCGTCGCCTGATGCTGACCGCGCCGTGGCGTTGCTGAAGCAGATCACTTCGCGCTGGCCGGATTTCGCGCAGGCACAGTTGATGCTGGGACGCGAACTGCTGCGCGTCTTTGCTCAAGGGGCGCGTGGGGGCGAAGGCGCGCTCGCCCCTTTGCGCCCTTTGAATAAAGACACGCAGCAGGCCGTCGCCGCGCTGCGCCGTTACGCGCAGTTGATGCCCGAAGACCCGCGTCCGTGGCGCGACCTGGCCACGGCCTTCGAACAGTCGGAACAATTCGACGAAGCTGAAAAAGCGTATCGCGCTGCCATTGAACGCGACGGCAGCTATCTGGAACATCACGCGATGCTGGTCAATTTCCTGCTCGACCTCGAAGAGTTGGAGAAAGCCAAAGCCGCCTTAAAGCAAATGCTCAAAGCTTCGCCTGACCCGGATGAAGTGTTCGAATATTTGACCGATGAAGAGGGCTTCGACCCCGACGCGGCCAAAATTCGGGAAGAGTTGCTGGGGGCTTTTCCCAAAGAAGTGCGGATGAGCAAAAGCGGCTTGTTGCTGCTGGCCGGCTTGCAGGAAGTGCAGAACAAGATTGCCGAAGCCATCCGGGCAATTCAGCAAGCCATCGCCATCGAAGCTGACACCGATGATTACGAAACGCTTTCGCGCCTGTACCGCAAACAGCGCCGCTTCGCTGAAGCGCTGAACGCCGCCAACCAAGCCTTGAAGCTGGACGAATCGGCCACCTACGTTCAATTTGAACGCGCCTGTTCGCTGGCGCAACTGGGCCGCAAACGCGAAGCCATCGCCGCGCTGAAACAAATTGCCGAAGAAGGCAAACCAATCTTTTTCGACGCCAATGACCCCGACCTGCAACCGCTGGCTACAATGCCCGAATTCAAAGTGATCAAGGAAAAGATGAAGCAGACACTGGCGCCGCAGGGCGAGAAGGACGAAAAACAGAGCGAACCCAAAAAGCCGGCACAGACAAACAAAACACAAATACAATAATTATGAGTGATGTAGAAAATGATCCGCGCCACGCAGGCCGCCACTTTTCCCACTTTTCAATGATCCGCAATTTTCATCTGGCCGATCTGTTCACGATCAGCAATGGATTCTGCGGCGTGTGGGCGATCTTCGAAGCGATGAAATACATTCGCACGGGCGAGGCTGGCCACGTCTACAAGGGGGCGCTGCTCATTCCACTGGCCCTGGTCTTTGACGTGCTGGACGGTCGCATTGCGCGGTGGCGGCATAAAGCCTCGGCCTTGGGGCGCGAACTGGATTCGCTGGCCGATGCGGTTTCGTTCGGCGTTGCGCCCGCGGCAATCGCATTCGCCGTGGGACTGGACAGCGTGCCGGATCAGATCATCCTGATCTATTTTGCCGCCTGCGGCATCAGCCGGTTGGCGCGGTACAACGTCACGGCGGTGGAGATGGCCGATGAAACCGGCAAGGTCAAATACTTCGAAGGCACGCCGATTCCGACCAGCGTAGTCGTGCTGGGGCTGCTGATGCTGGCGTTCTGTTACGGAAACTTTCTGCCGGTAAAATTGCTGGGCGCGCGTCTGGATTTGGTCGCACTGGCATTTTTGCTCTCCGGTTCCCTGATGATCAGCAAAACACTGCGTATTCCGAAACCATGAACGTCTCTGACGGCAACTGCCACAGCGAGGACGTTTTTTTAACCGCGCCGAATTTGCTAGCATCGCATCCGTGGGATGCGAGAATTTATCTTGCTTTGATTTTGTTGCGACGACGCTTTACTTTGCACCTTAAGCCATGCCGAATCGAGAATCACAACACGGGACAGATGTACTGACCGAGCAGAAGCAGAAGTTGCAGAAGCCGCCGCTGTACAAGGTGCTGCTGCATAACGACAACTACACGACCATGGAGTTTGTCGTGTATGTGCTGATGAACACCTTTCATCACTCCGAAGGGGACGCGATCCGCATCATGCTTCAAGTACATCATCAGGACGTAGGCATTGCTGGCGTCTACACATTCGAAGTCGCCGAAACGAAGGTTGCCAAAGTCGCCGAACTCGCGCGCGAACACGATTATCCGTTGCTCTGCACATTGGAAGAGGAATAAAGACTGTGGTCGGCAGTCAGTGGTTGGTCGTCGATTTTTATCTGACTACCGGCCACCAACCACCAACCACCAACCACTGACGTTATGATTACCAAAGAACTACAAGCCACGCTGAACCTGGCTGCGAACGAAGCGATCAAGCGCCGCCATGAATTCCTGACCCTAGAACATCTGCTCTTTGCCCTGGTCAATGATCAGAATGCCGCCGAAGTGATCGCCAACTGCGGCGGCGACATGGACCTGCTGCGCAGCGATCTGGAAGAATTTTTCCGCGACACGATGACGCCTTTGCCGCGAGGAGTGGAACGTTATCCGGAACAGACCGCCGCCTTCGAACGCGTGATTGACCGCGCCATGATGCAGGCGCAATCCTCCGGGCAGGAAACGATTGACGGCGGCAACATTCTGGCGTCGCTGTTCGAAGAGCATCATTCACACGCCAAATACCTGATGGAAAAACAGGGCATCTCGAAGCTGGATGTTCTGAACTACATTTCGCACGGCCTGTCGAAGTTCGATGATGGGGAAGACCCCCTGCCCTTCGGCGACGAAGACGATGAAATGGGCACGCAGCGTGTGCGCGACCCGCTGGCCGCCTTCACCGTCAACCTGATTGAGCGCGCCGCCGAAGGCAAGATTGATCCGCTGATTGGCCGCCAAATGGAATTGGAGCGCACCATTCAGGTGTTATGCCGCCGCCGCAAAAACAACCCGCTTTATCTGGGCGACCCCGGCGTGGGCAAGACCGCGATTGCCGAAGGGCTGGCGCTGAAAATCCACAAGGAAGAAGTGCCCGACGTGCTGCATGGCGTGGAGATTTACGCCCTGGATATGGGAGCGCTGCTGGCCGGAACGCGCTACCGTGGAGAGTTTGAGCAACGTTTGAAAGCCGTCATGGCCGCGCTGAAGAAAAAGCCCGGCGTCATCCTGTTCATTGACGAAATTCACACCATCGTTGGCGCGGGCGCGGTATCGGGCGGTTCGATGGATGCGTCGAATATCCTGAAACCAGCGCTGGCTTCGGGCGAACTGCGCTGCATCGGTTCGACGACCTACAACGAATACAAAGCCTCATTCGAGCGTGACCGCGCGCTGGCCCGCCGCTTCCAGACGATTGAGATTTCACAGCCGAGCGTCGAAGACAGCTACAAAATCCTGCTCGGTCTGAAGCCGTATTACGAAGAGCATCACCACGTCAAATACACGGACGAGTCCCTGCACGCGGCGGCTGAGCTTTCCGCCAAACACATCAACGACCGCTACCTGCCCGACAAAGCCATTGACGTGGTGGACGAAGTCGGCGCGGCAACCAAGCTGAAACCGTTGGAAGAGCGGCCTGAAACCATCACCGAACACGACGTGGAACTGGTCGTGGCCAGGATGGCCAAGATTCCACCGAAGTCCGTGTCGAAGTCCGACAAGCAGCGGCTGCAAAATCTGGATGCCGATCTGGGTAACGTCATCTACGGCCAGGATCACGCCATCAAACAGGTCGTGGACTCGATCAAACTTTCGCGTTCGGGGCTGGGCAATCCTGAAAAGCCCATCGGTTCGTTTCTCTTCTCCGGCCCAACCGGCGTCGGCAAAACCGAATTGGCCAAACAACTGGCAAAGAGCATGGGCGTCGAATTCCTGCGCTTCGATATGAGCGAGTACATGGAAAAGCACACCGTCTCGCGCTTGATTGGCGCGCCTCCGGGCTACGTCGGCTTCGATCAGGGCGGCCTGCTGACCGACGCCGTTCGCAAAACGCCCTACGCCGTGCTGGTGCTGGACGAGATCGAAAAGGCGCATCCCGATCTGTTCAACATCCTGCTGCAAGTGATGGATCACGCCACGCTGACCGACAACAACGGCAAGAAAGCCGACTTCCGCAACGTCATTTTAATTATGACTACCAACGCGGGCGCAAGAGAGATGAGCGGCAAGAAGATGGGCTTCAAACAGTTTGAACAAAGCGACGGCATTCAGGGAGGCGGGGGTACCGGCAGCAAAGCGCAGGGCGCAATCGAACGCACCTTCAGCCCCGAATTCCGCAATCGCCTGGATGCCTGGATCGCATTTGAATCTTTGAGCTTTGAAAACATCGAACGCGTCGTGGACAAGTTCATCGGCGAACTGAAGGCGCAGTTAAACGACAAGAACGTCGAATTGGAATTGACCGAACCCGGGCGCGCCTGGCTGGCCAGCAAAGGCTTCGACAAACAATTCGGCGCACGTCCCATGGCTCGTCTGATCCAGGCGCAGATCAAAGAGAAGCTGGCCAACGAAGTCTTGTTCGGCAGTTTGCAGAACGGCGGCAAGGTAATCGTCACGGAAGAAAACGGCGGGTTAAAGCTGGAATATGCTGACAAGTAAGATGTGCTTGGGCCAGCCGTTATAAGTACAAGACTTGGCCTGCGGTCTCTTGCTGTGTCATTGATTCGTGAATGATAACCAGCGTGCGAAGTATCTGACCAAGTGACCGTGTTCCTTGTTTGCAGTAAGCGATCCCGGCATGCGGTAGATGCATGGCGTGAAGTCCCAACAGATCATCATCAAATGTTACCAGAAGGCGGCTTGATTGCTGCGCGTAAGCAAGTTGCTCTTCATCCGTTGCGGCCATCAAACCGGCTTCGGCAGTCGTAGTGACATCAATCCCTCGCCGCCGCAAACCGTCGGCAATGGCGCTAAAGATATTCTCGTCGAGATGGAACTTGATTCTGTCGCTCATTTCGCAGACGCGCCAATCAACTTGTCCAGTTTAGCTTGAAGCGGTGAGGTGTGTTTCTGCTGGAACTCTTCAACATACTCTTGCTCGTTGCGAATCTCTTTCTGAATCTCTTCGACATGATCGAAGTAATAGGCCAAGGCAGCGTGAACGTCGCTAAGCGTTAAGGTCGGATAGTGGCCGATGATTTCATCCGCGTTCAGCCCGAACCTCTCGTGCAAAAGCGCGATGTCCATAACGCGAATGCGATGTCCTTCAATGCGTGCCTTGCCGCCGCAGATGCCAGGTGTTTTCGTGATGTGTTCCGTAATGACGGCAATCATAATCTTACCTCTAGGTGATATCGGATAATGTGTGGGCGCGATTGTAACAGATGACTGCCCGCAATCATCGCCACGATTCGTTTAGTCTGCTTTTCGGGTTTACGCGAAAGCTCTCAATCAAAACTTATGCCGCGCATCGTCTGCTCAGCAATTTTCCTGCTCATCGCCTGCTGGGCTCATCACTCAGCATTCGCACAAACTGGCGCACAAACTGGCGCACAAACTGGCGCACAAACTGCAACCAATTCCAATCTCGAATCCATTACGAAGAAGCTGGTTTCTGCTGAATTCGCGGGCCGGGCGTTCAAAAGCGATGGCGGGCGAAAGGCGGCTAGCTATCTGGCTACACAGTTTCGTGAAGCCGGTTTGAAGCCTCCCTCCGGCAATAATGATTGGCTTCAGCCGATAGCCGGTGGCGGACAAAACATAGTGGGCTTCGTCGAAGGCAAAGGGCGCAAAAACGAATTTGTGATCGTCGGCGCGCATTACGACGGGTTCGGCGGACAGTTTGCCGGAGCAATGGACAATGCGGCGGGCGTGGCAACGATGATCGAAATCGCGCGAGCGATGGCAAAAAATCCGCCGCTTCGCAGTGTGCTCTTCATCGCATTCGATGGCGGCGAACAAAACGACACGGGCACAAAGTTTTATGCCGAACATCCGCTGGTCCCGCTCGATAAAGCGGTCGCTGCGATCAACCTGAACGGCTTTGGCGGCGGCTTCGGCGAACAGTTGTATGAATCGCTCTATGTCATCGGCGCGGAATATTCGCCACAACTGGCGCAGGCCATCACAAAACATAAACGCGGCGAAGCTTCCTTAGCATTGCTCGGTGAAGACGCCACACACTTTCTGGGCGGAGAGCATTTCCACTTCAAGCTGAAACAAGTTCCGGCAATCACCATCACGAACGGCGTGCATTACGCCTACCATTCAAAAGCCGACACCACGAACCGCATCAACTTCCCTGCCCTGGAAAAGCACGTCGCGACGCTGGCAAAAGTCATTACTGAAATCGCCAACACGCCTGGCAAAATTGAACGAAGCTCTGGGCCGAGCTATGACGCGGACGAAGCCTCGGAATGGATTCGACTGCTGACGGCCTTACGCGAAAACGTCATCAAGACCGCCGCGAACAATGCCGGACAGGCCAAGATTGATGATGCACTGTCGGAGCTAAAACGCTTCAAAGGCGTCGCGGTGCAGGAACCAAAAGCTCGCGAAGCCGTCATTCTGCGCGCGGCCAGCATCGTCTTTTACATCGCCAATCCGAATGGCGTTGAGTTCAATTCATTGTTAGATGCCGCGCGCAGTAACCAACAAAGCGGCAATCGCCAGCAAGCCCTCGCCGCGTATCAAAAGCTGCTGAAGTTCATCGAAGACGAATACCGGCGCGATGACCGGACAATCAGTGAGCTGCGCGCCCGGTTGAATCAACTGAATGCCAAATAAGAGGAACGCAACCCGGGTACGCACCGCCTCCGGCGTGCAGACGTGGCGGGCAAACCTGGTGGAATCCGCCATATCTTTCGCTACCCCTGCACGCCGGAGGCGGTGCGTACCCAGGCGATATCGTTTCCGAACATAATCCGGAGACACTGCCATGACCACGGATGAATTTGTCGAACTATTCAACGACCCGCGCTTTATCACGGGGATTTACAATTACTGCGACAACTGGTGCGAACGGTGTGCGTTCACCACGCGCTGTTTCAGTTTTGCGCAGCGGCAGGCGCTGGAAGATGAGCTTGGCTTTGATCCAACGGATGAAGAAGAAGGTTCAAAAAAGATGCTGCATACGCTGCACGATTCGTTCGCCATCGCCAAAGAACTGATTGAGCGCGGCGCGGCCAAGCACGGCATTGATATTCATTCGCCCGAATTTCAGGCCGGACTGGAAGAGGCAGGCGAAGAAGACGACCGGCAGTATGAAGCGGCGCGCGCGCATCCATTGACGCAGGCCGCCGAAGAGTATGCCTTCGCCACTTACGGTTGGTTCGAGCGCAGAGGCGCGGAATTGCAAGCGCGGATTGAGCAGGCACAGAAGAGCGATGAGGTTCACCCGGATCAGTTACAACCCGAAGACGTGCAAGATGCGATGGAAGTCATAAGTTGGCATCAGTTCCGGGCCAGCGCCACGCTGACCGGCATCTTCAGCGCGGGAGAGATCGAAGAAATCGGGGAGCGGATGGCCGAACACAACAACGGCGAGGTGAAGACCATTCTGATTGGGCTGGACCGTTCGCTGCTGGCCTGGGGCAAAGCGCAAATGTTCTGGCCGCAAGCAGCGGAAGAGATGATGCAGTTGACCAGTTTGGCGTCGGAGTTGCGGTGGATGCTGGAACTCGCCTTTCCCAATGCGCGCGATTTCATCCGCCCCGGCTTTGACGACGCGTCAACCCTGTTGATGTAATAGAATCGTTTGTAACAGGCGCACGAAGATAAGCGTATTCGCACATGAAAAAAGCCACGCAAGCACCGTGGCAGTCATTCCACATTTCATCACCTGAAAAAACAAGGAGCCTCGATCATGACGAAGAGTTCGCACACAACTCATCGCCGCATTGCCATCGCTACTTTGCTGGCGCTCGGCATTTCCCTCTGCATGGCATTTGGCGTAATTGGATGGACGACGAATGCACAACAATCCACCCAGGCTGCCACAAGCAATCCGCTCAGCGGCTTGCGCTGGCGCAACATCGGACCATATCGCGGCGGGCGTTCTGTTGCCGTGGCGGGCGTGGCATCGCAACCCAACACGTATTACTTCGGCGGTGTGGGCGGCGGCGTTTTCAAAACATCTGATGGCGGCGTGAATTGGGAACCGGTCTCGGACGGTCAGGGTTTCGGCACGGGCACTGTCGGCGCGATTGAAGTCAGCTTGTCCGATCCCAACGTCGTGTACGTCGGAATGGGCGAAGCCTGCATTCGCGGCAATTTCTCGCACGGCGACGGCGTTTATAAATCCATGGACGCGGGCAAAACCTGGAAGCGCGTTGGGCTGGAAGACACGCGCATCGTCGGACGCGTTCGCATTCATCCGAAGAATCCCGACCTGGTTTATGTTGCCGCGCTTGGCCACGCGGCAGGCACAAATGAGCAGCGCGGCGTCTTTCGCAGCAAAGACGGCGGCAAGAATTGGGAGCGCGTGCTCTTCAAATCAAATAAAGCAGGCGCGGTGGATTTGAGCATGGATTCGTCGAATCCCAACGTGCTCTATGCTTCAATCTGGGAAGCCAAACGTACGCCGTACAGTTTGGAAAGCGGCGGCCCGGACAGCGGCCTGTGGAAGACGACCGATGGCGGCGATACGTGGAAGGACATTTCGCGCAATCCGGGCCTGCCCAAAGGTACGCTTGGCCGTATCGGCGTGGCGGTTTCTCCGGCCAACGGGGATCGTGTCTACGCCATTGTCGAAGCCGAAGACGGCGGCGTATTCCGGTCTGACAACAGCGGCGCGACGTGGGCAAAGGTCAACGAATCCCGCAACCTGCGCCAGCGCGCCTGGTATTACACGCACATCTTCGCCGACCCTAAAAACGCCGACACGATGTATGTGCTGAACACGGGCTTTTATAAATCCATTGACGGCGGGCGGACTTACACGACGCTAAATCCTCCGCACGGCGACAATCATGATTTGTGGATTGCGCCGGACGATCCGAACCGCATGATCAATGCCAATGATGGCGGCGCGAACGTCAGCTTCAACGGCGGCCAGATGTGGAGCGAGCAGGATCAAGCGACGGCGCAGTTTTATCGCGTCGCGCTGGACAACGATTTTCCGTATCACGTTTATGGCGCGCAGCAGGACAATTCAACAGTGCGCATTGCGTCACGCACAACTGGCTTCGGCATCAGCACGAAAGATTGGGATGTGACCGCAGGCAGTGAATCCGGATGGGTGCAGCCTTCGCCGAAAGATTCGATGATCGTCTTTGGCGGCAATTACGGCGGCTTGCTGGAACGGCTGGATCATCGAACGGGGCAATCGCGCGATGTGAACGTCTGGCCGGACAACCCAATGGGTTGGGGCGCGGAAGGCATGAAGTTCCGCTTCCAATGGAACTTCCCCATTCTGTTTTCGCCGAACGATCCGAACGTGCTGTACACGGCAGGCAATGTGCTGTTCAAAACCACGAACGAAGGCCAAAGCTGGATGGCCATCAGTCCTGACCTGACCCGCAACGACAAAACGAAGATCGGCTCATCGGGCGGCCCCATTACCAAAGACAACACTTCGGTCGAGTATTACTGCACGATCTTCACCATCGCCGAATCGGCAGTGCAGAAAGGCGTCATCTGGGCCGGATCGGACGATGGGCTGGTACACGTTACGCGCAACGGCCACGAAGCCAAACCGAACTGGGAGAACGTGACCAAAGGCGCGACCGGTTTGCCCGAATGGGCGCAGATCAATTCCATCGAAGCCTCTCCGCACGATGCCGCGACGGCTTACTTCGCCGCGACGCTTTATAAAGCCGACGACTTCCACCCCTATCTGTACAAGACCAACGATTACGGCAAGACCTGGAAGAAGATCACGCGCGGCATTCCCGACAACGCCTTCACCCGCGTCATCCGCGAAGACCCGAACCGGCGCGGGCTGCTCTATGCCGGCACCGAAACCGGCATTTACGTTTCGTTCAACGATGGCGAATCGTGGCAGTCGCTGCAATTGAACTTGCCTGTCGTGCCAATCACTGACATCGCCATTCACAAACGCGATAAAGACATGGTCATCGCCACGCAAGGCCGCGCATTCTGGATCATTGATGATCAAACAATCTTGCATCAGTGGAAAGACAGTATTGCTCAAGCTGACGTTCACTTGTTCAAGCCGGAAGAAAGTTATCGTATGCTCGGCGGCGGTGGTCGCATTCCAGCGGGCGCAGCGCTGGGTGAAAATCCTCCTTCGGGCGTTTCGATCTGGTATGCCCTGAAAGACAAACCGAAAGGCGACGTACAGATTGAAATCCTGGATGCGGCGGGCAAATCGGTGAAGAAGTTTTCCAGCAAAGTGCCCGAAACTCCCGCTGGCGGTGGCGGCGAAGAAGGCGGCGGGCGCTTCCGTGGCGGCCCGGCGCGCGCGCCTGCGGAAAAAGGCTTGAACCGCTTCGCCTGGGATTTGCGCTACCCTGATGCGACTACGTTTCCGGGAATGATTTTGTGGTCGGGCAACACTTCGGGGCCACGCGCCGTGCCTGGCAACTATCAGGTCAAACTGACGGTGGACGGCAAAACGTTGAGCGAATCCTTTGAAGTTCGCAAAGACCCGCGCGTTCCGGCCCCACAGGAAGAGTTCCAGAAGCAGTTTGATTTACTGACCAAGATTCGCGACAAGTTCACCGAAACCAGCGAAGCCATCTTGCAGATCCGCGACGTCCGCAAACAGGCCAACGATTACGCGGCCCGCGTCAAGAGTGAGCCGAGCGGGAAAGAGATTGTGGATGCGGCCAAGGCCCTGGGCGCAAAGCTGACCGCCATCGAAGAAGAGCTGTACCAAACCAAAAACCAAAGCAGTCAGGACCCGCTGAATTATCCCATCCGGTTGAACAACAAACTGGCGGCGCTCGGCGGCAGTGTTGCCGGAGCGGACGCTGCTCCAACCGATCAAGCCTATCAGGTCTATGACGATCTGGTGGGACGCATCAACGCGCAACTGGACAAGTTGAAACAGGTCATGGCTTCGGACGTGCCCGCGTTCAATAAACTCGTGCGCGACCAGAACATCCCCGCCGTCTTCGTCAAACCGGCGAAGTAACGGCGGAATAGACGCTCGTTCTTCACCTCGCTCGTGATTGAAGTTCATTCTTCGTCGCTTTGGCAATTGACATTCATTCTTCGCCGCATAGCGGCGGCTGACTTTAGCCCAGTCCTTCAGGGCTGGGTAAAGCGCAAAAGGAATCCGCGTCGCGTAGCGACGCTTGAAACCCGCTCGATGCTAATGCAATTTTCAGGCGTCGCTACGCGACGCGGGCAATTCGGGCATCGCTTCCCGGCGTTGAAACGCCGGGCTAAAGTCAGCCGCCGCTACGCGGCGAAGATTTTCAATTCAAGACCTATGACCATCGAATTAACCAAAGAAGCAAAACAGAACGCGCTCGAATCCATTCAAAAGTATTTTCAGGTGAATCTGGAACAGCCCATCGGCAATCTGGCCGCAGGCGCGCTGCTTCAGTTCATCCTCGAAGAGATCGGCCCAAGCATCTACAACAAAGGCGTCGCCGATGCCCAGGAACGAATGCAGGCACGGCTCAGTGAGCTTGATTACGAAGTTCACGCCGACGAATTCCAGTACTGGAGCAACCGCGACCGGCAGCAAAAAGGCCGCAAATGAAATGGATCATAAACTGGAAAATCAGCAATTCGTAAAAAATACTTTCTTCAACCAAGCCAACGTGCGGTTGATGCGGTTGGCTGGAAGGTTTGCCGATGACACGGACGCCGTCATTGCGGAGGCCTCGGCAATCTTCGACGACATGCTTCCGAGCATGGCTTATATAGAGCGTGTCGCATAATTCAGGAGGCTCCATCTCACGATGGTTTGCCTTCTTAGCCTTCTTTTTTCTTTCCGGCTCCGTTTTCTTCGTTCAGTTCCGCACGGCGTTCGCGGCTTGGTCTTGTTTGAGCAGGTCCCGCAGTAGCGTATTCAAATTGGCCGACACGAAGGCCCGTTGCCCAGCCGCCTCCTGCGTTTGTAGGCTGCGTTCCTGACCCCCTGAAAATTTGTATTTGCCGCTCTTCAATCTGCCGATGCTGCCTTCGGTCTTCCCGCGTTCGCTTTTGACGATCTGCTGTTCGGCTGCTCCCACCAGCCACGCAGCCTGTCAACGCGGGGGGATCCCGACCTGCTTGACGCCTTGTTTCAGCAAGGCCGGGGCAGCAGCAGCCGCGCTCGCGCCGCGGTCATAGACCACCATTTCCGGCGTTGCCTGCTTCCCAAACACTTACCGATGATCCTTCAGCGCACCCAGCGGCTGCCGGTTCTCGTCGGCTTGCGCGCCCACGCGCCGCCCAAACACGTAGCCACCTTTCAACCGGTTGATCCGCCACTTGAAACCGAACTTCACCCGCCCGCCGCCTTTGACGATGGCGCGTGCCGCCCGCAAGCCGGCGTGAATGATCTTGCCCGCCGCCACTTTTCCCGTCGTCAGCCAATCTTTGATTTGCGGCAACAAGCGCCGACCGACTGCCACCATCTCGCGCAATTTCGCCGCCGCCTTTTGTTTGGCCGCGCCGCAACGCCTGCTCACTTGTTGGATGAGCTCCTGCGTTTGTGACAGCAATTGCTCGCTCGTGGTCAGCATTGTTTCCAGCAAAGCCTTTTTCTCTTCTTTCGTCTTGGCCCACAAATGATGTTGTTTGACCTGCCGCACCAATTCCCGCGTTTTGTCCAACGCCGCTTGCGCCTGCGCCACGCCGCGCGCCTTGAGCTTCTGGAAGCCGCGCGCCAGTCGTTCCGCCCAGCCTTTGAGAATCCCCGGTTCGTTCGGGTAGCCGATAGCCGGCTCCTGCACCGTTGTGTCGGAAGACAGCACCGCGCCATCGGTGTATTTCAATGCCTGCGCCTGGCGCAGCAACAAGGCGTTGACGGCTGCTTTGCCTGCCGCCCCCAGAGCAGCTTCGGCACGCGCAATGTTGGCGTGATCGCGGACGTGCATCCGGGTGTCGTCCGTCCAGTCGAGAAAACGCCGCGCCACGACGCTCTCGCTCAGGTACTTTTCCATCTGCCGCGCGTGCAGACATTCCAGCCACATCAAGACCAACAAGGGCACATACAATGGCGTAGGCCAGGGCAAGCCCCCAGGTGCGCCAAGTTAAGGTCGTAAGTAATTGAGAAGAGATGGCAAACTGTGAGTGAACAAATCATCCTCGAAAGGAGAATCTCACAGATGTCATCTCTTCAAGAAGCAGATACCACTTTTGCGGAATTGCTCCAAGAGCTACC